>CAXTWQ010000128.1:0-13059 GCA_964248065.1 uncultured Bryobacteraceae bacterium | reverse complement strand
GCGATCGGGATCAACTGGGAAGGCAAGCGTAGCGTGGTGGCCGTAGAGTCGGCCAGCCGGGAAAGCCTCTCCAGTTGGCTAGAGTTGCTGACCGGCTTGCGAGGGCGCTCTGGCACGGGGTCGAGTTCGTGGTCAGCGACGACCATGCGGGTCTTCGGAAAGCCATTCAGGAAGTGCTGCCGGAAGCAGTTTGGCAGCGCTGTTATGTTCATTTCCTGCGGAACGCTTTGGATTACCTGCCGCGCAAAGCCGACGATGATTGTTTGCAAGAGCTGCGCTGGATCTATGATCGGCGTGATGCCCAGGAAGCACGGCGGGACTTGGCGGCTTGGCTGACCAAGTGGGGCAAGCGCTATGGCAAGCTTTGCGGATGGGTGGAGGAGAACATAGAAGAGACGTTGAGCTTCTATTGCTTGCCGCGTCAGCATCACAAGAATATGAAGTCCACCAACATGCTGGAACGGTTGATGGAGGAGATCAAGCGTCGGACGTTGGTGGTCCGCATCTTCCCGAATGCAGCTGCCTGTTTGCGCCTGGTGCGAGCCTTGGCTGTTGAAATTGACGAGAACTGGATCGAGGCCATGCAGTACCTCAACATGGAACCGCTAGCCGAGATGAAAAAGGAAGCTCGCCGAAACCTCGGCGATGCGGCCTAAACCTCAACCCCTTAGAAAGGCAGGTTTACTCAGTTCCTTTTTGCGGAACTTGACAAGCACAACTCAAGTCCGGCTGTGAACCGATCGCCTGTGGAGGTCGGCACTATATGGAACTCCGGTTCTTAGTACCGCCATCGAAAGAGAAATTAATCGGTCACATACATCTCGCAGCGCCCGCCCGTGATTGTGTCCTGCTTGTTTAAACGCTGGTAGTGCGACCTGCTGTTGACATCTCGTTGAACGCTCGTTCGAGCCTAGTGGTAGGAAGCCTCTCGAATGCGGTGATTACATTTACAACGTATGGAGACACGCCTGCTTCTGCCGCTTTGCTTCGTGATTGGTGAAATCCCTACATAACCCGAAAAGCGCGTGCATCGGATTGGGCGAGCAGCCGACCACAGATGCGCTTTGTGCCGAAAAGGACAGTGGAGCCGCGAATATGCAAGTGCCACATCGAGTGTGAAGCCGCTTAGTCGGAACGCGAACACAAATCAGCAACTAAATTCATGGTTTGCTGGCCGAGTATGGCATCGGGCTGCCTCAACATCTGAGTCACCGTGAGAAAGATGCTCCCACAATTGACCGAAGAGAATGAGAGCCGCTAGAGCCGATTCGCCAAACGCTTATTCACAACTCTCTATGAAGAGTTGTGTGCGGTCGGTGGGCGCATTCTGGTGGTAGAGGCGAACTGAACCAAGCCTTTCAGCAGAATGCGCTGTGTCAGCATATCGCGGGGATAGAGAGAATCGGCGCGCAAGAAACTAGCAGCACAGCAGGGGAAGACACGTGACGTAGGATACAATTCAACTCGTTCTTATACAGCTAACTCTTATTGGAGCTTAAGTAATGTCCAAACAAAAAGTTGGAAGCTTCCTTGCTTTCCTTATAACCGCTCTTTTGCAACAACCCACAGGCCACGCACAGACGGCTTTTCATCTTCGACCGTCAGCGGTTGTTTCCGTCGGCAATACTCAGCAAGCCTCAAATACTTCTCAGCAGCCGGTAGAAACAGATCCTGCCTTATCTACTGATTCCGACTCCGGCAATGACGCAACCGGCGCTGTGTTGATAAACCGGTCCATTGCGAAAAAGCACGGTGTGGGAGTCAGTTCTGCAAACGGACATCACGCGAAATCCAATCCGCAGCTCAACAAGAGCTTCGATGGTTTGAACCTCTATCAGCAGCGGTATGCAAACAATGGAAATCAGTTCACGGTCGAGCCGCCCGATCAAGGTTTGTCGGTCGGCAATGGATATGTGCTCGAGTCAGTTAATGACGTTCTGCGCATTTTCGACACGCAAGGTAAGCCGCTCACCGGGCCGGTGGACCTCAATAGTTTCTACGGCTACGCGCCAGCCTACAACCGAGCTACTGGCCAGTTTGGTCCCGACATCACCGATCCTAGTTCTTATTACGATGCTCAGCTTCAGCGATGGTTCCACCTTGTTCTCACATTAGATCGGAAAGGCACCACATCCGCGCTCAGCGGCACAACCCACCTGGACTTAGCTGTCAGTAACACTTCCAGCCCGCTGGGTAGCTGGACAATTTACCGGATCGACGTCTCAAACAACGGCCAAGATGGAACGCCTAACCACGGGTGTGACGGAGGATACTGCCTTGGTGATTACCCGCATTTAGGCGCAGATGCACATGGTTTGTACATCACCACGAATGAGTTCGCAACTTTGGGCAACGGTTTCTATGGTGCACAGATTTACGCTTTCTCCAAGCGCGAGCTCGCCGCTGGAGGGCCGGTGCAATACGCGCTTTTTAATACAAGCGACTATGCCGATGCCCAGGGTAACCCCGGTTTTACCGTTTGGCCCGCCGTTTCAAATCCGGGAGATTACGTCAGTGAGAATGGCGGAACGGAGCGGTTGTTGAGCTCCGATGCAGTCTTCGCCGATAGCGGCACTAGCAGCCATATTCGGATCTGGACACTGACCAATACCTCCTCACTTGACAGCGCTACTCCCGCGGTATCTCTGACCAGTGGCTTCGTCGATACGGAAGCTTATGGCATCCCGCCAGTTTCAGCGCAAAAAGATGGACCTCACCCTCAAGGAGAGTTGCGCGGCTACCCCGTAACTCCTCTCGACAGCAACGATTCCCGCATGCAGCAGGTTTACTACGCGAACGGTAAACTTTGGGCCGCTCTTGATACCGGAGTCACAACCGATGGGCAAAACGTGTTTGCTGGGGTTGCATACTTCGTCATCATTCCGCAAGGAGCTGCGAGCGGTAAAGTGCAGATGCAAGGCTACATTGATCTTCCTGGTAACAATGTAACGTACCCGGCTGTTGCCGTGACTCCGAGCGGTCGTGGTGCAATCGGCTTCACCGTCGTCGGTCCGGATTATTTCCCTTCTGCCGGATTTAGCGGAGTGGATGCAATCGCTGGTGCGGGCCCGGTTCAGATTGCAGGAGCAGGCGCAGGTCCCCAGGACGGATTTAGCCAGTATCCTCCTGCTCCGGCCGGTCGGCCTCGTTGGGGAGACTACGGCGCAGCCGTCGTGGATGGCTCGTCAATCTGGCTGGCGAATGAGTACATCGGCCAGGTTTGCACAGTGGCGCAATACACTGCTGACCCAACTTGTGGCAACACTCGGGCACCGCTCGGAAATTGGGGTACTCGCATTACACAGCTCTCAGTCAAGTAGGTCGCAATTTTACAGTGCTATCCAATGCAAACGTCAGCCTCCTTATATCTTGGTAGGGCAGTCAGACTACACGGGCCGCGACTAACCTAGAATGTGCTTGAACTCTCTCCGAATTCCGGCAAGACTTAAAGGTGCGAGACGATAGAGCAATGGCAATGAGTGTTGGACTGGCTACCCTGGCTGAGAATGTCAGCGAGGACGTGCTTACCCTCAATCGCGACGGCGTGGTGGGGAAGAAGGGCGCGTTCTCCCGCGAATTTGTCGAGCAGCTTAGGGAAGATATGACGAATGCTTTCTGGGAGGCGATACAGCGTCCCGGGGGCGCGGTCAGTAGAGGGCCACGGCGCTGGTATGTGGAGGTGCATCCACAGGCGATCAGCGGATTTGTGGATCTTGTAACCCATCCCTGGATCGCCGCGATGGCGGAGGAGGTGTTGGGCCCTGAGTATCAGATTGTCGAGGTGGGGTTCGATACGCCGTTTCAGGGTGCAAAAAACCAGCCCTGGCACCGCGACTTTCCATCGCCAAAGGAATCCTACGAAAACCACGTCATCACGTCGCTTGCGTTCAACCTGACCGGAGTGGATGTGACACCGGACATGGGGCCGTTTGAAGTGGCTCCAGGGACGCAGTGGGAGGACGGGCGTTCGTGGAAACATGAGATGTTTCCGGACCCTGCCACCTTCTCCCGGTACTCCGAGTTGGGGGTGAGGAAGTTTCCGCAAATGGGCGATGTGTCATGCCGCTCGGCGCTCACCATGCATAGAGGCACGGCGCACGCTTCGCCCATTGCCCGCCCGGTCTTAGTTATCGGAATGGACGCGCCAGGCGCCGGACACGCTGCCTTGCACGACATGATGGTGACGGCTGATTATCATGCCGCTCTGCCCCAATCGGTTCGGGATCGGCTGGTTTGCCGCGTGGTTGACAAACTGGTACCCGTCACGCAGAAGCATGATATTGAAGGTCTGGTGATGGGAGCGGAGTAACTACATCCCCAGACTTATGTAGTGCGTTGGCCTCTGCTGAAGCGGCTCTGGAGGACCACGATAATTAGTAAGAACACACCGCGCAGCACGCCCTGCCACCACGAACTGATTGTGCCCTCCAGATTGATCAGATTAAAAATGATTCCGAAGAGCAGAACGCCAATCACTGTCAATTGAACACCGCCTTCTCCCCCGGTCAGCCGTGTGCCGCCAATGACGACGGCTGCGATTGCATCCAGCTCCCATCCAGTACCTGCAACCGGCTGGGCCGCCCCTAACCGGCAGGCAAGGATGATACCGGCCAATCCCGCGAGCAGACCGCTGAGAGCGTATACGACAATTCGCAAACGCTCCGTGTTTAAGCCCATCAGGCGCGCTGCTTGAAGGTTGTCGCCGAGAGAGTAAACGTGTCTGCCGAATGGGGTATGCGCGAGCATGATCCAAGCAACTGTGAAGCAGACCGCAAGTACCAGGATCGGAACGGGAAGAGGCCCGACGTGCCCGCGGCCAAGCCAATGGAATCCGGTTGAGGCGCGGTTAATGCTGACGGACTGTTCGCCCGTCCAGGCGAGCACAATTCCGCGTGCGCCCATCATCATGGCAAGGGTTGTGAGAAAGGGAGGAATGCGGCCTTTTGCGATCAACAGACCGTTGCTCAACCCTAAAAGAGTGCTGCAGAGCACTCCGAAGCCGACACCAGCGAGAAAGCCGTACCTGCTGACACTGGCGGCAGCAACTCCGGCGACCGCGGCGAGAGATCCTACCGAAAGATCAATGCCACCAGTCAGGATCACGAACGTCATACCCAGCGCTACCAAGCCGACCATGCTGTTCTGGCGAACGACATTCAGCAGGTTTTCGGGTGTTAGAAAGGCTTCGTAGCGCAGTGTGCCTAACGCCACCAGCAATAAGAGCCCAATCAATGCCCCTCGTTTTCGAAGGAAGGAGCTTGCGAAATTCCATGCGCGCAGGCCGCTCATGAGGGCCTGAGCCCCTGCAGATAGACGACGACGAGAATGACGGCGGCTTTCACCACAAGAGACCACGCGTAGGGAACTAGCAGCATGTTCAGGCTTGTAGTGATCACCTGAATAATCAACGTGCCCAGAACGGTGCCGATCACGGTCGCCGTGCCTCCGGTCAGAAGAGTACCGCCAACAACGACTGCAGCTATCGCGTCCAACTCCATGTTTAGCCCTACTCTTGAGGCATCGCTTGCGCCCAAACGCGCAGTTTCAATCAGTCCTGCTAAGCCGGCCAGGACTCCGCTAATTCCGTATACCGCGATCTTGGTCGCTGAAACAGGTACGCCTGAAAGTGCAGCGGCTTTTTCGTTTCCGCCGACGGCAAGCACGTATCTTCCAAGCACCGTAAGGCGCAAGATGACACCGGCAGCCAACACCACTGCAATCGCAACCAGAACCTGGATCGGAATTTGGCCCAGCCGGCCCCTTCCCAATTGTTCGAACGAGGCGTTGCTGATAGGAATAAGCCGTCCTCCCTCGCTGATGACCTGTGCAGCGCCTCGTCCCCCGATGAGGACGGCCAGCGTCACGATAATTGGTTGGACCCTCAACTTCGCTACCAAAGTTCCGTTGAGTGCTCCAATTGCAAGCGTTACGCTTAAGCCCATCAGGACGGCGGCAAGCATTCCATGCCCCAGGCTGGTAGCGGTGACCGCAGAGGCGATTGCCATCAGCGAGCCGATGGAAAGATCGATTCCCCCGGTTGCAATTACTAAGCTCATGCCGATTGCAGCAAGCATTGTCGGAGCCACTTGGATGAGTATGTTCCATACATTGCTTAGAGCCCAGAAGTTGTGCGTGAATATCACGTTGCCGATAATCAGGAACAACAAAGCGACCAGGGGAGCGAGGAACTGTGGGCGCCGGAACTGAAGCGGCAAGCTTTGCCGGAGCAACGAGCTATGGGGCATCAGCCATCCCGCCCATGGCAGCCATAATGGCTTGCTGGGAAATGGCACTTCCAGTCAGCTCGCCTACCTGCCGTCCATCGCGCAGCACTACGATTCGGGAACATGCTTCAATCAATTCTTCCAGCTCGGACGATATCATCAACACGCCTAAGCCATCTTCAGCCAGTGCATTAATGGTTGACTGGATTTCGGCACGCGCGCCCACATCGATACCCCTGGTCGGCTCATCTAAGATCAGCAGTTTCGGCCGCCGGCACAGCCAGCGGGCAAGAAGAACTTTCTGCTGATTTCCGCCGGACAACTGAGCCATCTTCTGAGCCGGATGTGAGGCTTTGATTCGAAGGGTGTGGATGAAATGTGCGACGACTTGCCTCTCACGTCGGCGCGAGATAAAGCCGAACCGGCTGAGGAGCGGTAGCGCTGCCAGGGTCAGATTATCAGCGACAGAGGCGTCCGGCAAGATGCCTTCAGTCTTTCGATCCTCAGCAACAAACGCCACTCCACTCCTGATCGCATCGCGAGGGGAATGCAGAGTGACTCTATGTCCGGCAAGATCAACGGTGCCGCTGTCCGCACGATCTGCGCCGAAGATGACTCGCGCCGTCTCACTCCGGCCGGAGCCGAGCAGCCCGGCAAGCCCAACGATGTGACCAGGTTCAACCGCGACGCTTACGTTCCTCAAACGTGGTTGCCTGGACAAATTTTCCGCTTGTAACACGGGTGCAGACCCTGCCTCTACAGCGCGGGAAACGCGAAAAGCAGTGGCTCCGAAACGAACCTCTTCGCGCTGCTTTCCTAGCATCAGGCACACCAGGTCAGTGCGATGGAGCGTTGAGAGATGATGCGTTCCGACGAGCTTACCGTCTCGTAAAACGGTGACGCGATTACAGAAGGAATAGAGTTCATCAAAGCGGTGACTGACAAAGATAATGCCTACGCCTTGCGTCTTCAATTTAAGAACAAGCGCCTGCAGGACCGAGACCTCTTGTGCGGATAAGGCGCTGGTAGCTTCATCGAGCACCACGATCTTCGATCCCAGCGAGAAGCACCTTGCGATGCACACCATCTGGCGCAGCGCAATTTTGAGATCACCCACTCTCGCTTCAGGATCAATGTCCAGCCCTAAAGCGCTGAGTACTTCCCGTGTTTGCGCCTTCATACGGTTCCAATCGATCAAACCCCTGCGACGGGGCTCCCGATTGAAGTAAATGTTTTCCGCAACCGTACGCAATTCGAGGAGAGGACTCTCCTGGTAGACAGCCGCTATCCCCGCCGCCTGCGCTTCCTCCGGATTGCGAAAGCGAACTCTTCGACCGTGCAGCTCGATTGTTCCTTCGTTCGGTTGTAGATCGCCCGTTAGGATTCTGATGAGGGTCGATTTACCAGCGCCATTTTCTCCAACCAGCGCATGAACTTCACCAGCTTTCACATCAAAATCGACGCTTGAGAGCGCCCGAACGCCTGAGAAGCTTTTGGTTATCTGCTTCAGAGATAAGGCTGGGGAATCAGAATGCGTCCGAGACATACTGGGCGGCGTTGCTCCCATCGAAGAAGTTGTCCTGGAGTGTAATTCTAGGTGGGACCTTCTCGCCTTGCCGGTACTTCTCAAGCGTGTCGAAAGCCAGTGGCCCGAACCGGGGATTTGATTCTGCTGTAGCGCCCATTTCGCCCCGCACTATAGCTTCAAGAGCGGCCTTTTCCCCATCAATCGAGACAACTGTAACATCCTTCCCGGGTCTGAGACCTGCGCTCTTCAAGGCCTGAATTGCCCCGAGCGCCATCTCATCGCTGTGTGAGTAAACGGCCGTGATCTCGGTCCTTCGCGCCTGCACGATGTTTTCCATAACGCTTTGTGCCGCGTTGCGCGAGAAGTCCGCGTTTTGAGAAGCAATGATCCGCATCCCACGTTCTGTCTCGATCCGGCTTGCGAAGCCCAGCGAACGGTCACGCGCTACCGACGAGCCGGCAGTTCCCGTCAGTTCAATGATTGAGGCACGTCCGCCAGTGTGCCGAATCAGCCAGTCGGCCACGCGGTAGCCCTGTTTGATGAAATCGGAGCCTAAGAACGAAACGTAATCCAAACCCGCTTTTCCTTCCGCCTCGCGATCTATCAGAAAAACGGGAATCCGGACTTCCCTGGCGGACTCAAGCGCCGGTTCTAAGCCTTCGAATTCCCGAGGAGCGAGGAAGATTGCCGATACTCTACGTGCGATGAGATCTTCGACATCTGCCACCTGCTTTGCGGTCTGGCCCTGTGCATCCGTGATCACGATTTCATAGGCGTGGGCCCGTTTGGGCGCCTCCGTTCTGAGGCTGTTTGTTTCAGCAATCCGCCATGGGTTGTTGTTCTCCATTTGTGAAAAGCCGACGGTCATCCGGGTTTGCTTGCGAATACAGCCGCTGGAAGCAACGATGATCGGAAGGAGCATTGCATCCCGGCGTGTGGGATTTCGGAGCATCAACCATGAACTATATGTCAAACGCCTCCTTCTGGCAAACAGCCTGAAAAAACAAACGGAAGCCGTCGGCAGCCCCAGCAATAGCAGCGTGCACACCACTTGCATGACCTACAGAGCGTAAAAGTCAGTGCGGCATGGATCTCGGAGGTCACCGACAGCGTTCTGTAAGAGGTGAAACCTGGCAGGATCGGCCGCTGGAAGCCCGTACCCGATCGTGTATTTGGATGCGCTAATAGTGAAGACGCGCCAGGACGGCAAGGTGGAGAACCGGGCATTGTACACGGCTATTTGGATCAACATGGAAGCGCAAGAATCGCTGCTGAAGTCTGTAGGCCAATGGCAACAAGGGTGCCAAGTACTGGATGCGTTGAGCGCGCCGAAGCCGCGCTGGCCGAGTTCCGGTGTTAGTACCCCAAAGACTAGGTGGTGGCCGACATCTGGGAGCATAATTGGCGGCGGGTGGTTCCGTTCTTTGACTTTCCCGAGGACATTCGCAAAATCATTGATACAACCAGTGTTGTGGAGTCGCTGCAAGCGGGCGAGATGTTGCTTGACAGTGGCGCGCCGAGCGTTCCCGCCCCTAACTGCTTCACGTACGCCGCAACATAAATCGGCTGCGCCTGGCGCAGCTCGGCCAGGCCGCGTTCCTCGCACTAGTGCAAAAATGAACCCGCTACGTGACCATAGGCGGACCGGGTATTGGGGTTGCGAATGTGAACGGTAAAGAATTTGGGGAAGCACTGGGGAGCCGGGTTCCCTGCCCTAGTGATTAAGGCGGGTAGGAAGGGGCTTGTGAAAGCCGAACCTGGTTGCATCAGGAGGACTGTTCTTTCAATACGGTTATCGCACCGGAGACAAGGGAAAGTTCGTGTGTAGTGTTCCGGATAGCGGCTAGCCCCCGGCAAGCTCAATCCTGAAATCATGGAATTGTTCCCCCCCCGCACGTTTCGGACCAGGTTCATCGAATCCTCAACTTGCGGCGAGCCGGCACCATGGATATAAATTTGTTCAAACAAGAGGTTCGAAGCCTGAGCTGCGAGGAGTTGCGGGAGCTGGTGGCGCTGATCAAATTTTGCACCCGAGACTGCCTTCGAAAACTGGAGGGAGCAGCTTCTTAAGCTTCTCCCAGCTCTACAACCGAACGTCCAGGGCTCTATCGGCAACGCTCCGAGTTTTTCAACAGCAGCGGTTCCTCCCATAGCATCTGGTCAGGAAGCGCAAAAAACTAATCCGCTCTGCGTTCGTTCAAATCAAGAGTGCCATAGGGTGCTTGCGACGTGACAAACAATCTTAGTTTTATGCGCGCGAGGCCCGACGGCAGTGCTGGCGCCTGCCGCTCACCAACCTCAGTGCTTGTCGAAGCTTTCACAGCCACGCTTTTCGTCCAGGGTATTTACAGTCACGCCGGCTGTCATGCTCCCGTTAACTGTTCCGTGGACGACCATTCGGTGATCTAAGACAGACCACGGCTAGAACAGGTGTCCATACCCGGGTCTATCTACAAAATAAGACATGCTTGTTTTGTCGTTCCTGCAAGACGATGCTGGGAGCGGCGTTGGTTTTTTGGACAAACAGGAGGGAACGGACCAGAACCTAACAAACCCAAGTGTATGATTTGTTGGCTCCCCAGGTAGGATTCGAACCTACAACCCTTCGGTTAACAGCCGAATGCTCTGCCATTGAGCTACTGAGGAGCATCTGACCTTGCTCACGCCAAGTCTTTTCCATTTAATCACATCTCAGCGTTACCCTCCAGAAACAATGCTTTTCAGGTGCTACGCTGAAATTTCCCATGCAACTTGAGAAAGTGTACGAGCCCCAGCGCCTGGAGCCGCACTGGGTGCAGTGGTGGATTGAATCGCGCCTCTATCAGGCAGACCCGGCCGCCGCTCAGCCCGGCAACGTGTTTTCGATGGTGATTCCGCCACCGAATGTTACAGGCTCGCTTCACATCGGGCATATGCTCGACCACACCATCATGGATGTCGCGGCGCGCTGGCATCGCATGCAAGGGCAAGCGGTTCTGTGGCTGCCGGGAACCGATCACGCCGGCATTGCCACGCAAATGGTAGTGGAGCGCCAATTGGCTGCTGAGGGGCTTACTCGCCAGGGCTTGGGCCGTGCCGAATTTGAACGCCGGGTTTGGCAGTGGAAAGAGGAGTACGGCGGTCGCATTAACAATCAGATCCGACGGGAAGGCGCCAGCGTCGATTGGTCACGCGAACGCTTCACCATGGATGCGGGTCTGTCGCGGGCTGTTCGCGAGGCTTTCGTTCGCCTGTGGGAACGCGGGCTGATTTATCGCGGCGAGTACATGGTCAACTGGTGCACGCGCTGTCAGACCGCCATCTCCGATGTCGAGACTACTCACCAGGCCATTGACGGACACCTTTGGCATATCCGTTATCCGCTGGCCGATTCAGCTGAGGGTCTGACGATTGCCACCACGCGTCCGGAAACCATGCTGGGGGATACCGCTCTGGCTGTTCACCCTGATGATCCGCGCTATCTGCATCTGCACGGCAAGCTCGTGCATGTTCCTTTAACCGATCGCCTCGTGCCGGTAATTGCGGACGTTATGGCCGATCCGAAATTCGGCACCGGCGTTGTGAAGCTAACTCCTGCTCATGACACCAATGACTTCGAAGCAGGCAAGCGCCATGGCCTTCCATCAATCAAAGTGATCGGTGAGGATGCGCGGATGACGGCCGCGGCCGGACAGTATGCCGGTCTGGATCGCTTTGAGGCACGTAAACGAATCGTTGCTGCCCTGGAGCAATCGGGCGAACTGGTCAAGGCTGAGCCTTATCAAGTAAACGTGGCCCGGTGCGATCGCTGTAAAACGATCATTGAGCCGTTGGTGTCCAAGCAGTGGTTCGTCCGCACCAAGCCGCTGGCTGAAAAAGCGATGGAGGCGGTGCGCTCCGGCCGCATTCGCTTTGTTCCGGATGACCGCGAACCAGTATTCTTTCAGTGGATGGAGAACATCCGCGACTGGTGCATCTCGCGCCAGCTTTGGTGGGGTCACCGCATTCCCGCATGGCACTGCCGCAACTGTTCAGAGATCACGGTGGCCCGCGAGACTCCGCAGACTTGTCCGCATTGCCACTCAACAGAAGTCGAACAAGACGCCGATGTTCTTGATACCTGGTTCAGCTCCGGCCTGTGGCCCTTCTCAACCCTAGGCTGGCCTGAAGAGACGATTGACTTGCGCACGTACTATCCAACCTCGCTGCTCATCACGGGCTTCGACATCCTCTTCTTCTGGGTGTCGCGCATGATCATGCTCGGTTTAGAAATGACGGGCGAAGTTCCTTTCCGCGAAGTCCATATGCACGGTCTGGTGCGCGATGCCGAACGCCAGAAGATGTCCAAGACGAAGGGCAATGTGGTCGATCCTCTCGAGATCATCGAGGCTTCCGGCACCGACGCTCTTCGGATTGCGCTGTTGACGTCGGCCGGCACCGGCTCCGATATCGCACTCAAGCCCGATCGCATCGAGTCAAGCCGTAACTTTGCGAATAAGATCTGGAATGCGTCCCGGCTGCTCTTCATGAATATGGAGCGGTCGAACATTTCCCGCTGGACTCCAACCGAGCGCCTTACGCTGCAGTCGGATGCGATCGAGGACGTGTGGATTTATGATCGCTTCGACCAGGCTCGCGATACGGTCATGCGGGCTCTTGCCGTGCACCGCTATCACGAGGCGGCGCAAACTCTCTGGGACTTTATCTGGAGTGAATTTTGCGACTGGTATCTCGAAGTCAAGAAGTTGCGATTCCGCGAACATTCCGGAATGGACGCTCACTGGCAAGCAACGCTCTCCATCTATGAAGCGGCGCTGCGGCTGCTGCATCCCATCATGCCGTTCGTTACCGAAGAGCTCTGGCAGCGGCTGACTGAGGGTTCGTGCGGCTCTATCTCTCTGGCCCCTTATCCGCAAGCGTTGACCGAAGCTGTCAACCCGCAACTGGTTCAGAGATTCCAGTTGGTGCAAGCGATTGTGAAGGCAGCTCGTGAGCTGCGTGCGGACCACAAGCTCGATCCCAAAGCGGAGTTACCGGCAAGCTTACAGACTTCCACTTCATTTGCGCCTGACGATCTGGCGATGGTTGCTGCTCTGGCGAAGCTCGATTTCAACAGCAGAGTGGAGGCTGCCCTGACCCGGTCAGGCACCGGTTTCGACCTGCAGATTCAAGCCCCTAAAGCTGCACCTGAGAACCCGGCTCGCATCGCAAAGGAAGTTGCGCAGCTACAGTTGAATATTCGAAAGTCTAAAGGTCAACTGAGCGATGAGACCTTTCTAAGCCGTGCGCCCGAACACGTGGTTGCGTCCATTCGTATCAAGCTAAGCG
>CAXTWQ010000127.1:12424-13060 GCA_964248065.1 uncultured Bryobacteraceae bacterium | reverse complement strand
CGAATACTCGCTTCGCAACCGATCGGCGTCCTGTCGGCATTGCTTAAGCTCCGTCCGCTTGGATTGAAGTTCGCCCTCTACCTCCTGCCGCTGATCTGTTACCGACATCAATTCCGTTTGCCGGACCGACAATTTGTCCGATAGCTGCGCCTTCACAGTTTGAATGCGCTTCTGATCGCTCACTGACCCCTGGTCGGCCGCTTCCGCCCGCGCCCGCTCCCGAGCCGCGGATGCCATATGCGCTTCAAGTTGGCCAATTCGATTGCGCAATCCTGACGACTCACCCAGCAGCCGCATCACCCGTTGCCGTGCTGCCTCCAGCCCTCGTTCCTGCTCATTTAACCGGCTTTGTGCACCGGCGCGTTCTGCTGCCTTGGCGTCCAGGTCGGCCCGCCCCCGCGCAAAGTCTTCTTCCAGTCGCGTCAAGTCCGCAGCCTGCGCCTCCAGTTCCCGTGCCCGTTCCTCAGCCTGCGCCTCCAGCGCTGTCGCCTCCCGGTCTCCGTTTCCCAGCCGCGCTTCTATCTGCTCAAGTTGCCGCGTCTGATGCTCCACTCGCCCGCGAGCCCGTTCCAGTTCCACCCGCAGTTCTCCAAGCTGCTTGCGCTCGTCCCGCAATGTCTGCCCGACCGCAAACGC
>CAXTWQ010000127.1:1408-12374 GCA_964248065.1 uncultured Bryobacteraceae bacterium | reverse complement strand
GACTCGAGTCCGCGTGCCTGATCCGACTCCTGTCTTTCGATCGCTCCCTGAGCCGCCTCCAACTCTCTCCCTGCCAGATTCAGCTCGATGGTCACTTGCGCCATATTGCGCTCAACCAGTTGAAATCGCGCCGCCAACACCTGCCGGAGATAGCCGGTTGCTTCTTCCTTCAGCTCGCCATACCGCTTGGTTTTCGCCGCCTGGCGCTTCAATGAGTTTGCCTGCCGCGTAACCTCCTCCAGAATGTCGAAGACGCGCGACAGGTTCTGCTTGGCGCCCTCCAGCTTAGCTTCCGCCAGTCGCTTGCGCGTTTTGAATCGCGTGACCCCGGCCGCTTCTTCAATGACGTTTCGCCGGTCTTGCGGACGATTGCTGAGTATTTGCCCGATGCGACCCTGCTCGATAATGGCGTAGCTCTCCGGCCCTAGACCGGTGCCAAGAAAGAGATCCTGAATATCCCGCAGCCGCGCTTGTTTGCCGTTAACCAGATATTCGCTTTCGCCTGACCGGTATAGCCGCCGAGTAATGGTGATCTCGCCTTGCTTCTCTGCTGTTTGCGCTGCGTGGCTTGGCAGAGCCTCGGGTGTTGTGTGTTCGTTGCCTTCTGCCCGCGCATCGGGAACTACCGCGTCAGCCGCCTGAATTCCGACATCATCAGGAACCAGCGTCATGTTCACCGACGCCATCCCCAGTGCTTTCCGGTCTCGCGTGCCGGCGAAGATCACATCTTCCATCCGTGCTCCGCGTAAGCTCTTAGCAGACTGCTCTCCCAGCACCCAGCTGATGGCGTCGCTTAGGTTGCTTTTCCCACACCCATTAGGCCCGACAACGGCAGCGATCCCGCTACCATTAAATTTCATTTCAGTGCGGTCATAGAAGGATTTAAAGCCTTGGATCTCGACCCGTTTCAGCTTAAGCAAGTACGCTGTCCTTTCTATAGGAATGACTTCTCGGGGGTGTTTTCATGTTATTGACAACCAAATCTCAGTGTAAAAGATATTTGGACGATCAGCCCCAACAGGATGTCGCCACAGTTCCTCGTTCGCCCCGGTCCGGGGCAATAGAGGTTTGTTGATATGAACTGATCGCTCCTCTGACTTATCTCTGAAGTCCTTGTTGGGTGATCGTGGGTGCCAATGCCTCCGTCTCGGTTGGCGGCAGTTTCGTTATGTCGACGCCTGGCATTGCTTTTGATTTCTTTATGACTGGCGTATCGTTGCTGCTTCAGGCGCTTCGCCCGGGAACGCAGTAAATGGAGGTGCGGTTCAGGCTCGCTTAGGCCAATGTGATTCTAATCGCAACTCAGTTGAGAACCCCGGGACTATTCGCGCGCCGAAAAGGAACGGCTAAGTTGGCAATCGGTAATCGTGTCCTGCTGACCACCGTAGGCGGCCCAGCAGGCATTTATGTGCTCCTGATGCAAGCGCTGTGGGCACCTACCAGAAATAACGATCGACAGAAGGTGGACAGCATAGCGTTGTTGTTCCATTTAGTCACACTTGTACACGCCTTAGGCCTTTACTGGTATAGAGGACTTCATCCCAAGATCAGCTCATAAATATGCCCGAATGCCTGGTTGGCGACTAACGAAGGAGTTCCGTTACCGGTCAGTCGCATCTCAAATTCGAACAAACCCTCTTTCTATATGCAATTCCTAATCAGCAGTCTCCTGCTTGTGTATCGCTGGTAGAGCGTCGACCATACGCGACTTCAATAGCAGATTCTCTACTATCAGGACGCCCGGAGTAATTACATCTATGTTAGTTGCTCGTTTGGACCTAAGAATGCTTCCAAATTCCTAGAAAGGCTAGGGCGTTTCATTGCGTGAGGAGTCTCAAGGTACATGAATGACAAACCAATTCGGGGGATTGGATCTGAAGCAATTGATGGTCGACTATCTTCCATCGCATACAATGAAGGTCGGATCTCTTCCATGGAAAAACGAAACGGACTTCTTCAAGGAACGCTAGACATGCTCATCTTGCGAACACTTCTGCATGGCCGAGCGCATGGTCATGAGATTGGTAAGCATATTCAGCGAACCACAAATGATTTCCTTCAAATGCAGCATGGCTCTCTCTATCCTGCGCTACACCGCTTGCAGGAGCGGGGTTGGGTCACATCCAAGTGGGAGACTGCATCAGATCGCAACCGCGACTTCAAGTATTACCGACTTACGGATAAGGGGAAAAAGCAGCTGCGAGTCGAAGAGTCGCAGTGGAAGCAAATGGCGGAGGCGGTAGCGCGCGTCATGTGGCCGGTTGCCGAGGAGGGATGAAATGCACTGGTGGCACAAGGGGAGACGGGATGCGGATCTCAATCGAGAGTTACAGTCTGATCTTGAACTGGAAGAGGAAGAACAGAAGGAACGCGGCTTATCGCCGGAAGAGGCCCGCTATGCTGCTCTACGAGCACTTGGCAATCCGACGCTCATCCGCGATGACACCCGCGATGTCTGGGGTTGGACTATGATCGAGAACCTTCTTCGCGACTTGAGAGTCGGCATACGTGCGCTGTTCCTCTCGCCTGGCTTTTCACTGATGGCAGTCCTCGTAATAGCGTTGTGTATTGGCGCTGCAACGTCGTTGTTCACAGTCGTGCAGTCGACTCTCTTGAGGCCGCTTCCTTTTAGCGACCCCGAGCGCCTGATAACGCTCTATGAGCATTTCCGTGATCCTGGCATGAATGTGCAGCAGTTTAATTACAATGCTGTTTCTCCAGGCGATTACTACGATTGGCGCGCGCAGACTCACGGCTTCGGAGACATGGCGGCGTGGCGCTGGTGGCGATTCTCATTAACCGGCGACCACGGAGAGGTACCCGAAATGCTAGAGGCAGGCGGCTCGAGTTGGAATTTGTTTCCGTTGCTTGGCGTACACGCGCTTATCGGACGTACATTTCTCCAAAGTGAAGATCGGCCAAACGGAGACTCCGTTATGCTTACGTGGAATTTCTTTGCGCGTCGGTTCGGTGGCGACTCATCGATTCTCGGCAGGCAAATCCATCTCGACGGGAAGCCATACACGGTGGTAGGCGTACTTCCAAAATGGTTCACGTACCCCGACGCCAAGGTACAGGTCTGGGTTCCATACCAGACGGGGTTGCCGCCTGCGATCCTCCAGCATCATGACTTTCACTTCAGTCATGTGATAGCTCGAATCAGGTCGGATGTGAGCTTAGCGCGTGCTCTGAGCGAAGTGGGCGCAGTGCAATACCGGCTCCATTCGGAAAACCGGAATTTGCCCGTTGCTGAGGATGTAGCGCCAATAACTCTGACAGAAGACCTCGCTAAGGGTGTGAAGAAGCCGTTACTGATCCTCTTTTGCGCTGTAGCTTGCATGCTTCTTATCGGCTGCCTCAATGTGGCCAATCTCCTGCTAGCGCGGTCTGCAGCGAGGCAAAGAGAAATCTCTATTAGAAACGCGCTGGGAGCTGGGCGTATAACACTGATTCGTCAACAACTGGTGGAAAGCCTCTTGATCTCGATTGCTGGCGGCGCGACAGGGGTGCTTTTATCCCTAACGGCAACGAAGTGGTTAGTTGATTCATGGACGAATCTTCCAAGCGCTCAGAGTGTCCGCGCCGATGCTGCAGTGCTGGCATTCGCCTGTGGGATCGTGTTTGTAACCGCTTTGTTGGCGGGGTTGCTGCCCGCCATCACATCGACGGGGAAAAAGGCCGTCTCAGTACTCCAAGCTTCTTCACGTGGTGGAGCAGGCAGTCAAACGCGCACGGCTTTACGGAAGACACTGCTTACTGTAGAGATTGGGGCCACGGTAGTGCTTTTAGTCGCAAGCGGTCTCCTGCTGAAGAGCTTCTGGCGTCTTCGCACAGCGGACACAGGCTGCGCAACGGACAATGTGTTGACAATGTCCTACAGTCTGCCGGCCCAGAGATACGATAGTCCGGAAAAAGCGAATGCATTCAATGAAACGCTGCTACAACAAGTGCGAAGTATGCCGGGGGTACTTGCGGTAGCGCTCGGGTCGCAACTGCCCGGAGCAGGTGCCGGGGAGGAGGATGCATTTGCAATTTCTGAGCATCCTTCGGTCTCACCGGGCACGCCTCTGCCAGAAGCGCTCTACCGGCTGGCCGATCCTGGATATTTCCGGGCATTACAGATACCCCTTTTAAGCGGACACCTCTTCGACAATCAGGATCGAATCGGATATCCGAAGAGGGTGATCGTTAGCCGACAGCTTGCTCAGCAGTATTTGCCTGGCGAGGATCCGATTGGAAAGCATCTGCGCGTTCCGTCTCGCGGTAACGCCGAGTACGAAATCATAGGAGTCGTCGCTGACACGCTGTATCAGGTGGGCCAGCCCACGAGGCCGACGATGTATGTCTCCGCCTTCATCGGCAACAGCGGTGAAGGGCTAACTGTGGCGATTCAAACGGCGTCTGATCCGCTGATATTCTCCATTCCGGTGCAGAAAGCAATTTCGCACCTCGATCCCTCATTGCCGGTTTCCGATGTGCTTACCCTTCACCAGATCATTGAGCGGTCATTAGGCAATGCGAGCCTGAGCGCAGGCTTGGTATTGGCATTCGCAGTGTTGTCGCTCATTCTGGCGTGTATAGGGTTATACGGAGTTCTCTCTTATGTGACGACACAGCGCACCGGCGAGATCGGCCTCCGTATCGCACTCGGAGCTGAGCGCGCGCAGGTTCTGCGCTTGATGTTGGCTGACGGCCTCCGTCCAGCACTCTTTGGTTTACTCGTGGGGCTTGGAGCGAGCGTCGGGATGGTGCGTTTCATTCAGTCAATGCTCTATGGAACCCGGCCGCTTGATCCTGCGGTCTTTGCTGTTGTGGCTGCTTGCCTGCTTGTGGTGGCAGCCCTAGCCTGTCTCGTTCCAGCATGGAAGGCGTCGCGAATCGATCCGATGCAGGTACTGCGAATCGAATAGCGACCAGTCGTCCAGGTAAGCACGAGGAAAGTGCTGAGGCCCGGTATCCGTGTCTTTTGGAGAGGAATAGCAGAGGGCAGTGAAAACCCTGCCCTCATCTAATTGCCTGATCGCTAGCTATGGAGCAAGCGCCAGCCTAGGCAAGAGTAGGCTTTTCGCACTAGGCTCTGCGCTTCTGTTTGCGATGTATAGAGGGTATTGTTATGCATGATGGACCTCGTGTGTTGCAAAACCGCTCGTTTAGGCAATTTTTATAAACGCTAGCGACTGCAGCGGATTTATCGATCTAGACAAGTCCGGTCCCGAATGGCCAAGCCTTAGCAGCGCCGTGCTGGACCGGCTCAGGAACAATAACTCTTGTCCTGCGATGCGCAGGAGAAAAATGTCGATTCGCAGTCCTACACGCGAGTTTGCTGCAAATCGGTGGATTGGTTTAGAGTTTCCTGTTGTTCTCTTCTTGGGAGCTCATGATGATCACACGTCGAAACTTTTTCAATTCGGGGCTATGCGGCCTCGCTGCTTCAGCCATATCTAGAAGCTTCGGGGCAGCTACGCCTCAGAAAACGATCTTAGTTCTTGGAGGAACGGGCTTTGTTGGGCCCGCCTTGGTTGTTCAGGCCGTTGCTTCCGGCCACAAGGTCACGTTGTTCAACCGTGGCATTACTAATCCGAGTCTCTTTCCGAATGTAGAGAAAATTCGAGGCAAGCGAGACCCGCGGAAAGAGCAGGAAGACTTTTCCGGCCTAACTGGGCGCAATTGGGATGTTGTTGTTGACGTGTGGCCCCAAGACCCATCCGTGGTTGAGTCAGCAGCTAAGCTGCTCGGTCCGCGAACGAAGCATTACCTGTATGTTTCTTCCGTTGCCGCTTATGCCGGATTTCCAAAGCCGAATATCAGCGAAACTTTCCCGCTTCGTCAGTGGAATCCCAGTAAGCCAGATTACGAGTCCAACAAGGCTGAGAGTGAACGCAGACTGAACGCGTTATTGGGATCGAAGTTGACGGTTGCAAGACCTGGACCCATTATGGGAGAACGTGGTGGCTCTCCAGATTTATTCGCCTGGCTCATGCGTGCCCGCAGCGGCGGCCAGCATATTGCACCTGGAGATGGCACGGATGCAGTAGAGTTCGTTGACGTCAAAGATGTTGGAGCCTTTCTCATGCTGGCTATCGAACGGGGAAAACTCGGAGCGTTCAATCTTACGGGTAGATCAATGTCCTTTGCTGCATTTCTGGATCATTGTAAGGAGACAAACGCTTCCAGTGCAGAGTTTGTTTGGATTCCGCGGCCGTTTCTCGCTAAGGAAGGGTTGAAGACGGACGAAGAGCTGGGAGTTTACTCGGGCAACTTTCCGTTATGGAGACCAGAGGCAAATGTTCGAAATCTATTTCGAATTAGCAGCGAAAAGGCGTATCAAGCGGGATGGCAGACTCGGCCGTTTTCAAAGACAGCGGAGGACTGCTTCACTACGTTCGGCGCTGCAAATGGCGCTCCGGCAAACTGGAAAGACTATTTGCCGGTGGATCGTGAAAAGAAGATTCTCGCTCAATGGAGAGAACAAGGCAAAGGTTAACTGTCTACCAGTGTGAGGTTTAGGAGACCTTACAGCATATGGAGCAGGGGCATCTCAGTCGTGAGAATAAGGATGGCCAAGTCTGAAGCTACATCATGACCCTATGAGCTTACGAGGACCCGCCTTGACCAGCCTTCACGCTCGGGCAGTCTTGGTTGTGGGCGTCACTACGACTGCGCTGGCCGTCATCACCGCCCTCGGATGCCATGCTTATCTAGCTCCCCAGACTATTCGGATTCCGATTATCCCGTCACTTGCATATGGAGCGGTGATGTGGTCATGGTGGGCCGGGATCACCGTCTGCATGTGGCTGTTTGGACGGTGGCGTCCAGAAATTTTCAGTTTTTCGTTCAAGACCGTTGTTTTACAGCTAGGGTCTGGCAGTGTCCTGAGTCTGCTCCACATCAATCTGCTGCAGCTCACGGTGCGTGCGGGGGACCACTGGCCTGCATGGAAGGAGGCATACTCCTCTTTGAATTACGTCACGTTAAGCCGGTTTGGAGCAGATCTAATCGTCTACGGTTTCGTGTTCGGAATCTCCGGGCTCCTGCAGCAGCAGTCTCAGCGCAAACATGACGCGATGCAGAAGCTCGAGTTGGAACATCAGCTATCGCAAGCTCAGCTCAAGGCTCTCCAAATGCAGATGGAGCCTCATTTTCTCTTTAACACCCTCAACGCTTTAGCTAGTCTAGTCGCGCAAGGGAGGAACCTGGAGGCTTCGAAAACCCTCGCTCACCTAAACACGATCCTGCGTACGACGCTCCGACGCAGGACACCAGAGAAGGTGCCGTTTGCCGAAGAGCTCCATGTCATTGAGAGTTACCTTGCCATCCAAAAAGTGAGGTTTTCGGATCGCCTTCAAGTAAGTATCGAGGCTACGCCGGAAGCTTTGAATGGATTGGTTCCATGCTTTCTTTTGCAACCGATTGTCGAAAATGCTGTCCAGCATGGAATAGCGCCCAAAGCCGAAGGGGGATTGATTGAAACAAGGGTGCAGCGGCTGGGCGACAAACTTTGGATGCGGGTGAGAGATAACGGACGGGGCCTTAAAGACCTGGCCACACAGGGACATGGGATTGGTATGCGCAACACGCAAGAGCGTCTAGCCTATTTCTATCCGGATTCGTACGAGTTTGACGTTGCGGCTCCGGATGACGGTGGATTTGAAGTTACGATTCAGATTCCGTACGAACGGGCCTCTGTGTGAAGTTGCGAACCGTCATCGCTGATGACGAACCGCTGGCTCTTGACTTGCTTAAGCTCTTGCTTGCCCAGCACAAGGATGTTGAGGTCATCGTGGAATGCCACAATGGCCCGCAGGTGGTTTCCTGTTTGCAAAAGATGTCGGTGGATCTGCTGCTTCTTGACATTGAGATGCCGGAGTTGGGAGGCTTTGAGGCTGTCGACCAATTTGGCCCAAGACAACTCCCATCGATCGTCTTCGTGACAGCCCATCACGAACACGCGGTTCGGGCATTCGACATTCATGCTGTCGATTACCTGACAAAGCCGGTTGAACCCGAAAGATTGGGAATGGCGTTGGAGCGGGTTCGGCGGAAGATCGCCTCAGAGACAGCGCTGATGACACAAGAACAGCTTACGGCTGTTTTCCGTTCCATACGCGGAGTAACTCAACTATCAAAACCGTATGTGTCCCGTTTCCTTGTGAAAGATGGAGAAAAAGAAATTCTTCTCTCGGTAGACAGCATTGATTGGATAGAGGCAGCCGACTATTACTGCTGCCTGCATGTAGGTGGTCGCAGGTATATGCTACGCGAAGCAATTGGTGATCTTAACGACAAGCTGGATCCACAACAGTTCATTCGGATTCATCGCTCTTCGATTGTTAGGCTCGACAGAATAAAGGAGATCTGTCGGGAAGGACAGAACGAAGGTTCCGTTGTGCTTACCGATGGAAAAATACTCAGAATAAGTAGAACCGGTCGACAGAAACTCACGGACCTTAAATGCTAAACAGCAGGCCGTAATAGATCGCCTAGCAGCGTAGTGACATTTATTGGCTCGGCTGGCCGTCACGGATACCGGCCTATTTTCGTAACACGTTGTGACTTATCGACAGTGCTAGAGTGTACCTGCGCAGTGGCCATTACTGCACCAAATAGCCACTATTAGCGTTTCCCTTCACCATGCGCAATATGATGCCCATCGTGACGCCACGTCGAATTCTGCGTCCGCCTACGCTTGGCGATTTGGATGCTATCCAAGCCACCAAGGAAGATGCGTGGGCTGATCTGCAGCTCTGGATGACTTGGGCGTTCAATGACCAACGAACAAGGCAGGCGCTGGAACACTCCATTCGCCGAACGATGGATCTCCAAAGTCAGGCAGGTAGAAGTCTCGGGCAGCTTCGGACTGAGCGGCACATCGCGATCCCGGCCCTTCTTGCCGTGTCGAATATAAATCAGCATGCGCACGCTATCGATGTCTGCGACCTTGAGATGATTTTGTCAACCCGGTCTGGCCCACTTCGATGCTCTAATTTGGCCCACCTAATGTGCCGAGTTCGTCATACTCAGTTTTAGAAGTCGCGGTGACGATGTACCCGTGGCCCTCTGGCAGAGGATTCTCTCCGATAAAGGCTACAGCTGCTTCATTATTCTGATGGACAAAGTGGTTCCAGCGTTCTAAGAGAGAGAACTCGTATCCGCTGTAATTTCCAACTTGTACGCCGTCGCTCAGAACCTCGAAGCACTCAACCCCAAGGACGGCAATGAGGTGGTTTGTTGCAATAGTGATGGCCTGCAAGACCTCTGGGAGGGGAATGAGCCATTCGTTTCCGATCTTGACCGACTTGGCGATGATCTCTGGAGGAAGCAGCTCGTCCAACTCACTCTTTCTTTCTTCGTCTCTCAAGCGTCCTCCTGAATCGGAACGATTCATTCCCAGTCTCGATGATGTGAGCCCGATCTGTAATCCGGTCAATCAGCGCTTTGCAGAGGCGGGCATTGGGGATTACTTGTGTCCACTCTGAGAATGGCAAGTTTGTAGTCAGGATGACGGCCGTTTTCTCGGCTCGTTCAGCGATGACTTGGAACAGGAACTCTGCGCCGACATCTGCCATCGGGACATACCCCACTTCGTCGATCGCGATCAGATCATAGCGTGCCCACCGGGCCAATACTCGTCGAAGTTGCAGCTGATGCTTGGCTTCAACAAGTTCGTTCACAAGTGCGGCAGCAGTGGCAAACCGTACTCGGTGCTTCTGCCGGCATGCAGCAATACATAAGCTTGTGAGCAAATGGGTTTTGCCGGTGCCACTGTCTCCTATAAAGATGATCGGCTCGGCCCGGTTGAGGTATGCGCCTTGTGCTAGCTCCTGTATCTGGATGGCAGATATCTTCGGAGACTGCGAGAAGTCAAACTCTTCCAGTGTTTTCAATCGCGGCAGATGGGCATCGTGGATGCGCCGCTCAATGGTCTTTCGCTCACGCTCTTCCAACTCTGCCGCCAATAAAGCTTCAAGGAAACTCAGATGCGTGCGTTTCTCCCGGATAGCCTGTTCGGCGATGGAAACACACTGAGCCGCAACAACCGGCATACGCAATGACCTGCACTGTTGTCTGATGGCCGCTTCTTCAATTTGAACGACTGCCGTCATGGGCGATTTTCCCCTGTGAGCAAAAGATCGTAGTTCGTCATAACCGGAAGTGGCCTCTCAAAGCACGACAGTTCCGGAACGTTAATGCTGACGGAAGTGGCTCGTGAGAGCTCAGCCGAGCACACCAGATGGCGGATCGCTCCAGGGTCATAACATCCGAGTTGAATGCTTGTCTCCACTGCTGTTTTCAGCTTCTCATGGCCATATTGCCGAATTAATCCGATCAGCTGAATCATCTGTCGCGTGCCACTTTTGCGACCATGCCTTCGGATGAGTTCGGCTAAGAGCTGATCGTACGTTCTCGACCACAATCTTTTCTCTCGCCAGGCGGCGAGAGGTTTAGATCCGCAAAAAGCACCAGGCTTATGTTCGAGGACATCGAGGTAGTGCTCCAGATCAAGAATCTGTTGCTTGTGACCGTAACAACGCTCGTGCTGGGCAACTTGTTGTCCTTCGTTCCAGATCTCTACTGAGGATGGATGAAGCCGCACTTCTACGGTCCTCCCGGGTTGTATCGGGACAGAGTAAGCATTGGATCGAACCAGGACACAGCGGAAGGCATTCACGGATGGAAAAGAGATCTCAGCGATTCCAAACGGCTCGCGTAAAGCCAACAAGCACTCTCGCTCCTGCAGCATGGCGCCACCGACTGGAACGGTCTTTCCGGCAATCACTCTGCTCTCATCCTGCTTGCAGGAAGTGATTAACTGCTGATTTAAATCCTGCAGTCCTTTCGCCGTCGGAACTGGTACCCAGTGATTTCGGCGAAAATAGCCCACCTCCCCTTCCACTCCGCCCTTTTCGTGTGCTTCAGCCGGCGTACAAAACTCACTAGCAAAGCCCCAATGAGACCGGAATGCGAT
>CAXTWQ010000127.1:0-1398 GCA_964248065.1 uncultured Bryobacteraceae bacterium | reverse complement strand
TGAAGCGCGTTGTTTCCTCCCGCTGATAGCCCCGGACGATCTTCTTCACGGCCGCTTTGAGGTTGTCGTACCGCAACGTCCGAAAGACACCGCCAAAATACGCAAATGCGTATTCATGCGCTTCGAGGAACGCCTGTTGGGAGGCCCGAAGATAGGCCCGATGGAAGGCAGCGCCGCTCCCCATGCTGCGCATTGTGAAAACCTGCAACTTGATTCGTTCTCCTTCCAAATCAGCCCACGCCTCATAGAAATCAACCTGGGCCTCCTGGCCTAGTTCGTAGGTTTGCGGAACGAAGACGACTCCCGTTACTCCGAATTGCCGCTTCTTCTCGCGCACGTATTCCCGAATCGTCGACTCCCCGATAGCTTGGTCAGGCATCTCGGTCTTAATCCGGTTCCAGATCCGGCGTGCGGTGTGACGTTGCTTTCGTGGTGCCCTTCGATCGGCTTCCAGGATCTCGTCAATGAAACTCATCACCGGGCTCAACGCTGGCCTTGGCCGCTCGGATCGCTTGCGTTCAGGAGGGTTAGCGTCTGACAAGGCTTGGCGGACCATCCTTCGATGAACACCGAACTTCCTCGCTACTCCGTTAATCGTTCCCAATCCGAACTCGTATTCCCTTCGGATCTGCTCAAAACAACTCCACTTTGGCTCTCCTGTCCACCAAAGCCCTCCTGCTCTTACGCAGGATGCTCCAGTCTCTTTCAGGTGGGCCAAATCAAAGCATCACTCTGGGCCAATTCAGAGTAGCGAAGTCACTTGAGATGACATAGCTCGGTTCGCCGCATACCCGTCGAGTACAGAATCATAAGCATGGCACGGTGGAACAGGTTGCTGGCGGAATCAATGAGCCGGACGGCTTCCTCCTGTGTCAGGATGATCGGTAATCTGCGGGGCGCTCTTGGATAGGGCACCTTCTCAAGCGGATAGTTTCTCTTGAGTGTTTTGCAGACGAAAAATCGCAGTGCCGCAATGTGATTGCGAATCGTCCGCACGCCCTGCTTTCGTTCGTTCATTAAATATAGCTGGTAAGTCCGGATCTCGTCTGGCCCGAGTTGATCCGGCGATCGATGGAAGTACTTAGCGAAATCCTGAACGGTTTGAGTATCCCGTTACGGTAGTCTGTGAGTAATTACGACGTTGGAGTTCCTCCAACATCAGTTTGCGTAAGTGGGTCACAAGCTTCTCCTTGTGCCCCGATACTCTATCGACCTCTACTTATCGCTCACCGCCCACGCGTAGCGTCCGCCGCGCGGTCGGCTTCCTTCAAACGGCGATGTACTTACCAACTAACTATGCACGTGGATTGATAGCAGGAGGCACTAAGTTCACTTGCATAAATCTTCCTTGAAGCACGGGAGTGGCAAGTATAATCCAGGCTTGTCGGGAAAATTATA
>CAXTWQ010000126.1:12736-13107 GCA_964248065.1 uncultured Bryobacteraceae bacterium | reverse complement strand
TCGACCACGGTCAGGTTAATGACCGGTGCCGGGATCAGTGGTGAAGGCGGCACAACAGGCCCGATATAGCCACATCCCAAACCGCACACCAGCACTGCAAAGGTCGCAAGAAAAGCCGGACGCACTACAAAATATACCTGCTCAAATCCTGATCTTTCACAATTTCGGCCAGCATCTTGCGCACATAAGCAGCGTCGATCTTCACCGTCTTCTTCTTCAAATCAGGACCTTCGAAGGAGATTTCTTCCAGCAGCTTTTCCATGATGGTGTGCAGCCTGCGCGCCCCGATGTTCTCCGCATTCTCGTTTACTTGCGCTGCAATTTTTGCTATCTCGATGATCGCGTCATCGGTGAAGCTTAGCTTGATGCCC
>CAXTWQ010000126.1:0-12726 GCA_964248065.1 uncultured Bryobacteraceae bacterium | reverse complement strand
GTCTCCAGCAGCGCCGTATACTGCTTCACCAACGCTGATTTCGGCTCCTTTAGAATGCGAATGAAGTCAGCCTCGCTCAGTGACTTCAACTCAACGCGGATCGGAAAACGGCCCTGGAGTTCAGGAATCAGGTCAGCCGGTTTCGAGACATGAAAAGCGCCGGCTGCCACAAACAGAATGTGGTCCGTTCGCACAAAGCCATGCCGAGTGTTCACCGATGTGCCCTCAACAATAGGCAGAATGTCACGCTGAACACCCTCGCGGCTTACATCCGGACCGTGCCCGCCCTCGCGTCCGGCTATCTTGTCGATCTCATCCAAGAACACGATGCCATTGCGCTCTACGCGCTCCAGCGCAATGCGCGTTACCTGGTCCATGTCCACCAGCTTGCCTTCTTCTTCTTGAATCAGGTACTCCAGAGCTTCCGACACGCGCATGTTTCTCTTTTTAGTACGAGGTCCAAAAAGCCCGCCCATGACATCCTTCAGGTTGATGTCCATTTCCTCCATGTTGCCGCCCGCTGCCACTTCGAATGTCGGGCCGCGCTCTTTGACATCCACCTCAACCATTCGATCGTCCAGCTTGCCCGCCCGCAACTTTTCACGCAGCTTCTCGCGAGTCTTATCATTGCTCTCAATTGCCTCAGGCTGCGGGGGCATCAGCAGATCCAGCAGCCTGTCTTCAGCTTGCTGCTCAGCACGTTCTGCCACTTGATCCAGGCGCTCTTCGCGCACCATGTCGATTGCAATATCTACTAAGTCGCGGATAATTGACTCCACGTCGCGCCCGACATAGCCGACCTCGGTGAATTTACTCGCTTCTACTTTCAGAAACGGCGAATTTGCCAGCTTCGCCAACCTGCGTGCGATCTCGGTTTTGCCGACACCTGTGGGACCAATCATCAGGATGTTCTTCGGCATGACCTCTTCGGCCATTTCGGGTTCCAGTTTTTGGCGACGTACCCGATTTCGCAGCGCAATGGCAACAGATTTTTTCGCATCTGCTTGCCCGATGACGTGCTTGTCCAGCTCGGCGACGATTTCGCGTGGCGTCAGCTCATCCAGCAACGGCGCTTCATCATTTGAGGATTGCGGAAGAAAAATGACCATTAACCAAGCTCCTCAAACGTGATGTTTCCGTTGGTGTAGATACAGACCTCGCCCGCAATCTTCATCGACTTCTCAACAATCTCACGCGCGCTCATAGCCGAATTCTCCAGCAAAGCAATCGCAGCTGACTTGGCGAAAGCGCCACCGGAACCAATAGCGGCTATAGGACTATCCGGCTCAATTACATCGCCAGTGCCGCTCACGATGTACATGTCTTCGGTATCGGCTACCAGCAGCAGCGCTTCCAGATGCCGCAGCATGCGATCAGTCCGCCAGTCTTTGGCTAATTCCACGACACTGCGCGGCAAGTTGCCGCTGTACTGCTCCAGCTTGGCTTCAAACCGTGCGAACAGTGCAAACGCATCCGCAGTGGAGCCGGCAAACCCTGAGACGATTTTGCCGCTATATAAGCGGCGCAGCTTCTTGGCTCCGCCTTTTAGAATTTCGCTACCTGCTGTGACCTGGCCGTCGCCTGCTAGAACAACTTTGCCGTCCCGGCGTACGCAAAGAATCGTCGTCGAACGGATTTTTCTCGTCATTACTTTTGCAATTACATTTCAGCACAGGGGCTGCACCACGAGAAAGACGAGGAAAATCAGCCCTGGCCTGGAGTAACTTAGCTGCGGCGGTCGTCAAAAAATAATCTTCGCCGACACGTTCAGGATGCGGGCGTTTGTGACGGTATTGCTGACCCGTCCATAGAGAGTTGAGCCGACAGTGGAATTCGGCAGGTCGAAGATCGGATGATTAAACACGTTGTAAGCGTCTCCTCTCAACTGGAACCCGATCTTCTCGCTTACCTGAAAAGTCTTTAGTAACGAGACATCGAATTGGCTCTGAAATGCACCGCGAATGTTCGGATCTCGTCCCATATTTCCGAACGGTTGACCAACGTTGTTGGCTGCCGGACCCACGCCGCCGATTGGATAGCTGTTCGCACCCGGTGCGGCCAGTTGATTCAAACCGGACAAAACGCTTCCACTTGGAAGGATTGGAACGACACTGAGGATACCGGGCTTGAATGCGGAGCTTCCCGGGTTAGTAAATGCGCGCCAATTATTACTGTTGTAGATATCGCTTACGTTCCCGTTTAGATTTGGATAATCCGGAGCGTTGGTGATGCCTGTCACGTTCGTGGTTCCACAAGCGCATGTGAAGTTCACCGGGAAGCTGGATTGAAGTGTTGTGTAACCCGACACGTTCCACCCGCCGACCAGCGTCTTCAGCAAGCCTTTGGATGGTCCTGGCAGATCGTAGGAGTAGGTTGCGACAAAGCGATGGGGGCGGTCAAAAGTCGATAGTCCACGTTCAAGTTGCGGTGCAAGCTGGTTGCCGCCGGAATTGCCCAGATCCTGGGTGCTACTCCCTGAGTTGTTGTCTATCGACTTGGAATAGGTATAAGCAAATTGCAGGAATGAGCGATCCAAGCGGCGCGACAGCGTTGAGACGAGAGCATTGTAGGTGGAGTGTCCATTCGCAGTAACGGTGTTCCGCCCAGTGGAGCTAAATCCAATGATGGGGACCCGGGCGCTAACATTCCGGGCCGAGTTCGCGGTTAAGCCCCGGATTGGGTCTGCTGCGTTGGCAAGCAGCGCTTGATTTAGTTGCAAGCTTTGGAGGAGCCGCACGCCTTGAGAACCCGCATATCCCACTTCTGCTGTCCAATGACCAGAAAGCTCACGCTGGACCGAGAAGTTGTATTGTTCGGCGTAGGGCGTACGCATGTTGCGCTGAAATGGATTCACCGAGACTAAGTTGCCACCGGTGAATGTAGGAGTCCCAGCTGCGTTTAATCCTGTGTACGTGGGGAAGTTCGGAAAAATTGGAAATTGAGACGGCAAGGCCAAGCTCGGGAACGGATTAGAATTAGGTGTCCCCGGGCCTACAACTGAGGACAGTTGGAAGAATGGAACAGCGGTAATTAGCTGCAGGAGCGTCTGATTTGAGATTCGGACGTAGTAAATTCCGTAGCCGCCACGGACGGAAGTTTTCCCGTCTCCGAGTGGATCCCACGCAAAGCCGAGCCTTGGAGCAAAATTCAAATTGTTCGCAATGCTGAAAGTGGAGGAGGAGACTCCGGGTGTTCCCTTAATTGTCCCGAAGTTTGCAGCTTCAGGGAGAATAAATCCATTGGCGAGCCCGGGGCCGCCAGTAGCAAGAGTTTGAGCATCGAGGCGGCTGGGGTCAAAGTTGCCTAACCGGTTACGCCGATCGGTAGATGGACTTAGGTAGTCATAACGAACGCCTAAGTTGAGAGTTAGTCGCGCGCTCACCTTGAAGTCATCTTGCGCGAATCCGGAAAGATCGTGTGCCCGGAAATCCCGATAGGTCTGGCCTGTGCCTACAAATTCCTGGAGTATGTTGCCAGTCAGCAGATCATTGAAGTTGTTATAGGTGAGAAAGCCACGAGAGGCGAAGTTGTTATAGAGATTGATTTGGTAATTACGGCCTTCAAACCCGAAGCGGAAAGTGTGCTTTCCGCGGCTCCAAGCCAGGGTGTCGACATAGTTCAGAGTATTGCTGTAACTTGCCTGGTCGTTGTTCGTAGAAATACCGCCTAAAGCAGGCAGGCCGTTATTGAACTGAATGAGCGGAATTCCTGGGTAAATAGAGGAATTAAATCGCGACATGCCGATGTCAGATAAGTTTGCCGGGTCCGGCGCAATAGCGGCCGTATAGATCCGGTTAAAGCCGATGCGAGCTTCATTGACAAGGCTGGGAGAGATACTCCAGGTGGTGTTAGCTGAGGCGGTGTGATTCAAGATTGGGCTGGTCTGCCCACTTCCAAGATTCCCGCTCCCTTCGCCACCTAATGGGTCTAGTGTCACTGCATTCGCGTGAAAGTAACGTAGACCTAGCCGCACCTTGTCGCCAAAGTTGTGGTCACCATTCAAATTGTATTGGTCCTCGCTGTATTTCAGCGGCGCAGAAAAACTCAGCTGTCCGATCTGGCCGGGGGCGGCGCCTACCGCTGAGGGCACCAGATAACCGCCAAACTGGCCTTTCAGGTTCAAAAGCTTAAGAGAGACTGGGTCGAGTGAGCCCGGGGTAAGCCCGAACGCCTGCTCAATATTGGCCTGAGAGCGAACGGCTGGTAGAACAGGGAAAGCTGTGCTGATAGCGCTTGAGACGCCGTTCGTCTGATAGGTGCCCTGATAAGAGCCAAAGAAGTAGGTTTCCTTCAGCAGAGGAACGGGTCCACCAAAGCTGCCACCGAACTGGTTCTGCCGCAAAACCGGCTGTTTCTGGCTTGCTTTATTGAAGAACCACTCATTGGCATTCATGGCTTCATTGCGGAAGTACTCGTAGGCTTCGCCGTGATACTGCGGGCTTCCGCCTTTCGTAATGACGTTGATATTTCCGCCCGAAGTCTTGCCTGCTGCAGCATCGTACAAGCTGGTTTGGACTCTAAACTCTTCGATGGTGTCTGGTGCCGGAATTGGAACAGCACTAAAGTTGTTGCTCCCGAGATTGTTCGCGTCGATGCCGTTTATAACTAAGTTGTTATTGGTTCCACGTTGGCCATTCACATAGACCGTTGATGAGGCGCGTCCAGCAGTTGCGGCTTGCGGCAACGCGGAACTTGTATTCGCGTTCAACGCCAGCAAGTTAGTAAAGTTACGTGTGGCAAGAGGAAGGTTCTCAACAATTCTGCCCGGAAGCACATTGCCCAGAGTGGAGTTGGTCGTGTTTACCTGCGTCGCAACCGCATCGACAGAGACCTCCGATGAAGTTTGTCCTAGCTGAAGCACCGCACTTACTTGAGCAACCGAAGTAACGTCAACCTTGATTCCGTTTACCACGTACTTACTAAATCCAGCTGACTCGGCGGTAAGTGAGTAAAGCCCTGCTGGAATTAACGGAAATGTAAACAATCCATCAGTGCCCGTCGTTTTTCGAATGGCGGCTCCCGACTCCGATGTCAGCGTGACTGCCGCATTGGGTACAGCCGCTCCACTCTGGTCGGTAACTGAACCGGTAACGGCTCCAGATTGATTGGACGTTTGCGCCCAGGCGTAGGGCAAAGAAAGAAACAGCGCGAGAAAAGCCGTGCAGGAACGACTGCGGAAAGTCTGAGACATAGAATCCCTTCTGCTAAACGGGTCGGACAGGGCCCATGGTTTGAAGAGCCATTGCACTCCAGGTGCCATTACTAATGGCCACGCCGACTACGGCTTTTTTCCGCCCCGCTCCGCAAACTGGTAGAAGTGTGCTGCACGATACGAAAATCGAAAACGTTATTTAAGGTTCTGCTCAAAGAAGCTCAGAATCTCCTCGTACATATGCCTGCGTACTGGTCCACTAACGCCGTGTGAACGTTGCGGATAGGTAAGCATATAGAAGAGCTTGCCTGACTGCTCCAGCGCGTCAGCCATTTGCATCGTGTTAGCGAAGTGAACGTTGTCGTCCTCAATGTTGTGAATGATCAGGAGCTTGGCCTGCAGGTCACCAGCCTTCGTTTGTGGCGAAGTGGTTTTGTAAGCTTCCGCGTTCTCATCCGGCAAACCCATGTATCGCTCGGTGTAGATACTGTCGTAGTTGCGCCAACTTGTCACAGGCGCTCCGGCTACTGCGGCGCGTATTAGGCCAGGAGCATTCGTCACGGTGTACAGAGTCATATAGCCGCCATAGCTCCAGCCGAACAATCCAATCCGCTGCGGATCGACAAAGCCCATCCCGACCAGATGCTTGATACCGGTCTGCTGATCCTTCAGCTCGTGCTGGCCCATGTGGTGGTAGATTGCTTCCTCAAACTTATGGCCCCGATGGAAGGACCCGCGATTGTCTAGCCCCCAAACGACAAAACCCCTGTCGGCCATCACTTGAGACATCGAAACGCCAGCCCAGGCATCGCTCACAGTCTGCACGCCGGGGCCGCCATAGACCATGACGACTGCCGGGTACTTCTTTGACGGATCGAATCCGGACGGCTTGGTCAATCGAGCATACAGCTCTGTTCCATCATCAGCCTTAACCGTCACCAGTTCTGTCGGCATCAGGTTGTAAGTTTTAACTTCTGATTCATCTGGCGCTCGGAATTGTCGCATCTCCTGGCCATCATTTCCGTAGAGAACGCTTCGCGGAACTTGCTTCAAACTGCTGAACGTATCCAGATAAGAAGATCCATCCGGCGCCAATGAAAGTTGGTGCGTTCCGCTTGGCTTGGTCAGTCGCTGCTTGCCCGTTCCATCTAAGCCAATGGAGTACAGTTGCCGCTCCAGCGGACTGACCTCCGTCGAAACATAATAGATGCGCTTGGCTTGCGCATCCACTCCGCTGATCTCCGTTACTTCCCAGGCTCCGCTTGTCAGCTGCTTCTGTACCTGACCATCCGCGGTGTACAAGTAGATATGGCGGAAGCCATCCCGTTCACTCGTCCAAAGAAATTGATTGCCGCTGGTGAGAAAAATCGGCTCACGGTCGCCCTTCGCCAAATTAATCCAAGTCGGGGATTGCTCGTGCAACACGACCCGAGCATTCCCGGTTTGCACGTCGGCCAAGTACAGATCTAGCTTGTTCTGTACTCGGTTCAGCTTTACGGCGGCTACCTGCTTGCTGTCAGGAACCCAGGCAACACGGGCCAGTAGGTTGTCACGCGGCTCACCCAAATTCATCCAGCGGGTTTCGCCTCCCTTGGCCGCCACCACTCCGAGTCGTACCTCTGCATTTGGGTCGCCCGCTTTTGGATAACGCTCCGGCTCCAGCAGGCCGCGCGGCTTGAGCAGCGATACTTGCGGGAAAATAGGCTCATGGCTGATATCGAACTGCAGATACGCGATTGATTGCGAATCGGGGGACCACCAGTGCGCTGTTCCCAAATCCAGTTCTTCTGGATACACCCAATCCAACTGCCCGTTCAGCAAAGTCTCAGAGCCGTCGCTGGTCAACTGGCGAACCTCTTTTGACTCGACATCCAGGACGAAAAGATCAGGGCCTTTGCGGAACGAAACCGAGCGGCCGTCCGGAGATAGTTTTGGGTCACGCTCGACTTGCGGCGTGTGCGTTAGTTGATCGAAGGAACCCTTGTTGACGTCCACAGCGAACAGGTCGCCCGCTTCTGCCACCAGTAAGCGCTTGGTGTTCGGAAACCACTGAATGTTGGTTTCGCTCACCCGTCGATTTGTCCAGTCAGTGGTCGTCGGACGATCAGCTTTTTCGGCCACATCCTGCAATTTGGAAAGCGCCAACACCTCACGGGTCTTGCCGGATCGAACGTTGTACAGAGTAAGCTTGCCTTCGTCTTGCGACACAAACTGCTTGCCATCAGGCGACCAGATTACTTCTTCCGAGCTTGGCGGCGCGGCGTGCATCAGCGCGTCTACCGTGACCGGCTGTTTGGTGTCTGCAGGCCGCAGCATCGCGGTAACTGCAAGGAGTGTAAACGCAACTTTGCGAAACATGGGCGAGTACTTACTGTAACTTGGGAGCGCCGTCGCTACTTTTCAAAGAGGCGAGGAACTTATGTGCTCAGGTTAGAGAAGCTGGAGAAGTTCTCCCCCCAACAATGGGCAGACCGGGCAAAGTACCCGAGTATAGAACGCCACATGCAGTACCGCTTCGAATGCAGTCGGAGAAAGACTTGACTTGGGTGTGCCGGGTACAGCATGTGAGTTTAGGAATGTGGCGATGCCGGTTCACAGGTGAACAGATGGCGAGAACGAGGCCGGTAAATTACACGGGTTAGACTCTGCAGCGGGAACGATATGGAAGGACGGGCGATTCATGACCAAGACCGATCTCGCCGACATCTATCGGGAATATATTACTTGTCTAAATCAGCAGGATTGGTTGAAGCTGGAGCAGTTTGTTCATGAAGAGGTCACTTACAACGGCCAGCAGTTTGGAATATCGAAATATCGACAGATGCTGGAGAGCAATTTTGCTGATATCCCTGACCTTCACTTTGAATTTGACCTACTAATATCCGATCCGCCTTATATAGCAAGCCGGCTAAAGTTCAACTGTACTCCGAAGAAACTGTTCCTCGGCCTGCATGTTGATGGGAGAAAGGTCTCCTTTGCCGAAAACGTTTTCTACCAATTCTGGAACGAGAAGATTTGGCATGTATGGTCGGTTATAGACAAGGCGGCTATCGAAAATCAGCTTTAGGTAAACCATCGGAGTCCGGCCGAACGTTAGACGCGGCGCCATTTTCGGCGTGGCATGCTTTACTGACTGAAAGTCGGCGTCGGAGGTGACGGCAATTCATATCAGGAAAGCTTGTCTACGGCTCCGGGCATGTCGTGCTGGCAGGTAAGACTACTGCGAATGGCCGATCAGGCATTCATGCACAGTATGCGCCGATCCAGACAACAATGAAATACCTATGCGACAGCCTCTACCGTACCTGAAAAGTAGCAAGTGGGAGGGTGATGATCTCCAAGCCGTAGAAGCGAACGCCTAAGGCAACGATTTTACTATTGGGAGTTTGTTGTACAGTCTGAGTCCGACAGGTTGCCGGAAGCTTTGGTTGCGGGAGTTGGATTTGAACCAACGACCTTTGGGTTATGAGTGAGCAAAGAATAGTAATCGCAACGAGTTACGCGGCGTCATTGGTTGGGTTGAATAGTCGTACGTCGTTGAAAGTAGGTTCGCACGTTTTTATTTCGGGTTGGAATTGGGTTGAGAATGCCCGTCCAGAAGTAGCTTGAGGCTGTATGGCACGGTTGAAGCAGAGCAACTCGCGCAACACTCGCGATACCTTGACGCGCCATTCGGGCAACATTATCATGCCTTCAGAGGTGATCCCATGTCGGCCACACCTGCGTTCGTGAGCGCTGATCCTGCTCCGTTTAATCCAGAGTCAGGCCGGCTTGACGCGGCACGAATCGCCCGCGAACTGAATTTCCCCGTTGGTGCAGAGGGGACTTCGCACGCATTTGCAAGCGGAATTCCGCGCGCAAGCAGTGTTTGACTGCTCAGGTGTCGAGGGTCAGACAGAGAACACGGAGAGGGTGTTCGCTATTCCAAACAATGGCTTGGCGGTTCGTAAACGCATCGTCGTCACACACGATTTATCCGTGGCGAGACATCACATGGAGGTGAATGCCTCACCAACGTAACTGCATGTAAAGCAGTTCGTCGAAGACAAAGGCGATATACACTGCCGGCAGGCTTAGTGTCGCCGCAACAAGCACGTTCTTCCGCACTCTTGAGGCTTCAGGCCTCCTGATGATTTCTACTTGGTCGACCACGAACGCAGCAACCAGGTGGAACACCAAGAGCATGGGTAAGAGGAATCCCTCTTGCCAGTCGAAGGTATGGCTTGTAAGGTGCGCATCGTCCAGCAGTCCGTTGATTACGTGATCTCTCATGTAACCGAGCGGAGGAGCCGCGAGGAAGTCCAGCCCGGTGAACAAGAGCATCAGGAGGAAAACCTTCAGAACGGGAGGAATCCGATTCTTGCGCGCAAGCGTTTCGAACACGAAGCTCTTTCTTCAAACATCATAGAGGGCTGCCCCTTCGCCATGCTGGTCAGGGCCTTAGTTTGTTAAGTCCTCCCCAGAGCCCCGGGAGTCCCGGGCGGTTCAATTCCCTTGTGCAGCCATCATCTAACGGCGCTCAGATCTGATGTAAAGGAAGGACCCGAAGCTTAGGCATGGCGGATTAGCAAATACAGGCCGTCAGGGCTGACTTTGCGGATATCAGTTCAGCTTCTGATACCCACTTCTCATCGTCCTGATTGTTGCCGTTATGAATGGCTCAGAGTCTCAGACTTGCTTCTTTGTTTGTACGCGGGCCCAGGTCACGGCTGCAAGAGGAAGCCAGACAAAACCCAAGAAACGGGCAATTAGCAAACTGACAGACGCCGAAATTGTTAGTAGTACAAACGTTGCTAGTTCTGCAATTGCCGCTAACGATATTCCAGACCATATGAGCCACCGCGGAAGAATTGCTGTGCCAGCCATGCAGATACCCAGTAGAAATAAGCCGAAATACGCAGCCCAGCCTGGGCCGCCCATTAGAAAAGGAACAAACTGGAGAGTGTGCAGAACGGAACCCAGATCTCTGCCCCCGGGAGCTGCCAGGGGCCCAGGAACACAAGGCTGCAGCTGAAAGCAAGAGCGCACTCCCCAGGGTACCCACCCAAATGAGCGCGGCGGCGCTAGACGGCTCCTTTTGCCTGTGCTGGCCTTCCCAGTACCTGCCGACATCGAGGCGGCCATCGCCACGTATTCGTTCCGGATTGAAGAAAACTTTGCACCCCGAGCCGACTACAAGGCAGATATCAAGGCCATCAAGAAGCCTGCGGAGGTCTTCGTTGGCGGCCAGGACGAATTGTTTTTCCGGAGAAGTTCGCGGAGGTCTTCGATGGGGGCGGAGCGATATTCCCGTGACGATTGTGCCGGGAATGGGGCATTCCGACATGATTACGAAAGCTGAAGCTATCGCTGTCGTCGTCAATACATTTCCCAAGAGCTAGGCCCCGGTCAACAGGGTTTTGTGCCTGAAGTGCATGCATCTTTTCTGGCTTGCTGACGTTCAGTATTCGACCTATCAATGTGAGTAGTCAGTCTATAGAGTTTCGTAACAGCCCCTAGTCTTGTCTGCTCGATAATACGGCCCATGCGATGCGTGCCAGCAGCGCCTCATGATTCACGACGAGCGCTGGGAAGCGGCCGGGAAGTACGCCAGCGTCGGCTGGCACACGTTCCGGCATACCTACTATTCCTGGCTGGGCAACACGGGGGCATCAATGGGAGTGCAGCAGAGACTGATGCGGCACTCCCAAATCTCGATCACGATGAACGTATATGGCAACGCTCTGATGGAGGCGAATGCGGCAGTCGTTAGCAGGATTCTAAGGAGCGCTTAAACCCATGTTGCGGAAGGTCCAAACGTCCGAAAACCCGGCGGAGCGAAACATCGCTGCTCTTAAACCGGGTTATTCCGGGTTGGAAGTTTGGCTAATTGGTTGCGGGAGTTGGATTTGAACCAACGACCTTTGGGTTATGAGCCCAACGAGCTACCTGACTGCTCCACCCCGCACTGAAATGGTAACAACAAGGCGAACAAAGGTCAATGTCGGGCCGGGTCAAAGTCCTATATGTATGTTCCCGCCATGCAAGTCGAAAACTCCGCGTCTTCGCCGTCGGTAAATTCATTAGCGTTTATAGCCTGCGTGGAATTACAGTAAGTAGTAGGTACGCAACAACTCGACTGATGGCCACTCGAACTACAAAGAAGCGGGCCAGCCCGGCGAGTGCGGAGTCAGCCACTCCGTCGCAACGGCTGGATGCGAAAGACCTCTACTTAAATCCGCATCTAAGTCTGCTGGAGTTTCAGCGGCGCGTGCTGGACGAGGCGCGCGATGACACAACACCGCTTCTGGAGCGGATAAAGTTTTTATCCATCCTCGGATCGAATGTTGATGAGTTTTTCATGGTGCGGGTGGCCGGCCTCTGGCAGCAATTGGAGACGCGCACCACCGAGATCAGCATGGACGGGCGATCGCCGCTTGAACAACTGGAGCTGATTCGCCAACGCGTGACGGAGTTAGTCGGCGACATCTACCAACTGTGGCGTGGCGAACTGATGCCGGCATTGCGCGAAGAAGGCATTCAGATTCTGGAACTGAATGAGCTGAACGCACAACAGAAAACCGCAGTTGACGATTATTTTCGCCGGATCGTCTACCCGGTCTTGACACCGCTGGCCGTAGACCAGGGCCGCCCTTTTCCGCACATCTCGAACCTGAGCCTGAACATCGCCGCCACAGTCAGCAACGGCGATGGCCAGGAGTGCTTTGCCAGAATCAAAGTTCCCGATTCACTACCTCAGCTTGTCCCGATTCCATCGCGGGCCGGCGAGGTTGCGTTTATCTGGCTCGAGCAAGTGATCATTTCGAATCTCCGGCTACTGTTCCCGGAAATGGACATCCTTGAAGCCGACCTCTTTCATCTCACGCGCGATGCTGAGTTGGCAATACAGGAACTGGAAACTGACGACCTGCTGGAGAGCGTTCAGGAAGCGGTCTGGCAGCGGCGTTTTCGTGATGCCGTCCGCTTACAGATCAACACCGGTATGCCGCCCCGTCTGGTTGATTTGCTGACAAGCAACCTCGAGTTAGACGCAAATGATATCTATCGCATTGAGGGCCCCATTGATCTGAGCCGGACACGGGCCCTGCTCACTATTGAGCGCCCAGACCTGAAAGACAAGCCCTTTATCGCGGCGGTTCCCAAAGGTTTTACGGGCGCATCAGGCAGCGAGATCTTTGCGGCTATACGCGAGAACGATATCCTGCTACACCACCCGTACGAATCTTTTCAGCCCGTGGTAGATTTCCTGCGTTCCGGGGCCAACGATCCGGACGTACTCGCCATTAAGATGACGCTCTACCGTGTGGGCCGGAACTCACCCATTGTCGAAGCGCTTCTGGATGCCGGACAGCAAGGCAAGCAGGTGGCAGTGCTGGTGGAACTGAAGGCGCGCTTCGACGAAGAGAGCAACATTGAGTGGGCCCAGAAACTGGAGCGCGAGGGCGTTCACGTAGTCTATGGACTGCCTGGAGTGAAGGTTCACGCCAAAATGGCGATGGTCGTCCGCCGGGAAGGCGAGATGATTCGCCGCTACCTGCATTTAGGAACCGGCAACTACAACCCCAGTACAGCGA
>CAXTWQ010000125.1:0-13596 GCA_964248065.1 uncultured Bryobacteraceae bacterium | reverse complement strand
GTCATTCCCACACCTTTCTATCACGCGGAAACTGGTTCAAACAGGATTACTCCTGGAAAACGCGCATTCCGTCAGTTGAGGGCAAGCCAGGGCGTTCCGTGCGTCTTAGCGTACGATTTTTGACGTTTGGTGTAGTGACCCCAGATAAAGTGCTTGAGCCTGGGGCTGCCAGTTCACTTTGAAGGACATGAGCAGCATCACAACTGCCGCAGCTGCCATGCCGGTGAACGAAAGGTATTTCCTAACCTGAACCATCACAAGATGGTAGCTGCACAGACGAGGATTATTGACGTTGGGTGGAGTAGCCCGAGTTGGCTTAATTGAGGCTGAATTCCTGCTGCAAGCCATCGACGGTGATACGAAGGCCAGCCAGCTTGCATTGGATCTCACCCTTCTGTTGCACATTTTGGACACGAACAAGAAAATGGGCAATGCTAGCGTAAGTCTGTTCGGCCTTGGCAAAAACCCGTTGCGCGGCAGCACCGTCGCCCATCTGCATTTCTGTTCTGACAACATCGGCAAAGGTCTGACAAATCCCCAGATCCGTCTGCAGGAAATCAATGAGGTTCTTCTCGGTTGCTTCATGCCGCTGTAATCAATGAAAACGTCGTAGCCATGTTGCGTCAAATTTTGAAAGATGGCTATAGCCGCAAAGAAATTTGTCCGCCGAAAGCAATGGACAAGCTGCGCGAGGAACGGTTGAACGTGGCGCTCGATGCCGCATCCTCCATCGGCCGCCGTGCAGGAAGCAGCGAGAGAGCAGCAGGCGGCGGCACGCACCGCTCCTCCCATTCGGGAAACTGAGCTGACGGCTGAGGAATTGTTCCAGCGATTGAAAAAGCCAATCAGTCTAAAGAATGATAAGCAGGCGGTCAAGTGGTTCCGGAAAGCCGCCGAAACCGGTAATCCACATGGCATGGCCGGGCTGGGCTTCATGTACGCCAACGGCCGGGGCAGCTTGCCCAAAGATGATGTGCAGGCTGTCGGCTGGTACCGTAAAGCCGCTGACGCCGGTGATGAACGTGGCATGAACAATCTGGGGTGGATGTATAGCGAAGGCCGGGGTGGTTTGCCCAAGGATGATGTGCAGGCTGCGAGGTGGCACCGCAAAGCCGCTGACGCGGACGATGAACTCGCCATGACCAACCTGGGCATCATGTACGCAAACGGCCGCGGCTTGCCCAAAGATGATGCGCAGGCTGTCAGCTGGTACCGTAAAGCCGCTGATGCCGGCGATGAACGTGGCATGAACAATCTAGGGTGGATGTACAGCGAAGGCCGGGGTGGTTTGCCCAAGGATGAAGCGCGCGCGGTGGAATGGTTTCGCAAAGCAGCCGACGCGGGAAACCAAGCCGCCAAAGAACAATTAGAACGTTTAGGATTTTAAAACATTTCCCTCTCTCCCTGTAGAACCGCATGATAAAGGACGTTCTCATGCGGTCGGAATCATCAGGATTTCTCGAACTCGAGCTGCTCGCTATGCCACTTCTTCCAAGCCTCTTGTTCAGCACTGAATTGCTCGTGATCGACTATACGAGGTCTCAAACTTGCGACCCAATCAAGCTTCTTTTGCGCAAATATCCACCTGTGCGCCCGCTCGACTAAGAATCTTTGCAATTGCCGAGTACGATCCCGAGTAAGGGCAAACCGATTTGTTAATTTGCTGCCAACTTTTACGTACAGCAGGTGACGAGGGGATACGGGCATGAATATTTCTGAATTTGCATTTCCCCAGCCTCCCTTAAAATCATACTTGCCGGGCTTGTAGTAATTAAGGCGCACGACAGGATGGTCCATCAAAGGCCACTCCTCGTCTCCATAAGGCTCGATGACACTCCAGCGTTGTCCGCAAATTACGTCTGCGTTATCGATCAGTCGTTGCCGTATGCTGACCACCCAAAACTTGCGTCCAGTTCTCATGGACAACTGCAATGTTCCATCCGTTGAAAGTTCATCGGGTGGTGGCTGGATATTAACTCTTACAAAGTCGAAATACGGAGTGGGATGCAGTGGCGGCGTATAGGTGATACCTTCGGCCTGTAATCGCTTCATTTCGTCGACCAACTCCTTTAGGCTCTCGTCGAGCAGTGAGGGTAGACACCTCTCCAACGCTCCATTTCTTCTTTGAAAGTAAGAGGTGGCCGCATATCTTGGGCGGCGAGATAACGATGAATAGCAGTCCACTCAGCTGGAGTGAGCCGGCGGCCAATAACTATCTTCTCCGTGGCTTCAAATCCTGGATCCTCGTATTCTCTTTGGATCCACCGCTCGAATTCATCGACTTCTTGGCCGCCGGAAAATACGGTGTAGAGATCATTTTGCACGGCAAGCCCTTGCCGGGTGTTGGCGTACCCGCAACAAGAGAACAGGCGCTTTCAGCGTGTGCTCGAAAAAGCTTGGTTTCATTCAACACGGAACTTGTGAGAATGCTGCTCGCAATCGGTGCCCGTTCCTCGTGCTGACGAGAAACCAATGCTGCTACGAACGGGAGCAGCCAGCTCTGGCGCCGTTTGACCGATAGCGAATCTTGAGCACAAACCTTGACTTCAGCAGACATGAGAACGAGCTCTCCTGACTCTGACGTGGAGGGAAGGCAACGCTCGCCTAACTGGACTACGTACTGCCTGAAGCTGTTACCCGTGCCATGCAATGCACGAAGCGCGCAATCGGTACACCCCGTGTACGGCGTCAGTGTTCTGGGAGGAAACTAGAATCGAAAGGTGAGTACCGCCGAAGCTACAATTCCGCGCAAGGTCTGGACCCGTAGAGAGTTGACTCTGTTTGACGGGACCGATCTGAATCTGGAACTCATCAATGGAGAGCTGATCGATCGAAGTAGGGGAAAACAGCCGTCGCACAATTACTGGAAGACTCTCCTGCAAGGTTGGTTTATCGCGACATTTGGGGCAGCCTTTGTTCGTATCGAGGATTCCATGGATGTATCACCCGAAGACAATCCCACCAGCGAACCTGAGCCTGATCTTGTCTTGACCAACAAAAGCATTCACGAGGACGGTGGCGCTCCTCCGCAGCCGTCCGATGTCAGGTTAGTTATTGAGGTCTCCGGTACAACGTACGCCTTTGACCGTGACGTAAAGGGCCCGCTTTACGCGCGCGCCCTAGTTCAACAGTATTGGATCGTGGATGTTCGGCAAAAAGACGAACCACGATTAGCTGTATATACCAAGCCGCTTGGAGGACGGTATACAGAGGTTCAAACGCTTGCCCTCGATGGAGAAACAGACGTTGGTGACTATCCGTTCCGACTGAACAAGCTGAAGCCCGATTGATCCTTCCCACGGCTTGCCCAGATTCTCTTCACCAACAATTGGTTCAGTTTGAACAAATGGAGTAACAACGGCACGAGCATGGCCATCATCTGGTAATTCCATCTTGTCTGGACTTCAAGCGAAGGAAAGGCTGTCTTTCGTGTCGCGGTCGTCAATCCCACGCCAGGTATGCGCTTTCGCAAGCGCAATAGGCAGGCAGACAGACCCGCTCGATGCGAAGATCCTCGCCCATTTTGCGGAAGCTGTACAGCCGCCAGTGGAGTATGAGTTGCAAGAAGAGACTCAGCTCGTTACGCGTCATCAGCAATGAGTCAGAAGGATCATGGCGAAAGGGAATCCGCGAGGAGTGACTCAGCGATGTGGATGCCAGCATTCGGTTTCTGCGCAACCGATCTTCTTAGCAGTGCTCGTCCTAGGGCGTGCTGCGCAAGCATTAGGGACGTCCGAGCTAGGTAGGAAGTGAGCTAGATCGCTCGTTCCTGGTAAAGGAGCTCTAGTTGCAGAGGCAGGATGGAATTGCTGCAGCCTGGCTCTAATCCAATTCCCATGAAAAATCCGTATTCGCGCTGGGAATGGTGGCGTACAGTTCCCGTCAGTTTATTGTCACCATAGGAAATGTGGACCTTAGTCGCCACGGGAAGAGCCTGCTCAACAATAACTCCTAACCCTGTTTGTGAGACATCTTCGATATTGCCAAGTTGCTTGAGCGGAACAGAATCTTGGTCCCAAGTCAGCATGACCAAGTCGGAATCGGACGTTCGAGTTGCACCGCGGCGTTCAGGCATATTGCACCACCTGAAACTCTGTGCTGTTCGGCCACCCCTCTTCTCAGCGCTGCTTACGGATGCATGAATGTAAGTTCGGAACGGTGCCACCGCCCCGAAAACCTTCTCGCGATAGATACGCTCGCCCTTGGCGACCTTGAGCGCCTTGACCTGGACGGCGGTGTCCTGGTCGTCGGTGGAGACTCTGGCATAGCCGATCAGCCTTGCACAAATCTATCGCCAATTGACTTAGTTATGCGATACCTTTCTGCAACGCACAAAGCCCCGTGAAACCAGTGCTTCTTAATTTTTTGCAAAACCGCTCATTTCCGCAATGCAGCCCCGCGGTGCCTCAATTTGCGTGTGGCGCATATACCTGTTCGACCGTATAGAAGGGTATGCTTCCCTCTTGTCGTCGCAGCAGAAGCCCAGAGCTGCCGAGAACTACAGACAATGGAGAAAGGCTGCCAAATTCATCGCCGGAGCCTGTGTCGCCCGGCGGCGGCGGAGGTAGATTCATCGGTCTCCATCCCTGTGAATGCATCATGAAGAGCCCGCTTAGGGCCGTATGGTCCACAACGGGAAGATCCGTCCAATTCTCGAGATAGTGGGTAAGGTCGAGCATGGTCACTGAATTGGCATTCAGTGGATGTCCGAATCCAGGTGCAAAGCTGTGGCACCCCTGTGGACTCGTGTCCAGAATACAATTGCTGAGGGCTGCTTGCATAAGCATCGAACCGCCTTTCACCACAGAGAGTCCGTAAACCGGCACTCGTTCTGTTCGGACAGTAAGTTTGAGGCCGAAGTGATCAGCCAGAAGAGCTCGGATCAACTGTTGAATCGTTCGTTGCTGTGTGGCAACGTCCTTCGAATCAAGGCTAAGAGGTATAGGAACCCTGGCTTCAATACCGAATTTCTGACTAACGGTCCAACCAGGCAGTGGAGAAACGCGCGGTGATGGATTGTCCGGAACGTCATACGCGAGGCTGAAGAGTTCGACGAAAGGAACGGAGTGCCCAACAAGCTCACCGCTAGGCAGGATTTTAAAACGTCCTTCTCTTGTGTCCGTTGAGGCTGAAGGCGTTACAGAAACCTTGGAAAAGGTCTGCGTTCGAGCAGGAGACGGCAACAGCAGCAACATGAAGCAAAGTCCAGTACAGAACATGCGCACACTCGGATCTCCTTACCGCAACTCAGTCTGTCATAGAGGGCCAGATAGCTACCGAGAAAACGATAGGACCGTTTGAAGTAACCGCTTGCGTTTGCGGGGATGCGGCTAATTATGGCTTTCGAAAGTTGCTGGGGATGAAAAGCGCCGAGAGGACACGTCCAGGGGACAGGACGGACGCGGAGCGTAATCTGAAAGCGGCTGCGACGCAGGCTCGAAGAGTGCAGGAGCGCTTCTGAGAAGGCACTCGGGTGCACCATGCGCTCAAGTTGCTGGCGAGTAGACACGTAGAGCGTTTCTTTCGAGATGCACCTCGGTATGGTCGATGGCAGCATTGTTTAGGACGAGTCCAGAGACGCCGTTTGGGTTGTATAGCGAAGTACCTGGGCAGCGGAAAGCCTTTCCACAACAAGCATGGGGTTGGAACAGCGTGGGCACGGCCAGTTCGTCCTGACTTGCAGTTTGGTGTTTCCGCACATGGAGGAGTTGTTCCTCGCCGATCCATCTCCGGCAGAGTGCAATCGACGATGTTCGATGCCGGTTTGCAAGGAAAGCCGAAGTGCCGGATGCGTACGAACCCTCCAGGAAGGACATGCAGGAGAAAGCGGCACAAGAACTCATCGGCGGAAAGAGTCATCTTCCGTTTCTTATTGCCGTGCGCGTAATCCTTCCAGCGGAAGGTCACCTCTTTGCCGTCAAAGCTCAGCAGACGACGGTTGCTGATGGCAATGCGATGGGTGTAGCGAGCAAGGTAAGGCAGGACGTGCTCTGGTCCGCCGAATGGTGGCTTCGCATAGACCACCCAATCCTTCCGACATAGCTGGTTCAGAAATCGTCGAAACTGATTTGCATCACTGAGGTATTGCAAGCTTCCAGAGAAAATGAGCTGACGTTGTTGAAAGGCGACTTTCAAGCCTTCCCTGAACTTGCCGCGGAATACCCGACTGAGTACGCGGACAGGAAGGAGAAAGTTGTGCTGGCGTGTGTTCTTCCAAGAGGAGCGGTCCAGTGCCAAACCGCCGACGGGAACGACGCAATGAACATGCGGATGGTGAAGGAGGTTCTGTCCTCACGTATGGAGCACGCTGAGAAACCCGATGTGCGCTCCCAGGTGCTTCGGGTCGGCAGCAATGTCCAGTAGCGTTTCAGCGCTCGCCCGGAACAACAACTCGTGCAGCACGCGCTTGTTCTGCAGGGCGAGTGCTGATAATTCATGTGGCAGCGTGAACACCACATGGAAGTACGGCACCGGCAGCAATTCGTTCGCACGGACTGCAAGCCACTTATGACGAGCATTGGTCTGGCACTTCGGGCAATGCCGATTAAGACACGAGTTGAACACGATGGCGCGATGACCGCATTGAGAGAAGGAATCGACACGACTTTAAGGCGGCACAACTCCGCGCGGCGGAGCCCACTTGCATACAGCGTCATCAAGATCGCTCGATGCATCAGGTTCTTGGCGAAATCGATCAGCAGCGCCACTTCTCCGGGCTGAGGACGATGGGCAATCGTCGCGGGCGTTTCGGGAAATCAAATCTGATTCGGCAGGTACGGCCGATGCAGCGTCTTGACAAACAAAAAGCGCAGTGCCGCCGCGCGCCCTTCCACAGTCGAGGCCGCTAGCTTCCGATCACGGAACAAGTGCACCTGATACTCGCGGATGTGTTCGGGTCCTAAGCGCTCGGGCGGTTTGCCAAAGTAGCGGGCAAAATCCTCGACTGCCTTGATATAGCTTCTTACGGTATTGAGCGTAATTACGACGCTGGAGCTCATCCAGCATCAACTTTCTTAGACGGGTCACAAGACCTCCTTGTGACCCAGACTATTTACCCGCGATCGACCTCTATCCTTCCTAAAACCATCCCGCGCAGCGGCCCCGCGCAAGCGGTTAGTTCAAATGCCGTTGGCGGAAGTTGAACCCCGACGGGTTAGGAAACAGCGTAGGGGGCCGAAACGGTCGTTCAGGAAGATTCGGGCGCAAACACGACCGGCTCATCGGCACTTGGTCCCCAGCTGCTCGGAACAGGGATGTTTAAGAGCCGCAGATAGACACTGAATTGACCCCGGTGCTGATACCAGTGATTCAACATGACATTGCGCAGAAGTGCCTGGCGGGGCATCGCAAGCACCTCTTGCTCCCCTGCAAGAATTCGCCAAGACCGGTTCATTGCCTCGTCATCGAAGGTCGGCAGCACTTCCCGCACGATAGTGATGCTCTCCTTCAGAGTCTGAAGAATCTGTGAAAGCGACTCCGGTTGAGGAAACGAGAAGTTGGGAAGCGGCACCTGATCCTTCTGAGCCGTGCGAACGACCTCGGCCGGGTACGGCCGTGAGATGATGAGCGAGTTGCCCCGCAGTCAGGGACCTCGAATGTGGTTTCCACGTGAGCTGGTCGTGTGGAAGTCGCTCCAGAAAGATTTCGTTAGGGGCGCTTGTACTTCAAACTCGGCGAGTAGTCCTTGTGAGATGGACACGTTTTTCCTCCTTCACGCTTTGCCGCGACACCAGGCACCGCCGCCGTGCCGACTAAGTACGCGCGAGATCACCTTCTGCCGCCGGTACTCGTCATCTCGCCTCGTGCGATAGCTCATATTCTAAGACGTAGGAGTGCTTACCAGCGGCGTCGATGATGATCGTCAACCCGCCGGATAATTCGGTGAGCTCTCCCGTGCCTGAACCCTTCACTACCACGATGTTCATTTCACCAGAAGCCGCGTCGCCCTTCGTCATCGTTGCTCTGTGCGCCAGGTAGAAGGTCCCACCCTTTCCGCCGAGCCTGCCAGATACCTGTTCCATCGCGACATATGCCATCGACTTCGTACTCTCGGTGAAGTTTGCCAGCATCTCTCCTTTGGAAGTTCCTGCTAAATCGCCTCGCCACTCTTTGTCGAGCTCGTACCGGCTCACACCCATCCCCTTTTCGAAGCTGGTGCTCTCCGCTGGGGTGACCTTAACCTCAAACGTGCCCTTCGCCTCCATGTGCTTTCCTCCTTCTGTATGTGCAGGAGCGCCGATCTGCGCCAGAATCGCAGCTGAAGCGATTAACCTGAAAACTGCCTGCAATGTCCTATCTCCTGCGAACCAAGCTATGACATCGAACGAAAACATGATTGTAAAAACGCGACGCGAGCCCGCGCATTTTCCACCTGCTGTTGGTCCGCCGCGCGGCGTACTACAGGCTCCGGGCGATCGAGGCAGCGCCTTCTTCCATCAGCGGCTCGCGCCGTCGCCAGAAATTTGCCCTTTCGTCCAGCACTTCTGGTACGTTCAATGGGACCTACGCGGCTGCGCGCCGAGCACCGCTGAAACTCTTCCTCATCCGAGCTGCTATCTCATTTTCGAACACGACCTCGAACGTCCCGTCGATCATCCCCTCGTACATCGGCGCGCCGAGCTTTCCGGCGTAACCAGTGGCAAGTTCTCACGAAGCATGGAAGGTCAAGGGCGAGTTTTCGGCCTAAAGTTCCAGCCCGGAGGCTTGCGACCATTCTTAAATAGCTCCGTCTCGACGCTCACCGATTGCGTTGTCGCTGCGCCAGAGGTGTTCGGTCCAGACATCCTCATGCTCGCTACACAGCTCCGGGGGCTCGACAGTCCCGAAAACATGGCTGCCGTCACTGCTGCTTACTTCCTCCGCCACCTACCCGTACGCGACACCAACACAGAACTCTCGACAACGCTTGTCAACATGATCCTGCATGATCCCTCGCTCCTCAGTGTAGAGACCCTTTCCAGGCGCAGCGGCCGGAGCATCCGTTCCTTGCAGCGGCTCTTCAAGGATTATGTAGGCGTACCGCCCAAGTGGGTTATCCGTCGTTTCCGATTGCATGAAGTGTTAGAACGCCTTCACGCCGGCGAAGCCATAGACGGTGCCCAACTCGCGTTCGACCTCGGGTATGCCGACCAGGCACATCTGATCAACGATTTCCGCAAGCTCGCAGGCTACACCCCCACCGAATACCTCCGCCGCTCGGGCCGACTAGTTCTTGAACGCCATCTGAGTAGCCGCGTAGACAAAGAAGAGGGCAGGGCGTGAGCACCTAAAACGGCGGGGAGTTCAGAGAGTACAAGCGCCCTAAGCGGCACATCCTGCGTTGCTGAGTAGTGTCAGCACGCGTTCTTGGATGAGTCTTCCTGTTGTATAGGCAAACATTTTGGGTCTTTTAGGGTCAAATCGTCCCGGCGCAAGCCCGGAACATAGGGATATTTATCTCCGGAACCGTGGTAATGGGGCAGTGCTGCATCATTGTGTGAGTTCCCAGGTAGGGACACCTCAAGAAAAGGAATTTACTCACGCTAAGACGCGACGGAGGGGTTCTGGAACTTGGGAGCCTGTTTTGGTGCGCGGCTGGAAGGGCTCTTGTATTCCCTCCGTTTGCCAGAATAGTGGTGTCGTCGGACAACAGTTCTAGCCATCTGCGATGCTGACAGAATGCGACTGTTCTGCAGCTCGACTCTTTGCTTGAGCTGTTGCCACTCTGATCCGATTTGATAGACGGGCCACTGCTGAAGGATGAGCAAATAAGTCGTCCACTCGGATAGAGTGTGTGTGGACCGCCGCGCATCGGCGAAACACGGCAGCACTACATCAAATCTCGGGCTTTATGTCTCCGCTGTGGCCGCCATCTTTCTCGGCCTCCTGGGCCTAGTTTCTGGCGATTTCGCCACAACGTGGCAGCACATTGGCCCGAACATACCGCTCCACGTGCCGCTCGCTTATTTCACCCGCTTTCATTGAACTCTCCCCTGGGCTCGCCCTCCTCTGGCGTAGAACTGCTCGCAACGGAGCTCTTCCTCTCACCGTCCTGTACTCTGTTTTCACACTCTTGTGGGTGCCTGAAGCCCTTGTAAACCTCGGCAGCTACGATCCCATCGGGAACGTCTTTGAGGAACTCTCCCTAGTATCCGCGCCTTCTCGAATTCCTTCGATGACATGGCCAAAGTTCTCTGTGTGCTCACGCCCGGCATTCTCGGTGCGCAATACTTCCGCGAAGTGCGGGAAATTCTGACGGCAGGTGGACCTCCGGATCCCGTAAAGATGGGGCACGATCATGATGCGCCGCGGCCTCGTACCTGCGAAGCCGGCCTAGCCGCTCGTCTACGACACCAACCGATTGGGAACGAAAACGCGCCTAGCTCCAGTCACCACGTTTCCCGCTCCGGCATCCCCGGACCCACGGGAAAATCCCGTTCCGTATCTGGCTTGTTCTCTTCTAATTGCAAACATTCGATTAGCTTCTTTCTGCTCGACAACGGCGAAGTTACCGCACTGTGACGAACAGAACCAAAATGCTACGGGCTGTTCTACCTCAAATGACAATCGCTGCATGTTCGGGAGCTTTGCAAGACGACCAGCTGCCACACAGTCCACGCCATTGTAGAGCGGCCCACATATTTTCTTGATCCGATTTACGGTATTGGCGACCGAACATTGCGTACTAGGTGAATAGGATGCGCTCAGCCAGTGCCAGATCCTACGGACATTGGACGAAAGTAATTGACCGTTCGGAAACTGACAGGCGGCGCACGGGAGACGGAAGCATGGATCACAGAGAGTTTCGGAAGTTTACAACAGCCATTGAGCAAGGCGCGGCCGGCTATAAATGTATCGCCCAAGGCATCGGATTAAGAACAGTGTGCGTGAAACGTTTGATCGGGTGTGTTTGTTTGGTGCTGTCCTTGGCCGTATTGCCGTCGGTTGTCAAAGCACAGGACGCATTTACGACTACGCGGGATTACGTTACTCAGTTCTATCCGCTATGGTTCACCTACTATCAAACTTCTTTGGGCAATTCCAATCGCATGGTCGGCCCCAACCGGATCTCTCCGCTGTACCACTATGTGGTTGCGATCAACAACGATACGGTCTACGCGAGTTCGTTTCTTGACCTGTCGATGGAACCGGTGATCGTTACGGTCCCGTCAACGCCCGCGAATTACTCGGTGCTCATTCTCGATCGCTATTGCGACATCTTCCATTCCGCATTCCCTGCGAACACGCCAGGAACGTACGCGCTTTACGGGCCGGGATTCGACCCTAACAGGCTTCCTGTCACAGTCACCCCGGTTCCATTGCCCTTCGACTACATGACGATTATCTTCCGAGCGGACAGGTTCAAGACCGTCAACGGTGTTGAGACGGACCTGACTGCGGATGGCGAGACGTTCAGACGGAATATGTCTACGATGCCGCTGTGTAGCTACCTGGGCTATAGCTGCCCGGCCGAAGTGCCTCTCGGCGGACCTACCCGGATCGTGCCAGAAGTCGAGTTCGCCTTACCGTTCAAGACGATTGCCGACAGCTTGGTTGCCGTAGATCCGATCGCGTTCCTGCGGCAGCTCCAGGCAGCGGTGGACTCGCCCAAGACCCCGACTATGTCGCAAGCGGTCCAAACACTATCAACTACTTTCAACGCGCTGTTTGCAGGAAGAACATCAAAGGACAGGGCCGAATTTGCAAAGGGCGTGAGGGCCGCGCACGATCAGATCATCAATCATTACCTCGCCAATACAGGGGATACTAACTGGACCACTTACCAGAACATTGGCCATTGGTGCACCGGTCCCAATGACTTCTGCGCGAACCCCGACCCAGGGTCCTCCTCAGCCGTCGAACGATCCTCGATAACGGAATTTATTCAGTATGCAAACGACCACGAAGCAGCGGCTTATTTCCACGCCTTCAAGGATCGTGACGGTTTACCGTTGAATGGAACCGATCCCGATGGTTACGTCTTGACCTTTCCGGCTGGGGAAATTCCCGCTACTCAGCGCTTTTGGTCACTTACAGCCTACACTCCAGAGGCCATCGAACTAGTTCCGAACTCAGCAAACAAATACTTGGTCGCGAGTTACACGCCAGGGTTGTACAACAATGCAGACAAGTCGATCTCAATTTACATGGCGAGGCAGCTCCCCGCAGGAGTTCCTGCTGCTAACTGGCTTCCGATTCCGCCTGGGCCTTTCAATGTGATGCTCCGCGACTACGGCCCACTGGGTAGCGTTTTGGACGGCACATACGTCCCACCGGCCATTGAGAAGCTTCCTTAACCGGCAGCACATGCCCAAATCAAACGCGGTACTCAGGGGAATGCAGCCGTAACAAGCGATCAAAAAATGAACAATCACATGAAAAGAAGCTTCAAAGACTCGACTCGATGTGTGGCTCTGGTGACAGCGTTCGTGCTCGGGCTGTTCCTGCCTTCGACGATCCGCGCGGAGAGTAAGGGAAAGGTGTGGCTGCGGATTGTGGCGTTTGCCGACGCTCCAGTGGTAGGAGCGGATGTGCGCGTGACGATGCATGGTCAACTATTAGCCGACACAAAGGCTGCCACAAACGGCCAAGGTGTATTTGCCGCGTCGGTCTCGAGCCGTTGGCTTCGGGGTGAAGAGGCCATAGCCCCCAATAGGCCATCGTTGATCCGGATCAGCATCTCGGGCGGAACTATAAACGGCGATCGGTTCTTTGGGCATCTAACCACCGACGTGGCCACTGACTCTGCAAACCGGATCCTGGATGTCAACCCGGTGACCACCGTGGTCAGCCGCCTCTTGGATGCTCGGCCGGAACTCAAGCTGGATCACGCCGAGGCCCTTGTCAGGCGTTTTCTGAACCTTCCTGAAAACTATGACTTGGGGCCGGCATTGCGGGAGAGTTCACACTACAAGTCTCCGTTCTTTAGCCCTGTCGTCTTCATGCGAGAGGCGCGGGACGCGGGGGGGTTGGACGCCTTCCAGCATCTGCTGCTCCAGGAACTCGCCTCACCCGATGCTACGCACTTGTTCCGCAACCCGAACGCGCTGAGCAGCCCCGAGAGCACCTTCGCGGAAGACCTGGCCAAGGCCGCGCTCAAGTATGCCGGCAACCAGCTTGCAGGCTGGGTGATGACGCAAACGGGGTTGGCTACACCTGACGCCACTGCAGACGGCATCAACGCTTTGCTGCAGTCGCTGGCGGACCTCCGGAGCAGTGTCGCCTCGTTGAGCAGTCAAGTGGCCCAGCTTACGCAGCTCGTGAAGTCGACGGCGACTCAGACGCAGTACGACTTGATCACCAACGATGCCCAAAAGATCGCGGACAGAGTCAACAAGACTGAAAGCGACCTAACGTATTTCGCAGCCTCGTGCCCTCCGGCGCCGGAGAGTCCTGTACCGCCGAACCCGAACCCAAACCAAGATTGGTGCTCGGCGTGGTGGCCTACGTATCTCAACGAGTTGCAAACCTCGTACCAAGCGGCAGACTACGAGACCTTAGAGGGCTACATCCAGGACAACGGCACGCTCGGCACGGCCGGCATGCTCCACCTGTACAGCCTCTGGCTGGGTCAGAGCAAGCCCTTCTTCCGCCCCGCGGACTCGACCAAAATGCAGA
>CAXTWQ010000124.1:6935-13711 GCA_964248065.1 uncultured Bryobacteraceae bacterium | reverse complement strand
AGCCCAGACCACGTGGTTGAGTCCGAACTCGTCTTTTGAAGAAGCAACAAAGTCGTTTGTCCATCAGCTGTATGCGAGCGACATGTTTCAGAACGACTTGAGTGATTTCGTCAAAGGCTTGATTGAGCCCGGCCGCGTAAACTCGCTTTCACTGGCGCTATTGAAGATGACCTGCCCCGGTGTTCCGGATACGTATCAAGGCTGTGAGCTGTGGGATTTGAGCTTGGTTGATCCTGATAATCGGCGGCCGGTGGACTATCAGTTGCGACGCAAGTTGCTAGCCGAGTTACCAGCCTTATCGGCCCGTGAAGTTTTAGCCCGCAGCGATGAGGGTATGCCTAAACTTGCGGTCACGCATTACACGCTCAGCTTACGGCGCAGACACCCGGATTGGTTCGGCTCAGACGCAAGCTACACTCCTATGACAGCGGTCGGGGACAAAGCTAATCATGTTATTGGTTTCAAGCGCGGAGAACATGTCATTACACTAGTTCCGCGATTGGTGAAAACATTGGGCAGTGAGTGGGGAGACACAAGCATCCAACTTCCCACAGGTCAATGGCGAAACTGCTTCACTGGTTCTAAACTGGAAGGCGGATCTTCACCCCTCTCCGCTGTATTTACAGAGTTCCCTGTGGCTCTGCTGGAAAAAATCTAAAATGCATACTTTCGAAGTTTGGGCTCCTGATGCGAGCTCGCTAGCTGTAGTTGCCGCCGGTGCAACGCATCCAATGGAGAAGGCAGAGCGTGGCTGGTGGAAAGCAACGGTAGACGCCGCCGCGCCTGGTACCGATTACTCGTTTGCCGTCGATGGCGGGCAGCCCACGCCTGACCCCCGGTCGCCTTGGCAACCTAATGGCGTGAATGGCCCCTCTCGAGTCGTGGATCATTCTGCTTTTCAATGGTCTGACGACAAGTGGCATCCGCGCCCTTTGTCCAGCGCCATCATCTACGAACTGCACGTGGGGACCTTCACCGAACAGGGAACGTTTCTGGCCGTAATCGATAAGCTCGATTACCTATTCGATCTGGGTATCACTCACCTGGAGATCATGCCGGTAAACGAGTTCTCAGGCCCATGGGGCTGGGGCTACGATGGCGTCGATTTGTATGCTCCTCACCATAGTTACGGTTCGCCGGACGATCTCAAAACGTTAGTGAACGCTTGCCATGCGAAAGGCCTGGCGGTGTTGCTCGATGTGGTCTACAATCACTTCGGCCCTGCCGGCAACTACCTGGGCAAATACGGACCCTACTTTACCGATAAATATAAAACGCCGTGGGGTGACGCGGTGAACCTAGACTCCAAAGCTAGCTACGAAGTACGCCGCTTCTTCTCAGACAACGCGCTCATGTGGCTTCGCGATTATCACTTTGATGGTCTGCGCCTCGACGCCGTGCACGCGTTCGTGGATCATTCCGCTCTACATTTTCTCGAACAGCTTGCTGAGGACGTCGACGCACTGTCTTCTCAAATCGGAAAGCATCTGGTCCTGATTGCTGAAAGCGATCTCAACGATCCGCGTTTCGTAAAGCCGCGCGAGGCCGGTGGGTACGGCATCGATGCTCAGTGGAATGACGAGTTCCACCACGCCTTGCACTCTCTGTTAACTGGGGAGGTGAAAGGCTATTACGAAGACTTCGGCTCCATTGCTCACCTGGCGAAATCGCTACGTTCGGCATACGTCTACGACGGCAATTACTCGCCGCACCGGGATCGCGTGCATGGCCGCCCTGCTACTGGGCTGTCGGGGCATCGCTTCGTAGTATTTGCGCAGAACCATGATCAGATTGGCAATCGTGCGCAGGGCGATCGGCTGTTTCACCTGGTCAGCGTTGGCCGGCAGAAGATCGCAGCTGCCCTGGTGCTTACTTCCCCATTTGTACCAATGCTGTTTCAGGGCGAAGAGTTCGGTGCTTCTTCTCCCTTCCAATACTTTTCTCAGCACGAGGATAAAGATCTTGCCAAGGCCGTTTCAGAAGGCCGTAAGAACGAGTTCAAAGTGTTCGGGTGGAAGCCGGAAGAAGTGCCCGATCCGCAGGCCCGTGAAACGCTGGAACGGTCGCGCTTGAACTGGAATGAAGTCGATGAAGAGCCACATCACACCTTGCTTGAATGGCACAAAAAACTGATAGCGCTACGCCGTTCCACGCCTGCATTGACAGACGGGCGGCTCGACCGTGTGCAGGTCGGCTACAGTGAGGAAGGCCAATGGCTGAAACTTCAGCGCGGGGCATTCGAGGTAGCTATCAACTTGGGCTCAGATCGCCAAAGCATTCCGACCAGTAGGACACCGCAGGACGTGGTCGCCTCTGAAGAAGGTTGGCAAGTGAGACCGGGTTCAATCGAACTGCCAGCTGACTCTGTTGCGATTCTCCTACCCAAACCGAGCCACACTAATGAGCAAGCACCTCAGTTAGCACGCGCCCAGACGAGCCATTAGGCGTCTGAATATCAAGTAGCGTTGCCAAAGTTGGAGCAACATCGTTCGGCATCACCGGGCCAAGATATCGGCCCGGAGTGATGCCGGGGCCCATCATCAAAAGTGGCACATGACGGTCGTAGCTGTATGGCGAAAAGTGCGTAGTGCCGCCGGTGCCGGACATCCAATTGGGTTCGAAGATGAGGAACAGATCACCGCTGCGCCGCGGATAGAAGCCGTTCATCTCTGCCTGTGCCAGGAGGTCGCCAGCGACTCCGTTGTCCAGCTGTTCTCTCGAGTAAACACGCGCGACATGCAACTGCGGAATGGCAAGCAACGCTTCCCGAGCCACGTTCTCTACTTCCGTACGCGATAGGAGACGGCCGTCCTTATCTTTTACCTTGCTGAGTGTCTCAGTGTTCAGGTAAATTGTCGTATCACTGCCGCCAGGAATAATCCAGTCAGCTTTTCCAAATGCTCGGTTCAAAGCACTGCTGACAGAGTCTTCGATATCACCAACCAAATACCCGCCCGGCATCTTATCGCGAGCATCCTGTTCGGGCGTGGGCGCTACTCCGTGATCGGCTGACAAGACAATCAGCGTATTTCTCAAGCCAACCTTCGCATCGATGCGCTTGAACAGCTGAGCCAGCAGTTGATCGGTTCGAATTGCCATATCGCGAACTTCCGGCGCGTCGGGACCGACACGATGCCCGACATAATCATTGGAGGAGTAGGAGATGGTCAGCAAGTCTGTTGCTCCGCGCTGCCCCAGTTGCTCGCCGTCCAGCGCGGCCTCCGCAAAGCCTTCAATCAACTCATTGCCCCACGGACTTCCCGGCAATTTTGCAAAAGGAGCTGAGCTTCCAGCTGAAGCGCGAAAATTCCAGGAAGGAAAGCCGTCCCATTTCTTCGTCACATAACTCGCCGCAAGCTTTTTCTCGTTGTAGGCGGCGGCCCATGTAGGCAATTGCTGCATGTAGAACGTACTCGAGATAAAGTTGCCCGTCTCATCATCAAACCAGTAAGCGCCCGCCGCTCGATGCCCAGAGGGAAGGATCGCACCGCGTGCCTTGATGGAGATCCCAACTATCTTTGACTTTGAATCAGCAGTCCGCATCTCATCACCTATCGTGCTGACCAGCAACCGGCGTGGCGAAGCTGGATCAGAGTCAGTGCAACGCGGACCCTTCACTGCTTGCCGAGCGCCGCTACCCACTTGCTTTTCATCCCAGTCGCAAACGCTGGTGACTGTCTGCTTCTCATCGCGGTCGTACCAGCTATTGCCAACAATGCCGCTAACTGCAGGCATTGCACCCGTCAGAAAGATGCTATGGCCGACAGCGGTAACGGTAGGAACCTGCGCAGAATACGCATTTGTGAAGTCCGCGCCTTCGGTCAACAACTGATTGAGTCCACCGTGATAGTCGGCGCGAAACCGAGTCAGGTAGTCGTAACGGAATTGATCGACAATGATTGCGACAATCAGCTTTGGCTTCGTTGGCTGCGCGGCAACTGGAGGCACCGACGAGCCCAGCACAAGCAAGATGGAAGAGAGAACCCGCCGTGGCAGAAACATCGGACTCAGCGTAGCAGTCGCCGATGTCCCTGCGATGAAGTTCTAAAGCGCCGGAGCGTACTCTTTTACGTGCGGGCTTTCTTTGCCTAGCCAATCTGGATTTTTGGCCGTGCTGTCGAAATGTGCGCTGGTCTTGAACAGCTCCCACTGGCCACTAAGGCCGGCTGGTTGAGTACGCTTCAGAAGCGCCGTAATCTCATCCTGACTAACTTGCTTGTACGTATGAGCTGCCTCTAAAGCCTGATCAAGTATCTCCGGCTTCTCGATGCCAGTAATCAGCACTGATACAGGCCGACTCAGCGCGTAATGCAGGCACTCTCTCGCCGTCGCCTTACCGCTCTTCAAGATAGTGCTGTCACCCAGGCTCTTCATTCCGAGCACACCAATATTTCTTTTGGACAAAGCAGGCAGCACATCACTTTCGAAACTACGGAAATGTGCGTCCATCACGTTGATCGGCATCTGCACGGTATCAAAAACGAACTTATGCCGGTCCGCTACCTCCAGCATGTAGTTGTGGATGCGAGGATCTTTGTGTCCGGTGAACCCGATGTAGCGAGTCTTGCCGGCCTTCTTAGCATCTAGAAAGGCTTCTATAGCCCCGTCTTGAGCAAAGATCCGGTCTGGATCATCAAAGCGGATCACCTCGTGAAATTGCAGTACATCCACGTGATCTGTTTCCAGCCGCTTTAGCGATTCTTCAATCTGCTTATTGGCTTCTTCCTTCGTGCGCCCGTCAATCTTAGTCATTAGCAAAACGCGCTTGCGATAGCCGCCTTGAGCCAGCGCCTTGCCCATACGCTTCTCGCTCTCGCCCTTGTTGTAGTCCCAGGAGTTGTCCATGAAGTTGATGCCGCGGTCAATGCCGCTGTGAATTAACTTGATCGCGTCGCCTTCGCTGACTTCGGGCTTGCCCAGATGAAACCCACCCATCCCGATACAGGAGACTTTCTCGCCGGTATGCCCCAGCGTTCGATAGAACCCGTCGTCGGTCCCTGCACTCAATCCGGCATTAAACGTAATCATTCCAGCACCCATTGCTAACAGCACCTCGCGTCTGTTTGACTTCAGATCCACAATCGATGGACGTCAACACAGGGAGAACTGCAACGGTCGACTTCAAATTAATGTTCGCCCACCAGGTCAGGACCAACTTCCTTGAACTGAATGCCTGTAGGCTTAGTAAAAAGCCCAGGGTCAAAAGGCGTGTCGGCGTATTCAATGTACTCGTATTTGTATTCGCCGTCCTTCATTCGCCAGGAGAGCGTTACAGGGGTGTGGGTCCCACCTCTCAGAACAAGCAGCGCGCTTCCGGCAGCCGCCTTCAATCGCAGGGCGTCTGTTGACTTGGCATTGATGGTAGGCCCTGGTTCGCTTACCGCTCCGGCGTCTATGAAAAAGTCATATTCATCTCCGAATTCCAACTTGTCCAGAGCGGGAAGTTCATGCTTCGGATCGAAGGGCAGCACTATCGGGAGATGCAGGTCGGCCGAGCCGCTTTGCTCCACTACGTGCGTGCCCTTCTTGTCGATCAGATTGGCGCTGTAGGCATCGGTCCCGGCAATTACAGTCAGTTTCTGCACCTGCTGCCGCGAGTCTGGGGCATCTTCTATCCGCGCATAGTGCGACCCCGCTCGGAAGATTGTTTTTGGCAGGGCAGGGAAGCTGTTTGCTTTAACGCCCGGAGCCATCAAGCGAACCACCATGCGCGTCATGGTTACCGGGGCAGTCGCCTTCTGGTCAGGCAGCGACGGAAAAGCAATCGCCGCAAGCGCAACGCCTGCTGCAATCCCGCATCGAATCAGGCTCATATTGCTACGCTCGATTGTCGCAAAAAGTCACACGAAGGAGTATTGATTCGGTGATCCACGTAGCCCCGCATCCTGAATGGCATGAGATCTTTGAGGCGCTCGGATATGCGCTGGGGTTCGCCTGGTATCGACGAGCGCGAGCTGCTGCCGGCGACGTCATCGGGGAGGAGCAACGCTGGAGCGTGATTGCTGCTTCTGTCGTTGGCGCCCTAGTCGGTAGCCGTGTGCTTGGGTTATGGAAGCAATCGCCCCACACCTGGATCACGATTTCTCAGCTCATCACTCCCGGCAGCGGCGGCAAAACGATTGTGGGTGGGCTACTCGGTGGATGGCTCGGCGTTGAGATGGTTAAGAAGATTCAAGGTATTCATACGCGAACAGGCGATCTCTTTGCGATTCCGCTGTGCGTAGGAATCGCTGTTGGACGGCTTGGCTGCTTCTTCGCTGGGCTAGCGGATGACACCTTTGGTGTACCGACGTCTCTGCCGTGGGGCGTCGATTTCGGCGACGGCGTGAGCCGCCATCCCACACAGGCATATGAGATCGTGTTTTGCATAATGCTGGCGGGAACTCTACATTATTTTCATCAGCGCCCACACGAGAACGGCCTGCTATTCCGGATCTTCCTAGCTGCGTATCTAACCTGGAGATTGGTCATCGACTTCTTGAAACCACAGCGGACGGTTGTTGGATTGAGCCTGATTCAGTGGGCGTGTTGCGTTGGATTAGCCTTTCTCCTACTTGGCTTAAGAGAGAAGCCTCTGCTACTTATGCCGAACAGGAGGAAAAGGTTTGGCTAGAGTTGAGAGAAAGAGTAGAAGCCCATTCTTCAAAGTCTTCGCTATGTTTGGAACCGGCATAATGCTAGGCTTCGGCCTTTGTAGTATTGGCGTTTTCGGAGGTCTTGCTAATCATGCTGCTGTATGGCCTGGTTTGGTGATTGGGCCAACGCTTGTACTATTC
>CAXTWQ010000124.1:0-6925 GCA_964248065.1 uncultured Bryobacteraceae bacterium | reverse complement strand
TCTTGCCCGGTCGCGACCAGTGTCGCTTACTTTCAATTAAGGAAGAATTTGGCTGAAGGCAACAACAAACGCTACCGGGGTTTTCTAATCGCACTCGCGTGTTTCGGAGCTGGCATGATTCTTGGCTTTGGTCTCTGTAATGTGACTCTAGCGGGCGTTGTAAACAGGACGATTCCAATGGAGTTTAACCTGCCCGGGATATTCGGGATGCTCTTCTTTGTGTCTCTAATCGGTTTCGCGATTACGCTTGTGGGTCTGGTTGTTGCATTGATCATCAACGCATTCTCTAACTAATGAGCGCTCCTACCCGGCCGTATCTTTTTTACGACTCAGCCGTTTCGCTGTGCGGAACCTGCTATCGCCGCGTGGACGGCAAGATCGTTTTTCAGAACGAGAACGTTTATCTTCTAAAACGCTGCCCGACTCACGGCTTTCAGCGCGTTCTCATAGCCGATGATGTCGACTACTACCGGCGTTGCCGTGAAGTTTTCATCAAGCCGCCAGAGATGCCCCTGCGCTGGAACACGCCCGTTAAGTATGGCTGCCCCTACGATTGCGGCCTCTGTCCCGATCATGAGCAGCACTCCTGTTTATCGCTTCTCGAAATTACAGATGCATGCAATTTGAATTGTCCCATCTGCTACGCCAGCAGCGGCACGCACCGCACCACCCATCGGCCCCTGGAGCAAGTGATTCGGATGCTCGACCTGATTGTAGGCAATGAGATGGAGCCCGACATCGTTCAGATCTCAGGGGGCGAACCGACCATCCATCCGCAGTTTTTCGAAATTCTGGATGCTGCCAGGCAGCGGCCGATCAAGCATTTGATGGTCAATACGAATGGGGTTCGCATCGCATCAGACCCAGCGTTTGCAAAGCGCTTGGCAACCTACATGCCCAACTTCGAACTCTACCTCCAATTCGATTCACTTGAGCGCGGTCCGCTCTTGCAGCTTAGAGGAGCAGATCTGCGTTCGGTGCGTCAGCGTGCGCTGGAGCGACTGAACGAACTCGGCATTTCAACAACGCTGGTGGTAACTGTTGAGCAGGGTGTGAATGACAGCGAGCTAGGCTCAATCATCGACTTTGCCCTCACCCAACCGTGCGTCCGCGGCGTCACGTTCCAGCCAGTTCAGCAAGCGGGCAGGCTCAACAACTATGATGCGCCAAAACATCGTCTCACGCTGACCGAAGTGCGCCGAAAAATTCTGGAACAGACCTCCGTCTTAAAGCCCGAAGACATCATTCCTGTGCCGTGTCATCCAGATTCGCTTGCCATGGGCTATGCATTGAAGTTAGCTGGTAATGTAACGCCACTCACCAGCATGATCCCGCCGGAAGTACTAATCAATGGTGCGGCAAACACAATCATCTACGAGCAGGACAGCGGCATCCGCGCACATCTGGCGAAGCACCCTGACTTGCTGGCACGGGCTGTGGCAAATCCTGTAAAGGACGGGCTCTTCAAGTTGTTCTCCACCAATCACTCACCGCAGTCGCAAGCAAACTCTTTGCGCGATCTCTTGTGCTGCCTTCCGCAGATGCTTGCGCCGAAAGACCTCGGATATCAGAATCTGTTTCGAATCCTGATCGTGCAGTTCATTGATGCCGACAGCTTCGATCTACGCTCCATCCGCAAGACATGCATCCACATCGCTCACCCAGATGCCGAACGGCTGATTCCCTTCGATACCTTCAACATGTTTTATCGAGATGACCTGGAAGAGACTCGGCTCAATCCGCTCCGCCAATAATAATTTGCGATAGCATTTGACTTCGCTAGTGGATACCGTTCTGGAGCTGCGCTCCTTGTGCAAACAGTTTGGCGAGTCCGGCGATTCCCGGGCGCACCTGGCCGTCGATAACGTATCGCTTGCACTTCGCCGCGGTGAGTTCTTCTCGCTCGTCGGTCCTTCGGGCTGCGGAAAGACCACCACGCTACGCCTGATTGCCGGGCTCGAACAGGCCACAGCCGGTTCTATCATGCTCGACGGCTTTGACGTCGGTCATCTGCCTCCCTACCAGCGGCGCGTGAGTACCGTGTTCCAGAACTATGCTCTGTTCCCTCACCTAACCGTCAAACGCAACGTTGCGTTTGGCCTGGAGCGGGAGCGCCGGTGGAGTAATGAAGAGATTCGTCAGAAGGTAGACGCAGTTCTTCAAGTAGTGCAGTTGACGGGCAAAGACGGGCGCTTTCCACGCGAGCTCTCGGGCGGCGAAAAACAGCGGGTAGCTCTTGCCCGATCACTTGTTCTGCAACCCGATATTCTACTGCTCGACGAACCGTTGTCGGCGCTTGACCCCCAACTCCGCCGTCAGGTTCGGGAGCAGTTGCGCGCCCTGCAGCGAAGCTCCGGTATCACATTTCTCCTTGTCACGCACGATCAGGAGGAGGCCATGTCTATGTCCGACCGTATGGCCGTCATGCATGAGGGACGCCTCGAGCAGATGGGTACGCCGCGCGATCTCTACTCAAACCCGCAATCGATGTTTGTTGCCAATTTCCTTGGTGATGTGAATCGCATCGGTTCTGTCGCAATTCGTCCCGAGAACATTCGAATCACAAGGAAGCAACCGCCAAGTGATGCCCCATTTCAACCCGCTACGGTTCAAGCCTGCACGTTCCTGGGCAGCTATGTCCGATTCCACCTTCGCCTCCGTTCAGGCGAGGTCTGCATGGTGGACAGCGCGGTCAATGAGTGTTCCGCTCAGCCATCTGACACCGTCTTTATCATTTGGCAACGGCGCGACGAAATGGATCTGGTCCTATGACAACAATGCGTCTGCCGAGATTGTTTCTCCTGCCCTCGCAGTGGCTGTTGACCGCCACCGTGCTTGCTCCATTACTCGTAGTCGTCATTTACAGCCTGCTCACGCGTGGAGCCTATGGCGGCGTCAGCGCACCGGTCACGTTCAGCAGTTACAGGCGCGTCTTCCAGCCGATCTATTTATACATACTTTGGCGATCGATATGGGTTGCGGCGCTGTCGACGGCCCTGTGCCTGGTTCTGGCATTCCCCATCGCCTTCTACATCGCCCGGGCTGCACGCCGTCGCACGCTGCTGCTGAATCTAGTGATGCTGCCATTCTGGACCAGCTTCCTGGTCCGCACGTACGCGTGGATGTTTGTGCTGCGAGACACGGGCCTGCTTAACACAACACTGCAAAAGTTGGGTCTGGTTCATCAGCCCTTACCTTTACTGTTCAATGTGGGCGCCGTGCTGCTCGGGTTGGTCTACGGCTACCTGCCCTTCATGATTCTGCCGCTCTATGCAACGCTTGAGAAGCTTGATGCAAGCCTGCTTGAAGCTGCACTCGATTTAGGCGCAACGCCTGGGGATGCAATATGGCGCATTGCTGTTCCATTAAGCCGACCGGGCATTCTCGCCGGGAGTGCGCTGGTCTTCATCCCGTGCCTGGGCGCTTACCTCACGCCCGATCTGATGGGCGGCGGCAAAACTGTCATGATCGGAAACTTGGTGCAGAATCAGTTCACAAGCGCGCGTGACTGGCCCTTCGGCGCAGCTTTGTCGCTCGTGTTTCTCGCGCTCTCCTGGTTTGCGGCGGTCGGCTTACAACGACGCGGAGATCAGATACTGTGAAACGCTTTCTGCCAACCTATGCCGCCGCCATCTACGCCTTTCTTTATCTGCCGCTGTTCACCCTTGGCGTGTTCAGCTTCAACAATTCCAAAATGGCGTTGTGGGGCGGGTTCACCGCGGCTTGGTACCGCCAGCTTTGGTCAGATAGCGTTCTGCTGGAGGGCACACTCAACAGCCTCCTCATTGCAACTGCTGCAAGCGCCATAGCGACACTAGCGGGCACGCTCGCCGCATACGCACTCTGGAAGCGACGCTCGCCCTTGGTCACCAACACGCTCTATCTTTCCCTCATCGCCCCAGAGATCGTCACTGGTGTCTCGCTGCTCGCCTTATTTCAGTTTCTGTTTCACTTCCTGCACTGGCAGCTAGGTCTAGGCTCAGTCATTCTGGCGCACACCGGCTTCTGTCTTGCCTACGCAGTGATTGTTGTCCTGGCACGCTTGCGCACTCTCGACCCGGCGCTGGAAGAAGCTGCGGCCGATCTTGGTGCAAATGAGTGGGAGGCATTCCGTTATGTGACGCTGCCGCTCCTTCTGCCAGCCGTCCTTGCTGCGGGCCTGCTCTGCTTTACCGTTTCATTTGACGATTACGTCATCACGAGTCTTGTCGCCGGTGTTGATTCGGAAACTCTGCCCATGGTCGTCTATGCAATGGCCCGCAAGGGAGTCAATCCGGAAGTAAACGCCGTCTCTGTGCTGATCACGGTAGCGTTGGGTTCTCTGATTCTATTGGCAGGAAAACTGGAAGCTTCATCTGAGCGCTAGCAAGAATAGCTTGAGCGCACCCCTCGGACTGTATCGCTTCGAAAACTTTCTGCGCACCGGACATGGATCTCATTCGTATCTCAACAAATTAGTGAATCAAACACCCCCGCGCAAATGCGGAGTGGTTACGGGTCAGTACCCGTCCAACTACCGCAACCTCTGCAGCAGGGTTTATCTTTTAGCGTCGGCTCTTCCTGAACATCCTTTTTTAGGGACCGAAAAGATAGAGCTCGGCGTTTCTGATCATGGCGGAGTTGACCTCCTGTGCCGAGATACCCTGACCAAACATTTGACTGGCCGAGTTGCAAGCAAGAAGCGCAAGCACAAATCGCCTTAGGAAGAACTCGGGCACTACATTGGCTTCGTCTCGTTCGCCAAGGCACTTCAGCGTCGATAAGTTGGCACGAACCAGAAGCACAGTTCGAAAGACAAACGACCGACGCCAATTCATCACCTCAATTTTTCAACAGCATCAGGCGTTTGTGCCATAATCTAACGGCACAATCTCTGCCTCTATGCGCGGCCTAAATCGCCGAATATTTCTGCTTGGCGTTGCAGGCGCAATCAACGGCTGTACATCCGGGCGCAAGCCGCGTCTGAATGTCTATAACTGGGACAACTACGTCGCGCGCCAAACAGTCAGCGACTTCGAGCACCTGCATCAATGCCAGGTTCGCTACGGAGTCTATGCGAGCGCAGAAGAGATGCTTGCCAAAGTGATGAGCGGTAACTCTGGCTGGGATGTCGTCTTTCCCTCGAACAGCTTTATAGGTCCGATGCGCGAACTTGGCCTGCTGCTGCGATTTGACAAGAGTCGCCTGCCGAACCTGACCAATCTGGAGACGCGCTTTCAATCGCCTGAGTGGGACCGAACGCTGGACTGGTGCGTGCCTTACATGCACAGCGCGACAGGCATTCTCTATTCGCGCAATGCTCCGAAAGCACCGCGAGCGTGGGCCGACCTATGGAGCAATTCTTATGAACGCCGCGTCACGATGCTTGACGACCCAGCCGAGGTGTTCGGTGCTTGCCTGAAACGTTTGGGACGCTCGGTCAATGCCGTCGATAATGGGACGCTACAAGCCGCACGCGATCTGGCCATTCAGCAGAAACCGTTTCTGCGCGCCTACCTGAGTGAACAAGTTCGGGACCAGGTAGCGGGTGGCGACGTACTGGCTGCGCAAATGTGGGCGCAGGTTGCACAGGTCGCCATCGACGCTGCGCCACAGCTTGCCTTCAGCTTTCCAACTGAAGGTTTTGCGCTTTATGCAGACAACATCTGTATTCTTCGCGAGAGCCGGCACGTAGAGTTGGCCTACGAATGGGTCAATTATTTGCTGGAGCCGAAAGTAGCCGCGACCATTGCAGAACAGATCAATGGGGCGACGGCAAACGCCAGAGCCAGGGCGTTACTACCTGAGCAGCAGCGCCACAATCCGGTGCTCTACCCAAGTGATGAAGTGCTTGCTCGCGGTGAATGGTTTCGGCCGCTGCCCGCAAAGGCGCAACAACTGCGCGACCGCTACTGGACCGAGATCAAGTCAGCTTAACCAGCTTGCGTGAACGCGGCTTGCTCAGTCGGCGCTGCAACCGATTTTTCCGTTGTAACAACGGCTCAGTGCTTCCGAAACTCAGCGCCTGGTAAGTGAAATCCAAAGCGGTTACCAGATTCTTCTCGGTCCGCTCGTAGTACTTGGCCAGCTCTTCTAATGCGGATATCCGAAACTCGTTCCGGCATCCAGCCAATTCAACAAGCACCTCAACTGCGGCATCGGCACGGCCCAGCTTCTTCTCAATTTTTGCAATATCCCAAAGCGTTCGAAAGAGAAGCGAATCGGCCAAGCCCGAGGTTACAGCGCGCCTCAGTAGAGCGAGCGCTTCTTCTGCCTTACCGCTCGCCAGCAGCCAGCGAGCAATGCCAGCCAGATCGGCACCGTGCCGCACCCCTGCCTCGGCCAGCAATTCAGAGTTGCACTTACTGCTCTCGGCTGCCTTGAAGGCGGTCGGCACAATGCCGGTAAGACAAGCCAGCGTCACAATATCCATGGCATTGTGGTGAAAGATTGGCACCAGGCGGGTTGCATCCTGTGACCGCAAGAACTCAAAGTACACATACGGGATCAGCTCACCAGCGAGGTCGCCTTCCCTATGCAGACCCAGAATCTGCTGCTCCAGTTGAATCAGCCGACACTTTTCCAACCGCAGTTTCCAGAGGCGCCGCGCTCCATAGAGCAAGTCCAAATGCTCCAGTCTTCCAAAGGGCGGCTTCTGCCGGGTCATGCGATAGCGCGTCTCCAGCAAAGGCTGATCGTAACTCTTGCCGTTGTATGTGATGAGAACATCGAACTCGGCCAAGTGCTCGGTCAGCGCTGCCAGCGTGCTGCGCTCCTCAGCGTACTCGCGTAGAAAGAACTGCCGGACTCGGAAGCCATCCGGCGTGATTCGGCCAACCCCGATGAGGAACGCGTACGTACCCGACCCGCCCGCAAGTCCCGTCGTCTCGGTATCGAGAAAAGCCCAGCGCTGCGGATTGACCGACGAGATGCTGCCCCCGCTGAG
>CAXTWQ010000123.1:0-13732 GCA_964248065.1 uncultured Bryobacteraceae bacterium | reverse complement strand
ATGATGATGTGCAGATCAACTTCGGCGTGGTGCTTGATGAAAGGATGGGGTCAACCGTAAAGATTACCGTAATTGCCACCGGGTTTCAGCGCGACACCCTTCCCGAAATCGACCGCCGCAACCCGAACTTTCCATTTACGATGGCAAGCTCGCCGGATCATGTTGTTCTTATGACTACGCCGCCGCCCTCGGTGGAGCCACTGCCGGAACCTGAAATTGTCGTGCAGGCGGCGCAACCGGAACCAGTTATTGAAGAGAGGCCGCCAGCCGATGATTACGATACGCCGGCATTCCTGCGCAAGCAGAAGCGCATGGGCTAATACCTCTTTCTCCCTTTGTGTTGCCTCAGAGAGGCAACACGCTGGCGTACACTGAAGTACGGAGAATCGACATTCTAGACTACAGCGAAGCTGCTCTTCTGCTCCTGCGGGCAGTCCTGAATTACATCCTGCTTCTGCTGCCAGCTGTTGCGGTTTGCATGGTCGCTATGCGCCGCAGTATCTTCAATACGGTTCAGCTGGGAAGCATTGCGCTGGCCGCAACGGCACTGGGCGGCTACTGCATTTTCTGGAGTTGGTTTCTCTCCTTCCGTCTGGTTCGTCCCCTGGGAACTGCGATCGAAGTCGCATCTCTTGTCTATATAGTCCTGGCCGCAAGGCGTTTGACACCAGCTGATCGTCTCGTCGTCAGACCGTTGCTTGCGCCGGCTGCGCTTGTCTTTACTTCTGCCCTGCTACTTCTGGCTGGGACTTACGCTTACGGTGGTTTGCAGAATAATACGTTCATCACCGCAGGTTCGCGCTTCTCACATCAGCTGCCGCTGGATAACGAAATTCCATACACCTTTGCTCATTCGATGATGGCGGAACGCAAGGTCCCCATTCCGATTCAGGGCAACTGGCATGCAAGCGACCGCCCGCCTCTGCAGTCGGCGATCGTTCTTTCGCAATACTTCGGGCTGATTGGACCGGTTTACGTTGCGTATGAAATCCTCTCTGTCTTGCTGCAGTGTTTGTGGATCTTTGGGCTTTGGCTTCTTCTTTACTCACTAGGGATCAACCGCCTGGCAATTAGCCTCGTCCTGGCCGGCTCCCTGTTTTCGAACTTTATCCTTGTCAACAGTGTTTTTGTCTGGCCCAAGTTGCTGGCAGCTTCTTATCTGCTCGGCTTCCTTGCACTCCTGCTGGGCGGTCATTTAGCAGGACGGCCCCGAACTCGAACGGCCATGGCGGTGGTTGCCGGCGCATTGGTGGCATGGTCTCTGCTTTCGCATGGAGGAACTGCCTTCGCCTGCTTAGGGCTGCTTCCTCTGGTGATCCTCTATCGACGCTCCTTTCCGCTGAAAACCATGGCGACATCGCTCATCACGGCGGCGCTGCTTTACACTCCCTGGATCTTATTCCAAAAGTTCGTGGACCCGCCCGGCGACCGGCTCATCAAGATGCACGTTGCCGGAATAGATCCAATCGATTCCCGGTCAGCTGGTCAGGCCATACTCGACAGCTATCGCGCGCTGTCGTTCAGCCAGATTGTGGATTATAAGAAGCAGAACCTGGAGAGAATCTTTGACAACTATCAGTTCTGGCCCACGCTTCGTGCGTTCCTGTTTGAGCTGCCGAAAGACGAGCCGGCGAGGTCGCGCGTACGCCTCTATGATGCTAAAGACCTCAACGCAGGCCAGTTCTTTTTCTTTCCATGTACCTTGGGTCTTTATCTTCTAGGAATCCCGTTGCTCCTCGTTGGAGTGTTTCCCCAGCGACGATCCAATGAGTGGAAAGCCGCTGTCCTACTGCTGGCATTCACCGTTGTGGCCGATCTTTTCTGGTCTTTAATTATGCTTGGCCCAGCCACCACCAATGTCCATGCGGGTAGTTACGCCACCGTGGTGGTTTCGTTTGCAGCTGGTATTTTAGGGCTCTGGGCGGTGTCACCATGGCTGGCGTTCGCAGTCACTGCCCTGCAGGTTGCACTGTTTACTTACATTCATATGTTCCTTCTGGTGCCTTACAAAGCAACCCTGTTGCCTGGCATGACCGACCTGGTTGTACTGGGCCTAGTAGGCACTGTATACCTTTTAAGTAGCGTTGCTGGACGAAGAATTGTTTTGAAAGCTCCCAGTCCAGCGGCTCAGATTTCTGAGAAAGTTCTCTCCCCTAGCTTCTAAGGCTTAGCTATCCAGTCATAATCAGGATCAGCGCCAGCAACTTCATGTCAGATAGGATAATTGTTAGGTGAATAAACGGGCCCTGATTACTGGTTCGTGTGGCCTTATCGGTTCGGAAGTCTCCTCCCACTTGGGACGGAACGGGTTTCAGGTATGGGGCATAGATAACAACGAGCGGGCTGTTTTCTTTGGCCCGGAAGGCGATACTCGCTGGTCGCTCAAGCGCCTGCAGCAAACAGTTCCAGGTTATGCTCACCATGATGTGGACATCCGCGACCGCGCCAGCATTCTGCGCCTGGTAGCGGAGATCAAGCCGGACGTTATTGTCCATACTGCGGCGCAGCCTTCGCACGACCGCGCGGCTACCATTCCCTTTGCAGATTTTGAGACCAATGCAGTCGGCACCTTGAACTTACTGGAGGCGGCGCGGCAGGCTTGCCCCGAGTCTCCGTTCATTCACATGTCGACCAACAAGGTCTATGGCGATGGACCGAACACTATCCGGTTGCGCGAGCTCGATACCCGCTGGGACTATAACGATCCCGCTTACCAGGACGGCATCCCGGAGTCTTTCTCTATCGACCAGTCGAAGCACTCTATTTTCGGCGCTTCCAAAGTTGCCGCTGACGTGATGGTGCAGGAATATGGCCGCTACTTCAACATGCCAACCTGCTGCTTACGCGGTGGCTGCCTTACCGGGCCAAACCATTCCGGCGTCGAACTGCATGGGTTCCTCAGCTATCTTGTGCGCTGCAATATCCAAGAGCGGGAATACAAGATTTTCGGCTATAAGGGCAAGCAGGTGCGCGACAACGTCCACGCTGAAGATGTATCGAATTTGATTCTGGCCTTCTGCCAAGCGCCTCGCTGTGGAGAGGTCTATAACGTCGGCGGAGGGCGCGAGAATGCGTGTTCCATCCTGGAAGCGTTTGCCGCTGTGGAAGCGTTGACGGGCAAGCCTCAGCGATACACCTATTTCGATGAGCATCGCAGCGGCGACCATATCTGTTACTACAGCGATCTGCGAAAAATCAAGTTACACTTCCCGGGCTGGACGATCACTCGCTCCCTGCCCGACATCTTCCGCGAGATTGTGGACTCTTGGCAGATCCGGCTGGACGCAACTGATTTGGCGCTGGCAAGTTCGGCTCGATGAGACTGCTGATTACCGGGGTATGCGGCTTTGTCGGCAGCCGGTTAGCTTTAGCTTTTTCCGAGCGAACTGAGGGCTGGCAGCTGTTTGGAGTCGACAACCTGCTTCGACCCGGTTCGGAGGGCAACAGAGCCAGCCTTACAAAGCGCGGAGTCACGATCTTCCATGGCGACCTCCGTATGCGCAGCGACCTGGACATGCTGCCACCGTGCGATTGGGTGGTCGATGCAGCAGCGAACCCAAGTGTTCTGGCCGGTGTTGATGGGCGGTCAAGCACGCGTCAACTTTCTGAACACAACCTCTTGGGTACCTTGAACCTGCTTGAGTATTGCCGCGTTCACAAAGCCGGTCTCATTCTGCTGAGTACAAGCCGCGTGTACTCAATTGAGAAGTTGGCAGGCTTGCCCATGCTGGAGGAAGCCAGCCGCTTTCAGCTGAACGACTCTGAGCCTCTGCCGGCCGGTGTTTCGCGCCAGGGCATCACTGAGGCGTTCTCTACGCAACAGCCCATCTCGCTATACGGCGCAACCAAACTGGCATCAGAAATCATGGCCATCGAGTACGGTTCGGCAGCCGGGTTTCCCGTGTGGATTAATCGATGCGGCGTGCTGGCAGGCGCGGGCCAGTTCGGAACAGCCGAACAGGGTATCTTCTCGTATTGGCTGCATGCTCATGCCGAACGCCGGCCCTTGCGTTACATCGGCTTTGGCGGGCGCGGCGCTCAGGTCCGCGACGCTTTCCATCCTGATGACCTGGCCGAGCTTATTCTGCTTCAGCTGCAGCGAGATCCGCCAATCGATGCAATTTTCCATGCCAGTGGTGGAGCCGACAATGCAATGTCGCTGGCGCAATTGACCGGTTGGTGCGACCGGCATTTTGGAGCGCATATACCCGAGCCTTCGGCGCAGCCACGGCCTTTCGACATTCCATGGCTGGTGATGGACCATGCACGTGCGACGCAAACTTTCGGCTGGAAACCTAAACGGACGATGCCTGAAATTTTGGATGAGATAGCCATTCACGTGGAAGCCAACCCGGGCTGGCTGGCCCGCTGCGGCGTCGCATGAAGTCTCCGCCTCCGACTTTGGGTCGCTCTCCGCTAACCCTGCTAAGCATCGTGATTCCTGCGCGCGATGAAGAAGGCTGCATTGAATCCACAGTGGAGCACCTCCATGTCGAACTGCGCCTTCACCAGATTTCGCACGAGATCGTCGTTGTCGACGACGGCAGCAAAGATGGAACTTGGGAGAAATTGCTCGCTTTGCAGAGCCGCGTTCCCACCTTGCATCCGGTGCAGAATCTGGGATTGCATGGATTCGGGCGTGCCATCATCCGCGGCTTCGATGCCATGACAGGCGATGCAGTGGTCGTCATGATGGCGGACGAATCGGATGACAGCCGCGATGTGGTCCGTTACTGGCGCTTGTTGAACGAGGGTTGGGACGCGGTGTTCGGCTCGCGCTTCATCAAGGGCGGCGGCGTAATTGATTATCCGTGGGTGAAGCTGATGCTCAATCGCATGGCGAATATATTCATCCGGGTGATCTTCGGCTCGAAGCTGAACGACACGACAAACGCCTTCAAGGCTTACCGGCGTTCGGTGATCGACGGCTGCCGGCCGTTCCTATCGCCACACTTTAACCTGACGGTAGAACTTCCACTCAAAGCCATGACGCGCGGTTATAGCTGGACCGTAATACCCATCACTTGGCGCAACCGTCGTAGCGGCGTGGCGAAGTTGAAGATTACGGAGATGGGTAGCCGCTATCTTTTCATTTGCCTCTACGTCTGGCTCGAGAAATACTTCAGCCGCGGAGATTATCGAAAGCGTTCTTAGGTCGATTAAGCGCGAGATCAACAGCCAAAACAGAAGTCACAAATTGGAAGTGCCAGTCCCGCGAGTCGACGCTAATTCTCCTTTCATCAGCCATCACAAATAGCGCACGCTCGAGTTCGCCACAGATCTTCTACGGTCATGTAGTTGAGGCAAGTTTAGATGACAACAGCGATGGTCGATCGACGTTAAATAACCTGAGGCGAACGGACTACCCGGTACACTGACAACATGAGCTCGACCGACAGCGCGGAGCTTGAAAAGATTTATGCGAACCGATTCTCCGGTACGGAAGCTTACCGGAACCAGGTTTGGAAAATCCTGACAAGAGACTATTTTTCTCAATGGATCTCGCCCACTTACTCAGTTCTCGATCTCGGTTGCGGCTACGGTGAGTTCATCAATAACGTTCGCGCATCGCAGAAATTCGGCATGGATCTCAACCCGACTTCCAAAGAGCGAATTGCGCCAGATGTGACTCTCTTCCAGCAGGACTGCAGCACTCGCTGGCCTCTACCGGATAACTCGCTCGATATTGTTTTCACCAGCAACTTCTTTGAGCATTTACCGACCAAAGCTCATCTGCAGGCAACCCTCGCCGAGGTGCTTCGATGTCTAAAGCCAGGCGGCCGCATTCTGGCTTTGGGGCCGAATGTGAAATACATCAGCGGCAAATATTGGGATTTCTTTGATCACCATATTGCCCTGACTGAGCTGTCCCTGAGCGAAGTAATGCAAATGATCGGGCTGCACGTAGACGAGCAGATTCCCCGCTTCCTACCCTACTCAATGTCGCAAGGCTCGCAGCCACCGCTGTGGACACTTCGAGCTTACTTGCGATTCCCCAAAGCATGGCCGCTCTTCGGCCGTCAATTTCTGGTCATTGGGTCGAAGCAATAGAGCAAATCTGTTCTGGCAATGAACTAGCACTCAACGCTCGTCTGGCGCATTCTATTAAAAGCTTTCTTGCCGCTGATAGACTGCACCTTGCCGCTCTTGACCTCGTCATCACGAGCATCGAGCATGCAGCGAAGTTCGGTCACTTCATTCACGTAACCGGCCACGGTACCGCAAGGCCAGTACCCACAATGGTCATGATGATATGGCTTGAGCCGCCCGAGACCTTTCAATCACATGTTGCCGGTATCGGAGACGTATACGCTACCTCCTGCCTCGACCGCCAGGTGCCGATGAGACGTTCTTGAATATTGTCATGACTCTTTAACTCACGCGCGAACTTGCAGGGCGAATACAGGCGCAACGGAGCAAGTGTCAAGAAGCGCAGATGTCGTTTGAGCAAACGACGAAGCGTGACGGAGGGGAACGGCTATCGAAACGAGCTGCGCCCAGGACAACCCAATCAACCGCGGTTGATCAATTTCGAAGAGCATGAAGCCATCACACTTCTCCGGAGGCAGACTGGCGTAGAAGCAAGTCGGTCTCCGGTATAGATCCGTATACATAGTGCGCACTACCGGAACTACGGTGCGAAGTACCCGGAGAGATCCAGCAGGAGATCCGCACGGCTCTGATTGAAAAAACTCACAGAGCCGAAATAAGCCTCGACTAAACCATTGCCACTCGGGACGACTGCTAGGTTCGAGGTCACCGCGCCGTCGTCGGCGTTCAGAGTCGACTGTGGTTCCAGGACGCTGGAGAAGGTTGGTAAAAGCGTTCCTCTCAGAGTGAGATACGGGATGGGACTTGCTGGAATCACTGTCGCATTCAAGACTAGAGCTTGAGCGTTAAACGAAACTCCACAGTTTGCTCGGATATTAACGACAGCGGGTGGGAAGGAGGGGCCATACTGAACATAGTCGTTTCTGCTATCGAACGCACGGCAGGGCGAAACAGTGTACAGACCCAGTCCATTGGGTGTCGGGGGAGCGTAGTATCCGTTCACGTCAATCACCAAATCTGTCGCGGCAGTCGAGACCACTGAAATGCTTCCGCCAATACCCGTCTTTACAATGGCGGCGTTAGCCGTAGTGGTCCCGGTTGTAGCGTTCAGCGTTGACACGACAGGTTGAGCTTGTCCGGTCGGCCATGCCGTCAGATAACTGATAGGACCGGACTCCGGAATGGCCGTTACATTTAGCGCATATGCTTGCGCTTCGGCTGGTAAACCACAAGCACTGGACAGTAGGGGGAAGTCGCGCGTTTGTCTTGCAATCAACCCAGGCGCACCGAGGCCTGCAGGGAAAGACGCGTCACGCGTATCGGCAACGCGGCAAGGCTGTACTGGATAGTAAGCCAGCGCGCTCGGATTGCTCGGGGCAGGAACGTAGTACCCATTTAGATCGAGAATCACTTCGGTGTCGTTACTGGCGTACACGCTTACGGAGCGATTGGCGTCAGCTAGTGAGGCAGGAATGATAGCGGCGTTTGCTTTCGTCCGCCCATCATATGAATTCAGGGTTGACACTCCCGGCTGAGCCGTAGCGCTCGGGTAGACCGTGAGCCAACCGAGCTTGCCGTGCGGCACAGCGGTCACGTTCAGCGAGTAAGCCTGCACATCGGCGTTCGCAGGGATCAGTCCGGGACAGGAAGTGCTGTTACGGAGTGAAAAGTCACGCGACGTGTTGCCACTCAGGAACGGCGCTCCAAACGATCCCGGAGCTGATCGCGTATCCACCACCCGGCACGGCGTCACTGGAACGAAGTACAATCCCTTCGATTCCGACAAAACAGTAAAGGATTGTATCGTCGGTCCCAGCAGAGGTGCAGCCGGGTCGGCAATGAGGTTGTCGCTTTGAATGTTTACGGTCCCTGATGTCGCACCACCAATCGAAGGCGTATACGTGATCGCAAGAGTACAGGATTGCCCGCCCGCCAAGGGCGAAGTGATGGAGCAGCTACCGCCTTGGCCCGCGGCGAAGTTGGGTGGATAGCTGATTGTCCTTAAGTGAAGCGGCTCATTTCCAATATTCGAAACACTGATTGTGGCGGTAGCGCTTGATCCGGCAGCGGTCTGGGGAAACGATAAACCTGCTGGAATTGTCGTAATTTCCCGGATCGCTATGTTTTCAGAATCGACAAAAGTGAGCACTCCGGTGAGATCGAATATCAGAGAACCGGGTGCATTGAGCTTTGCACTCGTTGCTGCTTCGTTATCGCCCGAGTAGCCCGGAATACTAGTCCCTGCAACGGTTGTAATTATGTGTCTGGGGTCGCCCGAGACGCGACGGATCACGTTGTTGCCAGTATCCGAGATATACAAGCTGCCACCCGCGTCTACGGTCAACGACGAAGGAGCGTTGAAGGCGGCTTGGAGGGCGGGTCCACCATCGCCTGAGAACGAGGCAAGACCTGCTTGTCCGGCTACGGTCGTAATAATTCCGCCACTCACCTTTCGAATTACATTGTTACCAGTGTCCGCGATGTACAAGTTGTCATTCGCGTCCAGCGCTAAACCTGAAGGGTGATTTAGGATCGCAACCGTGGCCGTTCCCCCATCGCCGAAGTAACCTCCGGGTCCCGCTGTTCCAGCAAAGCGGCTGATAACTCCTGTTGTTGCCGAAATAACTCGAACAACCGAATGCAGAGAATCGGAAATGTAAATATCGCCTGTAGAACCAACGGCAATGTAACTAGGGGATTCCAGACTCGCATTGGTAGCCAGCCCACCATCTCCTCCCACTCCATGCGATCCGTTGCCGGCGATCGTGCTGATGGTAAACGGCGCGGAGTTCCTGATCGAGATTTGCCGGATGCGTCCATTCCCTGTGTCTGCCACCAGAATGTTCCCAACGGGATCAAATGCCAACCCCGTCGGGTTATTGAAGCGAGCTTTAATCACTGGACCCCCATCTCCGCCAAAGCCAGGGGAGCCATCTGTTGACCCATATGCTTCATTTCCCGGGACATGATTCAATCGATTGCTCGCCGGATCAGTAACGTAGTAGCTCGGGGCAACTCTGCCATATCGCGGCTGATAGATGAGGCCGTAAATGCTCTGCAAATTCGCGTTTCGTAGGCGACCACCGACGCGAGTCGCAATAACACCAGGATCAATGGCAATCTCGGGCCCTAGTCCGACCCCAAAGACAGGCACCAGTCCAGTAAACTTCAGTGTCGGAATACCAGGGACAAAAACTCCGATAGCGCTCCTGGTAAGGCCGGGAAATACTGGCCGGAATGCAACAGGGGAAGTAAAGCACGGCGCAGCACCAATGCACAAATTGAAACCTGAGAAGCCTAGGAGATTCTGCGGACCCGCTTCGACAGGTGTTCCAACATCTTGCGGATAGGTTAGGTCAAAGGTTTGAGTCGGCGAAGCTGAGCCCAACGCAACAGATCCGAAATTCACCGGCGCAGGCGCACCTTGCGCCAGTAACGCCACAGGAGTATGGAGTGCGAATGCCACAGCGGGCACCATGCGTACGAGGCGAGCCAAGAGAAACTGCCGACATCTAAAGAACAACTTTGTGACTCCTCCGTAAAGGCGGCGATCGTACTTGCCGAGTTGTTCAATCAGTATAAGTGCGGGGAGTATCCGATACTGTACAGGAAAAATCCTGGTCTCTCAACCTGGTCTCTCAACAAGCCCACAGAGCTGTTCAGCCAACATTGGCGCAGGATCCTACCATCAGGTTTGCCGCCCTACGGATTAGCCCCTTGCGCTACGCGCAACAGAAACCCGGCTGTCGCCGCATCTACGTGACCGTTGGGCGCTCCACCCCGGCCGCCTGCGAAAAAGTGTTCCTGGAACATCTGCACTGCATATTGCAGCTTGTCATCGAATATGCCATTAACATCGCCCACCGAGTATCCGATGCCGTCCAGTTGCGTTTGCACATCGCGGATGGGCGTACCTGAAATCTCTTTGCCGTGCTTCTTGCCGCCGAAGAGACGCTGATCGTCACGATCAGTATGCCGCAGCGCGCCGGTGGGGTTTACACCAAAGAAGCCGCCGTACGCTGTGGCCAGATTCGCTCCCGCGCCGCCTTTTGGAATAAGGCCTAAGCCTGCCGCTTCCAACTTGGGCCAGGCAAATTGCATCCCGGGACAGGAACTCTTACGGCCCAGCCGGCCCGCCTCATTAGTTCCTACGTCCATATGCCCGACTACCCGGCTGGCTACGATGCCGGGAAAGGAAGATCGCAGCCGACCGATCAAAGCGATTACCGCCGTGTACTGGGCGTCGGTAAACACTTCCCCATCGCTATTCACAATCTCGATTCCAATCGAGTTCGCATTCAAGCCCGTGTCGCCCGACCAATAGGTAACGCCAGCGTGCCATGCCCCTTGCGTATCGGGAACCATTTTTACAATTTGGCCATCTTTGTCGACCAGGTAATGCGAGCTAGTGGTGCCATTGGTCAGGAATTGATTGACGGCACTGGCGAGACTCGGTCCCGCCGTATGGTGGACGACAACTAAATCAATCGCCCGCGCACGATGGGTTTGGTTCGGGCTCTTGAGAAACACGGGCTGCAATTCTGCCTTCAATAACCCGCCACTTACCGTAGCCTTGCCGCCGGTATCTGCGCCGGAGATAATACTCGAAAGCAGAGACCCACGAACGAGCACGGTCAGGTTCATGGGACGGAAAATACGAGTTGCTGTCCCGATATTACCCACCGCGGGTCCGACTAGCTCGGTGGAGGAATCGGGAGATTTCAACGACAGAGCGTAGTTGCCATCGGGAATGCCCTGGGAAGGGAGCAGGACAAACCCGGACGCATTGGTTTTCAGCACCAAGGGTGTAAATCTCGCGCCCGGAATAGCGGATTGCAAGGTGACAGCGACATTGGCCACATTCTCGTGAGGCAGTATTCGATTGACGACTTTGACTTGGCTCATGAATTTGGTCTGTTAGGTAGTCCATTGGTTGTGAACGATGCCAACCAGGAACCATTGCTTTTCATGTTGCTGAAATAGCAGGCGAAGACTCGCCCATTTCGGAGCGGCTGCCGAGTCTGTGGGCGGCGGGAAATAGTACTCCACCGAGATTGCATCCGGGTAGGCTTCCTGGTAGTTGATCGCCGTGCTGCCTTTTTCGAGCGTGCCATTGAAGGCGGTCTGCGGCGCATGAAGGAAGTCACGATCGTAGATAAACTTGCGCGAGTACGCAGCAAAGCTCATGCGAATCGGCAGGCCGGAGCCGTCGTAAGACCCCCACTTTCGCAGCTTGGTCAGCCCGGCTTGATTCTGCAGGTCGGCACGGGTCAGAACCACATCGGCATCGGTATCGACTTGAGCGTATGGAGACAGGCGGACCCCCTTAGCCGGGTCGACAAATGGCGCAAGAGCTGGGCCGCTATGCTTGCCGAGAGCCTGCAAAACCTGCTCAGCCCGAGTGCCCAGCGCAGCTTTGGCGGCCTCCGGAGAGAGCTCAGCCTTTGCAGATTGAATCCCATTGAACGTCAGAATGACAAATAAGAAAAGAGGCAGGGATCGGGCGAAGGCGCGCCTGAGCATAAACGGTGAGCGGATACCAGTGTAGCTGCCCAAGCGCTGCCGGGCAACAGCCGTCTTACGGGTGTCAGACAAGAAGCGGCACCAACTATTAGGTTCCTACCCCCGTGCGCTCTCTGTATTTGAGAAGCATGATGGAACACAACAGGAAGGGACCGTTGGCCAGGTAATTTTATATCTTCTACTTCACTGCTAATGCCTCGAAGAGGCTGCTCGAACACCGGCCGGAGCAGTTCGAGGGCCTTATTGCGCGGGCTAAACTTCCGCTAGAGCTTGCGGGTGCTTTGGCATTTCGCGTTACGGCCTATGCACTGCCGGCTCTCAGGAAACAGGATTGCATGGGAGCAAAACAGCGCGTCTACCCTCCGAGCAATTGGAGCACAATGCGGCGCTGGTGCGGGTGATTGCGATGCTCAAACAGATACAATCCCTGCCAAGTCCCCAGGGCCAGTCGATTATCAATGAAAGGAATACTCAGGCTCGTGGCTGTCAGCGCGGATCGGATATGCGAGGTCATATCGTCCGCGCCCTCTGCCGTATGGCGGAAATGCTCTGTGTCTTCGGGCACCAGGCGTTCGAAAAAATCCCGCATGTCCAGCGTAACGTCCGGATCGGCGTTCTCCTGGATCACTAGTGAACAGGACGTATGCTGGACAAACGCGGTAAACAAACCTTCGCGCGCAGCCTGCTGCGTGAGCCACTGTTGAACAGGCTGGGAAAAAGGGTACAGCCCTTTCCCCCGTGTGTTTACAGTGATGACTGTGTGAGCCATGGAGGCCTAGGCTGCTTTCTTGACCTGCCCGTGCGGATCGAGAACAAACTTTTTGGCAGCGCCTTTGTCGAAATCCTGGTAACCCTGTGGCGCATCCTCAAGGGCAATCACGTTCACATTAACCGCCTTGGCCGGGAACGTTCGCTCATGCAAGATTGCCATCATTAGCTGGCGATTGTAGTTGAGCACAGGAGTCTGGCCGGTCGCAAACGTATGGCTCTTGGCCCAGCCCAAGCCGATGCGAATCCCCAGAACGCCGGATTTGGCGTGCTCGTCCTTGCTACCCGGGTCGTCGGTCACGTATAGCCCGGGAATCCCCAGCGCGCCGCCCGCCCGCGTGATTGTCATCAATGAATTCAGAACCGTCGCTGGCGCCTCATCGCCTCCTTCGCCATGCGACTTGGCTTCAAAGCCCACGCAGTCGACTGCCGAGTCGACGTCCGGAACGCCGAGGATCTGCTCAATCTGATCGGCCACTGTGGCGCTTCCGGAGAGGTTAATGGTTTCGCAACCAAAGCTCCGGGCCTGCGCCAGCCGTTCGGCATTCATATCGCCCACAATCACCACAGCCGCACCAAGCAACCGGCACGCCTCGGCACACGCCAGCCCAACCGGACCTGCGCCGGCTACGTAGACCGTAGAGCCCGGTCCAACACCGGCCGTCACCGCGCCGTGATAGCCAGTGGGAAAAATATCGGACAGAAGCGTTAAATCCTGAATCTTGGCCATCGCTTTGGCCTTGTCGGGAAATTTGACGAGGTTGAAATCGGCATACGGGACCATGACGTAGTCCGCTTGGCCACCGATCCAGCCGCCCATATCGACGTAGCCATACGCACCGCCGGCCCGATCGCCATTGACGTTCAGGCAAATGCCAGTCTTACGCTCGCGGCAGTTACGGCAGCGTCCGCAGGCGACGTTGAAGGGAACCGTGACCAGATCGCCAACGTTGAGAAACTCGACATCGGCCCCCTTTTCGAGAATCTCGCCGGTGATCTCGTGCCCCAGAACCATGCCGGTTGGGGCAGTCGTGCGGCCCCGCACCATGTGCTGATCACTTCCGCAGATGTTGGTGGAAACGACCTTTAAGATGACCGCGTGCTGTAGCGTGCGGCCCTTATGTTCGAGCTTGGGAAAGTCGATACTCTGAACCTCAACCTTCCCCGTGCCCTGGTAAATGACTCCGCGATTGTTAGCCATAGCGTCCCCCTAGAACGCCGCCGCACCGGCTTCAGCAACCGTGTGGTCCTGTTCGCCCGACCCGCCGCTGACACCGATCGCCCCGACGACTTTTCCCTCTTTCTTCAAAGGAATGCCGCCGGCAAAAATCATCAGCGGCGCGTGATCGCAGCTGCGGAGAAGAAAGCGGCCGAAGTTGGGCAGCCGATG
>CAXTWQ010000122.1:0-13921 GCA_964248065.1 uncultured Bryobacteraceae bacterium | reverse complement strand
TCTCCCTTCAGGGATTCAAGGTCTGCTGCGGGCGCGCTTTGCTGAAGGCCTGCCCTCATCTGAGGTAAAGCTCTGCGTGCCTTCCGGGCCCTTTTCGTTTCTGCTGGACAAATTGCCCGGAGTCAGTCATAGAAGCCGACAGAAAGCTCAACGTCAAACCGATGCTGCGCTTGGACGTATGAGCGGAAGAATTGCTGAGCAGACCAACGCAAAGCTGTTGAGTTACAGCTACTACGGTTACCACGCCTTTGCCAGTTACTGCCGTCCTGGCATCCTCTTCCAGGTTCATCCGCATCCGGTCAGCGTGCGGAGACTTCTGCTGCAAGAGCTGGAAGCTCATCCGGAGTGTCGCGCTTCCTTAGAGAAAGAGTGGGAGCTGGCACTTCCCGACGAAGATTTCCGAACGTTGACGGCCGAAACCGAAATGGCGGCGCACTTTCTGTGTGCCTCCTCGTTCACAAAGAAAACGCTGATTGAAAATGGCACACCCGAGAACTTGATCGATGTCGTTCCCTATGGAGTTGACCTGGAGCGCTTCCATCCCAGGCCTCGCCAGAGACAAGTCAGCCAACCATTCCGGTTGCTGTTCGTGGGCACGATCAATCAACGAAAAGGAATCAAATATTTGCTGGAAGCTATCCGCCTTCTTGGCTCCAGAAACGTTCACCTGACAGTATGCGGGCGAGTAGTTGACGATCTCAAAATCTTCGACGACTTTGCTTTGCAAATCGAGGTACGGCCATCCGTTAGCTTCCCGGAACTCCTGCGCGCATATCAGGAAGCGGATCTATTCGTCTTTCCTTCCGTCGTCGAGGGATTTGCTCAAGTCCTACTGGAGTCGCTCGCCTGTGGCTTGCCCATTTTGAGCACGACTCATACCGCTGCTCCTGACTTAATCGACGACGGTATCCAGGGGTTTGTAGTGGAACCGCGCCGGCCCGACTTACTGGCCGAAAAGGTTGAGTGGTTGATCGATCACCCCTCTCAGTTGCAGGAAATGCGACATGCTGCCCGGCAACGAGCTGAACTCTTCACATGGCAGCGTTTTCGTGACGGCGTTGTCCGCTCCGTTCAATCTTTCGAGCCGGTCGATCAGGACCGGCAGGAAGCACTAGCTCAATATGTTTGAAGCTCTGCTCTGGGCGACTTTTGCAATTGCTGCAGTCGGGATCTTGATCGCGTATGACTCAAGCCGGGATGTATTCCATCCACTGACTTTCATCGCACCAATGATGATCTTTTTGTACGCGTGGATGCCTGCGCAGCTGTTCAAATCCGGAATCTTATTCCAATACTTTGACGAGAGTCAGCTTGTTTTTGTCCAGGCTCTGAATGTTCTCGGCATCCTCGCTTTTATCGCTGCGTGCCTGATGGCAAGTAGTCGCGTGCGAATAACGCAAAGGCCGGCGGAAAAGCTTTCTCGTACCGGTTGCAATCGGCTCCGACTGGGCGCAGCCATCACCGGTAGTGTCGGTCTAACTTGCTGGCTAATCTCGATCGTTAACGTCGGCGGATTCGTTAACGCATTCAGCCGCTCGTACAGTGGCGGCTGGGATGACAGCGGCTATATCCGGGACGGCAATCTTCTTTTATTGGTAGGAGTACTTCTGGCGCTAGGGGCGATCGCTTCGGACGGATTGAAACTGATCAATCTGTCTCTTGCCTGCGCCTTTGGTTTACCCTGGCTGACTCAAGCTTTGCTAACGGCTCGCCGGGGACCCACCTTCGCTATCTCGATCGTGGTGTTAATGGGTTCCTTTCTGTTACGGAACAAGAGACCTCCGGCGATTGCAGTCGTCTTCGGTGGACTGGCGCTCGGCTGGCTCTCACTCTTCCTTGTCACCAATCGCAGCAACATCTATCTCGGCTCCCAATCTTCTTTCCAAACAGAGGTAAAGGATCTGAGCAATATCGTCGAAAAGTCTGATACGGGGAACGAGTACATATATGGAGCCGGATCTGTGATCAGCGCTGACCGCCGAGGACACTATTTTTGGATGCGGCGCTACTTGGCGCAGCTGTTTGTGCGCCCAATCCCCAGTTCAGTCTGGCCGACTAAGTATGAGGACTTCGGCGTGCCGGAACTGCTGCAAAATGCCGGCACGGGCGAGGGATTTGCTGACGCGCTCGGATGGGTTGGAGCAGTGGGTTCGGCCCCCGGCATTGTCTCTGATCTCTGGATTGAACTCTGGTGGCTTGCCGTCCCGTTTATGGGTCTTCTTGGGTATACGTTTGGCTGGGTTTGGCGCAGAGCTGTCCTTGGCGGGTCGGCTTGGAAATGTCAGTACGTGATTTTCGCGGCCCTTTCCATGTATTTGGTGATGCAGACCATGGAGGCAGTCATTTTCCGTTCGGTGCTGCTGTCACTGCCTTGTTGGCTTGTCTGGCGATGGGCGCAACGCGGGTCGCGAACTGAAGTGTCCGCATCGCCAACTAAATCCGGGTTACTTGACGTCATGGGAAACGAGGATCTTCGCCGTGCTTACCGCTGAGAAACGCAGCTCTGTTCAATTCAATCAACTCGGTCGATCGCCTCGAGCTGTTGTTCTCTGGATCGACTGGTACCCCTACCACGTCGCTCGCTTCCAGGCTCTGTGGCGTCATCCCGGCCTGCACGGCTCCATTACGGGTATTGAGATGGTGGGCGGCACCGGCGTTCATGTCGGCCTAAAGTTCCGCGAGGAGATACCCGGAGAACTTCCCGTCACCACGTTATTTCCGCAAGGAAGTTGGGCACAAGTCGGAAAGCTGAAACTTGCTCGCGCAGTGTGGCTGGAACTATCACGACAGAACCCATCGAGTGTTCTTGTGCCCGGCTACTACAATCTTCCTGCCATTGCAGCTGCTCTCTGGAGCAGAGTCAAAGGACGCCGATCTATCCTCATGACGGAAAGCACCGAAGAGGATCATAGCCGAGTTTGGTGGAAGGAGTTCGGCAAGAGAATCCTTCTTAAACTGCTTTTCAGTCATGCTATCGCAGGCGGAACAGCACACCGCCGTTATCTGAGTCGTCTTGGTTTCCCCATCAAACGAACAGCTCGGTTCTACGACGTTGTCGATAATCACTTCTTTTGGAACAGAGCTCAAGCAGATCGCGTACGCTTCCGCGCACATGAACTCAGTCTTCCTGAAAGATACTTTCTGTTCGTAGGGAGATTGGCGGAAGAAAAGAATGTTCGACGGCTCCTCGAAGCCTATTTGAACTATCGCCGGGATGGGGGCTCCTGGTCTCTGGTCTTGGTCGGTGGAGGACCAGGGGAAACTGAGCTCAAGCAAATTGCCTCTTCCTCGCCCTTCAGCAAAGACATTCACTTTGAGGGTCTTCGCACCTCAAATGAACTACCGCCGTACTACGCCTTCGCTGGTTGTTTTATTCTTCCAAGCTTTAGAGAGCCTTGGGGTTTGGTCGTGAATGAAGCTATGGCGTCTGGGTTACCGGTCGTGGTCTCATCTGCTTGCGGTTGTGCCGAGGATTTAGTCGAGCACGGCCAAAACGGATTCGTATTCGACCCGAAGTCGACTGATGCAATCTCCTCCTGCTTACGGAAGATGGAAACCCTATCTGCCGCAGAACGAAGCGCTATGGCAAACCGCTCGTCCGAGATCATTTCGGGCTTCTCACCAGAAGCTTGGGCCAATGAGGTCGACAGCTTGGCGGCTTCGAAATGATAGGTTCCCTCGCAGCTGAAAACAGAGTCAGCCAAAATCGCTTCGACTCTGAGATAACTGAAACATCAGCCCCGTCATGGCTGCAGGTTCTCGCTCACCTGGACCCAAAATACGGCGGGGTCAGTGCTGCAGTTCCTCAACTGAGTGAAGCTGTCGCTCAAACACACGAATTCAAAATACGCTTGGCTGGCTTTTGCGAACACGGGGAAAACTTCCGACCATCCTTATCCGTTGACGTTAATGTTGCCCATTTTCCACTTGCGCGAAAGGAGTGGACCGGGAGTGCGCAGCAGAAGCTTTCGGATTGCATAAGCGAAGCTGCTGGTTTACACATCCATGGTCTATGGCAACGCAGCACTAATGTAGCCGCAAAGCTAGCTCAGCGGGCAGGCAAGCCATATGTTGTCTCCGCTCATGGAATGTTAGAGCCCTGGGCCTTGGCCAATAAGCGCTGGAAGAAGCGCATCTATCTCGCCCTGGTAGAAAAGAACAATCTGCAGCGGGCAGCATGTCTGCATGCTTTGACCGGGGCGGAGGCTGAAGATTATCGCCGGCTCGGCTTGCGAAATCCAATAGCAGTCATTCCAAACGGGGTCAATGTTCCTGAACATTCTTCGTCAACCGTGTTTTTTTCACAGTTCCCCGCGCTCTCTGACAAGCGCCTCATTCTTTTCCTCGGCAGAATTCACTTTAAGAAGGGCCTCGACATACTCTGCCAAGCCTGGGCTCGCTTGGCGCCTCTGTGGCCAGATACTCAACTTGTTGTTGCAGGACCGGACTTCGAAGGCACACAAGCGAAAATCGAGCAATTAATCCATCAGCTTGGCATTGGTGACCGGGTAACGTTCACGGGAATGCTAAAAGCCGAGATGAAGTGGAGTGCACTGGCGGCAAGCGAGTTCTTTGTACTGCCCTCGTACTCGGAAGGTCTCAGCGTATCCGTGCTCGAAGCAATGGGTGTAGGTAAGCCCGTCGTCATCACTGATAAATGTAACCTTCCGGAAGTGGGACTGCTGGGCTGCGGCACTGTCATTCAAGCCAACGCCGAATCTGTTGAGCAGGGAATTGATTCTATGTTGCGCCTTTCTCTCGCAGACCGTGAGTCAATCGGCAAAACAGGGCAGCATTTGGTCAGCACCCGCTATAGCTGGGAGGCAATAGGAAGACAGACTTCAGAGCTCTATCAGTGGCTGCAAGGCGGACCTCCTCCAGCAACTGTCCACCTGCTCCAAGAGGGAGAAACCCGATGAGCAAAGTTCGCTTAGCCGAATTTCAAAATAACTGGTTCTATCCGGGCCGGTCCAAAGCGTGGCAACTAGCTTGGTTTTTCCTGGGGCTGCCGCTGCTTCGTTCCTCGGTACTTCCATTTTCAAGCCTTAGGGTTCGACTATTGCAACTGTTCGGATCCCAAATCGGAAGAGGCGTGGTTATTAAACCCGGAGTTCGTGTTAAATATCCGTGGCACCTTATCGTCGGCAACGATTGCTGGATTGGCGAGGACTGCTGGATTGACAATCTGACGACGGTTCGACTGGGAAACGACGTTTGCGTCTCGCAGGGCGTTTACTTCTGTACCGGAAACCACGACTGGACCGACCCGTCCTTTGCCCTAGTCGTAAAACCCATCACTTTGAGAGATGGATCTTGGGCAGGCGCCAAGACCGTTCTCGCGCCGGGCGCTGTCCTCGGGCAATGTGCCATCGCTGCTGCCGGGGCGGTGGTCATGCGTGAGATTCCCGCTTACGAGATTTATGCTGGGAACCCCGCTTCGTTCATCAAGCATCGAGCACTCCGAAACGACGACGTAAGCGTGCTCGAACAGCAGGAAAGAGTTGCCTCATGAGAGTTCTTTTACTTAACCAATTTTTTTGGCCTGAAGCGGCTGCGACGAGTCAGCTGTTGACAGATGTTGCAAGGGAGTTGAGCAGTAGGGGACACGACGTCCACGCAATTTCAGGAGGTCAAGGCTACGCTATTCCGGACACCACCGACCGCCCAAACGTCACAATTCACCAACTCAAATCTGCCCGATTCCAAAGGGGTTTGCTGGGACGAATTGGATCTTATGCGTCCTTCTTCTCTGGTTGTTTGTGGATGGGGCTGCGGGTTCCGCGGCCTGATGTCGTAGTGACGCTAACTACTCCACCCCTGCTGTCGGTTGTAGGCAGATTCATCCAGCTCTTTCGTAAATCGCGGCTCGTTATCTGGGAGATGGATGTGTACCCGGACGTAGCGGTCGATTTGGGCTACATCGAAGCCGGCAGTCTGCCTGACAAAGTCGTAGGGACTATAGCGGATCACACCAGAAGACATGCGGACGAGATTATTGTGTTGGGTCAATGTATGCGGGAACGCCTCAAACGTCGGGGTATCCCTAGTGCCAAGATTCGAATCGCCGAGAACTGGGCTGATAGCCGGATCATTTACCCGATAAACTGGCCACCGGAAAATTCGCCGTTCACAGTCTTGTACTCCGGGAACTTGGGGCTGGCTCACGATATAGAAACGATCTCCGGAGCTATGTCCGCTTTGAAGGACGATGGGCGCTACAGGTTTGTATTTGCAGGATCGGGAGCCCGGCGGAAGCAATTAGAAGATTTCTGTTGCAGCGAGTCCATTGCCAACGCAGAGTTTCGGCCCTATAGCCCGAAAGCGAGCCTCGGTGAGAGTCTTGGGAGCGGTCACATCGGGTTAATCACTCAACAAAATTCCTGTCTTGGTTCAGTAGTTCCGAGTAAAGCTTACGGGCTGATGGCGGCGGGTAGGCCGATTCTTTACATCGGACCGCGAGCATCTACCATCGGTCACCTGATCCAGAACTTTGAGTGCGGCTGGCAAGTGGAGTGCGGCGATGTCAAAGGCCTTCTGGAACTATTGCGCGAACTAGAAACAAATCCCAGCTTAGTGAGAGTTGCGGGCTTGCAAGCGAGACGCGCTTTCCTCAACAACTACGATCTTCCAATCGGTGTGTCTCGCGTTTGTGAGGTCGTGGTTCCGACCTCTGCTGACCAGCAGACTACGCCTAGCCCGATTGCATCTGCCGAACAATCCTCGGCTGTAGAAGAGGAGCGGTTGGCCAAGACCTACTAGCCGGAGAAACTATGTACGCATTACTAACTGTCGGAACGCTGGCTCTTGTTCTCTGCCTCATTCTTACTCCAATCTGCAGATTTATCTTTCTCAGGCTTGGAATCACCGACAAGCCGGACAACGTAAGAAAGGTTCACACGAAACCGATTCCGCGCATTGGCGGGATTCCGATTGCAATCTCATACGCCCTCTCACTCGGCTTCGTCCTGAAGTTTGCTCCTCAAAGTGCGTCCCTTGTTGTTCAGCACCGAGATCTTTTATGGTCGCTGTTCCCTGCCGTTGGCATGGTTTTTCTAATCGGATTAGCAGACGATCTGCTTGGGATGCGAGCGTTGCACAAATTGGCAGCTCAGATCGTAGCTGCCGCTTGGGCCGTGAGTATGGGCGCGCGGATACCGCTCCTGGCTGGTCACCCTGAAACTGACTGGATGATGTATCCGCTTAGCGTGTTATGGCTTGTCGGCTGTACGAACGCCTTTAACCTTATTGACGGAATGGACGGACTTGCGTCCGGAGTGGGCTTATTTGCAACGCTTACAACACTCCTTGCCGCAATTCTTCAGGGAAACTGGGGATTAGCGTTGGCCACTGTGCCACTTGCCGGATGCTTATTAGCTTTCCTTCGCTATAACTTCAACCCAGCCTCAATCTTCCTCGGCGACAGCGGCAGCTTGACTATCGGCTTTCTTCTTGGTTGTTTCGGAGTGATCTGGAGCCAGAAGTCGGCAACGCTACTGGGCATGCTTGCCCCTATGATGGCGTTCTCTTTGCCGCTGTTCGAAGTTGCGCTTTCCATAGGCCGGAGGTTTCTTCGCAACCAGCCAATTTTTCAACCGGATCGCGGCCACATTCACCATCTCCTTTTGGGCCGAGGTCTGCATCCCCGCATGGTAGCGTTGATCCTCTATGCAACTTGCGGCATAGCAGCAATTTTGTCATTGCTGGAAAGCTCACTTTCCTATCATTTCGGTGGTTCCATCATCGTGCTCTTTTGTCTTCTCGCGCTATTGGGTATTCGGCGTCTCGATTATGTCGAGTTCCGCACTGCGACTCAGTATCTGCGCCAGGGTCGAATTCTGAAAATGTTGCAGGGAGACATTCATGTCGAGAACTATCGAACCGCGATCCAAGCAGCAACAACGGTTGATGAGTATTGGTCGGCTGTTAGGGAAGCTTGCCGACATATGGAGTTCTGCTCGATACGCATGACCGTTGCCGGACAATCTTTCAGTGAGGATTTTACAGGCAACGATGGAGAACCAACTTGGCAGTTCAAGGTGAATCTAAAAAATGGCAAAGGTCAAATCGTACTGACTCGGGGCGGTGACACTGTTCCGCCCGCTCTTACCGGCTTCCTTCGACTATTGCGTGAAAGCATCAAAGTAAAAGAACTTACACCCGAAATCAAAGTAGAGGACGTGTCCGCCTCTATTGCGTTGCTAACGACCAGTGCGCCTCGTCTGCATCCGGTGCAAGAAGTGGAGATTTGAGCACAACCTGATAAGCGGATCGGATCAACCTGGATTGCCGTCCGATTGAGTTCCAAGGCGTCAATGCTGCCGAGCAATCAACAACTGAACAGATAATCCGACCTACAAACCTAAAATGAAACTAAGACCAAGGACGAAAACTCACCCGGCTCGTTTGCTGATCGCCAGGTAAATAGGCAAACCGCAGAGCACAATCAGCAATCCGGGCCAGGTGCTAAACGGCCGGTACACGAAGAGCGCTATCAAGATCACCGTGGCCCCGACAATATAGACGAGCGGAACAATAGGATAACCAAGCGCACGGTAAGGTCGCTCCGCTGTCGGGCGCAGGATACGGAGCCGAATTACCCCAACGATCGTCAAGACGTAAAAGAGCAAAGCAGCTGAGATGACGTAGTCCAACAAGTTTGAGTACAGGTTTCCATACTCACCCGTTTGCGCATCGAAGGTACGCGGAAGCACCAACATGCAAGCCCAAATTCCTTGAACCATCAGAGAGCGACCTGGGACTTTCGCCCGATTCAGGGTAGCTGCACTTTTCAGAAAGAGTCCATCATTGGCCATTGCATAGTAGACCCGGGGACCAGCCAGTACCAAACTATTCACGCAGCCGAATGTCGAAATCATAATTGCGATTGCCATGATGGATCCGCCCCATCCGGGTGCAATCGCTTCCAGCACAGCAGTTGCCACCCGGTCCGACGGCGCATGTTGAATTGCGCTCAAGGTTAGGGTGAACAGATAGCTAAGGTTGGCAAGAAGGTAGATACCGATTACAACCGCGGTACCCAAGATCAAAGATTTAGGTAAGTTCTGCCGCGGGTTTTTCACCTCGCCCGCTGCGAAGGTAATGTCGTGCCAAGCATCGGCAGAGAATAATGCTCCCGATTGGGAAACGCAAATTGAGATGAACAATCCAAATGCTGTGATACTGCTCAGGCTCGCTGCAACGGGTACATGCTGGATCTGCTCCCAGAGATGGCCGAAGTTAGCTTCCATGGCCGTCGAATTCCTGCCAACCAGAAGCCCGAGCAAGATCAGTCCTGCCAGAGCGCCCAACTTCGCAACCGTGAACAGATTCTGAACAATCTTTCCATAGCGAATCCCTTGCGTGTTGCTCCAAGTTAAGAGAGCAATCACTCCGATGGCAAGCAGTTGGGTTGTTGAAAGCGAGACTGCATAGCCGGAAGACAGATGTATGGGAGAAATTAAGTAGTGAGTCTCTGAGATCGTTGGCAGCAAGAGTCCCGTGAATCGTGCAAACGCCACGGCTACTGCTGCGATTGTTCCCGTTTGAATCACGGCAAACAATGTCCACCCATAAAGGAATCCACAAAGTGGAGAGAACGCTTCTCGCAGGTAAACATACATGCCGCCAGCTTCGGGCATCATGGAGGCAAGTTCGCCATACGAAATGGCCGCCGAAATCGTTAGCACTCCAGCTACCAGCCATGCGACCAGCATCCACCCGCTACTGCCGATGAGACGCGCCATCTCAGCTGGAACAATAAAAATGCCCGAGCCGATCATGGTGCCAATGACAATCATCACGGAATCGAAGCTGCCCAGTTCCCTGATAAAGCCGGAAGTATCTGTCACAGTGTCGGCGGCTTGATCCATTCTCTTCTGCTGCTGCGTTCTAAGTCTTTGAGTATCAAGGCCAAACTCCGTCCTGTCAAGCAAATACCATTCGTTAGCAAATCAAGAGAACGCCAACACTTCGATACAATCCCGGTTGCTCTCGTGAATACAACTCACAAACTACTCTCTCTCAGCCCGGTCGATCTCATCATTATCGGCGTCTACTTTCTCATCGTCTTAGGCATCGGCCTTTACCTAAAGCGCTTCACCAAGACAGGAGAAGATTTCTTTCTGGCTGGGCGCGACATGAGCGCCTGGATTGCAGGCTTAAGCTTTGTCGCAGCCAATTTGGGCTCTCTTGAGCTAATGGGTTGGGCAGCCTCGGCTTACCAGTACGGCATCCTTGCTACACACTGGTACTGGATTGGAGCCATTCCCGCCATGCTTTTTCTTGGCGTGGTGATGATGCCCTTCTACTACATATCGAAGACCCACTCCGTTCCCGGCTATCTCGCACTTCGCTTTGGCGAGTCCTCCCGTACGCTCTCGGCCATTAGCTTTGGCCTAATGACCGTTCTGATGAGCGGCATCAATATGTACTCCATGGCTCTTGTGATGCGGATCATCCTGGGCTGGGACATCAACTTTAGCATCTGGGTATCCTCGATCACCGTTGCGGCCTACGTTTTTCTGGGCGGGCTGCTCTCGGCAATCTTCAATGAAGTTCTGCAGTTTTTCCTCATCTGGCTGGGGGCGATTGTTATCTCAATTCTTGGACTGATCGAGGCGGGCGGCTGGAGCGGGATGGTTGCACGAATTCATCACAACTTCCCCGAGCAGGACTACACGCATCTATGGCGCGGTCTAGGTTCGTTCAGCGACAATCCGATGGGCATTCATTGGACCGGGATTGTTCTCGGTCTAGGGTTTGTCATCTCGTTCGGCTATTGGACTACGGATTTCCTCGTCGTCCAGCGTGTGCTTTCGGCGCGTGACTTGCGCAGCGCCAAAATGGCTCCGGTTATCGGTGCCATGTTCAAGATGGCTGTTCCATTCATTGTGATCTTACCGGGCCTTTTGGCTTTGGCTGTTTTGCCTGAGAGACTCGTGGGCGAATCACAGGCCGGTTCGGGCGCTCATACCTATAACGAAGTGTTGCCGTTGATGCTTGCCCGATACTGCGGACCTGGGTTGCTGGGATTGGGGATCACGGCCTTGATCGCCGGATTCATGTCGGGCATGGCGGGCAACGTCAGCGCGTTTGCCACAGTCTGGACTTACGATATCTACCGGGCCCTCATTCGCAAGGACGCCTCCGATGCGCACTACGTCTCGATGGGTCGCTGGTGCACTGTGCTCGGCGTACTTGTGAGTATCGGCACTGCTTACCTGGTAATGCAGTTCTTAAGCATCATGGATTATGTGCAAGCGCTGTTCAGCTTTTTTATTGCGCCGCTCTTCGGTACGGTGATCCTGGGGATGTTGTGGAAACGTGCAACCCCGGCGGCCGGCTTTTGGGGGCTGCTTGCAGGCACGGTTGCTTCAATCGGCATGTTTATCTGGGTCCAGATAGACCCGAGCGCGATCCGCTACATTGCCTTTTCGCCGCATGCCCAACAGATGGCGGAAAATATGTATCGCGCATTGTGGTCATGGACCGTTTGTGTTGCTGTCACAGTGGTCGTTAGCTATGTAACAACTCCTAAGCCACTCGCCGAACTGACGGGCTTGGTTTATGGCGCGACGGAGATCCCGTCGGAAGCTGGCGTGCCCCTGTTTCAGCGTCCGGTATTCTGGACAGTGGTTGTGATTGTGATTTTCTTCGCTCTCAATCTTATCTTCTGGTAGACAACAATGCATGGTCCTGGCGCACTATCAATCTGGTTTTTCATCGGCGTTCTTCTAACAATTTATGGTGTTCTGATCACCGCGACAGGGCTGTTTGAATTTGCCTTTCCGCCGACGCATCCGCCTGTTTTGGCCGAACTACATGCCAGCCTCTGGTGGGGCATCGTCTTGTTAATCATCGGCCTTGTCTACTTACTCCGCTTTTTTCCAAGGAATTCCTAAATGGCTAAATCCAGCTCCGCGCCGGTGACTCTGGGCCTCATTGTAGGCAATCGCGGCTTCTTCCCCGACCATCTGGCTGCTACCGGACGACAGGAGATGCTCCGCGTTCTGGAGCAAGCAGGTGTCAGGGTTCTCGCATTGACAACCGAAGAATCTAAGTTCGGTGCTGTCGAGACATATGAAGAAGCAAAACGCTGCGGTGATCTGTTCCGGCGGAATCGGGATGAGATCGACGGCGTAATTGTTACGTTACCTAACTTCGGTGATGAGCGCGCCATCGCGGATACACTCCGTCTGTCCACGCTGCAAGTTCCGGTTTTGGTCCAGGCCACTCCGGATGATCCGCAGAGAATGACGATCAGAGACCGCCGTGACAGCTTCTGCGGCAAGATGTCGGCCTGTAATAATCTGATGCAGTATGGAATTCGCTACTCACTAACTGCGCGCCACACTGTGGCTCCGGACAGTGATGAGTTCAAAGCGGATCTAAACTGGTTCCTTGGAATTTGCCGAGTGATCCGAGGCATGCGTGGCCTGCGCGTCGGTTCTATCGGGGCACGGCCGGCAGCGTTTAATACAGTTCGCTACAGCGAGAAACTGCTTGAGGCAAATGGGATCTCTGTTGTCACCATTGATTTATCTGAGGTGCTCGGCCGCATTCAACGTACGGCGGATTCGGACTCGCCAACTCAGAAGAAACTAGCTGACATCCATAAGTATGTGAGCACGTCCGATGTACCTGCCGAGTCGCTCATGAAGATGGCTAAGCTCGGCGCGGTGATCGATGGGTGGATGCAGGACCAGGCGCTTGATATTAGCGCAGTGCAATGTTGGACGGCACTGGAGGAGTACTTCGGCGTAGTACCTTGCACCGTGATGAGCATGATGAGCAATAACCTAATGTCGAGCGCGTGCGAGGTGGACATTGTCGGCGTGGTTAGCATGCACGCCTTGCAGCTTGCGTCCCAAACGCCAAGTGCCTTGCTTGACTGGAACAATAACTATGGTGACGACCCGAACAAGGCTGTCTGTTTTCACTGTAGTAACTTGCCGAAACATTTCTTTCAGGAAATGAAAATGGATTTTCAGGAGATTATCGCGGGCACCGTTGGCAAGCTCAATACCTTTGGCACGGTTGTAGGACGCGTTAAAGCTGCGCCGATGAGCTATGCAAGATTCTCGACGCGGGATCGCGAAGGCAGAATCCGGGGTTACATAGGTGATGGGCGCTTCACTAATGATTCGCTGAACACCTTCGGTGGTGCGGGAGTTGTTGAAATTCCGCAGCTACAAGATCTTCTACACTTCATCTGCGAACAGGGCTTTGAACATCACACTGCGGCTAATCTTGCGCACACATCACCAATCATCTATGAGGCAGCTACCAAGTACCTTGGTTGGGAAACCTACTGGCATCGCGGGTAGCCCCGTTGCCTAGGCAAGCGATTCTCCTGATGGTCCAGTCATTGGGCCACGGAGGCTGCGAGCGCGATGCTGCAAAGATCGCAATGGGGCTTGATCGCGAGCGCTTTCAAGTGCATGTCGGGGTGTTGCGCGAAGGTGGCTTTCGCGTTTCTGAAGTAGTCGCCTCGGGCATCTCAGTAGTTCATCTGCCGCTGACTTCATTTATGAATACGTCGGTGCTGCGCGCCGCTGGAGTGCTCGGGTCCTATGTGCGCAAGCACAGTATTAAGCTGATCCACTGCTTCGATGTTCCAACCGATATTTTTGGCGCGCCCGCTGCTCGCTGGCATCGGGTGCCGCACGTGCTTACCAGTCAACTCTCATATCGGGAACTGGTACTGCCGCGCGAACGTGCTCTTTTACGCGTCAGTGACCGGCTGTCTGACTTCGTTGTTGTTAACTCGCAGGCAGTTGGCGATTCCTTGGTAGCAGAAGCCAACTTGCCCGCCAACAAAGTCTACCTCTGCTACAACGGCGTTGATACGTCCACATTCTTCCCTGCCCCAGTTCCCCGCCCTGAAGCACTCCGCGATGCCTCGGTCGTTATTGGTTCGGTG
>CAXTWQ010000121.1:12994-13947 GCA_964248065.1 uncultured Bryobacteraceae bacterium | reverse complement strand
GAACTGCTGTTGCAGCAGCCAGCGTTGACCCGTCCGAGGAAGCAGTGGCGTCCGGTAACGATTGGTTACTTTGTGCTTCACCCGATTTCTCCGCGCCTGCACCCGCGGGAGATGAAGCAGGGCTACTTGCGGCGTTTTGCACCGCAGCCAAAGTTGCTAACGAAGGGGCAAGCGCGGGTAAGCTTGCCAGATCAAGACCGGCCAACAATGCATCGTTTTTAGTTGCATGACTCACAGTCAGAGCACCAAGCCGGGATTGCGCCAGCATTGCCATCAGCATTGCGTTGCCATTTTTGATGCCGGGCGTTCCGGAAACTGGTGATGCGGGCAAGCCTGCTGCTTGTACATTGCCGGAAGAAGATCCCGCCTTCGTATCAGGAGTTTTCGCACCGGCTTCAGCATTCACCGTCTTAGAGTCGGGTTGTTTAACGTCGGAAGGCACGCTTGGAAATCCAAACTTCCCGGTTATTGGCTTTGTAACCGCTGTGTTCTCGGTATCCTTCGAAGAGGACGTAGCTCCATCTTTCCCGTCTGATTGCTGAGGAGCCTTCTTGGGTTTCGGAGTGTCCTTGCTCTCCTGCTTGTCGGTATTCAGGCCCTCTTTAAGAACATGGGCGAATGAGTGAGACTGCTGCGGCTGAGCTTTTGGATGAGCGCGGGAGACCTGGGCCTGCGACACACTGCTTTCGGTAGGTGTTGAAGCGATGGCAGTCGTCACGGTCACGACGCTGCTATTGCACGTCACTCGCCAACACGGAACTTTGCGTTTGTAGAGCCAAATATCAGAGACCTGGAACATGAGACGTCAAAAAATTGAGCAATCACCAGCGAGTTGGGCAAAATTCTGACATCGACGTGCGTGGAAGGAGTAAGAAATTGACGCTTTCATCGTAATTAGCCGGTTTCTGCGGTGCAAAGCATGGCAGCCAACATGCTTTAACACTCGGCAATGG
>CAXTWQ010000121.1:0-12984 GCA_964248065.1 uncultured Bryobacteraceae bacterium | reverse complement strand
GCAATGGATACGCTCACAACCGCCGCCGCCAGTGGATTGCAAGCACGTCTGGACTCTATGGACATGTTGGCGAACAATCTCGCCAATACTTCGAGCAGCGGGTTTAAAGCTGATCGGGAGTTCTACAGCTCTTACCTTGCACCGGAACTTGCTAACGAAGCTGACCCGATTGTCGGGCAATCGCCGCTGGTACAGAAGCGCTGGACTGACTTCTCGCAAGGGACTTTAGTACAGACCGGAAACGAAACAGACCTTGCACTCTCCGGCCCTGGCTTCTTCGCAGTCAATGGTCCAAACGGAACACTTTATACGCGCAACGGTAACTTTCAACTAAGCGCAAAAGGCGAGCTGGTGACATCGGAAGGTTATGCAGTTCGGTTGACCAACAATCAGACTCTGCAGACCCAATCAAACGATCCGATTCAGATTACGCCTGATGGACAAGTGACGCAAGGCGGCGCCGCACTGGGTCAGATGGAACTGGCTAACTTTCAGGAACCGAATCGCCTAGTTAAATTTGGCGCTACCTATTTCACCTTGGACGATCCCCAGAAAGGGCCCGATGCGGCCAGCGATGCGCAGATTCTGCAAGGACGCTCGGAGGCTTCGAACGCAACTCCGGTAGAGGCGAGCGCCCGCATGATTACGCTGCTTCGGCACTTTGAAATGTTACAGCACGCAATCAAGATCGGTTCGGATATGAACAAGCAATCAGTAGAAGAAGTGGCGCGCGTAACAGCCTAAGCTGTAGCTCCACTGAAAGGAAAACATGATACGAGCACTTAACAGCGCAGCGAGCGGCATGAATGCACAGCAGTTGAACGTGGACAGCATTGCCAACAACCTGGCGAACTCCGGGACTGCAGGCTTTAAAGCACGCCGCGCTCAGTTTCAGGATCTTGTGTATCAGAGCATGATCCAGCCAGGCGCTTCTTCAAGCACCCAAACAACAATGCCGGCAGGATTGCAGATCGGCTTGGGCACGCGGACGGTCTCCAACGAGATCATCTTCACGCAAGGCAACATGGCCCAGACAGACAACTCTCTGGACTTGGCCATTCAGGGCAAGGGATTTTTTCAGATTCGGCGCACAACGGGCGAGCTGGCATACACGCGCGCAGGTACATTTCAATTGGACCGGAACGGCGTCATGGTCACAGCCGAAGGCGATCCGATTGAACCGCAGATCACGATTCCGGCAAATGCTCAGAACCTCACGATCGGGCAGGACGGCACTGTAAGCTACAACCTCCCTGGCCAGAACGCGTCGCAGAAAGCCGGGCAGATCCAATTAGCAAACTTTCAGAACCCAGCCGGTTTGAACAGTATTGGTAATTCGCTCTTCATGCCGACCGATGCTTCAGGCGACCCGCAGGTGGGAACGCCGGGCGGTGCTGAAGGACTCGGGACAGTGCTGCAAGGCTACACCGAACAATCAAACGTGAATGTAGTGGAAGAGTTCGTGAATTTAATTCAGAGCCAGCGTGCATATGAAGCTAACTCACGCGTGGTCAAAGCAGCCGACGAAATGTATCAGCAGGTCAATCAGCTTTCGCAATGATTCCCGGCATTGTATTCGCGGTAGCGCTGGGGGTTCTGCCCTGTCAGACGATCACGACCGACCACATATATGGTCGCGACTTGGCACGCGCTCTGCCGGTATTTCGCACTCTACCGGAAGATCAGGTGGTAGGGCTCTCGCCCTTCCCCGGCCAGCAGCGGGTTTTCCGGCCCGGCGAACTGGGACGCATCGCGGCTGCGAATGACATGGACGAACACTTTGAAACCGGCGTCTGTTTCAGTTGGCCGATGAGCGTACCCGAACCGGACAAGATGCGCGCTGCCATGCAGAAGACGTTGGCCAATCGGAATGCGCAAATTGAACTTGTAGAGCAGAGTCTTGCGCCAGCACCTCCCGGCGAAATCACTTTTGCACTAAGCGGGGTGAGTGGCAACTCGGAAGGCCCTGTATTGTGGCGCGGAAGCGTGTCGTATGCGGAGAACCGGAACTTCAATATCTGGGCACGTGTAAAGGTCACCGTTAAAGAGTCGCGGGTGGTTGTCGGCGACACCTTACATCCTGGCGAAGAAATTCGTGCAGAGCAACTACACCTAACTACGTATGAAGGCCCGCTATCGCGCGAAACTACGTACACAACTTTGCAGGACGTGGTAGGGCTCACTCCGAAGAATCTGATTCCGAGCGGGCAGGCGCTAACGGTGAGCATGCTTCGGCAACGCAACGAAGTAGAGCGCGGCGATCTGGTTAAGGTTCTGGTTCAAATGGAAAGCGCTCACATAGAAGCGCAAGGGATTGCGGAAGAGAGCGGGCGATGCGGAGCTGTAATCACGGTTCGGAATGCACGCAGCGGCCGCAAGTTCCGTGCGCGTATCCAGGAAAAAGACAAAGTGCTGGTTGTGCCCGAAGGACCGACCGGATTAGTTGTGGAGGGGGCTGGACGTGAAGCAAGCGAGTAAGTTAGTAAGCCTGACTGTTCTGTTGGTCTCGGCGGCGAATGCCGGAAAAGACAAGCACAAAGTAGAGAAGCAGCCACCGCCGTCGGCCCTCGATGTTTATGTGCAGGAAGCGCACCGGACAGCTGCCATGACTGCATCAGAAAGCCCGGGTTCTATCTGGCTGGGCCCGGCAGCGCTGGCTGATCTGTCCAGCGATTTACGAGCACGCAACATAGACGACATTCTTACCATCGTGGTGAACGAACAAGCTTCGGCTGTCTCTACAGGTAATACAAAGACGCAGCGCACAACGGCGGCCAACTCGGGTTTGAGTTCGTCGGCGTTGCCAACATCAGCGGCAGGGAGAATCGCCAATCTGCTAACGCTGAATTCGAATCAGCAGCTGAACGGGCAAGGCACTACGTCGCGGACAACCACTCTCACCACCACCATCACCGCCCGCGTTGTGGATGTTCTGCCTAATGGCTACCTAGTTGTGGAAGGCGCGAAAACGATACTGGTGAACTCGGAGACTCAGGTGATCACGCTACGTGGCGTAGTGAGACCGAACGACTTGACCACTGTCAACACGGTGCAATCAGGAAGCGTGGGCCAGATGGAGTTGAAGATCAATGGCAAGGGTGTTGTGAACGATGTTGTCCACCGGCCGAATGTGCTTTATCGGCTGCTACTGGGAGTTCTTCCTTTCTAATGCGAACCTTGTTGTGCGGGTTGTTAGTTGGCGTGTTTGGTTTCAGCAGTCTTGGCTTTTCTGAGACGCCCGAAGACCACGGCGTTCGATTGAAAGACCTGGTTTCTATTGAAGGCGTTCGCACGAATCAACTGATCGGCTACGGCTTGGTGGTTGGTCTGAATGGGACCGGGGACCGTCAGCAGACCGTGTTCTCTGTGCAGAGCTTGACAAACCTGCTCCAGCGCATGGGCGTGAGCGTAACACCAGGAACAATCACTGTGAAGAACACCGCATCGGTGCTGGTAACAGCAACGCTGCCCGCCTTCGCGCAGCCTGGCGCGACTATCGATGCTACCGTCGCTGCCATCGGTGATGCCAGCAACCTGCAAGGGGGCCTGCTCGTGTTGACCACGCTGCGCGGCATCAACGGGCAAGTCTACGCGACTTCGCAGGGACCGGTCATTACCGGTGGCTTTGTCGCAGGCCGAGGCGGGGCTAATTCCGCAACCGTTAATCATCCAACCGTGGGGCGCATCCCGAATGGCGTGTCAGTGGAGCGCATGGCACCTTCGGTGCCCATCGGCAACACGGTGCGTCTGCAATTGAAAGATGCCGATTTCACCACTGCTGCTAGAGTAGCGGACGCAGTGAATCGGCACTTCCCGTTCAAGAGCGCCATGGCGCGCGCCGAAAATTCCGCACTCGTATCCGTCTCTGTCCCACCGACGTTCAGCAATAAGCCGATTGAATTTATTTCGGAATTAGAGCGCTTGCAAGTAGAGCCGGATCGAATCGCGCGCGTTGTGGTCAACGAACGCACAGGCACCGTTGTGTTGGGCAAGGACGTTCGTATTGCGCCCGTTGCAATCATGCATGGGAACCTGACTGTAGAGATTCAGACCACTTTCACTGCTACTCAACCAGTGCCGTTTTCATCAACGCCGACCACAGTGGTTCCACAAACAACCGTGGGTGCGAAAGACGAAAAGTCGCGCAACTTGGTGTTGAAGGACGGGGCTACGGTCGAAGAGCTCGTAAAGGCATTAGCATCGATTGGATCAACAACGCGCGATGTGATTGCGATCCTACAAAACTTGCGGGCCGCGGGCGCACTTGACGCAGAACTGGACGTGATTTAAATGAGCGATCTTAAAGTGACTTCGGGCGTGGCGAACCTGATGGTGAGTTCGTCGGCCACCAGTAATAACAAAGCGGGCAAATTGCACGAGGCAGCGCAGTCGTTTGAAGCGTTGATGATTGGTCAGATGATGAAGTCCGTGCGCGAGTCATCCGAATCAGGCTGGCTCGGCAGCAGCGGCGACGATTCCAGCACTGAGTCAGCAGTTGAGATGGCCGAGCAGCATTTTGCGAAAGCGCTGGCACAGGGTGGCGGACTCGGGCTGGCGAAGATGGTGGAGCAGAGCGTCGGCAAGCAGGGCGGCGTCACGTCGTCTGAGTAGCGATGAGTCCTTACTCCTCTCTACACTGGATTGCAACAGAGAGTTTGGGCAAATGACACATAGCAAGGGACGCATTATCCTGCTGAATGGAACATCGAGCGCCGGCAAAACTACTCTTGCGAAAGCAATGAGGGTAAGACTTGAGTCTCAGTTTCACTACTACGCTTCAGACCAGCTCGCCGATGCAGGGTTTCGTCCGCTGGACAAAGAAGTAGGGTTCAAGTGGAGGGAGATATTTTTCGAAGGCTTCCACTGCTCAATCCCTGCTTTCGCCAGCGTCGGCATCGATCTACTGATTGAACACATTGTGGAAGAGCAGAGTTGGGCTGACGAGCTTAAGATCCTGCTCGCTTCTTACGACGTCTTCTGGGTAGGAGTGCACGCACCGATAGCCGAACTTGAACGGAGAGAACGCTTGCGAGGGAACCGCCAGATCGGCGAGGCGCTCTATCATCTAAAGACACATTCGTTTTGTTCATACGACATTGAGGTCGACACCATGCAGCCACTTGACCAGAACGTCGCGGCCATCGTTTCTGCATGGAAAAGCCGCTCGAAGCGTGTAGCTTAACTTCTGAGTGTGACCTCGCACAATGCTCAATATGGGTAGGCGTCACAGATCCAGAATCAGAAAGGAGAGGCTAATAGCACACTTTGTGCGGTTAACCAGCTTTGTTATATCGCCTTTGCTTTTCACGGGCTGCTCAGGGCAAGTGAGCAATTAGCAAGTTAATTACCTTGTCGGCCTTCGAGAGTACCCGATGCTCGCTGCTGCCGCGAAGATACAAGGTACGGTTTATCTCACCTGTTACCTGCTGGACAGCGGATCGGTATCGAGTTGCTCTCCGGTCAACGGACCCGCTTTGTTGTCCAAACATGCGAGACAGAATGCCGAGCGGTGGCGCTTTAAACGCGCTCACTCGTCGAAATCACATGTCGTGAACCTTGTCTATCATTACGAGCTTAAGCCGGCAACTGACCACAAAGCATCCCAGCCAGTCTTCTCCTTTCAAGCCCCGAACGAAATCTACTTGCGGGCCGAGTCCGCTTGCATTGACCACGGCCCGTGTTGATGGAGAGCGGCAATGTGATAGTCGATCGACGCTTCAGTTCGAACAAGGCACGTCAACAATCACCAGGATTGTAACCTTACGTTGAGGCGCATCGCCCGACAACAAAGCCTTCGGTGTACGAAGCCAATCAGGAGAGATTCGAACATGCCCGCATACCAACGAGCCGTCTGGGGTTTGGCCGTTGCACTTACTCTTGCCTCGTTTGCTGTAAAGGCTCAAACGAGCGCCGCTGCACCGGCACCGGATCGCATGACAACACCGGGTGCACAGCAATCGCCAATCCGTCCCTCGCGGCCTGAAACGCCAGGCGAGCCTGCCAGCCAAGCGACTCGTCAGAACAACGGTGACGGACAAGCGGAACGTCGAGTTCGTCAGCCCGAGGAAAAGATCTCGGTGACACGCCACACTGCTTCGGTTGGCGGACAGACCATTGCTTATACTGCCACTGCGGCCAGCTACATCATCCGTGCAGATGATGGAACGCCCAAAGCAACATTCTTCTTTGTTGGCTACACCAAGGACAACACGCCTGATCCTGCTCGCAGGCCAATCTCATTCGTGTTCAATGGAGGTCCCGGCTCAGCATCGCTGTTCACGCATATGGGCATGGGTCCGCGCCGTGTGGTTCTGACCAAAGAAGGTTACGGCCTGCCCGCTCCATACCAAACCGAAGATAACCGTGACTGCTTTCTGGACGCGACCGATCTTGTATTTATCGATGCTGTTTCGACCGGCTACAGCCGGCCGGCTGCAGGCGAAAATCCTGCTCAGTTTCATGGCGTCATTCAGGATGCTAACTGGTTTGCGGACTTCATCTACGCGTACCTGAGCCGTAATGGCCGCTGGGCTTCTCCGAAGTTCCTGATTGGCGAAAGCTATGGAACCACTCGCTCAGCTGAGCTCGCGGGCGTCCTGCAGGAGCGTCACCAAATCTATCTGAGCGGTATCGTTCTGCTCTCCTCCGTTGCCTTTTCCAACTTTGGGGCCGACGACCGAAACGTGTTCTTTCTTCCTACGTTCATCACGTCAGCCTGGTATCACAAGCTGTTGCCGCCCGATCTGCAGAAGCTTTCCATTGAGCAGATTGCTCAGCGCGCTCGCGAGTTTGCTCATGGCGAATATGCGCAAGCCTTGGACAAAGGTGATCGGCTCACTCCCGAGGAGTCGCGAAAGGTGGCAGAGGACATGGCGCGGTTGACGGGACTCACGCCCAAATACATTGAGCAGGCGAATCTGCGCGTAAGTCCGTTTCGCTGGTTTCGGGAACTTGAGCGCGATAAACGCAAAACAGTGGGACGGCTCGACTCGCGCTTTGAAAGTTATGAAGCCGACGCCGCGGGCGAACGCACTGATTTCGATGCCAGTGAGGTCTCTTACGAAGGTGCTTACGTGGCAGCGTTCCAGGATTACATTCATCGTGAGCTTAAGTGGGATAGCGATGCTTACTACACCGTCACGGCTCGCGTTCAGCCGTGGGACCAAACCGGCCAACTGCAGGTTGCCGATGTGCTTCGCGCGGCCATGACGCAGCAGAGTCATCTCAAAGTGCTCGTGCTGTGTGGCTATTATGACTTGGCCACGCCGTTCAACGGGATCGAGCACACGGTCAGTCACATGGGGCTGGAGCCACCGTTTCGCAAGAATATAGGCTTTGCCTATTACGAGGCCGGCCACATGGTGTACATCGACCAGACTGCCAATGACAAGCTGCACAAAGACGTTGATGGCTTTATCGAAGCGAGCTACCGGCACTAAGAAAACTTTCGCCTACAGTCTTAACTGAAGCTTAATAGGACTTTGGTGTTTGACGAAGTGTGTGCGGTGTTGATGCGATTGCTTTCCGCCAGAAGTTTTAGACGGACGAGCTGCTTTGCAACTTCTTCATCCATTGGCTTAGGCGCGCAATCCAAATATGTAAGCTCAATTGTCGGTAATCGCAGTACGAGCATCTACCCGGCTCAGGCATAAATAATCCAGGCAAGTGGGCAGAATCGGACCTGGAATCTGAGCCTATACTGGACCTACATGTCGATACCGCGGCTCAACTTAGGGCTGCGAGGTTGATGAACTCTTAGTTGACGGGCAGAAGAGCGACCTCATCCACAAAACCAAAGCGGCCATTACTTCCGTTTCGCCTAATGGAGTCGAGAATCTTACCCGCTCGATTCCGGACCGTAATTGTACTTCCAGTGATCTCAACGTTGATCCGAAGAATGTGGTCGGACATGCCGCTTTCCGTCTTGGATTCATTCTCAGCCTTGCTGCCGGCAAAAACTTTACGGGACAGATTCTTTGAGTCCAATGTGTACAAGATCTGGTTGTCAGGCCCAGCATAGTCAGCAACAAAAACGATTCGTCTCATGCGAGAGCCGGCAATGCCCTTCGAATCTTTTGGGTTAATCAGGTCAAAGACAAACTCGCCTTCGCGCCGTCGTGTAAAGCTGATTCCTTTTCCGTCATGAACCCACAATTTTTCGTTTGCTGTCCAGGCACTTGCGTTCTCAAATACATCAGAGACGGTCCGTTTCACGACTGGGAGCGGATCGACCGCCTTCGGCTTTAACGTCCATGCAACTTCGTAACTCTTGCCGGCATTGACAACCAGCAAGTCTTTCTTTGGAAGGCAGTTGTCCGCCTCTACCGTCAATTCATAAATTCCTGAGCGAAGGTCAATTGAGTGATTGTTCTGGGCCTCGCTCGGGTTTGTATCGCCGTCGCGCACGTAGTGAATGACCGCGTTCTGAGGTAGTACTTTGAAATTGACTACGCCTGGCCCTTTCATGGCAAAGGCCGAAATCCTGAGAGTTTGGTTAACCCGGAAATCGGAGGATTGCTTAATGTCCTCGTAGTTTGCTTTATGGATAGTAACGGCGTGAGCACCAGGGCTTACTTCTTTTGTGAAAGCGCCAGCAGAGTTCACCGAACCTACTTTGACGCCATCAATGGAAATCTCGGCATTTTGAGGTGCACCTTCCACAGCTAGCGTGGACCTACGCGGAATTTCGGCCAGGGCGAACTGCAACGGCTTTATGTTTGAATCGCCGCTCTTCAGCACAATTATCTGTTCGGGCACTTCTTCATAGCCAGACCGGGAGACCTTGATATGGTACGTGCCGGGAGGAAGAAGGACAGTGCGTGCGCCATCGACCATAGTGCGTTTCAGCAGTTGACCGTTCAGCGAAACGGACCCATCCGGAACGTTGGCATTAATCACCAACGGAATACGCTCAGCCGCCCCACTTAGGAAAACGCTGAGAACAGGAAGCGGCGAGAAATCAATCGAGACAGGATGCTGCTTACCCTGACTCTCCTCCACGATAAAACGCGCAGCTTGATGGTCGTTTAGGGAGACTACAACGCCTTCGGGCGGTATGGGAACGGGAGCCTGACCGTCAAGAGCGCCTTTCAGGCCGGGTGTTCCATAGACCCGAGCCGAAGCTCCTAAAGAGGTAACAACAACGCCGGGACTCAGTTTGGCAGCCAGGGGCGCGGACAGCTGAGCCGCCGTCACGGGCTTTGCCGAGAAGCTAAAGGCGAAAGTGGGGCGATTGCCGTCAAGAATAGTCAAGGTATGGTCACCGCTCGGGATGCTGTCCCTCACCAGGCTGCCGTCTTGCAGGTCGGCCGGAGCGGCGCTGTCGAGGATGTAATGTCCGGCCTTCAGGTCTGAGTTGACCCGTAGCTCAGGGAGCAGCGGCTCCAGGTTAAAGGCGAGCGCGAGCTTTTGAGTCGTATTCGCGGGTGCCGTAAACTCCCTGAAGTCAGTTGCATACCCCTCAAGCATTGCTTCGGCTTTATGAGCGGACCCAGGCGCTACCGTAATTCCGGTGCTGGCCACAGCAGATCCGTCCAGAGAGTAGTGCACGCCCGGAACATTGGCTGTAAACAAAATCGGCACCGAAGCGCTAAGGGCTGGCGGCACCACACCCTTTGCTCCACTGGCCAGCTTGCTCGGCGAGCGGAGAAGCAAAGCAGTAGCAACCAATATGATGCCGGCGGCGGCAGCGGCCCAGAGTAGCCCCGAACGGTTCGGCTGCTTGCCTTTCGCAACCGTGAAAGATCCACCGTTAACAGCTGGCACACTGGCGGGTGGTGCGGAAAGGTTCGAGCCGAGACTTGGCTCAGGCGCAACTAGTACTTTGACAATCGGGGGTTGGGCCACCTCTCCTTTACCCCCCTCTTTCAACGAAGGCAGGACCGACTCAACCGTGACTTGTGAGGGAGTCGGAGTGCTCGCGTCAGAGCCGTTTGGCGAATTTGAAGAAGGCACAGCTGGATCTGTTGCCGGGACGCCAGAAGCCGTTAAGGCCGGGATCTTGGCAGCGATGCCTGCGGCCGTGCTCGCCAGGGAAGCTGCACTACGACGGTTGTCTATGCTTGCGCTGCGGAGCGTGTTGTACAACTGCGACAAACGAATCTCATTTGGATAGGTTTGAAGGCCGGCTTGCACCTTCTGCAACGCCGAGGGAAGATCACCGCTGGCCTGCAGCGTGCGCGCTTCCACCACAAAGCGGCCGACTGCTTCCTGCCTCTTATAGTCTTCAATTAAGGTAGACAGGCTCCGAACCACCGGATCTGTGCCGTCGAGTTCAGTTGCTTCGTGAACAAGCGGTTCAGCTTCGCGCCAATTTTCGAGCATCAGCTCGCGCGCGCGTTTGACGATAGCGCCCATTAAGGCAGCACGAACAGCAGGGTTCCGGTCATCAAGACGTTCGGCTCGGCGAAAGGCCTCCAGACCCTCCGCATAATTGTGATCGTTCAGCAGCGTCCGGCCAGTCTGCATCAGAGCAGCCGCTTCAGCACTGCGTTTCAGGTTTGCGTCAACAATCGAGCTCAAACCCGCCAGTTCGCCATCGTCAGGAAACTCAGCGCTGGCCTGCTTAAGAACTTCCTGCGCCTTCTCATACTGACCCTGATCGAGATGCCGGTCTACTTGCTGAACCCAAAGCGCCTTGGTGTCGCTCCGGGCTTGTTTCTCCCGCTCAAGAGCTATACGCTGAAGCTCAAAATCCAATCCCGGGTAGAGCGGGTAGATGTTCTTAAGAATGTCCCACTGGCCAGCTGCTTCGTTCAGCTGTTTGTTGCTCTCGTACTGGCGTGCGCGAGCAACGATGGAGTTCATCAAATCCCGCCGTTCACGAACCATCTTCAACGAAAGCTTGAACTGTTCTTCCTCTGGACACTTCTCGATCGCGTCTGTCAGGATGCTAAATTTCTTGTCGAGATCCGGCTCCTTTTCAACTCGCTGATTGACTTCGGCCACAAGCGCCGATTGCTGCTGCCGCTCGAGTTCACCTGCTTCCAATTTCAATGCCTGCAGGAGGGTATCGTCCGGGTGCTTGCTTAAGGTCTCGTTGCAGATTTCGAGCACCCGGGCGAAGTTTTTCTCCAGCAAGTGCCGCCGCGCCTCCAGGTAAGCATTTCGGACCGCATCGTGCTCCGAACGGACCTGGTTGTATAAGCTCTGGTACTGTGCATCCCGCTCCGGATTTGAGGATCGTGGGGCTGTACGATGAATCTCCAGTAGCCGTTCTAATTTACCGAGCGCCGTGCTGATCTCGCCGCGGCGGTAGGAATCCATGGCGGCGTCGTACAGCTTTTGCTTTTCCTCCTGAGCTTTCAGTAGTTCGGCCTCAGTTTGGTCCACCGTACTAAGCAATTCACGGGCACGCGTATCAGCGCTGTTGATTTTCAGGATTTCGCCAAGACCCTGGCGCGCTTGGTTATAATCCTGATTCTCAATGTGCTGGCGAACTACCCGGAACCAGTTTTCAACCTGCCGCTCGCTTCTCTGGCGCTCCACTTGTCCTTTCAGGGCAAGGGCATCCGCGTTCACCGGATCAACCTCAAGAACACTCTGAATTTTTTGTAACGCCAGAGGCAACTCATCCTCTTCGATACGCGTTCGTGCACTTTCCAGCAGCTGTCGAATCGTGCGCTGCCGAATCGTTTGATCGATCTGTGCACGCAGCATCGACATGTCAGGATCGATGTGCCCTTCGGACTCGAGTTCCGTCAGTATCTCGCCGGCAAATTGAAAGTCCCCTTCGCTCTGCGCTTTCTTGATGCGATCGATGCGCGGCTGGATTTTCCCCTTATCGAATCGCTCGATAGGCTCATTTCGCACGGCGCGCTTCAAGGTATCGCCAAACTCGCGCGCATTGGAAAATCGATGCCAGCTCTGCTTCGCCATTGCTTTGTGCACGGTGCGGCTGATCATCTGGTTGACCGCGTTATTGACCTCAGTAGCCGGAGGAGGCACGTAGGTTCGAATGGCGTCCACCACTTCGCTGTCCGTCTTACGGGCAAACGGGCGACGTCCGGTGAGCGCCTCATAGGTGACTACGGCCAGGGAGAAAAGGTCCGAAAGCGGCGTCGGCGGCTTCATTTCCAGCTGCTCGGGAGCCATATACTGCAATGTGCCCTTGATTCCGGTAACCGACCGAGTATCGGCCAAATGCGCAATCCCGAAGTCGATAATCTTGATGGTGTCGTCCTCCATCACGAAAATATTGCTCGGCTTCATGTCGCGGTGCACCAGGCCCTGATCATGCGCTGCCTGGAGACCGCGGCACGTCTGGCCCACGATGTCGATAACCCGCTCTACAGTCAGGCGCTCGCTCGAGTGCTTAATCAGTTGGTCAAGCGTGCAGCCCTTAAGCAGAGGCATGACGAAATAAGGCCGGCGCTGCCCATCCTGGTGGAACTCGCCAGTGTCGAGTATGTCAATAATGTTCGGGTGACTGATGCGCGCTAGAACGGTCCATTCCCGCTCAAACATTTCGATAGCGGCCCCGTCCACTCCACCAGGCATTGTCTTAAGAGCCACGTGCCGACGTGTGATCGAGTCGTAAGCCTTATAGACAACGCCCATCCCGCCCTGTCCAATTGGAGGGTCCTGGATTTCGTAGCGGCCATTCACGTTCAGCGGAATGGCGGCAGGTGGAAAGGCTTCTGTCATGGATCGTCGGAATCAGGTCACTTGATTCTAAGATGTTAGTAATCTATTTTGCACTTGAGTTGCCTTACATTTTAGGTCAGCTTTGCCCTAAGGGTACTAGCGTACCCCGACCTATCTGACGGGGATATATAAAGCAAGTTTAATCTTGCGTTCAGATCTATTTCACCTCTTTATGCGAATCTACCGTTGAGAGCACACAGTGCTGTCATTACTTACGTAGGAGACAAACACAATGAAAAAGATCATGATCGCTAGCCTTGGCCTGTCGCTTCTCGCGGGCACTGCCGTTTTCGCCCAGAACACCTCGACTGGCAGCAGCACGATGAGCGGCACCGATTC
>CAXTWQ010000120.1:0-14077 GCA_964248065.1 uncultured Bryobacteraceae bacterium | reverse complement strand
TCACCTCCGCCGAGTTTGCAGCTATTCTTCTGGATATCGGCCCGGAGTTGCAGAGCGCATTCGAAGATTGGCCGCAAGCCGCCGCAAGTTACGAGCTAGGGCTCAGGGCGTGGGCTGCTGAGATTAAACGCCCTCAGCTCTCTGAGCGCACCAACCTTACTTTACGAACGCTGTTGAACGACCCCGGAAGCCCCTGGAAGAATACTCCTTGGCGCAGCCCATTGACGGCTACAATGGCACCATGACGAGTGCTCCGGTCAATCGATTCCAAAGCTTTCGAGTCGCCGAGTTCAAGGAGTCCGTCATACGCGAGATGACTCGCTTGGCTATCCAGCATGGAGCGGTGAATCTGGCACAAGGCTTTCCTGATTTTCCGGCACCGGCCGAAATCAAGCTTGCCGCCCAGGAAGCAATTGCGGCCGATGTCAATCAGTATGCGATTACATGGGGCGCAAAACCTTTCCGTGAGGCACTACGCGATTACTATCGGCGCTTTTACCAGAGCGATATCGACCCGGAGCGCGAGATCACGGTCTGCTGTGGCTCTACCGAGGGCATGATTGCGAGTCTGCTCGCTTTGCTGAACCCTGGTGATGAAGTGGTGCTGTTCGAACCGTTCTATGAGAACTACTGGCCTGACTCACAACTGAGCGGTGCTGTTGCGCGCTTTGTCCGGCTAAATCCTCCAGACTGGACCTTTGACCGGGCTGAACTTCGAGCTGCTTTCAACGAACGCACCCGAGCGGTGATCCTGAACACACCCAACAACCCGACCGGCCATGTCTTTTCGCAAGGAGAATTGGCGGCTAGAAGTTCGTTGTAGCTCTGGTGGTTCACGCGACTGCTCGTCTGAATAAGCAATCTTGAGGGTTTCCTAGGAAGCCGCTGCTGTCCTTGCGCCGGGAGCTTGGTTTCGCAAGCGGGAAAGAAACTGTTCGGCTGTCATAGTGTGAAGGACTTCCTTGGAATATTCGAAAGGGCCTAACTCGCCCCAGAGTTGCCGGTCGCCTACCAGATAGAACCGCCGTTTGGCACGGGTAAGTGCCACATTGAGAATGTTTGGTTTCGAAGCGGCCCATTGGGCAGAACCTGACCGCTCTCGGTCTCCACCCAGGATCATGATCACCGTATCTTCCTCTTTCCCTTGGAATGTATGAACGGTTCCTATCCGCTTACTGCACCAGTCGCGCAGGTGTTGCTTTTTAGGCCCGCGCAGCTCCCCGTTACCATTCGTCCAATCAACTTTCTCCAAGTTTTCACCTAACTCGTTCTTGACTGCCCTGAACGGTGAGATCACATAGAGTTGTGGAAGCGTCCTATCTCTTGTGTACAAGGCAAGCAGGACATCAACAACAAACTTTACCTGCTCCGGAATAACTTGTTGCTTGCTTGCGCTTCCATTGATATCGATCCAGGCGCTATCCAGGGCGATTGGTGGACCATTTGGCATCTCGCGATTTTCCGATCCGAATACCATCTTGTCGTCGTAAGCGATATGATTTGCCCACCTGAACATCGGGTCAATACAGCGGCGGTGAACTCGAAGAGGAGTACCGATCCACAACCTGGGTCCGCCGCTATTTGATCGATAAGTTCCAAAAGGATTCGCCCGATCAGTCAGTTGCTGGACGGAGACCCGATGCGGTGAGTATTCACCGTTTGCCGTATGCCGGGAGAGTTCAGCAATTTTTGCGGTAAAACGAACCGGAAGTGTAAATATTGGTTCTATCTGAAGTGGATCGCCTACAACCAACGCCTGTTTTGCGCGCCACAGTGCTCCAGCTGCTGCCTGAGGGATGGCCTGCCCTGCCTCATCAATAAACAAATGCCCGATGCTCGCCGATCCTAAGTCCCTGAACTGGGCCGCAAAAGAAGAGAACGTTGTGGAGACCACGGGAATAACCATAAACAGGCTCTGCCAGATGATTGCGACGTTAGCTTTGTTTTCTGGTACCCGGTTCGATAGCAGGTTCTTGATTGCCCAAAGGTTGCGGTGAAAGCAAGGCTGATTTCGATTTCGCTCCTTTGCAACTTCTGCAATCCAAGCCTCATGCAAGGCCAGCGCTGAAACAAAAAGGCATGTCCTTAGTTCCGCGAGTTCTTCGTCGTGCCAAAGTCCCGACTTCTGAAAGTCGGCGCTCGCCAATTGATCAAGAGTATCGGGCAGTTTAAGATTCGGGAACTCTGAACGTGCCTCTTGCCACCGCTGTTCTTCTCCTTTGTGCAAATCAGAGATTTGCTTCAAAGCCTCCTTGGCCTGCGCCAGCCTGGTCGAAACGGCAACTTGTCTAAGCCGCGTTTTTTCGTGCTCGGTCTTGGTGATTGCGCGCTTCTGTCGAGCGCTTAACTGTGAAGCAGCGTTTTGCCGCACTCGCTCTCGATAGTTCCTCGCTTCAGTGGTTCTGCGCACGCGTGACCACCAGCCTGGAGACGAACGTTCAAGCAGACGCTCATCTTCCTGCAGTGCCGTGAGTTCAGCAAGAGAGTTCTCCTCTTGAATCTCTTGCTCAACTAGTTCTGACTGAATGGCATCTATCTCAGAGTACAGCTCGGTGGCTCCCTCCTCGGCTTTTTGTAAATCCGCGATGCCGCGCCCGTTAAGCCGATCTCTCAACAGATCTGCAAACGCGGCAAGTCTCTGGCGTTTATCACGAACTTTGTTGTCAGCGCTTTTAAAATTCTCAGCGGATTGCCTGAAGGTTGCTCCCTTATAGCTATCGATCCATTCATAGATGGTATGAAGTTTGTCAACTTCGTCAACATCACCTTTTCGTTTGGGACTGTGTCGCTTGAAAAAGAAGCGTTCCCGGAATGCTAGGCGGTTCTTAGAATTTCCGAGTGCGCACGAGATGAGGCCCCAGGGAATATCAGCAACCGGCAGCTTTGCCACTGAGCCGTCTGCACTCTGGGCCGCGATTTTATGGGCGACCGACTGCAGATATCTGGTCGGACGCCAAACTTCCGCAAGCCTTCCAACCTTAGGCAGTTCGCGTGAGATGTTCTCAACCGCCGCATTGTTTGACGAAGCGACCACCATTTCGAAACCGGTTAGTTCGGGCTTGAGCCGTACAATCTGTATCGGTTCTGATTCGCCGATAAAGTGCACGGCTATGCCTCCCTTTTCAAATGCATCCGTGGCTTGCTGCAAGCTGGACAGGGCGCGAGCTCGACGAACGATGTTTTCGGCAAAAACATCTTGCAGCAGAGTTGTTTTGCCTGTGCCCGGTGGTCCATTCACTGAGAACAGGCTGTTTGTGTTCGCTCCTTCAGTCGCAAGATTGATCGCAAACTGCTGCATCAGGCTCATTGGGCGTTTAGGATCATCAAGCCAGCGTCCGGCATTGGTCCGACTTGGATGCAAGACGTTCAGGACGCTCGCAAGGCCCGCAGGACAGTCAACATCAAGGCGCTGCTTTTCCTCTACTGGCGTGAGATAGCTTTTCAAGGCACGAGGACAAACACCGGAGCGAATGGTTGAGGCGACCCGTTCGAGGTCTTGTGTGAAGAAGCTGTTTAAAATGTCGACTTCAGGCTCAGAATCATTTGTTGCGTCGTCCTCTTCGAACGCTTGCACAGCATGATGGTCGCTTGACGCTTGAGCAGCGGTGCTTAGTGATGTCCGGGCTGTTTTCTTCTTTCTCAGTCGCGTCTCTATGACTGCTCGCGGTTCCCCCAAAGGTTTGAACGAAGCCCATTCGCACAAGAGGTCGTGAAGCTGGAAAAGTTCAGACTCGCTCAGTGGATTTATAGGCGAGTTCGACCCCGCAGAGGCGGCTGGCTTTCGCTGCGATCTCCAGGTAAGTAGCAACTCGCTCAATCGTTCTCTTGCCGACTCGAAATCAGAGTGCTTTAGGGCGGAGAAGCCCTCATTGCGAATCTTGCCTAATGCCCATGGCACGGTAGAGATTGACAACGTCTCCCGTTCGGACTTGAACACAACTTCACCTGTAACGCTGATGTTCAGCTTGGCGAAACATGTCGTACCCCAGTCGTCGATGCGCTCCTGCTCGTCCAGGTTCTCTGCGTCATTGTCCGACGGTGCTATCTGTTTGCAGACCGCTGTAATCTGCTTCTTGTCAAAGACGCAAAGGTAAAGATAAAATCCTGTTAGCTCGTAGCCTTCAGGCACATCGGGTGCCCAAAGATTACTCAACGCCAATGAGCCACCGCGCGGAAGCGACCGAACTCTTTCACTAACTTCCTTCCGGCGCCCGTCGAGATCGAAAGGAACGAAAAATTCAAGTTTATGCCAGGAGTCGATGATGGCTGAAAGCCTATCCTGTTCCTCCCCGGAAACTGCCTGGAGTGATTGATTATCAGATTGTGCGACCGATTCCCGGCCATCCTTTGTCTGCACCTCTGGAGGATATCCCGGGCTCAATCGCCGGTCAGTGACAAAGAGGCATCTATCTGTTTCTGCAGGATAGTGCACGGATAATAGAGCTGCTCATCGCGATCGCATTACTATTACCGCTGCAGGCCGCTGAAACGTAGTTCGATACCTTAATCGCCAATAGTTGCGTTTTGGACGCGGAATCCGGTCTGAATGCGGTGCGAAGTGTTGGCATTGAGGCGGGAAGATTGCTGCTGCCATCTCTCCTGCAGTTCTGGGCGGCAAAACGATGGTCGATTCCAGGGATCGGTAGTCGCGCAGGCTTTTATCAATTTGCAGTCGCACGGGTCAGGACGCAAGAGAATTACCGGTTCGCAGCGTGAGACGGAGTAACGCGGCGCTCGGAAAGCCGAATCTATGGCGGCATTCATCTGCAGTTTGACGCTGATGAAGGGACCCGCCAAGGCCAGCGCCTAGCAGAGTGAGTATGAGACCACGCCTCCAGCAAGTTGGACAGCACTACCGCTAACGTCGAAGATGCTGCACGATTAAGGGCTGAGCCTGTCTGGCTGATTGCAGCGCGATCAATAGGCTCGACGCATCGGACCAGTTCGACAAATTTACCAGATCGGATCGTTAAACTTTAGCTTCGTGCAGGAAGTTTTTGATACAGCGAGCCCTAACGAGAATATTCCAGCCCCGAATTACTCTCATTCAGGGAGATACGATGAGCGATCTGAATTACGAGGAGCTTAGAGCGGCAGTTTCTGGCACTGCGGCTGGGTTCCGTTCCATCACGAGATTGCAACCGATAGAAGGACCGGGTGGAAAAATCTTCCCAGCAACATATTCTGGCGGGGTTTATGCAACTGAGAAACGTCGAACCGTAGACGCGGCTGGACATGAGAAGGAAGTCGATTGCGTTGTTATTGACTCCGTGCAGTCGCAGAGCAATCGCGCTGAAGAAGCGTTAAAGATCGCAATCGAGCGAGGCAAGCTAACGATTCCGTTAATAGAGATCGACTTCAGCGGAGTCAACGACAAGTTTCGGAGTCCATTGCCGAACTTGACGACGCTGGATGTGCCGCACCGGCTGGCTGATGCGATTCTGCGAGACAGCGATCTGCCCGATGGAACACGATTTTCAAAGTCGGAATATGCAAAACGCTGGGCCCGCTCCAACCTTTGGAACGCGACTGCTGTTTATGAGCTGTGCCCAACAGCGTTGGTGTTTGGCATGTGGGGATCGCCTGAGAAGCCAGGCGGCTTGGGAGCGAAGTTCGAGCGGGCGTTTGTCTCAGAAATTGTTGCAATCGACGTCGAGCGTGTTGAGAAGCGCGAAGGATTCCGTATCGACCCACTTGGAACGCGCAGCAACGTTCTTCTCAAAGACAAGGGCGACGGAACGTTCGAAGTCGGAAACGGAAAGATCCGTCCCTCTGAGTTAAATCACGGCAACATCATATTCGAATCGCAGAACGGTGGTGTTCGGAGCCAGTATTCCGAACAGACTACGGTCGTTTCGCTCGGTGCTCTTCGCAAACTGCGGTTCCCGATTGACGGTAAGGACGATGCAAGCCGTAACGACGCTGGGCGCGCAGCCTTAGCAGCACTTGCTCTATGTGCCGGCGTGCTTGCCAGCGAGAGTGGGACTAGCCTGCGATCTCGTTGTCACTTGGTTCCAGACTCCGAACGCGAGTGGGAACTCATAGACAAACCGGGCATTGCTCCACATAGTTTTCACTTGAGCGGTGATGCGGCATTGTCACTCATTCGGCGAGCAGTCGAGGCGGCGCAAGAAACCGGACTTAGCTGGATGGGTGACAAGCTCACTCTTGTGCCCTCGAAAGAGCTGACCGAGTTAGTTCGGCAGAGCCAGGAGGTAGCAGCCAAAGAAAAAGGAGAGGGCAAAGCGGAATGACAGTGCTTGGACTCCGCTATTTGCGCGGCTGCGCTGTGTCTTCTACTGTGACACGACAAAAACCTGAATGGCCACCCCATCCTGGGCGGATCTTTATGGCGATGGCCGCAGCGCATTTTGAAACCAGGGGAGATATGCAGGAGCGTCTGGCTCTCGAGTGGATGGAGCGGCAGGCAGCGCCCTCTATTTGCGCCTCTCAAGCATTTGAACGTGTCGCTTCGCGCGGCCGCGGCGCGGTGGAGACGTATGTGCCAGTAAACGATAAGCACGGCGGAATTGGGGGAAGGAGTCGCCAATCGAGATCGTTCCCAACCGTAAGACTTGCGGATGAGCGCGTCTTTTTAGTGTGGGATTCAGAAGCGTCGTCCTCCGTTCGCTTGGCACTCGACCGTCTCAGCTCTAAGATCACTAGAGTTGGGCACTCGTCCTCATTAGTGCAGATGTGGCTTGTCAACGACAACCAGTCAATTCAGGCCAACTGGGCGCCGGATGAGTTTGCTTCTGAAACACGGCTGCGTGTTCCGGAAGCAGGCACGCTGACCCAGCTGCAGGATGCATTCGCCAACTCGGAACGGCCCCGTCTCACCCGTTGGCAGGGTTATCGACAAGCAACGCAGGTCGAAACAAGCGAGATAGACACAGGTGTCTTCGATCCGTCGCTCATCATCTTCGAAAAGTTCGAGGGACGAACGCTGGGACTGGAATCGACTCTACAACTGACAGGAGCGTTGCGTAACGCAGCTATGCGAGCGCTTCCGGAAGGCGGATCGCCGGAGTGGTTGAGCGGACATGCAGCCGATAGTACTCCGACAACAAAACCACATGTATCGTTTTTCCCACTACCAGTCGTTGATTCTCAGTTCGCTGACGGACACGTGCTCGGCTTGGCAATGGCCATTCCGAGAAGCGTTTCCGCCGCCGAGGCAAAACAGGTAATTGGGCCGCTGCTGTTCAATCTCAGCAACGGCGACGAGAAAACGATCAGATTGTGGCGAAACGACCACCTGTGGAACTGGCAATTGCGGCGTGAAACACGAGACCGGCCTCCAACAGCACTGAGGTCAAATACCTGGACCGAGGCCAGTTGCTTGTGGGCCAGCGTGACCCCGGTCGTGCTGCATAAGTACCCAAAGAAGAGCAGGGAAAACGATGTGCAGCGGATCATAGAGCAAGCTTTTGCATCGGCTGGTTTGCCGAAACCAATGTCAATTGAGGTCGGCCCTGTGTCTATCTTTGAAGGGGCACCGCATGCCGCTCCATGCCGGAGTTCTCCGAGGGCGGTGCGGGACTCTGTACTTACCAAACGCATGTGCGCGTGCGATTTGCGCGACCGGTCTGTGGACCCGTCCTGGTCGGCCGCGGCCGCTTTCGGGGCTACGGGCTTTTCCGGCCAGTACGTCTGAAGCAGGAGCTTCCCCATGAGTAGCGTTAACGCGGGCGAATTCGAACAGTTTTTCTTTGACTTGCACGGGCACGATCCGTTTCCCTGGCAAACCCGATTGGCTGCCCAGGTATGCTCGGCGGGCTGGCCGAAGGTAATCGATTTACCCACTGCGAGCGGAAAAACCGCCTGCATCGACATTGCGCTGTTTGCCTTGGCCGTGCTCGGTGATAAAGCGCCGCGCCGGATACTCTTCATCGTTGATCGCCGGATCATCGTAAGCGAGGCGCACGATCGCGCTAAACGAATTGCAAACGCACTTGCTTCCTCTCCGAGCATAATAGTACGGAAAGTGGCGGACGCACTAAAACGTCTTGCCCAAAGTGAACAAGCTCTTGATACCTATGAATTGAGGGGCGGCGCTTTCCGTGACGAGCGATGGCTACGAACTCCGCTGCAACCGACTGTGATCGCAAGCACCGTGGATCAGGTTGGTTCCAGACTTCTGTTTCGCGGCTATGGCATCAGCGAGCATACATGGCCCATGCATGCCGGCTTAATCGCAAACGATGTCATTCTCTTTCTTGACGAAGCGCATTGTTCCAAGGCTTTTGCACAAACATTGCAAGCGGTAGAGCTTTATCGAGGGCCGGTGTGGGCCCGGGAGCCTTTAAACAGACCATTTCACTTCGTGGAGATGACTGCTACACCGGAACGCACTTTCGAACGGGAGGACCGCTTCCAGATTGATGAGGACGATCTTCAGCATGACTTGCTTGCTAAGCGCATCTTCGCAACGAAGCCAGTAATCCTACCCGAACCCATTGCTTGCAAGAAAGACGATCTCGATAAATTTGCGGCTTCGTTGATTGCACAAGCGAATAGTCTGGCAGACGAAGTTGACGCGAGACGGGTCTCCATTATGGTTAACCGCGTCAGTACGGCCAAGCGGGTTCACCAATTGTTGTGTGCTGCTAAACGCGAAGCTCTATTGGTGATTGGGCGGATGCGCCCGCTCGATCGCGATTCTCTGTTGGAAAAATGGGCACCCTTGAAATCCGGGGTTCCACGAAAAGCGGATGATAAAAGGACCTTCGTTGTCTCGACACAGTGCCTCGAAGTAGGAGCTGACCTCGACTTCGATGTTCTGGTGAGCGAGTGTGCGGGCATCGATGCATTACAGCAGCGTTTCGGACGCCTGGACCGATTGGGCGACTTTACGCGAGCGCGGGGCGCGATCTTAGCCACCTCATGGCAGCTTGGAGGCAAACACGGTGATCCAGTTTATGGCGATGCACTGCCTCAGACCTGGGAGTTCTTGAATTCCATCGCTCGCGAACGTACGGTTGATATGGGGATCGCTTCGCTTGGAGGCGATTCGACCGTTGCCGAGCACGTGTGTAAGCTTTCGCAAGACGAACGGAGCAAGCTCATTCTGAAAGGGGAGGACGGGCCGCTATTGCTACCAGCGCATGTCGACGCCCTTGTGCAGACAAGTCCCAGACCGGAACCGGAGCCGTTTATTGACTACTTTCTCCATGGACCCAAACGTGGCACCCCGGACGTTTATGTGGTCTGGCGCAGCGACTTGGAGAGTGTTTCTCCTGAAGGCTGGGCCGAAATCGTTTCTCTGTGCCCACCCGTTTCGAGCGAAGCAATGCCGGTGCCGCTGTGGGTTTTCCGTAACTGGTTTAACGGGCAAGCGGTCAAAGATGAATCGGACACGGATGTCAATGCACGTTTGTTTGATGAAGAGGCCGAGTCCGGGTCAGGCGTGGCAGTTTTGGTCTGGCGTGGCGTAGACCAAACAGTTTTGGCGACTCATGCAAGTCAGTTCAGCCCGGGCGACACGGTCGTGCTGCCGTCTTCAGGTGCCGCTTGGAGCATCTTCGGATTCAAACCCGCAGATTGTCCTGCCGACCGTGGTGATGAGGCTCGAATGCTGCTGCGTAGAAGGCTCTGTTTACGCCTTCACCCCGCCGTGCTTCAAGAGTGGACGGCCTGCCCAAGTCGCGATCACCTCCTTAATTTAGTGAGTGCCGAGGAAGCGAATGAGGAGGACATTCAGAGTGAACTTGCGGCGTACCCGTCAGAGTTTCGGCCGTCGGCTCTCAAAGAAATTTGGGAACTTCTAAGCGAACGCGGTTCGTTCTCTCGATACCCCATAGGCCCAGGCTGGTTTGTTGAAAGCTACTGGAATCAATCTCCCTTGAGCCGTGGTCGGCAGGTAAGCCTTCAGGACCATCTGGATCACGTCGAGAGGGCAGCTGACCTTGTCACAGGCGACCTGCTCGCCCTGCCACTGAAGCAAGCAGTCATGACAGCAGGACGCTACCACGATTACGGAAAAGCCGACGAGCGCTATCAGTCGTGGCTGCGCAATGGAGATGCTTTGGCAGCACGGTTCGCTCCCAGGCCGATTGCTAAAAGCGGCAAGACAATGCTCCGAAAACAAAGTGACTGCGGGCTGCCGGACAATTTTCGCCATGAATCGCTTTCCCTGCTATTCGCGGCGAAGGACGCCAATATCGAATTGCGCGATCTAACACTACACCTGATTGCCAGCCATCACGGGCGTTGCCGGCCGTTTGCGCCGGTTGAACTTGACAAGCAGGCCGGGTGTGTCAGCTTCGGTGGTGTATCCGTTTGCCGAACAGAGCGAATAGTAGGCCCAGCTCATGCGCTCAGCAGCGGGGTGGCAGACCGTTTCTGGAAGCTCACTCGGCAATACGGCTGGTGGGGGTTGGCCTACTTGGAAGCCATGTTGCGCCTGGCTGATTGGCAGGCGAGCGATGAGGAACAAGGGGAGGTATCGGATTGAGCACCGGAATTGTTTTGAAAGCACTGGATGGTTCTAACCCGCTGGCCTTTCTTGCGGCCGTGGGGACGTTACGGCTACTTCATCTAGAGACAGACGGAAAGGTCACAATGAGGTGGGTTCGGGACGGAGTCTGGCGACCGGAGATCCTTGGATTTGGTGGCACAGATGAGGTCTTGTGTGGGCAACTGCAGAATGCAGCCTTCAGGTATTTGCCTCTAACCGCCTTCACCCACCTCGGGAAGAACATTACGGTCAGCAAACCGGTTTTTGCAGGTTTCACCGGCATTGCTTCTGAAAGAGTCCGCACCGGAGACAGGACAATCGCCGACTTTGCGGTCGCGTTTGGCTCCGAAATCTGCGAACAGGAAGGCAAGGAAAGAATCGAGTACACCGATTTCTGCTTCATCACCGGCTCGGGGCACCAGCACTTTCTTGAGACCATGAGGGATCTTGTTAATTGCGTCAGATCTGAGCATCTTCAATACGCTCTATTTGGGCCTTGGACTCCACTGAAAGGATGCTCCATGCGTTGGGACCCTGCCGATGCAGCGGAATATGTCTTTCGCTGGGGGAACCCTAGCACTGACGGCGCATCTTCAGTTTGGGGAGCAAATCTCTTGGCCGCGCATGCGCTCCCGCTCTTTCCCGCCTTCCCCGTCAAAGATGGCCTGCGTACCACTGGGTTCCGGGAAGGAAAGCGCGGTCGTTGGCCGGCCTTCTCCTGGCCCGTTTGGACGGATGCGGTCGGTATGGACGCGGTTCGGTCTCTGCTCTCCTTGCGCAGTTTGCTGAGTGAAGAGGACGAGATCGATCATCAAAGACTGCGCGCTCTCGGGATTGCAGAGGTCTATCGCGCGCCTCGCGTTCGCATTGGTCAAGGTGCAAACTTCAAGGTGAGCTTTCGGCCTGCTAGTTCGGTCTAGCTCATGCGCAAGTCATACCTGGTCTGCTATGACATCTCGAACGACAAGCGGCTGCGCAAGGTCTTCCAGATCATGCGGGCTTACGGCAATCACTTGCAATATTCGGTGTTCGAGTGCCAATTGCGTCCCATTGATCTGATCGAGCTTAAGGTGGAGCTCACCAACGAAATCCATCACGATGAAGACCAGGTCTTGTTCGTAGATCTCGGTCCTGCCGAGGGCCGTGGCGAGCGCGTCATCACGGCTCTCGGTATTCCTTATACGGCAGTCGATTCGCCCTGCATTATCGTGTGATTTCTTCTTTGAAAGGAGGACGGCATGGCATCTGCTCCTTTGCCCCTCGATCAACCTGACGATCAATCGAAGCCGCTGCCGGACTATCTTCCGGCTCGCATGGTGAATGAGTACGTGTATTGTCTGCGGCTCTTTCATTACATGTGGGTCGACGCTATCTTCCTGCACAGCACTGACACGCTGGAGGGCGCAGCCCAGCACAAACGCGTTGACCGGGAGAGCAAAGGCTTGCCTCCCGCCGCCGCCTTGGCAAAGGAGAAAATCCATAGCCGGTCCATCATGCTTTCGAGCGAACAGCTTCGTGTGATCGCCAAGATGGATTTGATTGAGTCGGCCAATGGCACGGTCACGCCGGTTGATTACAAGCACGGTAAGCCGTACGAGAAAGACGGAGCGCTGGAATTATGGCCAACCGACCGCGTGCAGTTGTGCATCCAGGGATTGGTGCTGCGCGAGAACGGTTACGAATGCAACGAAGCCGTTGTGTACTACACGGGTACTCGGCAGCGGGTGCGGGTCGAATTCACAGATGCCGTTATAGCGGAAACCATGACCGCGATCGCCGGAGCCTGGGCAGCGGCACGAGAGCGAACCATTCCTCCGCCATTGGAGGACTCGCCCAAATGCGGAGGCTGTTCTCTGGCTCCCATCTGTTTACCGGATGAGGTGAACCGTCTTCTGGAACCGGAGCCAGACCCGCAGCAGCTCAGCCTGTTCGCGCTCGGCGAGGCGGAAGCGCCGAAGAAAACGGCAGCTCGTGAGACGCGCCGGCTGATCACGCCTCGTGACGACTTACGGCCCGTCTACCTGAATACGCAAGGGCTTCGTGTCGGTAAGTCGGGCGGGGTGCTGCAAGTCAAACAGAAGGACACGGTAGTGCAGGAGATCCGAATGAATGAGATCTGTCAGTTGAACCTGATGGGCAATATTCAGATCTCAACCCAGGCAATGCAGGATCTGTGCCAGGCCAGTATTCCGGTTTGCCTGTTCTCCATGGGCGGCTGGTTTTATGGCATCCTTACCGGGCTCTGCACAAAGAACGTGTTCCTGCGTCAGCGGCAGTTCGCCATGGCTGAGCAGGCGTGGTTCTGCAAACGGCTGGCGCGCGTTCTGGTTGCCGGCAAAATCCGGAATCAGCGCACGTTCCTCTTGCGAAACCACTTGGAGCCGGAGGCAATCACGTTGCGCGAGATGAAGCGTATGGCAGAACGAGCAGAAGGATGCGAGTCGCTGGAAGAGTTGCTTGGATTGGAGGGCAATGCGGCTCGGCTGTACTTCGGGTCGTTTCGGGGGTTGATTAAAGTGGAGCCGGAAGAAGAACTGCCGCAGATTTTTCAAATGGACTTTGCGGGCAGGAACCGGCGGCCGCCGCGCGATGCCGTGAACGCGTTGTTGTCGTTGGGGTACAGCATGCTGGCGAAAGATTTTACGATCGCGGCGTACGCGGTTGGGTTCGATCCCATGATCGGGTTCTATCATCAGCCGCGGTTTGGAAGACCTGCGTTGGCGCTGGACTTGATGGAACCGTTCCGGTCGCTGATTGTGGACTCCGCGGTGGTGTCGGCCATCAACAATCGCATGGTGACGCCGCGGGATTTTGTGCGTGCTGGGCAATCGGTGGCGTTGACGGCGGATGGGCGGAAAGGGTTTTATCGGGCGTATGAATTGCGCATGGATACGCTAGTGACGCATCCCATCTTTGAATATCGGGTGACCTATCGAAGGCTGCTGGAGGTACAGGCGCGGCTGTTGGCGAAAGTGCTGGAAGGAGAGCTTGCCGAATATCCTGTTTTCGTGACGAGATGAGCCGCGAGCGGCGGCGTGATGACGAAAGGAGGGGAGGCGCTCGCAAGTAGGTAAGTTATTGAAATATAATGGCGTCAGCTGCCCATGTGAGCGCGAGTGCCGTCAGTGTAGAACAGTTTCAGGGAGGCGCTCGGAAAGGGGCGCGCAGGTGTTTGATAATAGAAGAGTTAAGAGATCAACTAATTCCGCGATCAAAAGATCGCGGCCTCATTGAAGCTCCAGCACCACTCCGCTCCTCAAATGCGCGTAGCAGGAATTCCGCGATCAAAAGATCGCGGCCTCATTGAAGCCAAAAAGCAAACAGCGCACCTCCTGGCGAAGTGGTCAATTCCGCGATCAAAAGATCGCGGCCTCATTGAAGCGATTTGGATCACGCGCAAAAGGAGCTGCCCGGCGTAATTCCGCGATCAAAATATCGCGGCCTCATTGAAGCGGGTTAACTGTGCGGTACAGCAGCCGACCGGAAAGTTAATTCCGCGATCAAAAGATCGCGGCCTCATTGAAGCTTGCGTGCCTCTTGCGCGCTCCCATGTGCTGTTTCAATTCCGAGATCAAAAGATCGAGGCCTCATTGAAGCACAAGCTCACCTGTGTATTGC
>CAXTWQ010000119.1:11228-14235 GCA_964248065.1 uncultured Bryobacteraceae bacterium | reverse complement strand
CCGCCGGGAAGGCGAGTGGAGTCGCCGCTCCCTGCATGTAGGAACCGGCAACTACCCCCCCAGTACAGCGAAGCTCTACACCGACCTGGGCCTGTTCACTTGTAATGAAGAGATCGGGGCCGATGTCAGTGACCTGTTCAATTACTTGACTGGCTACTCGGCCAAGAAGTCTTATCGCAAGCTTCTGGTGGCGCCGCATAGCATGCGCTCCAGCTTAGAACGGCTGATACATACGGAAATGGATCGACATCGGCAGCACGGTGACGGTCACATGATCTTCAAAATGAATGCCCTGGAGGATCCGGGAATGATCCGGCTGCTGTATGAGGCATCGCAGGCCGGCGTTCGTATCGATCTGCTCATCCGCGGTGGCTGCTCGTTACGTCCTGGCGTTCCGGGCGTCAGCGACACTATTGCAGTGCGCAGTATCATTGGGCGCTTCCTGGAGCACAGCCGTATCTATTATTTCGGCAACGGCGGCGATGAGTTGATCTATGTGGGCAGTGCTGATTTTATGCCGCGCAACTTGAACCGGCGTGTCGAGATTTTGTTTCCAGTGGAAGACAAACGGCTTGTTCGACGCCTGCGTGATCGCATCCTTGCCAAATACCTGGAGGATGAAGCAGAAGTGCGCGTGGAGCAGCCGGACGGAACCTACACACGCATCGAACGGCAGCCCGGCAAGCGGCTTTTCAATTGTCAGAACTACTTTCTGAAACGCCACGAAAGCTGATCCACTATTCTCAAAAGAGGTGCCGCGCAAAGGATTAAGGATTGCAACTCATTTGTAGTCCAGTACTTGGACCTTGAGAATGAGAGAGCCGCAAGTGGGAAAGTTTCTGGGCGCCTGGTGCCTGCTGATGCTCTCGCTACCCATCGCCATTCTGTGGATAAGGCCTGACTTCGAATCGGGGCAGAGCCTTTCGGTATTGGCAAAGCTTGCGGTGGTGCTAGCCGTGGTCAGCGCGTCCGGTTTGGCTCTAACGTACGCGGTGAACCGGCGATACTCCGTGCTGACCGAGCAATTCTCAGAGTTCATTGGAGCACTTCCGGCGCAGGAAAAAGATCTTCCAATCGAAGGCCCGCCGGAGACCCAGCACCTTTCGCGCAGTATGCGGGCCATGGCTGAGCGTGTCCGTATCGTCGTGGAACAGGCCAACACAGAAGCTTCACGCCGGGAAACGATCCTGGCTTGTATGGCCGAGGGCGTGCTTGCTGTCGATTCGCAGATGAAGGTAATCTTCTGCAACGGTGCGTTTGCGCAGGCGTTCAGTACGCGCATACCGGTGACCGAGGGCCGTACGCTGTACGAAGTGGTGCGCGAGCCGATCCTGCGAGACATCCTGCAGCGCGTACTCAGCAGCAAAACTCCGGAGACGGATCGGTTTCAGTTGCCTAGCGCGGATGGCCGCTGGTTCGAGGCCCGAGCGCTGCCCTTTGGTCAGAATACTCGCCGCGGCGCAGTCATTGTTCTGCACGATGTGACAGACATACAACGGCAGGAACAAATGCGGAAAGACTTCGTGGCCGATGTCTCGCACGAGCTGCGTACGCCGCTGGCAGCCATCCGCGGCTATGCTGAAACGCTGCTTGACGGCGCACTGGAGGATGATGCCAATAAGCGCCGATTTGTGGAAGTCATTCTGTCGCAGTCGATACGGCTTAACAATATCGCTTCTGATTTGCTGGTGCTATCCGAACTCGATTCCGGAAATGAGACTCCAGTTCAGCCGGGGCCCATTTCGGTGCTGGAAGTGATCCAGTCGGCTGTGAATACGGTGATGCCTGCAGCCAGTTTGCGGGATATCTGCATCGACGGGACTGCTTGCACAGAGTGTTCGGTAATTGGCGTCCGTTTTCGGCTCGAGCAGGTGATGGTCAACTTGCTGGATAACGCTGTCAAGTTTAACCGGCCTGAAGGCAGCGTTTCTATTGACTGTAGCTACACCGATGGAAGGAATGTGCGCATACGGGTGAGCGACACAGGCATTGGAATTCCAAGCGGTGACATCTCGCGAGTATTTGAGAGGTTTTACCGGGTTGATAAGGCACGGTCGCGGCCGGCTGGCGGAACAGGCCTGGGTCTGCCGATTGTCAAGGAAGTGGTAGACCGAATGGGCGGCACCATAGCGGTCGAAAGTCAATTAGGGCGTGGATCCATTTTCACGGTTACACTGCCGGCCGCTGAATAGCCAGTTACGTTGCGCTCGCTTAGCTGCAATCCAATGTGTTCAGATCGGCAACATCCGCGACCTGGTACCTGTAGCAGCAGTCCGTTACAGTGACTGTAATGGCGTCTACAACAGAAAAGATCATCACGCTGGCTATCGACATCGGTGGAACCGGGGTTAAAGGCATTCTTCTGGATAGTAAAGGCAAGCCGTTAAGCGAGCGTGAGCGCTACGATACGCCAATCCCGGCAACACCTGAAAACGTCCTCAAGCTGATCGATACTATCGTCAAGACTCTCGGGGAGTTTGATCGTGCGTCTGTTGGGTTTCCCGGAGTAGTAAAGCGTGGCGTTACGCTTACTGCTCACAATCTGGATCAAAAGTGGGTTGGGTTCGAATTTGAGAAAGTACTGACCCGGCGCTGGAAGAAACCCGTAAGAATGGCCAACGATGCTGCCATACAAGGGCTTGCTGCAATTGAAGGCAAGGGTGTAGAAATGGTGATCACTCTCGGTACCGGGTTTGGCTCCTCGTTGTATCTCGATGGCCATCTGGTGCCCGGGCTTGAGCTGGCTCATCACCCTTGGCGAAAAGACAAAACATACGAAGACTACTTGGGTAAACGAGGCCTAGTGAAATATGGCCGCAAGCGCTGGAACAAGCTGGTGGGAAAAGCGATCCCGCAAATTGAATCCCTGTTTAACTACGATCACCTTTTCATCGGCGGAGGCAACGCGACCAAGCTCGACATTACTCTTCCAGACGGCGTTACGCGCATACCGAACGAAGACGGCCTGCTAGGCGGCGTTGCTCTCTGGCGCGACTAAGGAAGCGCT
>CAXTWQ010000119.1:7905-11218 GCA_964248065.1 uncultured Bryobacteraceae bacterium | reverse complement strand
CACACCCAAGAGAACGAGAAGCACCAGCTTCCACGGGAACTTCTTGCCTTCGCGGCTGTTCACCAAGAGAAAGCTCGCGAACACTCCGACGAAGAAGAGCATCACCATCGGAATGGCGAAAATCATCATGTTGAAGATGTCGGGCGTTGGCGTAAGGACTGCGGCCAGAACCGTAATACCAAGAATCGCGTAACGGCTGTGTTTCAGCAGGAAGCGCGGCGAAGCTAGACGAAGTAGCGTCAGGAAAAAGATGATGACCGGCATCTCGAAGACGAGGCCGATGCCGAGCGTTACGTTGACGAACAGATCGAAGTATTCGCTAATAGATACAACTGGACGAACGTTGACATCCAGGCCAATGCCCAGCAAGAACTCCAGTCCAAAACGGAATGCAACGAAATAAGCAAAAAGCCCGCCAGCAATAAATAACCCTGCCGTGGTTAGAATGAACGGCACGGCCCAGCGCTTTTCTTTCTTGTACAAGCCTGGAGAAATAAATGCCCAAACTTGGTACAGCACCCACGGCGATCCGAGAAAAACCGACACTAGTAGCGGCAGCTTTATCCAGATGATATTGAAGCTTTCCATCGGTGTCAGCTGTGCCAACACGGGTGGATCTACGTGAAGGTGCTTCAAAGCCGAGACGGCCGGTTCTTCAACAATGCGCCAGAGTTCTTTCGAAAAGAACATGCTGGCAAGGAAAGCAAGCGCGATTCCTAGAACTGACCGGAGCAGCCGCGTCCGCAGCTCTTCCAGGTGCTCCATAAACGACATGCGGAGCATGCCGCGGTCTTCCTCATCACCATCCTCATCTTCGTCCGACGAATCAGGCGGCGGTGGTGGTGGCGGAGGTCTGTGGGCAGGTAGTCCGGCCGGCATCACGTCAGGCGTACGTGCAAGCTCTGCTCGCTGCTCATTGCTGGCAGTCAGAATCTCAGCTGCGATTGGATTGACGGCTACCGGCTCGGCCCCGTACGGATCAGAGTGGCTGCTGTAAACGGCGGCTTCTTCCCCACCGGCAGGAGGAAGCCCGTCCGAGTCCTTGTCCTCGTTTGAGGCAACTATGCCTGTCGCCCTCTGCTCTTCCGAAAAATCCGGCATCTAGACAGACTCAGGCCCGCGAGCTAAGACCGATGCTCCTCATCAGCCGTCCTGATTGGGTGAGTGCCATTGCTACGGGCAACCGTACCCATCACCATTGGAGGAGCAGCGGGCGGTGGCGCGGGAACCTCATAGGTGTGGACGACCGGCTTTTCAGCCTCAGCCACTTGCGGAACTGATTGCTCGTACCGGCCGTATTCGTCGTAAGGATAAGAGTAGGTACTGGGCTTGAACTCCTTAGCCGGTTCCTCCCGTGTTTCTTTCTCCAGCTCGTTCATGTGGCTTTCGAACGTTCTGGTCAACTCGTTCTTTGCACGGCGGAACTCAGTGAGAGCTTTTCCAAGAGTGCGGCCTAACTCGGGAAGCTTCTTCGGACCGAAAAGCAGCAGAGCGATCACAAACAAACCGATCATCTCCTGCACACCAATCGGGCCCATAGTTCTCCTCTTTTGCCTCTGACCATTCATCATAGCCCAGCAAATAAGGAAGACACTTGCCGCGCTGGTATGATGCCCATCGAGTTCTCAGAATGAAAAGGCGACCTAACATCCCAGGGCTTTTCCTCTTGCTTACCACTTGGGCTTTACTGGACACAGGGCGTCCCCTGGACGCTCAGGTAGAGATTATCAAGAATGATGACGCACAGATAGACATTCGCATTAACGGCGAGCCGTTCTCCTCCTATCACTTCGGACACTCTTTTCCAAAGCCATTTCTCTCACCACTCCGAACCGCTTCGGGCCTTGTGATTACCCGGCGATACCCAATGGAGGAAGTGGCGGGTGAATCGCATGATCATCAGCATCACCGTGGCCTATGGATTGGCTATGGAGAAATCAATGGCTTCAATTTTTGGGAAAACGAATTTCATTACAACAGTGACCAACCCCCAAAATATGACCCGGCTAAGCTCGGCACCATCGCCCTCATTCGTTTCAACGAAATAAAGTCTGGCAGACAGATGGGCGACATCGATGGGCTCTTTCAATGGGTAGATCCGCACGGAGGGGTGCTGCTGGAAGAAAGGCGCGTGCTTACCTTCTATGCGCAACCCGATTTGCGCACCATGGACATGTCAATCACGCTCACTGCCAAGCGCCCCGTCCATTTCGCAGATACAAAGGAGGGCTTTTTGGGCATGCGGCTGGCAGATAGCATGACCGAGAAAAATGGCGGCGTAATCACCAATTCCGAAGGCGCCCAGACTGAGAAAGATGTCTGGGGAAAGCGTGCTAACTGGGTCGACTATGCCGGAACGGTCGCCGGCCAGAAAGTCGGGATCGCCATCTTTGACAGCCCTGAAAACTTCAACCATCCAACGCGTTGGCATGCCCGCGCTTACGGTCTCTTTGCAGCGAATCCGTTTGGGTTAAAGGACTTCGAACCGAAGTCAACCGAACGAGGCGGACACGACCTAAAATCCGGCGAGTCGCTTCACTTTCGGTATCGAGTGATCATTCATCCGGGTGATCTGCCCAAGAGAGCAATCGAGGATGCTTACGCGGAATTTATCAAATAGTTTCTGTAAGTGAGTATTGCCCCGAGTGCAAACTTTCGCAATGAGCGCGCGCACGCCATTGGTGACCCATCGCCATTGGTGACCCACCAAAGATTACCGCTTGCAACGCACCGAGCTCTCTAGGCTAACGCCTCTGGCGCTTCCCACTTCCCACTCCGGGCTGAACGTACCAGCGCATCGATCACTGCCATGTTCCCGAACGCATCCTCAAGAGGAACCGGCACCGCGCCTTCGCCCTGAATAGCAGCTGAAAACGCGTCGCCTTGCAACGCGTATTGATCTACCGCTGGGAACTGCTCTTCGCAAGCGGATTGACCGCCGAGCTTCGAGCCATTGTCGAGGAGCAGTTTAGTCGGCAAATCGGGAGGAGCATTGTATGGAATTGGCAACTCAATGCGCCCTGTTGTTCCAAGAACTTCCAACCGTTGAAAAGGAACCGACTGAGTACTGCATGAGAAGATCGCCTGGCCTTCCCCGAAATCGAGTACAGCCGACGTGAGCCGATCAGTCTTCAGTTGTGGATCGAAGTCGAAAAGGCCGAGGACTCGCACTGGTTCACGTCCAAACAGGAAGCGAGCAGCATGGATGGGATAGCAACCTATGTCCATCAGACCGCCGCCACCGATATCTGCCTGGTTGCGGATGTTGGCAGGGTCTGAGTTGAAGTAGCTGAATGTGCTTTGAATTAGCCGG
>CAXTWQ010000119.1:0-7895 GCA_964248065.1 uncultured Bryobacteraceae bacterium | reverse complement strand
GGGTATACCGATAGCCCCGCCTTCCACCAGTTCGCGCGTTCGCCGCCATTGTGGATGGGTGCGGATCATGAAAGCTTCACCAACCTGTAATCCCAAGCGGTCGCGAGCGGCCAAAAGCACTTTTACTTCTTCGGTGTTCAAGGCAATCGGCTTCTCGCAGAGCACGTGCTTGCCCGCTTCTAACGCTTTCACCGTCCAGGGCACATGAAGATGATTCGGTAGTGGGTTGTAAATGGCGTCGACGTCGGGGTCAGCCAGTAGCTCCTCGTACGAACCGTAAGCCTTGCTCACGCCGAGTTTCGCCGCGGCTTCTTTCGCCCGCTTGCCGTCACGCGAGGCGATTGCCGTTACCTGCGCCCGCTTGCACTGGCTCATCCCGGGGATTACTTTCCTGACAGCAATCGAGGCAGCGCCCAGTACTCCCCACCTGACTACAGCCCCTCTCAGTTCCGTGCTTTCACTGTTCGGCATCAAACCTCGATCTCCTTTGCAATTTCTGGTAAAGTGTAGCCGTGAAACTGTACGATCTGGATCCAGGCCCCGATTCGCCTGAGGTTGTCCGGGTGATCATCGAGATCCCCAAAAATTCTTCCAACAAGTACGAGTACGACGGCGAACTCGGTGTATTCCGGCTGGATCGGGCCTTGTACTCGCCACTTCACTATCCCGGGGACTATGGATTTATTCCCGGAACGCTGGCCGAGGATCATGATCCGCTCGACATTATCGTTTTGGTTAATGAGCCTAGCTTTACCGGTTGCCTGATGGAGGCGCGGCCGGTCGGTGTGTTGAATATGATCGACTCAACCGAAATGGACAAGAAGATTCTAGCGGTGCCGAATCGTAACCCGCGATTCGATAGTGTCCACACGTTGGACCAGGTTTTCCCGCATACTCTCCGGGAAATTGAATATTTCTTCTCTATTTATAAGGATTTACAAGGCTGCAAGACTACCATTGACGGATTCGTCGGTCCTCGTGAAGCTCGCCGGGTGATTGCAGAAAGCCGCCAGGCTTACCTGGACCGGCAGATAGAGCGGCAACACTTACTGCGGCCTGCCGGGCAGACCGCACTCGTTAGCGACTAGTACACCCTTAAGAGAAATCGTCGCCGGAACTGTCGAAGCTGCTATCGTCCGCCAGATCGGTATCTGAGTAGTCGGTGCTGTTATCCGAAAGGTCGCTGGTGTCGGCAAAGTTGTCGCGGTTGTCACCCAGACTCAGGTCGTTGCCACCGAGATTGCCGCCACCACCTGGACTGTCGTAGTAATTGTTTACCACAGTCTCCTCAGGTCGTCCGCCGCCTCCGAAGCCACCGAACCCTCCGCCAAATCCACCAAGGCCCGATCCGAGCCCACCGCCATGGAACAGCGACTCAATCCCCTGAACGGCCAAAGTCCCCGCTGCTACGCCGGCTGCGGTTTGGGCAGCTCCCCGTAGAAAACTCGGCGGACCGCTTGAAGCTGCTGGCTGTGCAAAGGAAGGCTGCGCGTAAGAGGGCTGCGAATAGGAGGGCTGAGCATACTGCTGCTGGGGAGGGGCAGAAGAAGTTGGAGTACTGGCGCCGCCGAGGAAGGAGCCGCCACTAACCGGGCTCACACTGCTGCCGCCGGCGCGCTGCTGCAATTCGCTTATTTGCCTTTGCGCCTGCTGTATCGCCATATTCTGAATCAGAACCGTTTGGGTCATCAGATAAAGCGCATCCGGCCGATTGCCGATGTGCGTCCGAACGAAGTCTTCCGCCTCCGGATCTCTCGGCGGTGCCGGCGTTTTCGCGATCTTGTTTGCCAGATCACTAATCATGTTGCGTTCATCAGGAGTCATATGTGAGTTCTCATCACCTAACGCCCTGTTAGACGACACGGGGGCAATCTTCGTTCACTTTCTTGTGAACGCTTCTGACCAGCGATTATCTTTCAGGATAATGCAGCCGCGCCATGATGCGTTCGGAAGGCGCATCAGAGGTCGCTGCGCAAAATAGCAGTGCAGCAACAGCTGAAAAGAAGAACGAACAGAAGCACTGACGGCCAAACTGCTTCAAATCCAACCCAAAGTGGCGTGACATGCATAACTTCTGAGCAATTCGAGTGCCAGATGTTGAGGGCCATTCGTTTTTGGTTGAAGCACGTCGAATCAGCTTCCCAGGCCGGGACGATAAATTTCAGCAGAACTGCTGTAAGATTGTGCCTCGAAGAAGTTCTACCATCAAAAAGCATGAACTTGACAGCGCACAGTGGCATGTTTCATTTCCGCAGCAGCTACACACACGCTGAGACTCTGGGCAGACTTGAAGCTGCGGTCAGAGACAAAGGCATTCGAATTTTCTGCCGTATCGACCACGGTGGCGAAGCAGCAAACGTTGGCCTCCTCATGAACCCTGCAGTGGTTCTAATTTTTGGCAATCCTGCGGCAGGAACTCCGCTCATGGTTGAGTCGCCTACTCTAGCGCTGGACCTGCCACTGAAAGCGCTGGTCTGGCAAGACGCGGAGGGTGCAGTGTGGGTGACCGGCAACAGCGGGGAGTATCTTCGTCAGCGACACAATCTCACGAGCCATGCATTGGCACTTGCAGCAGTTGAGCAGATTCTCGCGCAAGTAGCTGGGTCGCCGCCGCCAAACAACTAAGGGCAGATAGAGGAAAAATGGATCGTCCGATCGAGCAGTTTGACTTACTTGTGCTGGGAAGCGGAGAAGCCGGCAAATACATAGCCTGGACCATGGCTTCAGGAGGAATGAGAACAGCTTTAGTCGAGCGCCGCTACATTGGCGGCTCCTGCCCGAATATTGCTTGCCTTCCCAGCAAGAACTTCATCCATTCCGCTAAAGTCGCGCGCTACGCTTCGCAGGCTGCTGCTTTCGGGTTGCCAGCCGGCTCCGGGTGTATTGACATGACTGCTGTCCGTGCCCGCAAACGCAAGATGGTGAATGAACTCATTGAGACTCACCAGGCCCGTTTTGCCCAAAGCGGAGTGGCGCTGATGGTGGGATCCGGTCGGTTCATTGCCCCAAAAACGATGGAGGTAGACCTTTGTGATGGCATCACGCGCACTTTGCAAGCGCCGACCGTGATTCTCAGCACAGGGTCACGCGCCAGGGGGGAGCCGATTCCTGGGCTAGCTGAAGCCGCGCCTCTGACGCACATTGAGTTGTTAGAGATCGGCGAAGTACCCGGGCATTTGCTCGTGCTTGGAGGCGGGTACATCGGTCTCGAGTTCGCGCAAGCCATGCGCCGACTTGGCAGCCAGGTCACCATCATCGAGCGGAATGAACGACTCCTGCATCGGGAAGACGAAGATGTCTCAACGGTACTGACACAAGTCTTCGAGCGTGAACACATTAGTGTCTGCACCGATGTGGCAGTAGAGCGTATCAGCGGTTGCTCTGGGCAAGCCGTTACCCTTCACGGCACGCAGGCTGGGGTGCCGCTTGAGATCAACGGTACGCACCTGCTGATTGCCTCCGGGCGGACGCCCAACACAGACGCTCTTGGACTGGAGCGAGCGGGCGTCATGCTAACGAGAGATGGCTATATCCAGGTTGACGAGCACTTGCGAACTACCGCTGATGGCGTTTTTGCTGTTGGCGATTGCGCCCGAAGTCCTCAGTTCACTCACATCGCGTATGACGATTTCCGCATCGTTCGGGACACCCTTGCTGGAAAGCACCGCGTATCTAGTGGGCGGCAGGTTCCGTCCTGCCTGTTTACCGATCCAGAGCTGGCAAGAGTCGGCTTAAGCGAGAGCGAAGCGCGTCAGAAAGGGATTGCCTATCGGCTCGTACGAATTCCCATGAACGCAGTTCTTCGCACCCGAACGACGGACGAAACCGACGGTTTTCTAAAAGCTCTTATCAGCGTCGATAATGACTCGATCCTTGGCTTTACCGGAGTTGGTGCGAACGCGGGGGAAATGCTTGCTCCCGTCCAGTTAGCGATGAGTGCAGGCCTTCCATATACCAGCCTGCGGGACCTTGTGATTACGCATCCCACGTTCACCGAAGGCTTGGTCTATCTCTTTTCGGCTGTGCCCCAATCGCCCATCGCGCTAGGAGAAAGCTAGTCATGCCGACTGGTGACGTTGCGAGATGGATGCGTTGTAAGAATTCCAAATCGAGTTTTGCCCTGCTCGCTGCTACTTTGCTTTGTACGACGCTGAGCGCCCGACAAGACACCGCCGGTTCTGGTCAGGCTTCAGTGGACACTCTTTCTTTCACGGCGGAGGCAGCAGGCGTTCTCGGACCGCTGAATCAGTTGAAAGCCGAAGGACCTGACACCTTGCGAAGTCTCCTGCTGCAACAAAAGATCTCGCAGCGAATTCTGGCAGCTTCGCTGGAAGTGGATGCAGCGGTGGCTCAGATTGATACCGAGATTGCCCACACCCACGAGGTTGAAGGTTATCTCCAGGACCGGCGAGATGGGGCTGTTAACCGCTCCAACTTGCTTGCCATCGTTCTCGGTGGAGCACTGGGCGCTGTTAGTTCAGGCTTGCAATTGTCCCGCAACCAGGTTAGGCCAGCTGCGGTAACGGGGATTGCGGCCGGTGTCGTGTCAGGGAGCTTCGGTGTATTAGGCATCCGCGCTCAAAGAGGAGGAACGCGCGTTTTAGACATTGACTCCAACATGCTGGCCCGATTTTTCGATCAGCCCGGCATAGCCGACCGCGACTACCCGGAGTTGGTTTGGAGATTTCTGAATCAGGTTGCTCCCAGCGATACCGAGCACGCGACCAGAAAGGATCGACTTATCAGAACCTGGGTCACTCTGGGGCGTATTGATCCGCCTGACACCCCATCTGGTAAACGCAAGGTCGAGAGACTGACCAGCCGTCCGTCCATGCACCTGCCACTGACCATCGACGACCTTGGTGATCGAGCCGCCATGTTGGAAGATGTCCGAGCGAAAATCTCTTTCTTCAAGCGCGATTTGGCTGCACTTCTTCGATCGTTAGACTCGGGTGATCCGCCCGATCTTCGTTGAGGGCTTGATAGGGCAGGAGTATCACGCGAGCTGGTCGATCGAGTCACTGCTCAACGTCAATACAGACTTCTCTGTAGTCTTCCAAACCGTTCAGCCTTCCGGAAATCTCTGAACTTGCAAACAGGCGCGTCTTCATGACAAGGTAGATAAGGCTTTTGTTTGGTAAGAGATAAGGTTTCGATGTTGTTGGAAGCGACCACGTTCGCCGATTTGGAAGTCAATCCATGGGAATCGGCTTCGCATCGGTTCGATGAAGCGGCCGAGCTACTCGGTTTGGACGATGGGATGCGCAAGGTGCTGCGTCAACCGGCAATGGAGTTGACCGTGAACATCCCGGTGATGCTCGATGACGGCCGGATTGAGGTCTTTACAGGCTATCGGGTGCAACATTCCATTGCGCGGGGACCGGCTAAAGGCGGCATTCGGTTTGCCCCGGACGTGTCGATTGATGAAGTCCGTGCACTGGCAGCTTGGATGACTTGGAAATGCGCTGTCGTGAACATTCCCTTCGGGGGCGGCAAGGGCGGCGTAATCATTGAGCCGCATCTGTTCAGTGAAAACGAACTGGAGCGAATCACCCGGCGCTACACTGCTGAAATCAGCGAGTTTATCGGTCCCGAGCGCGACGTTCCGGCTCCTGATGTCAACACCAACGAGCAGACTATGGCCTGGATTATGGACACCTACTCCATGCACCGGCGCCATACTGTAACGGCGGTGGTTACCGGCAAGCCAATGGATCTAGGTGGCTCGCTTGGGCGACCGGAAGCGACCGGTCGCGGTTGCATGTTCGTGACTCTGGAAGCTCTGAAGCGCATCAGGCTGGCTCCGCAGGATAGCCGCGTCATTATTCAGGGTCTGGGAAATGTCGGCGGCATGGCAGCCAAGCTTATGGCGCAGGTCGGATTCAAAATCACGTGCATTATTGAGTACGATGGCGCTGTTTTTAATCCGCACGGTCTAGATATTGATGCGCTCATGGCTCACAGACGCGAGACTGGATCCGTTCGTGGCTTTGCTGAAGCGGAGGACGTGGATCGCGACGAAGCAATCCTGCGCGAGTGCGACGTTTTGTTGCCGGCCGCCAAGGAGAACGTGATTAACTCACGCAATGCTCACGCAGTTAAAGCAAAGATTTTGTGCGAAGGAGCAAACGGGCCTACTACGTTCGTCGCCGACTCCATCCTGGCGGAAAAAGGCGTGTTTGTTATTCCCGATATCCTGGCTAACGCCGGAGGTGTAACTGTCTCCTACTTCGAGTGGGTGCAGGACCGGCAAGGCTATTTCTGGAACGAGAAGATGGTTAACGAACGTCTGGAAGAAATAATGGTGAGAAGTTTTCACGATGTTGTCAGCTACGCCGAAGCGCATGGTGTAAACAACCGGACTGCTGCTTATATGCTGGCCCTCACGCGTGTTTCCAGCGCCATTAAGAAGCGCGGATTGTACGCCTAAGTCCGCACAATGAGTGCCGAAGCATCGACTCCGCTGATGCGGCAGTACGAAGCCGTGAAGCGGCAAGTGCCTAACGCGCTCCTTCTGTTTCGTTTGGGGGATTTCTACGAGCTGTTTCAGCATGACGCTGTGATCGCAGCGCGCGAATTAGACATTACGCTGACTGCACGCAACAAAGAACGAGGCGAGCCGATCCCGATGTGCGGCGTTCCCTTTCATGCCGCGGATGCTTACATCTCGAAACTGATCAGCCGTGGACATCGGGTTGCCATCTGCGAACAAATGGAAGAAGCGGGGCCAGGGAAGAAGCTGGTTCGCCGCGAGATTACCCGGGTCATCACTCCAGGAACAGCGACGGCCTCGGACACTCTGCGGTCGCATGAAAACAATTATTTAGCTGCCGTATACACTCGCTCCGGCCGGAGTGGGCTCGCTTATGTCGACATCTCTACCGGGGAGTTTCGGACGACTGAGATGGAGACCGCCGATGTGCTGCAGACGCTTGAGGCCTTGAACATCCGCGAGGTCCTGCATCCGGAAAACGAGGAGACGGGAGCTCGCTGCCTTCAGACAGCACTGGAGCCGTGGATCTTTGGAGGCGATACGGCGGGCCGGCTCATTCTTGAAAACTTCCGCCTGCTATCTCTCGATGGCTGCGGACTTGGCGACAAACCACTGGCGGTTTCGGCAGCTGGCGCGGTCCTCCATTACCTGCGTGAAACGCAGAAATCGGCTCTGCAGCACTTGAACCGGCCAAGCTTCTACGCGCGCCAGGACTCCATGGTGCTGGACGGAGCAACGGTCCGAAATCTAGAACTGCTCGAACCGCTGTTCGTTGGCGAGAGCCGGGAAAGCACGCTGGTGGCGGTCCTGGATTGTACGCAGACGGGCATGGGTGGCCGATTGTTACGGCGGCGAATTCTCAACCCTTGCTGCGAGGCTTTTGAAATCGAGTCTCGACTTGGAGCCGTGGAAGAGCTGGTTGGCAAAACCATCGTAAGAGGAACGCTGCGTAAATCACTTGCCGGCATCGGTGATCTGGAGCGCCTACTAGCGAAGACAACGCTCGGAACCGTTACGCCTCGCGACATGCTGGCGCTGGGTAAATCGCTCGACCAATTGCCTGCTATTGCCGAACTGAGCAGGACTTTCGAAGCAACCAGGCTTTCGGCGCAGTTCGACGTTGTCACTGAGCTTCGTGAGCGCATCCTTCGTGCAATTGGAGACCAGCCTCCTGTTGACATCGCAGATGGAGGCACCATCCGCCCCGGGTACCATGCCGCACTGGATGAGCTTCGCGACATCCGCGATAACAGCCGCCGCTACATCGCAGCAATCGAAACCCGCGAGCGCGCCGATAGCGGCATTCATTCCTTAAAGGTGCGATTCAACAACGTATTCGGCTTTTACATGAGATCTCCCGCACTCACCTGCAGAACGTACCAGGCCACTATCAGCGCAAGCA
>CAXTWQ010000118.1:0-14438 GCA_964248065.1 uncultured Bryobacteraceae bacterium | reverse complement strand
TGCAGCCGAAATGATTCCATCCATCTGGATGGGAAGCGGCACCTCTTTATGCAGTGTTGCCTTCAACGTAATGTGGTCGCCATCTCCAGATAGAACCACGTTCTTCAAAGGCGAATCCTTCAGACTACTTGAGTTCAGAAAATGGCTAAGGTCCCCAATGTTCTCCCGCAGCACACCAGTCTTGATGTCAAGGTAGAACGAATCCGGGTCATCGAAAGAAGGATCTGTATTTCGTTTGGTTCGCACCATCTGGCCATCCAGCCAACGAACATAGAATCGGAAATCCGGTCCTTTGCGAAGCATCAGATTATGCGCGTGCACGTTGGTCGCGCCACTGTCGGACGTGCTTGGAAAAGCCGTCGCGGTTTTTGTGAGCGTGCCCCTGGTGGCGGTCGCGCTTTCCTCGCTTGCAATAGGCCTGGGCCGGAAGTACAGAACGGCAACCAATAGCCAGCCCACGGCTGCCGTAATCAGTAAAGCTACTCGGATTCGCATATCAAACCCCATGGTAGGGGAGTGATGGCTGGGCGCATCAAAGGCTAACGGTTACTCCGTCCGGTAGCTTCAGCGCTTTTGCCGGGTAAGAGAACGTGTCGAACTTCGGTTCAGCCGGATACTTGCGCTCTTCCACAAGCGTCACAACGCCCGAGATATTTTGGGAATCCACAGTGAGAGTCGTGTAGCCATGATTATCATGATTGCTTGCGATAAGTCTGGCTCCAGTCGCCGTGTCATGAGCCGTCGTTGACTTGCCGTGTGCCGAGCCTGTCACGTTCATGCCATGCAAATGATAGTAGCCGCCCATGCCCATCACCATAAACGGAGTCTGCGTGCCTTTGACGATTTCGCGCTCAATCCGCTGATAGTTGTGGACGTGCGCGGAGAGAACCATGTTCGGTACACGGCGTGAATCGTTGATCGCGTGCTGTACAGCATCGGCCATCCGTGCGCTTCCACTGTGGTGGTCATCGAAAGAGTAAATGGGATGGTGCAATGCCACCACCATTGCTTTGTCCTCAGGTGCGGTTGCAAACTCATTGGTAAGCCACTGCTGCTGCACCGAATCGATCGAGCCGCCTTCCGGAACATTGCTATACATACCAACGATGGTTACGAACGGCGCGTTCAACGTGAAGTAAACGTTCGGCTGCGTCATGGTTGCGCGCGGAGCATCATGCGATTCGGGATTGATCCGCGGCTTCGGCGTCATAAAGTAATCGACCCACCCGTCCAGTGATACCTGCGATGCATCAATCGGGTCGCCATCGTGATTACCAGGAATAGAAATAATCGGAATGTCGTAATGATTGTACGGTTCATAAAACTGGCCGTAATATTCAGTGATCTGGCCGTTGTAGTACACCACGTCGCCCAAGTGATAAAAGAATGTCGGCGCTGCACCTTCGGCTTTCTGCAAGTCGCCCTTCATCACGGCCGCTACTTCGGCCTGGTAATCAGGACTTTTTACGCCACCGGTATCGCCCACGCAATGGAAGATCAGTTTGCCTAGCTTCTCAGCTTTGGCGGCGATGTCTGGAACCACGTCGGACAGCTCATAGTGATACGGCGGCTGTCCTAGCGGCTCCGGTAAGGGCTGAAACTTCTGCGACCCTTGTGCAAACGGAGTCAGCGGATGTACTCCCCCATGGGCCTGCGAGCTGTTCTGAGGCGGCCGCTTCAGTGTCTGGCCTTGCCGCAGTTGCCCGCCGGATGGTTCGGCTCTCGTAGCGTTCTGCCCATGGGCGCCAGGGTGAAGGGTAGGTTTGTTCATCAGGTCTCTTCAAAGAGTATTCTCAGAGACTATCGCTCCATTGTTTCGACGGGGTGACTTTCTTCGCCAAACCTAGAGCTCCCATGCCCGAGCTTCCAGCGCCATTTCCAGTGCCCATTACCGAACGCATGCCCGAGCCCTTCAATGTGTCCAGCCTCAATGCTGAGGATCCCGCCCGCGCAGATCAGCACCGCTCCCACAATCGCCATCGCGTCCGGAACACTCCCGAAGAACCACCAGCCGAGCAACCCGGAGAAGATCACCACTGTATAGTTGAACGGCGAAAGCTCCGTCGCGCTCGCATACCGGTACGCCAGAATGATCAGGTACTGCGTCGCCGCATACGAAACTCCCACGCCAAGCAGCAGCAGCCACTGCCGCTCGCTCAGTGGCTTCCAGACAAACAGACAAACCGGAATCAACAGGAGCGTGGACACCCCGAAGTTGTACAGCAGGATTCGCGTCGGCGGCTCCGTTTCAGCAAGCTTATTGGTAGCCACTAGTGCTACTGCTGAACAGAATCCAGCGGCCAACGCCAGCAGAGATGCCGGATTCTGAAACATCTGCGGTCCCGGCTTAATGATGAGCGCAATACCGCCCAGCCCGATCAGCAGGCTCAACCAGACCAGCGGCTGTACGGTCTTTCGAAACCAAACGTAAATCACGAGTGGGATAAACAGTGGTGCAGCATTGGACAGCAGCACTGAGTCAAGCAGCGGAATTGATTTCACCGCGACAAAGAACAACAGCTGGCAAACGGACCCGGCAAGGCTGCGAAAGACATGTATTCCTAAATGCTGAGTTCTTAAACTCACCAGCCCACCATGCGCCACAGATGGAACGAATATCAGGAAGCTGATACTGTACTGCAAAAACAAAGTCAGCAGTGGCGGCACGCCCGTTGCTTCCTTGCTCAACGTACTCATGACGGCCGAACAGAAGAAAGCCGTCGTAATTAGCCCAATGCCAAGCGGAAGACTTTTCCCAGCCGATTGCGCTTTCAGATCCACGCTGGCTTCTCAATCTTTCCATTCGTTTCGCAGGTGCGCATGAGCTCTCCCATTCTGCACCAGAGCAGCGGCCGAGAAAGCAATTACTCAGCTTGGCCAGCAATCAATGCTTTAATCTCGTTCACGATCACTTCTAAACTCTTCCTCATGTAAGAGCATGTCGGCGAATACCTGATCCTGCGTCGGCCCGAGCACTTGGAATCCAACGATTTTGTCCCAACTGAACTAAATCTTCGAGCCAGTCACCTGGCGACTAGTGGCCTGTTCCTTGAGTTCGTTGACGTGTTTCCATGCACTAGCGGAGACACATAGGGACTGACCACTCTGTCCCAAGCCCGTTAGGGCGCCGTTGGACAGAGCGGTCTGTCCCTTCCCCTACTCACGATTTCCTGCGACACGCCACTAGTAGCCATCACCGGCCAAGAGTTCGGAAGAAAACGGTCAGCAGCTCCGTACTCACAAGAGTTTACGGGAGCTTCACTGTCCTCGATCCCACTGCCATCCATAGAACAACAGCGACGCCAACCACGCTACAACGCAGGAAAGAGCAAGCGGCCACCCAATACTCCTGACCTGTAAGCCCACTGCAAAGATCGCAATTATCTGCAACACTCCATGGGGGAACAGCGCGCCTGCTGTAAACCTCCAACGCATTTGCCGCATTGGTTTCAACACAGAGTGGTGATGGCCGACCGCCAAGCCCGCCAAGCCTCCGGCCATCCCGCTCGCGAAATCGAGCGGCAGCACAAGGGACGCCAGCAGAGTCAATGAGGCAAGATCTTTCGCCAGCAAAATGCGCCAGCCATGGATTGGAAAGTGCCGGTAACGCTCGGCCCCGCTGCCATCATTCCAATCAGAACTTGCATCTCTGTACTCAAAGCCACGGTCACTAACAAGGAAAGAATCTTAGGTGCGGCAGGGTCAAGATTTTTACCAGAAAACCTATACAGTTCCGTACACGCCATCAGAGCAAAAGCAACGTAGGGATCGAGCGTGCGCAGCATCCCTCGCCATTGCAGAAGCATGATCGAACCGACGGCTCCTGGCGGTCCTGGAATCCAGCGCATCCAAGCCGTACTCAAACCACTTGCAAACCGTTTGGTAGCGAAGCCGATGAACTGCAGAACTCCGCTGAGGGCAACCAGTAAGCCACCTGCCCACCAGCCTGCTCGCGAAATAATCACGACCGCAAGCCATGTCGACGGAGTGATAGCGAAGGCCCCAATTCGAATGGCGATCCACTCTCGGACCCGCAGTGGCCAACCGAGCCGTCTCTCTAGCGGAACGGCATCCATCGGATTCGCAGAGAGCGGGAACAGGCAGACAATTACGAGAAGCAATGCAAAGAAGCCAGCGCTTTCAGGCTGCGAGTAAGCCACGAACAAGACAAGTAAGAAGAAGTTTTGCCCGGCTATCGATTGAAGGGATCGGACATTGCGCCAAGACAGCAGCCCAATCGCTTTCAGTACACCTACCACTCGTTGAAGCCCAGCCAGCCTAATTCTTCGGTCCGAGTTTGCTGGATTATGTCGAAGTAAGAGCGTTCAAGTCCTTTGGGCAAATCAGCAATTGGTCCATCCAAGGCAATACGGCCTTTGTTGATGACGATAACCTGGTCAGCTACTTGCTCCACCAGCGAAAGGATGTGCGAAGTTAGCAGGACAGTCACGCCTCGGCCAGCGATCGTGCGTAGCAACACCCGGATTGTCTCCGCTGTCACCGGATCGATACCTTCAAATGGCTCGTCCAGAAACAACGCTCTGGAGTTAGGTAGAAGCGCCATCGCCAAAGCGGTTTTCTTTTTCATTCCGTAAGAACATTGATGAATGAATGTATGCCGTCCATGCTCCAGCGTCAGAATTCGTAGGAGCTGATCCGTACGAAGCCGAGTCTCAGCAGAGGTCAACCCATACACCGATCCAGTCAGCCTCAGATGCTCGGAAATTGTCAGTCCATCGAAGAGCGCCAAGCTCTCTGGTAGCACGCCAATCGTGGATTTGAGTTCGCGCTCGGTGATGGAAATACTATTGACTTGCGCCGTTCCGGCAGAAGGCTTGAGCAGGCCGGTCAACATTTTCACGAGTGTGGATTTGCCTGCCCCATTTGGTCCAAGCAGCGCACAAATCGTGCCAGTCGACACGTCAAAGGAAGCTTCAGAAACAGCGTCGTTCTTGCCGAAACTCTTAGTCAGATTATGGCAACTGATCATTGCGGGTCAGTAGCGCCGGAGCAAGCCTGAATAGTAAGCAAGCCGATTTGGTCTGAAGATCCACTATCTCTGGCAAGGGTCACGGCCACGACGAAGCTTCCGCAGAGCCCTAGATTTTCAGTGCCGCGACAAATGCGTCGATCGCATGCGCCAGTGCTATTGGTTCGTCAACCGGAATGAGATGACCACTGCCGGGAATGATCTGCAGTCGTGAGTTAGCTACCCTGGCCAGAACCTCCCGACGGTGTTGTTCCACCGAGTCGAGATGATCGTGCTCGCCCGCGAGAAGGAGTGTCGGCACAGCGATCCTCGGCACCTCGGCCGAGATGTCTTCTCGAATCCCCGCCGTGGGCCACGCCAACTTCGCTTCCGGTACACCGCTCAGGCTGTCTTCCACGATCTGCTCTATGGTTTTTGCATCCGGGGTACGAGCGCTGAGGAAGGCAATGGTCTGGAGAACTGTTTCCCGATTGTCATAGGCGTGAAGCTGCTGCTGCAGCGCCTCCTCCGGAAAATGGGTTGGTGTGGGCGTAGCCGGGGCAACAAGCACCAGGCCAATCAGCCCTGCCGGTCGGCGCGAAGCAAGAAGCTGCGCCACCTTGCCTCCCATGGAGTGTCCGACCAGAACATACTTCTTGAGAGCGAGCTGCTCGATCAGCGATTGAGCCTCACTGGCAAGTTCCGCAACCGAGTATCCGCTTCCGGGCTCCGACTTCCCCCATCCACGCATATCGTAGGTGACGGTATGGTAAGACCCGCCAAGCTGCGCAACAACTTTGTTCCAAGTGCGATGGGTGCCGCCCCAGTAGTGTAGAAAGACGATCGATGGATCGCCTGCACCCCGTTCTTCTACGTACAGCCTGACGTTCCCAACAAGCTGTTTCACCATCGCTTTTCCATTAGCACTCTATTCAAGCCTATAAGGGAACTCACTCCACTCGCACAACCATGAGCGTCATATCGTCATGCTGAGGTGCTTCTCCTGTAAAGTGATCTGCGGCCTCAAACACCGTTCGCAGTACCACATCAGCCCGCGCGCCCGGCACTCGTTTTGCTGCGGCTAGCATTGCTTCTTCGCCCCACTCTTCATCTTGGAGGTTCATTGCTTCGCTGATGCCATCGGTATAGAACAAGAGCAAGTCGCCCTTGCTCATCTTTATCGATTGCGCTTCATATTGAACGGATGGCATCAGGCCTACTACAGTTCCACCCGCCTCCAGGCGCTCCACCTGACCGGACCCGCCACGCACCAGCATGGGCGCATTGTGTCCGGCATTGACGTAGTGAACCTCACGCGTAGCCGGATCGAGCAGTGCGAAGAAGAACGTTGCATAGCGGTTGCTAGCCGAGGCTTCGAAGACCAGGCGATTGATACGCTCCATCATCTTCGCCAAATCGCCTGAACCATCCAGGATCAACCCATGCAGCGACGCCCGTAGGCCTGCCATCAGCAGCGCAGCCGAGATTCCTTTTCCCGACACATCGCCTATAGCCATTCCCAGCTTGCCGTTCTCCAACTCAATCAGGTCATAGTAGTCGCCGCCAACACCCAACGCCGCTCTGCACCGACCGGCAAATTCCAGCCCTGCCATCTGCGGCAGCCTCTGTGGAAACAACCGCTGCTGCACGTCACGCGCAATCTCAATCTCGCGATTATTCCTTTCCCGATGCGCCGCTTCTTTGGCCAGCGACAGCGCCAACTCGCTGAACTCAAGCGCCAATCCCGTCTGCGCCGCCAAAGATTGCAGCACCCGCAAATCCGTCGGCGTATACGGCTGCTCAGACATCTTCGGCCCCAGCGTCATCAGGCCCATCAGTTTGTCCCGCCCGGGCAGTGGCAGCAGCAGCTCCGCATGAACACTGCGCAGGGTAGCCCTCTCGCCATCATTTGTTTGCTCGAACCATTCTTCTGGCCGATCGTGATAAACCGTCGCAGGCCGGTTCGTTCGAACCAGATGCTGCACCGTCATTGATTCCTCATGCCACAAAACCGGCTCATGCAGATCAAGCCCAACGGCTTGCTGCAGATGAAACACGCTGCTCCCGCGCAGCCAAACCGCAATGTAGGGAACATGCAGGATTTCTGATACCCGGTGCGACACTGTCTGAATCAGCGGCTCTTTATCGACAAAGGTTCGAGTCTGCTCGGAAAGCTCGCTCAACACCACCTCGCTGTTATAAGCCTCACGAAAGAACTTGCGATCCAACCAATGCTTCGCCCGGCTGCTGAAACTGTTCCGCATGGTAAAGCCCGAGACTACGGCTGCAACCACGGCCACCAGCGCAACTAAGTCTAATGTCTGGTGCTCTTTCCGCTGCATCATTGGCAGAAGGAAACCAAAGATAACCGCAGCTCCAAGCGCAATCTCCAGTGCGACAATCGTTGCCCTCGCCAGCAGATACTTCGTTCCCATCCGCAACAAGATGCGTACATCCATAGCCCGCTGCACCACCAGCACGTAGGCAAGCGTTAGTGGGAACAGAGCAACGAATGGGATGACAGCCATAAACCAGTTACCGTGATGGGGATCGATCCCAAAGTGCGGCAGGATCACGAATATCAGAACCAGCGGCCCTAACGAAAGAGCGCTTCCAATTGCGAGGACTTTGACTCGGCGCTTCGCATCTGGTGTAGGAGCATTCGCAGTCTTGTCGGCCAAAGCTACCAGGAATAGAATCGTACACAATGTTGCGACCGAACTAGCCACCAGATCAACTGCGGCGAACATCCCATTCAGGCTCGTAAGCCCTGAGACTGAGTAGTGTTGCAACCAGATTTGCCGGGCTGACAAGCAGGACGTTGTCGCAGTGATGCCTAGCAATAACCACTTCACCCAAGGCCATCGCACGTCAAATCGCCATCGGCTTGGAAAGAAAAAGCCAAACCACAGCAGCGCAATAAAAATGGAGTATTGAACGAATAAATTCCAGACTCCCAAGATGGGGTAGGTCCAACCAGTCCAAAATCGCCAGTCGATATTTGCAAATCCTGTCTCCGGGAATGAAAGAAGCAGGAGCGCAAGCCACGCGTTCCAGTCCCAAGGCCGACCCGCTACCACCCAGTAACCAACCAGTAAACCTAAAAGCGGCACACCAAGAACCGGCAGTAGAAAGGCAATGTAGCCGGCGATTGAGAAGCCTGGACCCTCTCTTGGTTTGAGTCGAAAGGAGACGTTCCTTGCCTGACTTTGCGGAGTAATAACGCCTACCTGCATCACGTCGCCGGGCTTCGCATCATGGATAAGACGAGTGAATTGCATCCACCCGGTATACGTCTGGCCATTGATGGACCGGAGAACATCCCCCTTTGAGAGTCCGGCTATTGGCGCCTTATCTTCGAACTTCTTGATCGTTTGCAGGTCATCCTCGAACTCAAACGGATCGTGCGCATACTGCGAGGAGTTGAAAAACTCTTCCCGCAACGCGACCGCGCCCATCACGTAATAACTCATGCTGACAAATGCCCAGAGCGCCAGCAGCAAATACAAAACCCGAGTTCGCATCAGCTGTCGCCCTGCGACATTCGTTTCTGTAGCTGTGAGTTTGACCGGAAAGCGAATCAGCGACGATGCATCACTCATAATCCAGCACTATGATATGCAAGTACGCCGACTCGTATGAAGTACTAGCCGTTGAGTTCGTATGCTACTCCAGCGCAGCAATCACTTGCGCTCGGGTCACAGTAGGAAAATCAATTAGGAACAGGTCAGTCGATCCACCCTGCTGTAAGCAGTCCAGCAGATTCCTGAACGGCACCCTGGTACACGAAAGACCGGATAAGCGCCACCCAGGATATCCGGATCAGTGACGATCACGCTTTCATTCCGTTCGTGAATCATGGCCGTGTTCTACAATGTATCCCCCGGCCCAAAAGGCGCAGGCAGTGAGTGAGGATCTTCTCAGTCGTTGCCCAAAGCGACCACACTTTCACCAGTCTCCCAGCTCCTCACCCTCATCTAACAAGCGTCACTAAATGCCTGAAGGCAACGAACTTCACCGCCACGCCCTCCATCACGTTCAACTTTTCGCCGGTCGCACTGTCACCGTCGATGCACCCAACGGCCGATTTGCCGACGGTGCCGCTCTGCTTAACAACCGCAAACTCCGCTCAGTCGAGGCCTACGGAAAGCATCTGTTCTACAACTTCGGCCGGGGCCGCCAGCTTCACATCCACCTCGGCCTGTACGGCAAGTTTCGCGAAGGCGAGATGCCCTATCCCGAACCCAAAGGCGCTCTCCGCCTCCGCATCTCTACCGCCGAGCACTGGCTGGAACTTCGCGGTCCAACTGCCTGCGACGTCATAACTGAGAAGTATCGCGATCAGGTTCTGGCCCGCATCGGCCCTGATCCCCTCCGCGACGAAGCAGACCCGGCGGTTGCAGTGCAACGCATCAGTAAGAGCCGTTCTCCCATTGGCGCTTTGCTCATGGACCAGTCGGTCCTTAGCGGCATCGGAAACATCTATCGTGCCGAACTCCTCTTCCGCGCTCGCCTCCATCCCTTACGACCTGGCAACTCGGTTCCGCCCAAAGTGCTGCGGACGCTCTGGCAGGATGCGGTCATCCTGATGCGTTCCGGGATGGTTGATCGCCGCATTGTGACAACCGAGCCGGCTCATCGCTCTCACCCGAAAGGGAAAGCTCGTCAGAGTGAGACACACTACGTTTACCGGCGAAAGGGCTTGCCTTGCCTGCTTTGCGGGACTGAGATTCAACTCAAAACCTTTATAGGCCGTAAGCTGTACTGGTGTCCGGATTGTCAGCCGGAGTCGAAGGTAAGTTGATGACTTGCAGGAACTTATCCTCCGAACGGACGCACTTTTCCACTTGCTTTGCACAGCTTATCCTCGCTGTCTCCCTCTCGGATCAGTGCCGTAAATGCCTTGTTTACAATCACTTGGTGCCCTTCCATCGTATCGGGGAAAAATGCCCTTGACTTCACTTCGCCGCCGACCTACACTCCAATCACTAACAGGTTTTATCGGCTGCGAAGCCGTTGGATCTGATTCTCCCTATAAACGTAAATCCTGGTCAGCCAGGGTAAAGATCATGCTCATTCACCCGAATGGGCATTTTCTTTTTGCCTCATGAGACCGGCCCCACCCAAGCCCAACGACGCTCCTCAGACCTGGCGCGAGCGCTTCCAAGCCCTCCGCAACGTTCCGCCGCTCCTCTGCATGGTCTGGCAGACCAGCCCCGTCCTCACCGTCTGCACGCTCATTCTCCGGGCCATCTCTTCGCTCTTTCCGCTCGCCACTCTCTGGATTTCGAAGCTCATCATTGATCTGGTCGTCCGCGCTATCCGCCACGAGCACATCGACCGCAGCCAGATCTGGAAGCTCCTCATTCTGGAAGGCTTGCTCGCGATCGCGTCCGATACCACTGGCCGCTTCGTCTCCCTGGTCGACAGCCTGCTCGGCGACCGCTTCACCAACCAGGTCAGCATTCGCCTCATGGAGCACGCCAACTCGCTCGACCTCGAATCGTTCGAAGACCCGGTGTTCTACGACAAAATGGAACGCGCCCGTCGCCAGACCACCTCACGCCTCGGCTTGCTGGCAAGCTTGGCCGGCATGGGCCAGCAAATTCTTACCCTTCTCTCTATGCTCTCGGCTGTCATCCTGTTCTCACCCTGGCTCCTCCTGCTGCTGGTCGCCGCCACAGTCCCGGTCTTCTTCGGTGAAACCAAGTTCGCCATGCTGAACTACTCCATGCTCTACCGCTATACCCCCGAGCGCCGTGAGCTTGACTACCTCCGCTATCTCGGAGCCAGCAATGCCAGCGCGAAAGAAATCAAGATCTTCGGCCTCGGCCCGTATCTGATTGAGCGCTCCCGTGTCCTCTTCGAACGCTTCTACGATGAAAACCGCCGCCTCGCGATCCGCCGCGCTCTCCAGGGTTCAGGTTTAAATCTGGTTCCAACCGCCGCTTACTACTCCGCCTATGCCCTGATCCTGCTGCGCGCTCTCGCCGGTGCCCTCACCATTGGCGACCTCACTCTGCTCATCGGCGCTTTCTCCCGTGCTCGCAGCATCATGGACGGCCTAGTCTCGGGTCTGGTCGGCATCTCCGAGCAGGCACTCTTCATCAAAGATCTCTTCGACTTCTACGACACCGTGCCTACCATTTATTCCCGACCCGAAGCTCTGCCCGCCCCGCGTCCTATCCGCGACGGCTTCGAGTTTTCTCACGTCTCTTTTCACTACGCCGGCTCCGACCGCAATGTCCTGGACGATGTCTCCTTTCGCTTCTATCCCGGCGAACGCATTGCCCTGGTTGGTGAGAACGGGGCAGGGAAGACCACGCTTGTCAAACTCCTATCCCGCTTGTACGATCCCACAGGCGGACGCATTCTCCTCGACGGCACCGATCTACGCGACTACAATGTTGAAGCTTTACGTCAAGAAATCGGCGTAATCTTTCAGGACTACATGAGGTATGACATGCTAGCGAGTGAAAACATTGGAGTTGGCCGTATCGAACAGCTCGCCAATGAGGCACGGATTATGGGTTCTGCCGAGAAAAGCTTGGCTGCCGCCGTAGTCACCGCCCTACCTGAGCAGTATGGTCAAATGTTAGGTCGCCGCTTCGAAGGTGGTGTTGATCTCTCTACCGGTCAATGACAAAAGATCGCGCTCGCCCGTGCTTACATGCGAGATGCCCAAATCCTGATTCTCGACGAACCGACCGCCAGCCTCGATGCCCGTGCCGAATTCGAGGTCTACCAGCGTTTTGTCGAACTCACCGCAGGCAAGATGGCGGTGCTGATTTCCCACCGCTTTTCCACAGTCCGCATGGCCGACCGCATCTTAGTGCTCGAAGCCGGCCGCATCGTCGAGCAGGGCTCCCACGGGAGTCTGGTAGCCCTCGGCGGCAAATACGCCGAACTATTCGAGTTACAAGCCGCCGGTTACCGTTAGAGCAGAAACTCCCCAGCACGGATAACAAATTTCCATCTCAGAGAGGAGAAGACACGAAACGGAATTTAAAGCACGCTAAGGACAGCTACGTAGCCGTAAGGATGTGGTTTCCGCAATGCGCGTTAGACGCCGAGTGGGAATGTGGGATTGCGCAACCGATAAATCGAGATGCTGAATGAGCACATTTCGAATTGCACTCGCCAACATTCGGTTCCCGGCGACTGCGGATGAGTCGGCCACGTTAGCCGAACACGCCATCGCTCAAGCGTCCATCGAGTGCGCTGACATCATCTGCTTTCCGGAATGCTTCATTCCCGGCTACCGAATAGGAAAGGCGGTGCCGCGCCCCGACCCTGCATTCCTCGAACACGCGTGGTCCATCATTGCAGCGGCCGCTGTGAAGGCAAATATCGCAGTTATTCTTGGCACCGAACGTGTCGTCGATAACGCTTTATTAGCCACTGCGCTGGTCATCAATCGAAATGGAACGATCGCCGGTTTCCAAGACAAAGTCCAACTCGACCCTTCTGAGGAAGGCACCTACTCGTTCGGTTCTGGGAGGCGAGTTTTTCGAACCGGTTCGCTGACATTTGGTATCGCGATCTGCCATGAAGGCTGGCGCTATCCTGAAACGGTCCGCTGGGCCGTGCGACGCGGCGCGCATATCGTATTCCACCCTCATTTCCACGAAGCCAAACCCGGAGGTTACGTGCCTTCGACTTTCGCCGATCCTGCGAACTCATTCCATGAGAAGGCGGTCCTATGTCGCGCTGCAGAGAACACCTGCTACTTCGCAACTGTAAACGTCGCAGGCGCTGGGTCGCCGACAACTTCGGCGGTCGTGTGTCCCGATGGGACGCTGCATTGCTACCAGCCATACGGTAAAGAAGGGTTGCTCATTGCGGATATCAACATCACCGAGGCCACAGGCTCCCTCGCGGCGCGCTACAAATCTGTCTAGAGAAGCGCCACCGCCGTTAGGGCACTTTTACTGAAATCATTTCCTTTGTCCTGGTAGGATCAAATGAACGGGACAGCCTGACACGAGCAGAAATGACCGGAAATGACCGGGACAGCCTGACACGAGCACTTGGACGATTGCTCAACTTGTGGGAGCGCTATGCGACGTTGGCTACTTTGGACTTGTTGCACTCGAATCCGATCCGGATTGCCCTGATGGTCGGGTGGCCCAAGCAAAACACTCATTCGACAACTTAAGCTAAACTTCACCTTTAGCCGTCTCGATTGCTTCTTCTCCGGGCTCAGTTGCGCCCGTTTTCTCGAAGCTCCAACGCCGCCATTTGCGCCCAAACCGTTGTTCCAAGGTGTCGATAAACTCATCCTCGCCAAAGGGACGGCCGGCGTAGGTGCAGCGCCGAAGTAACCGGAGGGTGACCAGTTCCTCCGGCGTGCTGAGCAGGGCGCGCCAGCCTTCGGCACCCCCACCGTTCTGCCAGACGCGTTCGTCGCAGAGACGCAAGCGATCCCGGGTGAGACCCAAATGCGCCGCTGCACTTGACCACTGATATTGTTCTGGCTCGCTCACCAGGCCAGCTCGGACAGGGTTCCGCTCGATGTACGCGAGCACGCGGCGAAGGTGACCATCCGACAAAGGACAGGAGAAATAACGGCTTTGCCACAGGTGGCCCGTGCGCAGCCGGCGCACATTGACCATCTGCGCATACCTGCCATGGACGCGACGCAGAAGCACCTCCAGGGAGTCTTCCACCTCAGGCACCAGCGCCAAGTGCACATGATTCGGCATCAGGCACCAGGCCAGAAGCCGGGTTTGAGTGGCAGCTAGATTCTCTCGTAGCAAGCCCAGGTAAGTAGCTCTGTCGGAGCCAGTGAAGAATACCCGCTGCCGATTGGTACCCCGCTGGGTAACGTGATAAGCAATCCCTGGTAAGACACATCGCGCGTTTCGAGCCATTCTGTAACCCCAGTGCCTGAAACACGCGCAAACTCTCGAACCACGCAGGTCGCTCTGCGTACTTGGCAGAAATGCGAACCGCTCACGTCAGGCTGTCCCTTTCGAATCCCTTTCGAATCCCCAAAGGCAGAAATCGCCCGGGACGGACTACTCTGTCCCAAGCCCGTCAGGGCGCCGCGGACACGAGCTGTCCGTCCCCCAGTCACGAATTACCCAACCGCAATCTCCCCCAACGTAATCACTCTGTTAACGTCATAGATTGCCCCGCACTCTCCTCGTATTTCTGCTCACCGTGTCATCCCTCCTCTGCCAAACCCAACCCGGCCCCGACTCCCCGCCGCTCATGCCCTGGCCAGCCAGCCTCACTCTCGCCTCCGGCTCCGTCCCAATCGACACCAACTTCAGCGTCTCCTTAACCGGCGCCGGCTCCTCCGACCCACGCGTCCAAGCCGCCGCTCTTCGCCTCTTCGATCGCCTCTATCGCCAGACCGGCATCCGAGTCCTCCCCCGCTTGACCTCCGCTGGCACTCCCGCCACGCTCACCATTGTTGTTGAAAACAAAGATCACCGCCCACCCCAGAAGCTCAGTGACGACG
>CAXTWQ010000117.1:0-15421 GCA_964248065.1 uncultured Bryobacteraceae bacterium | reverse complement strand
AGCTTACCCCTTAGAGTTTTCTGATCGGGAAAGAACGGAAGCTCATAGATGAAATTAACCACTGCCACGTGGCGATGATCGAAGTCTGAAAATCCATACAGCAAGTTCCTGGGCCCATAAGTATTGGGAACAATATCGCGATAGGAAGAACCGTCATCCATGCTCTTGGACCATGTGTATGCCAAGCCAGCCTGAAATCCATGGGCGAAACGCCGATTCACATCCACCTGCAGCGCATGATAAATCGAGCTCGCCACACCATCTGTTTCCGGGATTGCTCCGAAGCCTTTATAAGGCCGAAGCGCATCCGTGTTGATTCCCTTGTTTGCCTGCAAGGTTCCAGGTTGCAGCTGGTTAATGTTGGCAATTTGCTGCAGGTGCAAGCCTCGTCGGCCTACGTAAGCAACCTCCACTGTGGTCTGGAAACCCACCTCGCGCTGAACGGCCAAATTCCAGGACCAAGCCTCGGGATTGTACAGATTTTTAGCTTGGGTGTTAACTGAAAGAGGAAACGTGTTTTGCCCTACGCCCCCGGGATTATCAACCGATCCATTGGACACCGATGCGCTTGGCTGGAAAGGCGGGTTACCTCCCAAAAAAACCGCATCGCTCACACCTAGGCGCGTTAGATAACGGCCAATACCGCCGCGCACGACCGTTCTCTCGTTGAATGCATAAGCGAGACCCAAACGCGGCTGCAGGCCTTGAATTGGCTGACTGTTGGAGTACGATTTCTTTTCTGCGCCGCCTCGAAACAGTCTAAGGATGTCGCTCTGACCGTTATCGGCAGCTACACGGCCCGTTGCCGATGCCGGAAAGCCATTTCCAGGAATGACAATCCCGTTGTAGACGTCGCCAGTTCCCGGAATTGGTCTTCCTGTAGCCGGGTCCAACTGGACAGCGGCCGCAGGATTGTAATACTTCGGATCGAAGACGGAGATATTACGCCAAATACTGTAGTACGGAATGATAATTGACTGGCGCAGACCGATGTCCACGTGTAACTTCGATGTTGCCTTCCAGGAATCCTGGACGAACCACTCATACATGAAGCCGCGATAGGGAGTATAGGCGCGGGTACCTAATTCGGCATAAGTATCGAATCTTCCTGCGGCAGCATTAGCTACTGCCAGGCCTGTGCCACCTGCTGTGCTGTCCAGGAATAAGAACCTCCCATTTTGGTTATTTGTTCCGCCGGGCACACCAGCGACATTGATCTGATCGTAATCGTTCTCGCCAGCACGGTCAAATAAAAATCCGGCCTTAATCGTGTGATTCCCCGTCACTTTGGTGACGTTGTCCGAGATATCGTAAATGGGCCCTTTCGAAGAGGACGGATAAGGTAATCCGCTCAACTCGCCGAATGGAGTACCTATATTGATGGAAGGTATTTTCTCTGGGATGTTCTTGCCATTTGCAAACAGGTACGGGTAATTGATTCCGTAATTGTTGCGATTGTAAAGCCCATTTGACTTATCGATATTGATAAACACCTGATCACGGCTGGCGGCGACCAGGAATTCGTTCACCACGGTCGGGCTTACGTTCCATGTCCAGTTCACCGAGATAGTCTGATTAGGACGGCTAAAGAGCTGGGGGATGACTTGATAACCACTCGCAAACGGATTCACATTGTCATACTCGTAATTCAGCATTCTAAGCCGGACATAGTGGTTATTTGCCGGAATAACATCGACTGATCCTGTATCTTTACGCTGGTTTTCCGGTGCGGACGCCGAAACTTGATAATTCAAACCGCCGGTCCGGTTTGGCTGTGGAAACACGTTCAGCAATGCAAGACCGTTCTTACTGAGCTGGTTTGCCGGAATGATGTTATTCGGATATGGATTGCCGCTAGGGTCTTTGATAATCCGGACAGCCTTATAAAAGACGTTATTAGGATCCAGCAGTTCACTAAAATTACCTTCCCGCATCAGCGTTGACGGAACAAATTGATTACTGGACAAATTATTCTGGGCAGTTGGACGATACCGAACATACTCTTGTCCAAACAGGAAGAAAATCTTATTGCGCTCGGCATTGAATTTTTTCGGGATAAAGATGGGTCCGCCCAGGTTATACCCAAATTGATTGAAGCGTAGCGGCGCAGCCTGGCTGTTCACGTTCGGATCAGGGCTGTTATTGCGCGACCAGGAGTTAGCATCCAAAGCCGAATTTCGAAAGTACTCATAAGCGGTACCGTGGAAGTCGCGACCACCACTCTTAGTGATAATTCGAATCTGTCCACCCGAAGCGCGCCCATATTCAGCCGTATAGTTTGACGTTAGAATTTGTACTTCCTGAGTTGAGTCTGCATCAGCCACGCCAATGCTGGTTCCATTCGAACGGGTACGAACGGCCACTGCGCCGTCCTGCGTAATTAAAGTGTCAGTGTTACGCGAGCCATTCACATTCAAGCCGTTCGTCAAACCGAAGCTGAACTGTCCGATAGCCGTGCCTCCGTTCACACCGGGCTTCAACAGCGATAGCAGGTAAGGGTTGCGGCCGTTTAGCTGTAGATTTTGGATCTGGCGAGTTGTCACATCGCGCCCCAGAGTCGCACTGTCAGCCTGTACCGGAGGCGCTTCCGAAGTCACTTGTACTGTCTCAGTGGCTTGCCCCAGCGTAAGTGTCGCGTCTAACGTGGCTGTAACATTCGCTTGTAAAGAGTTGCCTAACTGCTCATAGCGCTTGAAGCCGGGTGCTTCCACAGTCAAGCTGACCGCACCTGAAGGAATGCTCGGAATTGAATAGGCTCCGCTGGAATTGGTCGTCGCTGTCCGTTCAGCTCCGGTTGCCAGGTTTCGAATGACGACAGTGGCACCAGCAACTGTGGCACCAGTTGGATCATGGATTGTGCCCGCAACTTGTGTCAAATCCGATTGCGCAAAACTCAGGACTGCACTGATCGAAAAAATAACGAAAGCTGCGCATAACTTCTCGCGTAGACGTGTCTTCATAGACTCCCCTCAACTTGGAACCGTGAATCTCTGACGAGGAACCCCAAGCACCTCGTCTACAGACTGGAACTACTGAAAAGGCAGTATATGCGAAAGGAAACGAACAGCGCAAACTTTTCTACGAAGTTTTATGGCACGTACTGCGCCAGGTATCTCTTGGACATGACAAACCCCATTTTGAATTCATCGCTGAAGTCAGGCCCGGGATTGTTGTCGGCACCGTAGAGCGGGTCTTCCTGTTCTATGGACATTGCACCCTGGTATCCAACATCCTGCAACACACTGAAGAAGTCTCGCCACACAATGGAGCCCATTCCGGGAATACGATAACGCCACCAGTTGGCCTTGTTCACTGGCGTGATGCCTCCGGCTCGAAGAACTGGCCATAAGATCTCTGTGTCTTTCAGATGAACGTCATAAATCTTATCGGCAAAGTCACGTGCTGTTTGGATCGGGTCCATAAACTGCCGGACTAAGTGAGAAGGGTCATATTGCAGACCGACATAAGGTGAGTTATCGAATTTCCGGAACAACGCTTCATAACCAACCGGGCTGGTGGCTATGTTCGGTCCGTCGGGCCAGGGTTCCCATAGAATTCGAACTTTGCTTTTCTGGCAAGCCGAAAAATATTTCTCGTTGTAAGTTCGAACAACTTCATCTACCTGGTCAGCAAATGATTTACCCGGGTCTTTTCCTGATGCTGTTCCTATGTAAGGAACACCGAGTTTACCTGCAAGATCAATCGCTTGGGCAAAGTAAGCATTTGTCCTCTCGCGCTTGGCCTGATCGGGATCAATATGATTTACCGTAATCTGAAAAGCGGACACCTGCATCCCATGCTGCTGAAGCACGTTCTTTATCGTTGCCACTTGTTCATCGGTCACCTGCCGGGCATCTAATGTCGACCTCGCCCCGCCATCAAGAATCATGTTTGTAGATCCGGCACTCTTGGCAAAAGCCACGTTTGCTGGGGTGTACGGCCCCAAAACGCCAAGCTTCGGCCGCCACTCCCGACGGGTATCGGCCTTGATTCCAGCCGCCAAAGTAAGCGCGCCCACCATCGTTCTTCGAGTCATACGCCGTATTGTATGGCACAGGCTATAGCCCGTCGTGTTTCGTCTCGCAGGTTGATGGATGTCGGGTTGGCTCTCATTGAAGTCCATTCGGTGGAACAGCTTTAGCTTTGGCTGCCCCTCGACGCCTAGCTAATCGGACAGGCCGAATGCAGGCCATATCTGCAATTTCCAAATATATGCAATACTTACAGTGTCTGAGCACTGCTGCCCATTCTTCAGAAAACCTGAACTAAGTCGGACTCTGAACCTACTTTCTTAGACAAACTATCGCCTTCTAGGCTGATACTTTTCTGGTTCTGGTTGGTTCTGGCTTTTAATCGTTTGCCCTTAAACAGATTAGTAAGCCTTTTCGAAAGGACTGAGGACATGCAGTTTGCCTACGACGGATTCACACAACAAGACGATGTTAGGTGTTTCCAGTTTCATCACGTCCGTGACGAGAAAGCTAGGGAAGTCTTCCACATAGAAGTCGGCCTTCGACTCTTCTCTCAACACCGTGTCCTGGTGCAGGATGGCCCACGTTTTTGTCTGGAGCTTCTGAATGCAGTCTCTATTGATAAGCTTTCGGATCTGAAGCAGTTCCACAACTACAGTGTTGTGAGCAAAGATTTCATTCCCTTACTTGCTGAGCGGGCAAGACAATCTGCTGCGAAACAGACAAAGACCAGATTGCCGGCAGCTGCCCCGAAACGTATGGCCGGCTCTTTTGCTTACTCAAACGCCTCTATCGTGAGGCCCTGAGGAAGAGTAGGTTGACAGGAAAGGCAGGTCGTCACCCTTGCTATAGCGACGCTAGTAAGAAAACAGTTATGGCAACTCTAACGAATATATGGAACAGGATATGAAAGATTCTAAGAGCTTCTGGAGCTGGCAAGGCACTTATATCGGGTATCGCTTCGACGATTCGTTGTTTTCCTCTGATGGCCGGCAGCTCGGTTTGTTTTACGACGGAGACGAAGTATATGCATGCGATGGCCACTATCTAGGCGAAATTCGAGGCGGCGACCGCTTGATTAGCAACATAGCTAAGAAGATGTGGAAGCGGGGGCTTGTTACTCCTTCCGTACGTAGACAAGTGCCAGGATTCGCAAATGCAAGTTCGAAAGAAATGTTACTCAGCTTTGAGGACTTCGCCCTAAATTAGGAGCTGGTGAGACTCGCCATCTGCAGTAGTTCAACTATATTGCTGGCGAGGGTACTGGGCCTCCTCCCTAAAACACTGGACAAAGCATCGCCACCTGTCTAGGCCAATTCCTTCCCTTGCGTTTCCGGTAGGGATAGTGCGCTGACAGCCGCACAGGCAAACGCAATTCCGCACGCGCCGAACCCCCAACTTAGCCCGTGCCGCTCGCCAACTGCGCCTATTGCGATTGGCGCCAAGGCACTTAGCCCACGAGCCACGTTGTAGGAGATCCCAAGAGCTGTCGCCCGGATAGCCGTCGGGAACAATTCGCTGCCCAGAATGCCTGAGCCCGTAAAGAAGCCCGTTCCAAAGAATGCAGTAATGCAAGCGGTTAGCAGAATGGCAGCCGGGCTGCGTGCTACCGCAAACGCCGGAACCGACAAGGCTGCGAGTGATAAGTACGCAATAAACGTTCGCTTGCGCCCGAATTTGTCGGCTAATAGGCCGAACAGTAAGTAACCCGGGAACATCCCGCATAAGTTCAAAATAGTTAGAAAAGTCGTGAAGTCAAACTGATTGAAGTTGCGACCTCCCTGGGATGCAGGTAAAGCCAGATATGCCGGAATCCAGGTAAATAAACCCCACCAAGCAAACATACCGAACGTATTAGTAATAAGCAGCGCGAGAAGGCGGGGCAAAACCGGTCCCCAATCGACGGCTATTCGGTCTTGACTTTGCCGTCGCCAAAGTTCCGGTTCCGGCACCTCACGCTGGATCCAGAACACCAGCAGCGCTGGCAGCACACCCACAAAGAAAACCGAGCGCCAACTCGTACGGGTGAGCATCAGACCCGCCACAACTGCTGCCATTGCGTAACCGATTGCCCAACTGCTTTGCACCATTGCTATGGCTCGCCCACGCCACGCGCTCGGCCATGTTTCGGCCACTAGCGTTGCGCCTGAGTTCCACTCGCCACCCATACCTAGGCCCAGTAAAAATCGGCAGATAGCCAAGCTAATTACTCCCGTGGAAAATCCGCAAGCGAACGTAAAGACAGAGTAAGTCAAGATACTGATACTCAACATCCGCCTACGGCCTAAGCGGTCCGCCAGCAGGCCAAACCCGAAGCTACCAATCGCCGATGCGATGAGTGTCAAACTGTTCAGCAAACCTGCCGTTGTCTTCGACATGCTGAACTCGCGCATGAGAGTCGCTAGCACGATCGAGTACAGCATTACGTCGAAGGCGTCCAGCATCCAGCCGAGGCCTGCTGCCAGCACCGTGCGACGCTGTGCGACAGTAGTGTTGCTCCAGCGAAAGGGACGAAGTTCCGGCAGCTGTTGAGAGGTCAATGAACTAGGATAGGCGAGCCAACGGTAATGCGAATCGCAATCGATACGGGAGGAACATTCACCGATTGCGTGTATTACGCCGAAGGTCGGCTGCAGGTACTTAAACTTCCTTCGACTCCGTCCGACCCCGGTGCTGCACTACGCCGGGCTGTTCAGCAGGTGACCGACTCTGCAGCAACGCATGAGATTCGTCATGGCACAACCGTAGGCACTAACGCACTACTGGAACGCAAGGGCGCGCGTGTTGCTTTTGTGACAACGGCCGGCTTTGAAGATACTCTCGCCATTGGACGCCAGGCTCGTCCTGAACTCTACAACCTGCTCTACCGGGCGCCGCCTCCGCTCGTACCTGCGCCCTTGCGCTTTGGAGTCGCCGAACGCACGGCTCCCAACGGCGTTAGGATTCTTCAGCCTGATGAGGCTGAGCTTGACCGTCTGCGGATGGAAGTTGCGGCAGCACAGCCCGAAGCAATCGCCATCTCGCTGCTGTTCTCATTTGCTAACCCTGCTAACGAAATCGCAGTTGCTACTGCACTGGCCAGGCTCGGTCTCCCTCTTTCGGTTTCGCACCAAATCCTGCCCGAATTCCGCGAGTATGAGCGCGGCTCTACTGTTGCCATCAACGCTTATCTATCGCCGAAGATGCAAGGCTATCTCGCTGGCCTGGACCGAAGTCTGCTTGTCATGCAGTCAAGCGGCGGTATCGTCGACGCACCAATAGCTGCGCGTGAGCCGGTGCGCACAATCCTCTCCGGTCCGGCTGGCGGCGTTGTCGGAGCACTCGAAGTTGCCAAACGCGCAGGCTATGAGCGCGTACTCACCTTCGACATGGGCGGCACCTCCACTGATGTTGCCTTAATCGACACAGGGCGGGGGCTCACGACGACCACTGAGTCACTGGTCATGAATATGCCGGTTGCCGTGCCGATGCTCAACATTCATACAGTTGGCGCAGGTGGTGGGTCAATCGCGGGCTTTGATCGTGGAGGAGCTATGCGTGTGGGCCCCGAATCGGCAGGCGCAGATCCTGGTCCCATCTGCTACGGTCACGGCACCGGACCTACTGTGACCGACGCGAATCTTTTGCTGGGTCGGCTGGATGCAACCGGCTTGCTCGGCGGAGGGCTTGCTCTTGATGTCGCCCGGACACGCCATTTCATAGACCATGCCAAAGGTTCTCTACTCACGGCTGAAGCTTTCGCGGAAGGTGTCGTGCAGGTGGTTAACGCTCACATGGAACAAGCCCTTCGTAAGATCTCGGTCGAGCAAGGCTTTGATCCCCGTGACTTTGTCCTGCTCAGTTTTGGCGGTGCCGGGCCCTTGCACGCCTGCGCACTTGCACGTGCGCTTAACATTCCCCGAGTGCTTGTACCTGCGCTGCCCGGCGCGCTCTCAGCATATGGAATTCTTGTCTCCAATACCGTCCGTGACTATTCCCGAACCGTGATGTTGCAAGCCGATGATTCGTTGTTAGCGGGGCACCTTGCTTCACTGGTGGAAGCCGCCCAGGCCGAGTTCGGAAAAGCTGAAATTCAATGCTCCGCTGACATGCGCTATCGAGGACAAGGGTACGAGTTAACTGTGAAGTGGACCCCCGACGTTACCGAGTGTTTTCACCAGGAGCACGAACGCAGGTACGGCTATGCCGACCGTAGCCGTGTCGTCGAGGCTGTTAACGTTCGCGTTCGATTGACACGGAAGAGCGAGGCTCTTGAGCAATCGCCCGAGTCTATGAAGAGGGCAGATGGTGCGCAAGCCATCACAAGGTATCGGCCGGTTTATGAAAAAGGTCAATGGCAGCAGGCCACCATCTACAAACGAGATTTGCTACGAGCGGGTGATGCCTTCTCTGGCCCTGCTGTGATTGATGAGTACAGTGCGACAACATTTCTTCCGTCGCGATGCCGTCTCTCAGTTGACCCTTGGTTAAATCTTGTGATTGAAGTAAATGAGTAGCCCGATCGAGCTCGCCATTTTCAAGAGTGCTTTCCACTCGATTGCCGAGGAGATGGGAGCGGCCCTACGACGGACGGCGTTCTCACCAAACATCAAAGAGCGCCGAGACTACTCAAGCGCTATCTTCGACTCTGCCGGTCAGGTGATTGCCATGGGCGACGATATGCCCGTTCATCTGGGCTCCATGCCGATGTCGGTCCGGGCGGCCTTAAACCGGCTGACGCTCGGCCCCGGTGATGTTGCGATGCTGAATGACCCATATGAGGGTGGAACACACTTACCCGACATTACGCTTGTATTGCCTGTGTTCGCCGGTAGCTCTTCCGCGCTTTTCTTTGTGGCGAACCGTGCACATCATGCCGATGTGGGCGGAATGTACCCGGGCTCCATGGGCCTGTGCCGTGAGATTTATCAGGAAGGCATCCGTATTCCTCCAGTGAAGCTCGTCAGCAACGGCGTGATGAACGACGATGTCCTTCGTCTGTTGCTTAGTAATGTGCGTACGAGTGCAGAGCGGGAGGGCGACTTGACTGCGCAACTTGGGGCTTGCCGAATCGGGGCAGAGCGGGTATGCAATCTAGTAAGCAAGTACGGTCCGGAGCGAGTGGCGGCGAACGCAAACGCTTTGTTGGATCACTCCGAGAAATTACTGCGAGCCGAAATTGCGGAATGGCCTGCAGGCACATTTTCTGCAGAAGAGTTCCTTGACAATGACGGACTGTCTGATGAGCCGGTTCGCATTTCCGTCACCCTAACCGTTAATCCCATTGCTTGCACACTATGCGTCGACTTCACTGGTTCGGCTTCGCAAATCGCCACTGGCTTGAATGCAGTTTCAGCCATCACTTACTCAGCTGTATTTTATGTATTGCGCTGTTTACTGCCCTCTGAAGCCGCTCCCACAGCGGGCCTGATGCGACCCGTGGAACTCGTCCTCCCCGAGCGTAGCGTCGTAAATGCAGCGGCCCCTGCAGCGGTGGCTGGCGGCAATGTCGAAACGTCGCAGCGCATTGTGGATACGTTGCTGCTTGCCTTCTCACGATTGCTGCCCGACCGGATACCTGCAGCGAGCTCGGGCACGATGAGCAACTTGACAATCGGCGGCATCGACTTCCGTACTGGCCAGCCATTCGCCTATTACGAAACAATTGCAGGAGGCATGGGCGCTAGACCAAATGCGGACGGCGTCGATGGCATTCATACTCACATGACCAACTCACTTAACACGCCTGTTGAAGCGCTCGAATACGCATACCCGTTTCGGGTTCTTCACTACTCTTATCGGCTGGGTTCGGGAGGCGCAGGCAAGTACCGCGGCGGCAATGGACTCGTTCGTGAAATTGAACTGCTTTGCCCGGCTCAAGTCACACTGCTTTCGGATCGTCGAACGCGGCCGCCTTACGGACTTGCAAGCGGATCACCAGGCGAGTGCGGTCGCAATCTGTTGAATGAACAAATCGTTCCAGGCAAGTGCAACCTGCAAGTCGAAGCAGGTGCGACGATACGGATTGAAACACCTGGAGGCGGCGGCTGGGGACATGAATAATCACGAACAGTGGATTCACCAGGCAGTAGAGTTGGCTGCATCCAATGTAAGACAAGGCCGAGGCGGGCCGTTTGGAGCATTAGTGGTGAAAGATGGCGAGGTGATCGGAACAGGGGTCAACCTTGTTACGGCCAGCCACGATCCAACAGCTCATGCCGAGATTAATGCCATTCGCGCGGCGTGCCAGCACCTGCAATCATTTGAGCTGACGGGCTGTGATTTGTACACCAGTTGCGAGCCCTGCCCTATGTGCCTGAGTGCTATTTACTGGGCACGGCCACGCGCGTACTACTTTGCCTGCACCCGAGACAGCGCTGCCGAAGCTGGCTTTGACGATGCTTATATCTATGACGAGCTACACCTAAGACCAGACGAGCGCGCCATTCCGGGCCACTGCCTGACAGCCCTAAAAAGTGAGGAACCGTTCGTAGAATGGGCACAGACGGTTCAGAAAATTCGATATTAGTATGCGATTTGAAAGGGACAGCCTGAGAGTGTGTGTCCCCTTCACGTCCATACTCTATAGATATTCTCCTTTTATTCGCCTATAGTAAAAGGCATGGCAGTTCTGCCCGACAGCTATGTCGAGCTACATGCACGGTCAGCCTTTTCGTTCCTGCAAGGCGCTTCGCTTCCGGAAGATCTGATTTCGCGGGCTGCAGAGCTCGGCCAAGGTGCCCTGGCCCTTGCTGATGCAAATGGTGTGTATGGGGCGGCGCGCTTTCACTTGGCAGCAAAGAAGTTGGGTATACGGGCGCTGATCGGGGCCGAGGTCAATTCCACCGAAGCTAGCCGCTATACTTTGTTAGCTGAAAATCGAACCGGCTATCAGAACTTATGCCGTCTGATTACGCGGACGAAGATGCGCGATCCACAGTGCGCACGGCTGGAACATCCCGTTGCTACTCGCGATGATTTTGTTGAATTTTCGGAAGGCTTGGTGTGCCTTACCGGGGGTGAGGAGGGTCCGCTTGCATCAGTGTTTCGGGAGCAGGAAGGCGCAGCAGCTGCTACTCAGGCGCGGGTCAAGATTGAGGAATTAGTCGCAATCTTCGGCGCAAAAAACGTGTATGTCGAAATCCAGCGGCATCACCAGCGCGATCAGGAAGCACAGAACAAAACACTGATCAGTCTCGCTTGCAGCTTACGTTTGCCGCTGCTGGCCACCAACGGTGTATCGTGCGCAACGCCCGAAGAGCGAGGGTTGCAGGATGTACTGACCTGCATACAGCGCAAGGAAACCATGGCAGAAGCCGGGTGCGCATTGAACTTCAATGCGGAGCGCCATCTGAAAACCGCGGCCCAGATGAGCGCCTTGTTTGCAGATTTGCCGGAAGCAATCGGTAACACCCGGGAGTTGGCGGCACGCCTCGATTTCACGCTGACTAACCTGGGATACGAATTTCCGCGCTACCCGCTTCCACCTGGCGAAACCGAAATGTCGTATCTGGTGCACCTGACGCACGAGGGTGCGCGCAGGCGGTATCAGCCCTACTCTCCCGTAGTCAGACAGCAGATTGAGAAAGAACTGGGCGTAATCGAGCGGCTAAAGTTGCCCGGCTACTTCCTGATTGTCTGGGACTTGGTAGATTTCTGCCGGCGCGAAAACATTCTGGTGCAGGGGCGCGGGTCGGCTGCAAATAGCGCAGTTTGTTATGCGCTAGGCATCACAGCAGTGGACCCGGTAAAGATGGAGCTGCTGTTTGAGCGTTTTCTTTCCGATGAGCGCGGTGAGATGCCGGATATTGACTTGGATCTGCCAAGCGGCGATCAGCGTGAGCGCGTAATTCGGTACGTCTACCATCGTTACGGAAAAATGGGCGCGGCCATGACGGCAAACGTGATTACTTATCGCGGGCGGTCAGCCGTGCGTGAGGTGGGCAAAGCGCTGGGTTATAGCGAGGGGGAAATTGCGCAACTGGCCAGCCAGATTAGCGCGTTCGAGTGGAAGGATGGCAAAGACAAACTCGAGCAGCGCTTTCGGGAACATGGGTTTGATCTGAACAACAAGGAGAGTATTCGGTTCTTCACGCTCGTAAACGAGATTCTCGATCTGCCGCGGCATCTGGGCCAGCACTCGGGTGGCATGGTGATCTGTCAGGGCCAACTCGATTGCATTGTGCCGTTAGAACCGGCGAGCATGCCGGGACGCGTGGTCGTGCAGTGGGATAAAGACGATTGCGCGGATCTTGGAATCATCAAAGTTGATCTCCTCGGCCTGGGCATGATGGCGGTGCTGGAAGATACTATCCACATCGTTGCCGATAGTTATGGCGAGAAAGTAGATTTATCTCAACTGCCAGTTGGCGACAACGAAGTATATGACTGCCTTCAACGCGCTGACACGATCGGGCTGTTTCAGGTAGAGAGCCGGGCTCAGATGTCCGTGCTGCCACGCATGCGGCCAACGCGATTTTACGACATTGTGGTGCAGGTAGCAATCATCCGGCCCGGGCCTATTGTCGGTCAAATGCTGCATCCGTATTTAAAACGCCGGCAGGGCCTAGAAGATCCCGAGTGCTTGCATCCATCACTGGAACCGGTGCTGCGGCGGACGCTGGGAGTGCCACTCTTTCAAGAGCAGTTAATCCGGATTGCAATGATTGCCGCAGGGTTTACAGGCGGGCAAGCCGAAGATCTGCGACGTGCGTTCGGCTTCAAGCGGTCAGAAAGACGCATGCGCGAAATGGAAGTGCAACTGCGCGCCGGAATGACAGTGCGCGGGATCGTAGGCGCCACGCAGGACCGGATTATTCAAGGCATCACATCATTCGCGCTCTATGGATTTCCGGAGTCGCACGCTGCAAGTTTCGCTCTGCTCGCGTACGCAAGTGCTTATATGAAGTGCCACTACCTTCCGGCATTTACAGCAGCAATGTTGAACAACCAGCCCATGGGCTTTTACCACGCGGCGACGCTGGTGAAAGACGCACAGCGGCATGGGCTGCGATTCCGTCCGGTGGACGTGATGGAGTCCGATTACTTGTGCACGGTGGAGTTGGACGGCAGTGAGAAGCGGGTGCGGCTCGGCCTGAACTATGTCCGAGGATTGGCGAAAACCACCGCGCGTCGAATTGCTGAGGAAAGAAAAGCGCGTCCATTCACGTCTATGCGAGACCTGGTGCGCCGTGTTCCGCAATTGCAGAAAGATGAGATCAGCACACTGGCTGAACTTGGTGCATTGAATGCGCTACCAAAATACGAATCAGACCGGCACCGCCGCGGAGCGTTATGGCAAGCGGAACTGGCGCTACAACCGGTAGGTGAATTACTTGAGGAAGCGGGGGCAGACAGTACACCATCCCCCCTTCAACCAATGACGCCGGGGCAGCGAACGACGGCTGATTTCAGCAACAGTGGTGTCAGTATCGGCAAGCATCCAATGGCGTTTCATCGCGAGCGTCTATGTCAAATGAATGTTATGGATGCGGCCACAGCGAAAGCGCAGCGCGATGGACTGGTAGTTTCGATTGCAGGCTGTGTAATTACGCGACAGCGGCCAGGAACCGCCAAAGGCTTTGTGTTTTTAAGTCTGGAAGATGAGACGGGAATTATCAATGCGATCATCCGGCCGGATCTGTTCGACCGCCGACGAGTGATTTGTACAACGTCGCCGTATGTACTGATTAAGGGTGTGTTACAGAACATCTCAGGAGTGATTGCGGTAAAGGCCGGTGAGGTGAAAGAACTGAGTTTACGAGATGCCGCAGTAATGCGTTCCCATGACTTCCATTAGCAGCTACATCGAAAAAGGTAGCTTGTTTGCAACTGGAAAACCGTGACTAAGTTGCCGCACAATAAACGGTAGGGCATATAAGTCGCGAATCAGGCAGGAGGATAGATATCTCTCCTGCCCAACTGATTCATCCGCGCGACATGCACTTACATCAAACTCTGAAGAGCAATTGTTAATACAAGACCTGTAAGTTATCCAAGTTCAAGTAGTTCTTGTTCCCCGAACTGGAATCATAGAAAACCGTAATACTGTTGATCCCTTGCTGAAAGTTAGCGGTGGTACTAGTAAAGCTCCAGTTTGTCCAAGCGCCCGTGTTGGGGAAAGCCAAGTTAGTATTCACCGGAACACCGTTTACAAAAACTTCGCGGCTTGCATCCCCAGCGCCTGTTGCATAGTGGAAAAGCAACTGAACTGCTCCCGGATTCTTAACAGTGACAGAGAATGTAACGTACTGGCCGTCACCGTTCCAGCAGCAGCGATAACCTGTGCCGGTAAATCCTGCGTTCGAGCTTTCTAACCCGACATTGCTCTCGGCGTCTTCGGCTTCGAGACGATCAAAGGCAAGTCCGGCCGGTGCCGAATCAAGGCTGTACAGCTGCAGTGGGTTTCGATTCCCGTTTGCAGAAATGCTTGCGACCTCGATCTGATTCTGCCCCGCAACCAAGCTTACAGGCAGCGTAGTAGCGGCCCAATTGGGAAAAGAGCCCGTGCCGGAGAAACTGAAATCCGTCGCTACAGGAACGGAGTTGACCAGGACCGTGCGTGTGGCTGCCCCGCTCGCAGTGTTGAAGTGAAATGTCAGCCGGTAAGTGCCGGTCATCTGTGCGGTAACTGCAAAAGTTGAGCTGCTCGGGGCGCTTACTGGCGCGTAAGTAGTTGGCGGCAAAACTCCATTGATTACGTCTTCCGCCGCACTCTGCCGAGATCCGTCTGCAGTATCAAACGGACCGGCCCAATGCAAGCCGAACTGGTTGTTATTATTGCGATCGTTGGCCCAGATGGAATTAGCATTTGTGAGAAGAAAATTGTGATAAGTCGCGCTTTGAGTGACAGTAAACAGGTAATACAAGTTCTTGGCGAATATACCTTTAAACTGCGGTCCATCATTACCGCATCCGGAGCCTTCACAGGGCTCAACCAAAATCCCGGAGTTGACCAGAGCGCTACTGGTAATGGCGGCCGTCGCCAGCGTTTCAGCTTGCGTGAGCAGCGACGTATCCGCAGTCGCTTTATAAAGGTCCGTCAAGCCCCCAAGAATGACGCCCTGGTTATATGACCAAGTTGTTCCATTGTTGTTTTGGCACGATGAAGTTAAGCCATCATTGATGAGATTTGAGGAGTTGATCAAACCGCTTCCGGCAAACCAGGCCCATTCCCGTTGAGCCCAATCGAGGTAGCTTTCGAGCCCACCATCTCCAGGAGTTCGATTATGCAAGCGGGCCGCAACAGTCAGAAACAATTCGTTCGCAATGGCGTTCTTGTAACTGCGATCTTTTGACCACCAGATGCCACCACTGCAAGTGGTATCCCAACCGGCGGCCATGTCGCTGAAGATGGTCTTCGCTGCCGTTAAATATTCTGTGTTGCCGGTAAGATCATAGGCCTTTATCCCGGTGAGCGCCCACCCGCCTTCGGCATCGTAGTAGTTGTTTAGATATTTATTAGCGCGGTT
>CAXTWQ010000116.1:0-15862 GCA_964248065.1 uncultured Bryobacteraceae bacterium | reverse complement strand
GTCAGTTCCTCCCGTTCAGCCCTGACAGGAATCAAAGTGTGCGCCCAGCATCACCACTTCGTCCTTATGTGGTCCGTTACCGGGGATCTCCCCAATGATGTTGAAGCTGTCCGGAGCATCGGCTGTCATTTCGTTCTGGATATCGAACTCCAGCTTGACAGCAATTTTGTGTTCCAAAAGCCGGGCAATCCGGTTGTACTGCTCAGGCATGAGCGCGACTGCTGGCACTGAGATGACCTTCTTGGTGTCGTAGGAACCGCCTGCCGCCGCGAAGATAACTCCTCCCTGGCCTTGGGTGCCAGCCGAGATGACAAGCAAAACGCCTTCATCCTTCATGAATTGAGCGATCTTGTCGTTCAGGCGCAAGCGTTCCTCACGTGTTAAGGGCGGTGCGCCTGCGGACCTGGCTCGCGCGGCGCTCGGAGAGTCCACATAGCGATTCGTGCTTGCGCTCATGGCCATCGCTTCCTCCCCTAACTCAGCATCGGTGTAACGGCGAGCTTCGGCCTTCTCCGGAAATGGCAGTTCACGCGGTTCTGACGTCATGGCAATCTTGCCCCGCAGCTTACCCCTGAACTTATCCATGTCGGCCTCAGTCCGGATCACCGCCAGCATCGGCTCACCGGAGAGCGAACCGTTGGTGCCCTCGGTCCAGGCCAGCGGAATAGCCAGCAACTCGGAAAATTGCGGCTCGGCCATGTGCGCTTCAAAATGCTTGTTCTGCCAGCTGCGGCCGAATGGTCCCCACTTCTCCTCTTTCACATTCATTAGCCCGTATCCGTTCAACTGCTTGACGGCCCAGTCTCCTGCCGTTCGGAAATTAGGCGAGTTGGTCAAGCGTGGCCCGAGGACGTCGGTTAAGTAGAACATGGTGTCCATCACCTTTGAGTTAGTGAAGGCTTCGGTGCGAATCCTGTTCACCACTGACAGGTCGACCTTGTCTTCGGCAAGGCTTGTCAGAGGCAGTGCGAGCAGAGCAGTTAAGATCACGGTGCGAATAGTGGCAGTCAGTGTAGTCATGTAAGTTCAGATAATCGAGCTAGCTTCCAGGTACGACTAGCTTAGAGCAGGGCGCGATTTTAGGCTCGACTCGATTTGAACCTACCAGGAAAACGTCCGTGGCCGAATGGTTCAGGGCAGAGCACGAACTGAGCTACCTCCACTGCATTTAACGTCGAGATCAACTCACACCGTGTCTGAATTACCACAGCTGTTATCGCTTAAGTGACACGTTCTCAGCAGATTACAAGAGATACTGTTAGAATCTCTGTGTTGATGCAGTTCGAAACCACCATTCGAAGGCCTTTGGACGTGACAGGTGTTGGCCTGCATCACGGCGCGCCAGTTCGAATGCGCATTCTGCCCGCGCCGCCGGACACCGGAATTGTATTTGTAAGGACCGACCTGGATAACACGCCCATCCGCGCCAGCTGGGAGTACGTGAAGCGAGTCAGCTACGCCACGAGTCTGATGCACCCGAAAGGCATTTTAATTTCCACCACTGAGCACCTGCTAAGCGTGTTCTACGGCATGGGCATAGACAATGCATTTGTTGAACTGGACAGTCTTGAACTGCCTATTCTGGATGGCAGCAGCCTGCCATTTGTGGAAATGATTCGCTCGGTTGGATTGCAAACTTCTCGCCGTCAGCGGCGTTATATGCGCATTATCAAGCCGATCAGCGTTGAGAAGAACGGCAAGGTAGTCGCTATTCTTCCCTCCGATACCTTCGGTTTGCGTTGCCATAATTTTTTCGACCACCCGATGGTGGGCGAACAGAATCTGGAATTGGAAGTGACTCCGGAGAGCTACGCGGCCGAGATTGCCCCGGCGCGGACGTTTGGCTTCGAATATGAACTGGACCAGATGCGCGACCAGGGTCTAATTCGCGGTGCAACGCTCGACAACGCGGTGTGTTTCACCCGTACCGGCGTGGCCAATGTGGGTGGACTCCGCTTTCCTGACGAGTGCTGCCGTCATAAAGCGCTGGATTTGATCGGCGATCTGGCTCTGCTGGGACGGCCGCTGCTGGGCACAGTGGTAGCGCAAAAAGCAGGTCACGCCATGCACGTTGCTCTTGTGAATGAATTGATGGGCGACCCAAGCTATTACGAGATTGTGACGCTTCCTACAGTGTCGAGCCAGCGGCGCGCCTCGGCGTAGAAAATTCGTTGGCCGCTACTGCTCTGCTCTTGCCCGAGAGGCTATCCCACGCTTTTGGTGCAACTCATTTTGTAGATTGATGCCGCAAGGAGTTACCAGGTGGGCACATGTGTCTAGACCTGCTGACTTGGCGAAACTGCTAACTACAATTGCCAATCAGAATCTTTAGAGCAGCTCGCATTAGCGATTGGCGCTGAACGCAGCCAAACTCAGCAGGACACTTAGCTCAACTTGTTTGTAGGGCCGCTCTCAAGCCGAGGAAACTGAACCAGTCAACGCCTGCTCCACAGCTTGGCGATAGGACAGAGGCGGCCGAGGCAAAATCGTGCGTATCGGCATGGGATCACCATCCAGGTCGGTCCCACGGCCGTCCAGAACGCCTTTGATTGCACCTTTCGGCAATTTGCCCGCGCGTTCGATGAGCGGTGCCAAGGCCTTCAGAAGCGTACGCGGGATATCAATTTTAATAGGACGGTGTCGGCCCAGGAGCTTTGCCGCTACGTCGATCATCTGGTTATTTGTCAGCACGTCATCACAACCCACTTCGTAGCGTTGACCATATGTGCGTGGATCATTCAGCACGCCGACAAGGTAGTACACGAGGTCGTCAATCCCGATGTTCCGCATCTTTTGCTGGCCGCCGCCGAACAGGTTCAGGCTAACCGGCCTTTTGGCTTGGCTCACCATCATGTCAAAACCACGTCCGCCCACACCAACAATCTGACCAGGCCGGATGATGGTCACGTCCAGGCCGCTCTGCAGCAAAAACTCTTCTGTTTTCCAGCGCTCTCGTACCCATGTGTTCGATGCATCAGGAGCGATTCCCAGAGATGTTAAGTAAATCAGCCGACGCACGCCGCGCACTCGGCAAGCTTTTACGATGTTCTGCAATCCTCCCATCTCTATCTCCATAAAGCCCTGACCGGCTGTATTGGCATGCTGAGGTGAGAGTGTATGTATAGAAATATAGGCGGCCTTGACCGATTCCAGGGCGCCCTGCATCGACGCGAAATCCGTCATATCGCCACCAACAATCTCGCAGCCACTCTCCCCCAAGTCTTGTAATCGAGACGGATTGCGTGCCAAGCAGCGGACTGCGTATGTATCGGCAAGCAGGGCTCCAGCGATCTTCCTCCCGACAAAGCCTGATGCTCCGATGACAAGAATCTTTTCCATTGGCTGCTTTCTGGCGTGACTGCATCCGCAGCCGCTGCCATCAACAAGATAGGAGATCGAGGAAATACAATCTATGCTGTGAAGTCCGTATTGTCTTGGCCATCGTCCCAGGATGATGCTGATTTCAGGGTGCCGAAGATTGAAGGTAAAAGTAAATGGATCCGCTCTCTGATGTGCTGTCGCTGCTGAAACCACGTAATTATGTGTCTGGTGGCTTCGATGTCGGCGGAGACTTGTCTATCAGATTTCCCGAACATGAAGGCATCAAGTGCTACGCCTTGATATCTGGCCAGTGTTGGCTGTCTGTGGAGGGTGTTTCCGAGTCAGTGCACCTTACAGCGGGGGACTGCTTCCTGCTGCCGAGCGGGCGGCCTTTCTGCCTTGCAAGCGATTTGAGCCTGTCGCCCGTCGATGTCTACACGATCCTTTCGACCCCAATGAATGCGGGTATTCGCACCTGGAATGGCGGTGGCGATTGCTTTATTGTCGGAGGGCACTTTATCCTTACCGGCGATCATGCCAGCATCTTGTTGGGGGCTCTACAGCCTATCGTTCATATCCGGAAAGAATCGGATAAGGCGGCGATGCGGTGGTCACTGGAACGGATGATGCAGGAATTGCGCGAACCACAGCCGGGCGGCTTTCTGATCGCACAGCACCTGGCGTACATGATGATGGTTCAGGCCTTACGGCTGCACCTTGCCGAAGGTTTGAGCGGTGGCGTTGGGTGGCTTTTCGCGCTGGCGGATAAACAGATGAGCGTGGCTATCACCTCCATGCACGACGATCCAGCGCATCGCTGGACACTGCAGGAACTGGCGGAGCGTGCCGGCATGTCGCGATCAACCTTTGCCCTTAAATTCAAGCGGACGGTTGGAGAGTCTCCCATGGAGTATTTAACGCGCTGGCGGATGTTGCTGGCTGGAAATCGGCTGACAAAAGGAAACGATCCCATCTCGGTTATTGCTTTGTCGCTCGGCTACGAATCCGAAAGTGCCTTCAGCACCGCCTTCAAAAGAGTGATGGGTTGTTCGCCGCGGCAATATAGCCGTCGCCAGAACCCGGCTCCCCTTTCACATAGCAAAGGAGACGTTGCCCGTACAAATCGGCTGGCACTCTTGGCAAGTTAGTAGGCGTAATTACCGGCTGATAGAGGATTGATACTTCTCAACAATGTGAGAGACTACCAGGACATAGAGAAGCCACATCGGCTCAGGCATAACCCCCAGCAAGCATATTAGGACTTCAACGTGGTCAGCTCGTGGTGCGATCGTCAATCGTTCTATACCGGCTGCCTACTGGGTTGCGAACGTGTTGCCGAACACCCAGGGATGATCTTGGGGTGTGGCGTCGCCAAGTTTGTAGAGCAGGCTATGCACAGGTAAATGCGGGTTGGTACCTATCGGATTTGTTATTGGGACGTGAGTCGGAGGAGAATCCGCGCCTCTTTCTAAATCGGCTCATCGCTCATTCCTGGAGCAGTAGTTTACAGGGTCGACAATGCTGGTACACCAAGCTGGTAAACAGCTGACTGGGAGCGCAGTTGGCCAAGGGACACGATTTCGATGTTATGATCAACTCGTGCTGCGGGATACCTCGCATCCTCCCCTGGCTGTTCCGGAGCGGGAGACGTGCGGCGCTTACACCCGGAAAGATGTACTTCGGCTGCTGAAGATTGAGAATCGTCAGCTGCGAATGTGGGAGCGTCAGCAACTGGTTCCCGAGTTGAGTCACTACCGGTTCTCAGATCTCCTGCTGCTCAAGCGCATTGCGAAACTGCGCGGCGATTCCGCCCCGCCCAAGCAAATCAAACAGGCGCAGGGTGCTCTTCGAAAGTGGATGCAGGATTTCCCTTCTCATGACGGTGACGTTCAGGTCTATGTCGAGGGTGGACGTGTTCGGGTCCAGATAGGGAAACACAAGCTGGAGCCTTCCTCCGGCCAGATGCTGTTCGATTTTGCAGAAGAGGAAATCAAAAAGCTGCTACACCTTCCGCCCTCGCAGCGCGGCAGCAATGCGGTAGCCGAGAAGGTCAAGAACAAGATCGAAGCGGATCAATGGTTTGAGCGCGGCCTTGAATTGGAAGGCACAGGGGCGCCTTTCGAACAAGTGATTGAGGCCTACACGAAAGCCTCCGAGTTGGATCCTTCTTCAGCTGGGGCCCTAGTGAATCTCGGCACCGTTTTCTTCAACGGTCATGCCTGGGCCGATGCCGAAAAGCATTACAAGAGAGCGCTCGAAGTGGATGCCGATTATGCGCTGGCGCACTTCAACCTCGCAAATTTGTTCGATGAGCAAGACGATTCTGATGGCGCCCTCCACCACTATCGCGAGGCGATTCGTCTCAATCCCAGGTATGCGGATGCGCACTATAACCTTGCTCTGCTGTATCAAGGTATGCGGGATCTGGCCAATGCCGTACTCCACTGGCGGGCTTACCTTAAGATTGATGCGGCGAGTGCCTGGGCTCAGATTGCAAGGCGCGAGTTGGGCAAGCTGGAAGGGAAGGCGGGGGTGGATGCAAGCCGTCCAGCGTCGAGGCTGCAACTGGTAAAAAGCGAGAGAGCTTGAGCCGAGAGCGTCCGAGCACGTCCCCATCATGCCTGCCCATGGCCGCCATCATCTTAGCGGCAGGTTCGGCTTCGCGCATGGGCCGGCTGAAACAGCTTGAAGCGTTCGAGGGCACAACATTCATAGGACGCGCAATCGATCATGCGCTGGGGGCGAGCTTCGATCCGGTGCTGGTGGTGGTAGGCGCGGAAGCTGGGGCGGTACAGTCTTCAGTTGCCAGCCAGCGTGTCTCCATCGTTCAGAATCCGCAATGGGCAGACGGCATGGGATCTTCTATCCGGGCCGGTGTGCGCCAGCTACAGACTGAGCGAACCGATGCCGCTGCGGTACTGATTATGCTGGCTGATCAGCCATTGATAACAGCCCGTCACCTGCAAGCCATGCGCAGTGCTTTTCATCAGAACCGGACATCCATCGTGGCCGCGGAATACAGCGGCACGCTGGGTGTTCCAGCTGTATTCGGCCGTCATCTGTTTGACTTACTCGCTCACTTGCCGGAAGGAAGCGGCGCGAAACATCTATTCACTCAGGCCGGTATAGCGGTGCATCGCTTTCCCTTGCCGGAAGCCGCAATCGACATTGATACGCCTGCTGATCTGGCCGCCCTTCAGACCCGCCGCACTTAGCGTTTAGGTGGTGGCGATGGCTGCGGCTGCTCGCCGAACTTCACGGTCGATTCCGTTCCGAAGTGCCGATAATTCATGTAACGAACGATAATGCGGATGCGCTGCGGCCGGGCACGGAAGAACAGAGTGTCGTCAGCATATGTCTCTACCGGGAACATCCACTGACCATCAACGGGCCGACGCAGTGTTGTGAAGTGCGGAAACAGGTTCTGTTTGCGCGAGGTTTCAATTTGCGGGACCGCTTGGCCCTCGCTTCGCACCACCGCCAGATCCGATTGCCGTACCCATAAGTTGCCTTCAAAGAAACGTTGACCGGAGAGAATCTGGCGTGGCCGCACATACTCGACAAAGCAGCGTTCGCCGTCCATGGTTTCTTCGCCTTTATATTTGCCTTCGTAAAGCGAGACATCGTCCGAAGTCAACAGGTAAGGCTGAATGTCCCGGAGGTCAGCGAAGTCTTCCGGAGTCAAGATAATTCGGGTCAGCGTACTTCGCGGCTGCTCGACTACCTGCTCATAACGGACGCGATTGGGAGAGAAGGTGATGTCACGTACTTCGTGATACTGGCCCGTGGTCGCGCCGGCATTATTGAATTCCTGAATGGTGAGCGACTGGCGATAGGTGTAGTTTGCCCGTGCCGCAGCGCTCTTCGTCTCGGCCTCGGCAATGCGCCGCAGAAGTCCGGTTGGTACTCCCTGTTGGGTCTTGGGCGGCTCGGGAACTACACTACTGCTACCGGCCGCACCGGGATGCTCCTGATTGTGAACCTCGGATTTAATTTCGCCACCTGTGGTTCCGAACCAGATTATGAAGAGCAAGACCGCAATCGCTCTGAGCTCGGTCTGGCCTTCGACCGAAGTGAGAAGAGGTTCCATGCCGCTACCGTGTGACTGTACGCTCGGCGCGGCGGTCGGCGACGATGGTGACTTCCATATCGTAGGCAAGACTCACTACCTGATTAACCAGACTTTTGCCGCGCAACCGTTCGACGCCTTTGCCAATGATCCGCGGGAGAAAGATCTGCCGGGCCCGATGCTCGCGCGCATATTGCACCAGCGCCTCGGCATGGTCGGCGCCCTTCAGGATGGCTGTTTCGATGTGCAGATTGCGTGCGAAGTTGAGATGGCGTTCCACCGCCTCACGCTCGCTAGGAGGCAGGGCCTTGAGATCGCCGCGCTCGGAGATAAACACAGCATGACAGTTGCCGTGAAGCATGTCGGCGACTCGCTTACCGCGCCTGATTAGCATGGCAGTAGAGGGATCGTCACTTACGTAGATGATGATGGCATCGTCTAATCGACGCCGGCGCGTGGCAGCAGCGACAGCACCATCGTACTTGTTGCTCTCCTCCTGCTCTATTCGGTCCTCTACCTCATGCGCAGTTTGCCGAAGAGCCATTTCGCGGAGGGCCACCAAAGTAGACTCTTTGAAAAAGTTTTGAAGCGCTCGCTGCGCCTTATCGGGAGGGTAGACGACTCCGCGCTCTAACCGGTTCAGCAGCGCCCGTGGCGTCAGATCCACCATCACGACTTCGTCGGCCTGCTTGACCACCCAATCAGGAATGGTCTCGCGCACTTTCACGCCCGTCATGTGGGCCATCTGGTCGTTCAGGCTCTCCAGATGCTGAACATTCATCGTGGTCAGGACGTCGATGCCGGCCTGGAGGATGACTTGCACATCTTCCCACCGCTTCTCGCGAGCCGAGCCCGGAACGTTCGTATGTGGAAACTCATCCACCACCGCCACCGCGGGATGACGGGCAATGATTGCCTCCGTATCCATTTCTTCAAAGAATGAGCCCCGGTATTCAACTCTTTTGCGGGGAATCATTTCGAGCCCCTCGGTTTTGGCGATAGTATCTTTGCGGCCATGCGGCTCGAAATACCCGATGACCACGTCCACGCCTTGACGTTGCAGAGCCTGCGCTTCCTGCAGCATTTGATAGGTCTTGCCAACCCCGGCCGCATAGCCGAGAAATATTTTAAGCTTGCCAGTATTACTCATTGTTTTGCGGCGCAGACAGCCGATAACCGACCCACGGCTCAGTAACGATAAATCGCGGATGAGCCGGGTCCACTTCTATCTTCTTACGAAGCTGGCTAACGAACACGCGCAGGTACTCAACTTCCTCGCCGTATTCAGCTCCCCAAATTGTCTGCAGCAACTTGCGGTGAGCCACTGGCTTGTTCAGATTGGCAGCCAGATAATGCAGCAGGTCGAACTCTTTCGGAGTGAGGCGTACGGGCCGGCCCCGCGCTATGACTTGCCGGGATGCGCCATCGATGGTCAAATCCTCTGAGATGACGATGGCCTGACCGGTATCGGGAAGCCGCCGCATGTGCGCGCGAATACGTGCCATCAATTCGCTCACGCTGAATGGCTTGGTCATGTAGTCATCCGCGCCCGCGTCGAGAGCCGCAATCTTATCGCTTTCGCTGCTTCGTACCGAGAGAACAATAATGGCGACTTCCGAAGCAACCCGCAGTGCCCGGCAGGCGGCCATTCCACCCATGCCTGGCATGTTCATATCGAGCAAGATTACGCTCGGGTCATACTCGCGCAGAGCTTCCAGTGCTTCCTCGCCTGTGCGCGCTTCGTAAGGCTCATAGCCGTGCGACTCCAGAGCCGTGCGCATCACGCGACGCAGTTGTGGCTCATCATCAACGATCAAGATTCGTCCTGAACTCATGCTGACTGTTGACGCTGCAGCGAAGGAGCAGTTTTCAAGGAAAGAAAGAATTCAGTTCCCTGCCCGACATAGCTTCGCACACCTACTGTTCCGCCATGCGCTTCTGCAATCTCACGGGCAATGGCCAAGCCCATCCCTGTACCTTGTACAGCAGACCGATCATAACGGCCCCGATAAAATTTCTCAAACACTCTGGATTGCTCCAGCTCCGTCAGTCCGGGCCCGCTATCACGAACAGAAAACGTCAGGATTTCATCCGATTCCGCTGCCTAGATCAGAACGGGCGCTCGTGGCGGGCTGTATTTTAAGGCGTTATCCAGCAATTGCTTGAGTGCCTGAACGATGAGTTCACTATCGGCCAGAACTGGCGGTAGTGCGTCCGAAACTTCAACGTGAATGCGTGCACTACCACCTCTTTCACCAAGCGATTGCAGGGCTGCCCCGATTAGTTCCCCCGCAGTTTCTGGCGTCATTTTCAGTTTGAGCTTTTTGGCATCGATACGGGCAAGATGGATTGCTTCTTCCACCAGTTGACGGAGCCCATGCGCCTCTTCCTGTATGACTGCAACCATGTCGGTTGCCTGGCGTGCAGAGAGCGGGGCAGGGTTCGCCAGCATGGAAGCAGCGGCTTCGATGGCAGTCAAAGGAGTTTTCAGATCGTGGGCGAGGGCGTCGATCATGACTGATTTCAGCTCCTCGCTTCTTCTGACGGCTGCCATGCGACTAGCCGCTTCCCGCGCCTGTACTTGAGCTAAGCCAAGCGCGACGGTGCTCGCCCAGGAGTCGATTGTGCTAGGTGGCAGCGGGGTGGGGCGAGTGAAGGCCATGCTCCCCAAAGACAGATTGCCGAGGCGCACAGGAACCACGCTCCATTCACAACCATCTATCGAAACAGCTTCCTTCTCCGTTGCCTGCCGCAGAGCGTCTGCCGGGTATTCACACTCCGTTCCGCCATGATGGAACGTCTGACTCAGACTTTCGAAAAGGACGAACCCGCTTAGCTCAAATAGCTGGCTACATTCATTGACCAACAAACGCCGCATCTCTTCACCGCTGCCGCTAAGCAGCAGAGATCGGCTGAGCGCATGGAGCCGCTCAGTTTCGCGCTGCTGCATAACGAGCGCGTCACGCTGAGCACGTAGCCGATTAGAGAGCCGACCCGAGACTAAAGAGAGCGCGCAAAAAACGATAAGTGCGATCCAGTTTTGCGGGTCAGCAATACTGATAGACCCGATTGGTGGAAGGAAAAACAGGTCCAGGCAAAGAGTTGCGGTTAGAGCCGCGATGATGCCGAACAGCTGCCGTGCGCTCAGCGCGGTAACCACTACCATCAACAGCAAAAGAAGTGCTGCAGTAACGGCCGAAGAGGGAATAACGCGGAAGCAGAAGAATGTCAATCCGCCAATGCCAGCCAGGGAAGCAGGCAGCTTCCACCAACCGGTTAGAACTGGACGCATGAAGCTTTAGTTTAGCTACGGAGACAAGTAAGTAAGCCCGAAGCAGGAATTGTGAAGAGCAGCACGATGGGGCAAGCCACAAGACCGCATGGTTCATGCTGCAACGCATTCGGCTTGCGATGCAGGGGAATGGGGCATTCGCTAAGGCTCAAGAGCGCGTGGAGGTGGATGAGACGTTCATTGGCGGAAAAGCCAGAAACATGCACAGGCAATTCATGAGTGTCTATTGGGTATCCCCGGAACTCAGAAGGAAATTAGAGGGCAACGCATGATCGATAAAGACAAGGTCAGCAACGAACAGGGATCTGAAGAGTTCACTAAGTTTAAACAGGCGATGGAACAGATAGTAGCCGTCCGAAAAGCAAATATTGTTGACGAGCTTCCCAAGATGTTTCCTGAACGAAAGCCGACGAAAAAGGCTACGCCTAAAGAAAAATGCAACTACTAGCCGCCAGCTTCATTCAACACGCCTTGCTTATGCAGCCTCCTCAATAAATCATTGATCGAGGTCTTTGTTTTTTCGTGCGATCTCTTAATGCTTCCGGCATAATTAATCAGTCGTTGACGATAAACCTCAGCATTCGGTTGATTCGACGAGAGCTTGTTTGCCCCCTCGACCGTACTCCAGTATTCATATTTTGAGAGATACTCATTATTCAACCTGAAGGAATCGACGAGACCTTTGGCTAAGACATACGTTTGAACGAGAGACTTGCGTAAGTCGTTGTTGCCAATTCTGCCGATTTGGGATGCGTTACCGTTATAGACTGCGAAGAAATCATTCATGACAGGAAAGACGAATAAAAGTGGTTGACCATCTTGGAGAGCTTCAACTTCCTTACCCATGGTTTCCTGGTAGCGCTCCTGGACAGACTCAAGCTCATCGTGAAGTACCTGCAAAAGGCCACGCAACAGCTTAGCGTCATTCTCGGCTTGTAGAGTTCGCGCTTGCTTCCCGGTTCTTTCGACAGCAAACCAAGCGGAAAGACAAGCAATCAAACCGCCAACGACAGCTCCGATCAATCCCGAACATAGAGAATTCAAGTCAAGCATTACTCAGTCATTATCTATTCCGATGGGTGGTTGACCCCTAAGATGGAATGTCACGCTTGGTCCGTCAAGTATGCTAGTACCCTAATTAGGGAGTCGCCCAACTTGGCTGGGGCCTAAAACGGAGATCCGTTATCAGGACGCGATTGAGCTTCTATTCAATCAAGATCCCTTGGGCTGGAGCATAGCCTTCAATTGCCGGAAAGCAGTTTCATCGAAGTTCGGCTTGAGGCGAAACGGAGCGAGCGGTTTCGCATTTGGTGCAGACGCTTGGTGCTGTTGTGCCCTGAGGAGCAAGGCTTGCGCCTCCGTTTCGCCTTCTTCGTGATCGGCTACGAATTGCAGATTCTTTGCTGCTTCGTCAAAGGAGTTCTGCCGCAACAGTGCCGCGCCGAGATTGAACCGATAGGTAGTGTCGTTGGCATCCCCGTCCACTGCACGTCGAAGATCGTCCAGCGCAGTCGGCTGATTTAACTCGCCTTCGGCCGCGCCCAAATTGTTGTAGACCTCGTTGAGGGGCGTTGACTTGGCTACCTCACGGAAGTAATTTGATGCGCCCGTGTAATCAGCTGCACCGTAGGCGGCCAGACCCATTCGGAACCGGGCAGAACTATAGCGCGTATCAGTTGCTGGTACCTTGGCAAACCAGTCCAAAGCGGGCCGGTAGGCTTTCTTCTGAAGATTGATTTTGCCCAACTCAAATGCCGGTCCAGCAAAGTGCGGATCAATAATGGTGGCCTGTGTGAACCATTTTTCCTGCTGCTCACCGCGTGATGAGAGCAAGCCTCGCATGTAACTTTCCTCGGCATCAAGCCGCACAAACTTCTTGGGGTTAAGGAACTGTTCAACCGGAAGGTTGGCTGTCGGCGCTACATACTGGATGGACTGCCAAGCCAGATGTTCCTCCAGGCGCGAGAGCTCAGCCAGCTTGCCGGCTTCGGCCATCTGTGAGCCATCGTGGAGCTTGCGCAAATCCAAAAATTTCGCCGCGATCTGAACGGAGCTGTCGCGGAGCTGCGAGTCACCAGGCGGAAGCAGAATGTCGAAAGTTCCATAGCAAACATAATCGACATCGAGGCTTTGGCCAAGCTTGATCAACGTCGCTTTGGTGAAATCAGCATCAGGGCGCAAACCCAAGCGACGCAGCCCTTCCGCTCGGGAGTCGCGACCCAGAACAATTTCGCCTGCATCGCTTAGTTCAACCCGAAGCGTTTCGGAAATGCTTTCACCAACCCAGTTCAGATCAGGAAATCTGGAGTTGTTGTGAAACTGAAGAACAAGAGTGGTGGCGGGACGCGCAAGAGGAACGAACAGGAATAAAGGTAACAGGAGACGGCAAAACCGCACGTCTTCATGCTAACAACGATAAGAAGAACTGGAGACGCCATAACTGCACGTCCCCAGAATCAACCTGATTACATGCCAGCGGCAGTAGGCGTGGTGCTTCCGAAAACAAGCTTCGTGCTAGTTCCGCCAACACGAATCTCCTGCAGCTTATTCGAATCGTTGTACTGAACCTGTGTGCTGGCAAATTTGGAGGCCGCAGTTTCGGTGCGAACCGGAACTTCAACGCTCTGCTTGCCTTTAGTGATAACGGCAGTGTTGTTGTCTTTCACTTCCACCTTGTAGTCACCGGCTTTGAGAGACTTACCCTCAACAACCGAATCCTGGTGCAAGGAAACCTTATAGCTGGCAGCACTGGCAGTCATAACGCCAACAGTGGCAATGGTAAACGCAATTTTCTTCAACATGGAATTCTCCTCAGTAGCTCGCAACCCAGCGAGCGCAGTAACACAACCCCGACGTGGTGGTTATGCCCTCAACCACTATACGCCGGTAAAAGGAGAAAGTTCCGCTAATTGTGTCGAGTCAGGCAAATCTGAGCGAAGAGTAACTACCGGGCGTATCAAACTACTATTCCTTCGTTGACCCTCGGCTTATTTTCAACGAGCTGAGGAACTTGCTAGCGTAAGCCCCATGCCGCCGTCGCACGCATCTGTCGTCGCCAAAACATCTTTAAAGATCTTGGTCCCAGCGCTTCACGCCAAGTTCTACATTTCAAAAGGCGCTGAGTGGCCCTCCATTGTGTTTCAAACCGACGCTGCTCTTACGCCTGGGCAGCAGATCACCTGGCAATGGTCCATTCAGTGGCTTAATTTTTCGAAGCAGGGCGTAGTGAAAACAAGTGACAGTTTTTGGGATGCCAAGACTGTGATAGACAATTTGGGCGGCACCCTCACCGTTCATGCGACCGGTCCGACTGGCTTGAAGGCGGTGACCGCGGTTCAGGTTCTTGGCGTGCAACCCGATGCAAACAACATTACAGCCTATCTCTGCGGCAAGCCTAACAGCGCCGGATTTGACAAAATCCTCAATCACGAAACGCATCTTAAACATTTCGACAGCATGGGTTATCCCAAGAAGTCGTTCGATGGCGGTTTTGGAATTGCGCAATTAACCACTCCCACCCCTGACTACGCCCACATCTGGAATTGGAAATTGAATATAGATGCTGGTCTTATCCTGTTTGCTCAAAAGCGAACCATGGCGATTGCCTATCTCTCGCAATCCGGACGGAGCTACTCGGACAATCAGCTTCTGCGAGAGACGGTGTGCCGTTGGAATGGCGGCTCTTATCATATCTGGGATGCCAAGGCGGGATGGGTGCGCAATCCTATGGTTCTCTGCGATAGTCGCACTGGCAATATTGGCTGGGACACGACGGACCCTACAAACAAGGGCAAGTCCGAAGCCGAGCTTCATGCGCGCGACGCTTCCGCATACCGGCACGCTCCTGGCGCAGACGCGGCTTGGAGCTATTTTGGTGTTTGTTATGCCGATGCGATCCTCTCTGCTTAAGCACGCTCTCGGCTCCCTCCTTTTTGTTTGCTTGCTCCCAGCCTCGCCTAGGATCATCGCCCTCTCGAGCGGTGGAGCGATCGCAGCGAGGGCAACTCCGCAAGGTACTGTCTTGACGGTTGAAGGACGGCCTCACGTTGCAAAGACGTTGGTTGTGAAAACGGACGAGACGGTTGCAAAAGGGGGAGCTCCCGCATTGAAAGTTGTTGGCGAGGGTGGCAGCCACATCCTGATAATCGAGGACACCTACTACTCCAAACCTGGTGGATTATCTGAATGCAAAGCCGGCAAGGAGCAGTTCCTGCGTGTAGTTGCACTTGGAGAGCCGAGTCATGAGACGCTTTCGTTGAAGCTGGCCAGCTGCCGCCAGAACCTGGAGTTGGCCGACCCGGGCGTTGTTTGGAGCGCAGCTAGCGGCATCTTAGAGATTCACTGGCTCGCCGCTCCTGCTGCCCGTTATCGGATAACAGAGACGGGCCAAGCCGAACGACTCGAAGCTAAGTAAACGGGCTTGCGGTCTGGCGATTGCCAGCGTTTTCGGCCGTTGCTGGCTCTGCCGAGATGGCGAGAGCCTCCGGGCAGGCCTGTCAAACTACAACTGTCGTCCTCTCAGGGCAGTTCGCCTCACAACGCATTTTGCCGGATGGCAAGAGATTGCAAGAGGAAGAGTGCATGACCCTGAGTGTCAACATCTGAACCGAAGCCGTTAAGCCAGTTCACATCAGGCTCATGCCGGAACCAGGTCAGTTGTCGCTTGGCGTATTGGCGGGTCTTAGTCTGACAGAGGCGGATGGCTTCGTCAGGCGAAATCTCGCCACCCAGCAATTGAACTGCTTGTTTGTACCCAAGAGACTGCATCGGTTTTGCTGAAGGCGAGACGCCTGAAGCGAGCAGCCTCGCGGTCTCCTCCAACAGCCCTACTTCAAAGAGCTGGGCAGATCGGGCATCAAGCTTTGCGGATAGCTCCTTCCGATCCGGGTTTAAGCCAATCTTCAAGACCTGGACTCCCGTAAATGCATTCCGCGGTTGCTGCTGCGTTGTGACCGCCGGCTGCCGTGCCAGCATCACAAGCTCGACCGCACGGATCAACTTCTGAATGTCGTTCTCATGAATGCGTGCGGCTGTTACCGCATCAAAGCGACGAAGGAAACGGTGGAGAGCGCGAGGGCGCCGGCTTTGCAAGTGCTGCAATCGGTGCCGAAGCTGTTGGTCGCGGAGCGGGGCAGGAGATAAACCGTCGAAGAGCGCGCGCAGGTAGAGCCCAGTACCAC
>CAXTWQ010000115.1:0-16297 GCA_964248065.1 uncultured Bryobacteraceae bacterium | reverse complement strand
TGTTCAGAAGGTTGCAGTCCGCCCCCGCCCGCCCCTTGCAGAATTCGAAAGAAGATCAGCCAGGGAAGGCGCGAAGCCAATCCGCACAGGACCGAGCACACAGTAAACAGCACCACGCAAGACATGTAAAAACGCTTGCGGCCAATGACAGTCGAGAGCCAGCCTGATACCGGTAGAACGATTGCGCTGGAGACCAGGTAGCTGGTGAGGACCCACGTTGATTCCTCGTAGCTGGCGCCCAGCGTGCCTGCTATATGGGGTAACGATACGTTAGCGATGGAGGAATCGAGCACCTCCATGAACGTGGCCAGCGTGACAGTGAAAGCAATGAGCCATGGATTGTGGGCTGGCCGCCAACCCCCGCGAGTGTCCGCCTGCTGTGCCATACGCGCTTAAGCTCCGATACGCACTCTGGGCTCAACCGACATGCCGGGACGCAACTTCTCTAAGTTGGGCTGGCCTGGCTTCAGGCGAATACGGACCGGGATGCGCTGCACTACCTTCACGTAGTTTCCGGTGGCGTTTTCCGGCGGAAGAACACTTGAGACTGCGCCCGTCGAACCGCCGATGCTTTCAACATAGCCCTCGAAATTCTGTTTCAAAGCATCAACGTGGACCGTTGCTGCTTGCGAAGGCCGAATAGCCGCAAGCTGCGTCTCCTTGAAGTTTGCCGTGATCCAGAGGTCGTTAATCTGTGCGACTTGAAGTAGCTGCTGACCGGCTGCGATATGGGCTCCAACTTCGGCCGATCGCTTCATCACGATGCCATCTACAGGCGCCACTATTTTGGTGTAACTCAGTTTTAATTGCGCTTGGTCGACCTGAGCCCTTGCGGCCTGCGCGCCTGCCTGATTCGAGCGAACCGTTGCGCGGCGAATAGCAAGTTGACTGGGAGCACTGGTTTGGTATTGCGACAGTTTGCTGCGGCTTGAGGCCAACTGAGCACGCCGTCCATCCACTGTTCGATTTGCTGCTTCCACTAACGCCCGATTCTGAGCGACAATTGCTGCCTGTGCTTTGGCCGCTGCGACAGCACCGTCGTAGTCCTGTTTGGAGATCTCGTCCTGAGCCACCAGCCGTTGAAAGCGGAGCAGGTCCGCCTGAGCCCGGGCACTGTTAGCTTCGGCTTCGGTTAGCTTGGCTGCATCGGCGGCACGTTCGCCTTCAGCTGCCGCCAATGCAGCTTGTGCATTAGCAACATCAGATTCGCCACTGGAAATACTAGTGCTGCTCTCAACCTGTGTAAGAGGTACTTGCGGCTGCTCTGCGATGACGGTGCTTTGAGCCTGCGACAGCTGCGCTAAAGCCTGATTCAGGCTTACCTGGTAATCTCGCGGGTCCAGATCAACTAATGGCATGCCAGTCTTTACTGTTTGGTTATCGTCCACGTAGACCGCTGTGATCGTGCCATCGATCCGTGAGGTAATGGAGTTCAGGTGAGCGTCTACCTGGGCGTCATCGGTTTCCTCAAACTGGCGGGCGCCGAGCCACCAGAACACGGCGACGGCCGCTGCGATCAGCAGAACCAAACCGAAGATTAGGAAGGCCCGGGAACGTCCGCGGGTGTTTGAGCTCGGCGGCGGTACTGCAGGCTTCTGCTCGACTGCCCGCGCTTCAGGCGTTACCGTTTGTGAACCCATGGAACTCCGTTACATACATAGGTGTATCACATTGTAAACGTGCGCGTATGCAATTATAAGTTGGCTATGGCGGGAACGCGGCGGAACCAAAACACGGCAAGTGTGAACAATAGAGGCGTTCAGGAGCGCTTGATTGCGCCCAACAAGCACCAAATTAGAACGGAGCAAACCCGACGGAAGCTACTGCGCTCAGCACTGAAGATCTTTGCCAGAGATGGTTTTGAGGCAGCCCGGCTGGAAGAGATTGCAAAAGATGCCGGGCATACTCGCGGTGCTTTCTACGCCCACTTTGACAGCAAAGAGGATCTGTTTCTTGCCTTGTTAGAACAGCAAATCTCTTGTCATCTGGAGCGAGTAAGAGATTTGATGGAGGCCGCCGGAAACACTCGATCGCATCTGGCAGTACTTCGAGAGTATTACCTTTCGCGGCTCACCGATCAAAATTGGGCCATGCTGATGCTGGAGTTTAAGCTCTTCGCAGCGCGGCACCCTAAATTGCGAGCGCGCTTAGCCGCAAGGCATCGTTCGATACGGGAATGTTTCAAGTTGAAATCCCCAATCTGCTCGTTTGCGCAAATTCCAGGTGCACCACAAATTGAACAGGACGCAGTGCGCGGCATGCTTGAGGCTGTTCTGCACAGCTTCGTACTACAGCGAGCCTATGACCCGCGAATTTTCTCACAAGACGAAGCCAGTGCTGCGCTGGGGCTCATCTTCGATGGCCTCACCGGGGCAAAGTAGCTAAACGCGTCTTCGGTTGGACTGCTCGTAACTTTCGCCTCGGAGCGTGCGAATACTCCGAGCGAACAATGAGATCGTCCAAGAGATACAAAAGCTCCGCTATAGCCTCGTGCACAATTGCTCGGTCGCCTTCCGGTATTGGGAAGCGGATCATCAATGCAGTAACTTTGTCCGTGCTTCTATTTGCCACTCTGTCTTCCCGATTTGCATTCGGGCAAAAGCAAGAGCTAGGTCTGACACTCGGCGGATTCACTTCAAGTGACCGCACATCGTCCAATGGCATCCCCTTCAACGTCGGGTCCGGTATCACGCTACAGGCCAACTACGAATACCGAGTACTGCAGGCTGGGCCAACAGCATTGTATGTCGGCGCCGACTTCTTGGCCAGCCCTCAGCGTCAAGTTGCCTCTCCAAATGCGAACGTCACCCGTGATATTGCCTCCTTGTATCTCACGCCCAATGTCATGCTTAAGCTCTTTCCGCATGGCCGAATCAATCCTTGGGGAACTATTGGCGGAGGTTATGGAGACTACGAACAGAGCACCACAGTTTTAAGCGGCGAGCGAAACGGAGCGCCTCGTGAGCTCTCCCGCGGCGTGCTGATGTATGGCGGCGGTGTCGATGTTCACCTCTGGCGTTTCGTTTCCTTACGCGGCGAAGTCCGAGACTTTTACACCGGCAACGCTGCTTACAATCTGCCTCTAGCGAACAGTCAACACAATGTCGCAGTAGGCGGAGGACTTGTCCTGCACTTCGGGGGCAGATAGCCGCTTCGATCAGCAAGCCGGCACAGCCCCGAAGCACAAGAACGCTTGTCACCCGGTTACGTGGGGGAACAACAGGCCTTCTGATTAAGTGAACTTACTATTCGGACGCTCCAGCCCTTGGCTTTACAGCGGTTGAGGCAGTCTTACTAACTCCGGTGCGATAGCGCGAAAGCAGTTCTGTACGATTTGCACGAAGGTCCAAGCCGGTTGGCTTCGCTGGATACGGCTTGTTACCCATCAGTCCCTTCCAGAGGATACGATTGTACTGGCCGAAGTTGATGCGGTCTTCGGCGCTGAAATCCATACCTTTGGTAGCAGCAGCCCAGTAACGGGCATCGTGCGTCGGCCTAGGGGCGCTACTTCTCGCAACGCTTTGTGGCAGGGGCAGTTGCGTGTTACCAAGCATTGGCGCGGCAACAGCATTGTAGTCCCAGGCCTTCTGGTTAAGGTCAAATATGTCTGCCATCGGGATCGACAGCGCATCATTGAGGTTCAATGGACTTGTGCCCAGAACGTCCTCCATGGTTCGAATGAAATCGGTGGTCGTGTAAGCGGATGAGATAACTGCATTCTGCTTTACGTAAGGACCAACAACGAAAGCGATGCTGCGATGCGCATCGACGTGGTCGCCGCCGTCTTGGGAATCATCCTCGATAACAAATACAAGAGTATTGTCGTGGTAAGTCGGGCTCTTAGCGATTTTCTGGATCAATAATCCAACCGCGTAATCGTTATCGGCGACCTGCAGTTCGGGAGTGTTAACGCCGAGGATCGCGGTAGAGAAATTGCCGGTGTGATCGTGCATCAGACGCACGAGACTTAGTTGTGGGAGCCCGCCATGAGAGTAGTTGGTATCGAACTCACGTTCCCATTCTTTGAAGCGGTAGTAGTCAGGTAGGTTGTTGTCGAATCCGCGGAAGAACGGGTCGGTACTGGGAAGAAGATCCGCATTGGTTGCGTAAGCCACGGTCGTGTTGCTGGCATGCGGGTCAGTCAGCACGGGAATAGTGGCACCAGCCGGGAGACTGGCGGTGTAACGTACAAGATCGATGAAGAAGCCGTAGTTGCGTATAGACAGGCCGGCGCGCAGAGCGGCGTTCCAGATGTATCCGCCATTGTTTTCACCATCAGGACCATCGGAACCGGATGCATCGGCAGTTCCGGGGAGCACATCCGGATCGGCAGGGGTAACCGGATTGGCCGCGAGGCGATCCTGCTGAGCAGCAAGGCCAACGTTAATGTTTCGATTGGTCCCTTCTGAATCGTAGGAGACGCCACGGCCGGCGTAGTTGACTGTGACCTGCTTCTCAACCGTGTCCGGAGCTCTTGCAGAAACTGACCAGGGCCAGCCATCCATGCTGACTTCGCTGCGGTCGTAAAAGTTGTCAAGCGTAACAAAATTCTGAGCCAAATTATGCAGGTTAGGCGTAACAGCGGCCCCAAACTCGGTTAACGCCGGATCACCGTTTCCAACTTGAAGATCACCAAGGACCTGATCATAGGTTCGATTTTCCTTGATGATGTAAATCACGTGCTGGATTCTGTTGCGGAGGGTGGCCATAGTGGCCTGGTCTGCGGGCTGGACAACGCGAGTGTAGTTGTTATTTCGCGCTACTTGCGCGGTGAGCGTATTCAGCTGATCGCCAATCGGGATCGGCAATGTTTGCAGGCCGGCCTTGACCAACTGCAGGTCGTACTGGTTGGTTCCATTACAGACATCGGCAGATCGGCCCGGCACAACGTCGCCATGGCAATTGCCTGGGTTTGGACCGGTCGGGGACTTGCCATTCACAACATAGAGAAACTTGCCTGATGCACTCACACTAACCGAGTTTGGATACCAGCCGGTCGGAATCAACCCGATCACGTTGCCAGTGCCGTTGGGCTCAAGCTGGACAAGAGCTACGTTATTTGTGTTGCCGTTGGTAACGAACAACAGCTTTTCGCCAGGAGCCAAGGTCAGGCTGTTCGTATTGTTACCGGTCTTGCCGGCAGCAGAGCCAGACACAAGCCCAGTCGGAGCGCCGACTGGAATTTCGTTCAGAACTCGATTGCTGGCAGTATCGATAACGGCAACGGAATCGGTCTGATCTTCGGCTACGTACAAAAGGCTGCCGCTCGCATTTAGCACCATTCGATTGGGCTGGCCTTTCACCTTGATGCGGGTCACAAGCGAAGGCGAACCAGCAATGCTGACCACGTCAATTTCGCGGCTGCGAACGCTGGAGACGTAAGCCGTATCATTACCGCGAATGCTGACCCAGAGCGGGTAATCACCGCCGGGAACACCACGGCTGTTTGCAGGATCCACTTTGCCGGGCCGCAAATCTAGCTCACTTGCGACGGTCCAGGTAGAGGAAGACTTGACTAAGACCGAAACGGAATCGTTGTAGTAGTTGGCAACAACCAGCTTGGAACCGTCAGCAGTGAGAGCAACACCGGCAGCGGCTGGCGGTGATGCCAACCCGTTTGCAGCCGTATGCCCCAGCCTCACTGGGCTGCTACTGCGCTCAGCCCAGGATGCCGGGTTACCCGTCTTGTCGTAGATATGAATGTTGTCATCCATGCCTCCTGCAACATAGAAAGAAGTGCCACTCGGATCAAACGCGATTCCGCTATAAGTATTCGGAACTTGAATTACCTGCTGTTTGGCCGGATATGAGTTGGTGATGTTGTAGACAAAAACGTACTCATAGGAGTCGGCATTTATTTGCTGTCCCAGGCTGGTGCCATTGGTCCCGTTGAGCAGATTGTAACCGGATGTGAGAACCAGCAAGGTCGATTTATCAGGGCTGATCACAGTGGTGACGGCTTGCCCGGCTGTGTAGTCCGGGAAGTCGGCCAAACCCGGGTTCAGCGACTCAAACCGCGAGCCACGCGGGGCTGTAGGCGTAAGCTGCTGGCCTGTGTTCGGCAAGATTTGAGCTGCTGGGGACGCGTTCGGAACCGGCACCGGGGCAGCTTGGTAAGGAGCACATTGCGCAGTCGCGGCAAGCGCGAGACCGGTGATCGCAGAGGCGAAAAACGTTTGTGATGACATTGAGCGGACTCCAGAAAAGAAACTGGTTGGAAAGAAACCCGGTTGCAGGGTCTCACAATTACTCTTAATTTTTAGTGAAGATAAGATGACAAAACCGTTGAGGCAGTACCGCTCAAAGCAATTGAAAGCTCAGGCTATTTTCGCCAGTGAAGAACAGAGCCCTGCGATACGGTTCCATGGTGGATCGGCATACAGCCAAACTTCGGTCGCCAGTGTGGGACTTCTCCCGCCGGAAAAAAGCGATGCGGCGCTCTTGCGCAGAGTAGACCTCACTCGGCGCAGCACCTTGATATCTGCCCTCCAACCAACTGCTATTTAAATACGTCGATCGGCAGACAACGCCCCCGTAACTCTCCCTAACGCGTAATAAGCAAGTTGGCCAAACCTTGTTGGTGATTTCAAATAGACAGCAAGAACGTTCAGGATTTTTCCCGAGAGTTCCGGGCCGGGACTGATAGTGCAGGAAATTGCGAGTAACATGCAAAGCGTTGCCAAACAGCTCAGGGAGGAGCGCCGGTGAATTCACACACTTCTTTGTACGTGATGTAAGTCAATCTCCGGCTACGAGGACGTCTCGATCTGGATGCTAATACATCTATAAGAGGCGTCTAACTCAGAATTTTACGAGGACTTCTTACGTAATTTAGCTGACGCAGCTAGTTCCAGTTGACCGGCCCGCTCCTTTAGTGCTTCCGCATTGGCACGAAGAGTCGGGGACCAGCTTATTCCGGAAAGGCGATGGAGTTTCCGGACTAACTTGAGCTGAGTCTGCAAGTCGGGTTCCTGTAAGGCTTTCGGCTCTTGTGACATTGTCATTTGCAATGGGGCGGGAAGGACAAATCTCTCGGTCTGCACTGGATTAGTTACGAAAGCCAACACAATTTGGATGACCTACTTCTAGAACTTTGGAGTGAAGTTACACCTATCTCAGTGAAGTTACAATATAGTTCGGCAGGGACTAAGCCAGACATGACAATTTCGCACAATTTCAGCACTCCATTTGTAACTATTTGCTGCTTACTCCTACTTGCATCGCCCATAAGGTCAGCGGAAGACGATCGAGTCAGCGTTCTTGCGCAGATTCTGGCGGACAAAGGGACTATTTCGCTTGTTGAGTTTAGGCCAGTTCCAAGCGCCTCCGGTGCCGAGCGGCTATCTACGTTAACCGCGATCCTTCAGGACAAGGGCATCCTGAGTGTGGGAGATATGGCGCGCTTGTCCCCCAGCGCAACGCCGGCTGTAACTGGGGGCACGGCAGAGGCTCTTCAAGTCGCTTCAACCAAAACTTCCGAGCCGCCGACATCGCGTCCTTCGGTAACGCCCAGCCTCGATCCGTCGTTCAAGACCGGCAAACGCCTGCCCGTCAGCCTATATGGCACCTTGCTCTTTAATGCCGGGTTCAACACTGCTGGCACGAATATCGAGGACGTTCCGCTCTTCTTAACAAAGCAAAATACTGATCCGACGGGTGGTGACAAGAACTTCTACAGTACAGTTCGGCAGACCCGGCTCGGCATCGCTCTGAATCCGGTTAATGCGTTAGGCGCTAAGGTCTCCGGTGATTTTGAGTTCGACATGTTCGGCGGCCAGACAGCCTTGCCGACCGGCAGCAGCATGAACCTGTTCCGGATGCGTCTGGCTTACGGGCGCATGGATTGGAAGAATGTCGCTGTTGAGGTAGGTCAGGACTGGACGATCTTTGCGCCGCTGAACCCGATCAGCTTCTCGTCTTACGGCATACCGTCGCTGTCCTCTTCCGGAAACGCATGGGCGCGCTCTCCTCAGATTCGGGTTGAGACAAAGCACCCGAGTGGCTCTTCAACTTGGTTCTGGCAAGCTTCCTTGTCTGATCCGAATCTGGGCGACTATCCGGTTACTCAGTTTTCCACCTCGCGCCAGCCACTTGCCGGCGAGCGGGGGCGAAGTCCGGCATTCGATAGCCGCTTGGCGTATAGCCGCATTCACGAAGATCGCAGTTACACAGTAGGCTTAAGTGGCCACTACAGCCGCGGCAAGAATTTCGGGCTGATTGGCGCCAGAAACGTGCAGTCCCCAATCGACTCCTGGGGTGTTGCACTGGATTACTCGCTTCCGCTCACCGGCAAGCTGGCACTGGTTGGCGAGGCATATGAGGGCAGGGCACTCGGCTACTATAGTGCGGCAGTGGGCGAATCATTTGGCGCCGTGGGAACAGCGGGCGCTCATGGGGTCGAAACCCGGGGCGGCTGGATGCAGGCGCAGACAAGCTTCAACAAACAGCTGCAACTGAACCTTGGCTACGGGCTTGAATCACCGAATGCTTCGCAGCTACCGGTGGGCAACCGAACGCGCAACCAGACCTACATGGGCAATATTATTTACAAACTGAATCTTAATATCGGCTTGTCGTTCGAGTACAGGCGTTTACTGACCGACTATCGGAACCAGCCGCTAGGGAACGAACGGGGCGACCACGTGGACCTAGGGATTCTGTACACGTTCTAGCTCAGTTATCAACCATACCCAAGCTTTCGGGGCGTAAGACCTATCGGCCTTGGGCGGGAGGCGGAGCAGCATTGCCGCTACCGACAATGTCCAGCAATTCAATATCGAAGATAAGAGTTGCGCCGCCAGGAATGACTGGTGGCTGGCCGCGGTCGCCGTAAGCAAGATCAGACGGACAGACCAGCGTGGCTTTTCCGCCTACCTTCATCTTGCCGACGCCCTCAGTCCAGCAACGAATCACCTGACCCAAACCGAACTGCGCCGGCTCGTTCCGCGCATACGAACTGTCGAACTCAGTGCCATCCACCAGGGTTCCGCGATATTGAACCCGAACGGTGTCGGTCGGCCTTGGAGACGCTCCGGTTCCAGCCCGCGTCTCCTTATAGATAAGCCCCGATTCTGTCTTCACCGCACCGGGCTCAGCGGCTGCTTTGGTCAGATATGCTGTGGCTGCACTCTTCACTCGGGCGCTTGCAAAGCCTTGGATCTTGGGTCCCCACTGAGTAATGTCGACCGCTGGCTTCTTCGCTGCCGCATCACTAAGTGCCTGCTTCACCAAGTCCAGTTCTTTGGGGGAGAGATCGAAACCTGCAATCGAACGGTAGATGGATAGGCCTAGCGCATAAATCGTCTTCTCTTCATCGGTAACCGGCACAGCGGGAAGCGTAGCAGCTTTTGCAGGAGAAGGTTTAGAGGTGGCAGGATGCGGCGCAATTGCCTTCGGTCTTGCCGTTTGTGAATAGGCGCTTGGCAGGCCGGTCGCAATCAGGACCGGTGCAAGCAGCAGGATAGAACGCATTGATTTCAAACTAACATCCGTCCAGCTAGGGCGTTGTGATACGGTAGCCTCACTTCGGCGTGTGCCTAAATCAGCCGTCACCTTCACATGCTTATTCGTTTGAACATTACGCTTTTTACGCTTGGTTTCGCTCTTCTATTCGGCACGGCGAGTCATGCGGCCATGGTGCCTAGAGCCGACAATCTTCGCTGCGAATATCGTCAGAATCCAATCGGCATCAGTGTCGAAAAGCCGAGGCTGAGCTGGATGATGGTCACCGATGACCCTGCCGCTCATGGGCTGCGGCAAACTGCCTACCGGGTCTTAGTGGCTTCCACCGGCAGCTTGCTGTCTGAAGGCAAGGGCGATCTCTGGGACACGGGCGTAATTCAGTCTGCTGTCTCCATTCAAATTCCCTACGCCGGTTCGCCCTTGCCCGCAGGTGCCAGAGCCTTCTGGAAAGTCGAGGTTTGGGATGGAAACGGAAAGTCTCTTGGCTGGAGCAAGCCTGCTCTGTGGTCGCGCGGCTTGGATGCGGGTGATTGGAAAGCCAAGTGGATTGGCCTCGATGAATCTCAACCCTCGGTGAGAAGCGGAAGCCCATTCCGCTTCTTATTACCTGCTCACTGGATTAGTCCGGCCGCCAACAGCCTTCAGACCGAACTGAACGTTCCTGGTGACTCATTAATCAGCTCCGCTACTGCAGTCTTCAGCGCCGACCCAGGCTTCATTTTGACCATCAACGGCAAGCTGGTCGGCTACGGTGATATTGCCCGCTCACCCAATGTCTGGGACGTTGCTCGATTCCTACAGCCCGGAGCGAACTCAATCGTAGTTGCAACCGATACGCCGCGGTCAGGTTCACCGGCTCCGGCTGTCATAGGAGCCATACATGTCGAGCGTAAAAACACCAGTCCGCTCGATCTCGTTACCGATACTCAGTGGACACCGGCCAGTGTGGATCGCGGAACTTACGGCGGTCAGCCTTGGGGCGAGGTCGGGTTTGAGGAAGCTCGCCTTCTGCCCGGGCGCATGCTCCGCAAAGAGTTTGCGACTAAGTCGGGGGTTGCCCATGCAACTGCTTACTTGTGCGGTCTCGGCCTTTCCGAACTCTATCTAAACGGGAGGAAAGTCGGCGACCAGGTTCTTTCGCCCAACCTAACCGATTATGACAAGCACGTTCAATATGTCGCCTACGACATCACCGGGCAACTGAAGCCGGAACGAAACGCGATTGGGTTGATGCTCGGCAATGGACGATTCTGGGCCCCACGCGACCGGGTCGTGTTCCCGACGCGCAACTTCGGCTACCCCAAAGCGCTGGTTCAAGTTGAGATTGAGTACCTTGACGGAACGAAAGAGCAGATTGTCAGTGACGAATCCTGGAAGCTGACTACCGATGGTCCGGTTCGTTCGAACAACGAATATGACGGCGAACAGTACGATGCCCGATCCGAGCAAACTGGTTGGACTGCAGTCGGCTTCGATGATTCGAAGTGGATGCCCGCAAAGCTTGTGAGTGGGCCCACTGGCATCTTAGTTGCGCAAGACGCCGAGCCAATGCGAGTGGTAGAAACTATCAAACCGTTGAAAGTAACTGAGCTTCGCCCGGGAGTGTATCTCTACGACATGGGCCAGAATATGGTTGGCTGGTGCCGTCTGCATGTTTCCGGGCCACGCGGCGCTTCTGTTACGCTGCGTCACGCCGAGACGCTCGCGTCAGGTGAACTTTACACCGCCAACCTGCGCTCGGCTCAAGCTACCGATGTGTACGTTTTGAAAGGGGACGGCAAAGAAATTTGGGAACCTCGCTTTACTTATCACGGGTTCCGCTACGTCGAAATGCAAGGCTATCCGGGTACGCCCACCCTGCAGTCACTTGAGGGCCGAGTGGTTCACGACAGCATGGAGCAAACGGCAGACTTCACCTCGTCCAACGCCATGCTGAATGAGATTCACCACAACGTTTTCTGGGGTGTGCGCGGGAACTACCGGAGCATTCCAACTGATTGCCCCCAACGCGATGAACGGCAGGGTTGGCTGGGCGATCGTTCGGTTGTTTGCCGGAGTGAAAGTTATCTGTTCAACGTGGCCGCGTTTTACAGCAAGTGGGAGCGCGATATCGCCGATTCTCAAACCGAAGCCGGGGCGGTTCCTGACGTTGCACCCAATTACTGGCGAATGTATAACGACGACGTGACCTGGCCGAGTACCTTCGCGCAGGTGCCGGCAATGTTATATGACCAGTACGCCGATCTGCGCGTGATTGAACTGAACTACGATTCGATCAAGCGCTGGGTTGCCCATACAGGTGGCTACTTGAAAGACGGCATCCTGGGCAAGGACACCTATGCAGATTGGTGCGTGCCGCCCGAAGATCCCCGGCTGGTCCACTCGAAAGATCCGTCCCGGCAGACTAGCGGAGCGCTGCTTTCGACTGCCTACTTTTACCGCATCAATCGGCAGATGGCTCGCTTCGCCCGCCTGCTCGGCAAACGGGACGAGGCAACCGCTTTCGATAGTGCCGCGAGCGATATTGGAGAAGCGTTCAACCGGGTTTACTATCACCCGGAAACAGGCTTCTATGGCAACGGAACGCAGACCGCAAACATTCTGCCACTCGCCTTTGGCTTAGTCGCACCGGAAAATCGTCCTCGCGTCATTGCCTCCCTGGTAGACAACATCGAGAACAAAAGCAATGGTCACGTAGGGACAGGGTTGGTGGGTGCCCAGTGGTTAATGCGCACCCTGACAGACATTGGTCGACCCGATCTGGCGTTCAAGATTGCTACTCAACAAACATATCCAGGCTGGGGCTACATGGTCTCCGAAGGTGCCACCACCGTTTGGGAATTATGGAACGGCAACACAGCCGAGCCTTCCATGAACTCCGGGAATCATGTAATGCAGATTGGCGATCTCGGTCTTTGGATGTATGAAGACCTGGCCGGCATACGAGCTGATCCGGATCGTCCTGGATTTCAACATGTGCTGATTCACCCGCATGCGATCAGTGAACTAAGCAGTGTAAAAGCATCCCACAAAACTTTGTACGGCACTATTAAGAGTGAATGGCAACGCTCTGGAGGAACTTTGAAACTGAACGTTTCCATTCCGCCGAACACCACAGGTACGGTTTGGATTCCAGGCGCTAAGGCTGAAACATCACATGCGGCAGGCGCAAACTTTGTGCGAACGGACGGACCCGATGGCGTGTTTGAGATCGAATCAGGCGCTTATTCGTTTAACGTGCCAGATACGGCATTGACCAAAGAGAACCGCCCAAATTTGAACTAGAGCGCAATGCTTTACCTGGTTATGGGCGCGAATGGATCAGGCAAATCTGCTTGCCAGCCAGGCTTGCGGGCGATGAGTGTACCGGGACGTCCGTTACAGCCCCTTGCGGAGAGCAACTCCCCGTTTTGAGTTGTTTTTATATCGCGTACCGTCATCGAGCCCCTGGGAATGTTGAAATCTCAAATGGATTTCCACTCTGTCATTTCCATGGCCTGCTTCCGCGTATGGGTCGGAGCTGCGATTGTGGAATTGCTATTCCTGAACACACGGGAGACGGTCCGATCACTTCCGATAATGCGAATTGTAGGGACTGACATTCGGTTTGATCAGTGCAGACAGCTACAAGAGATGCATGGACGTTTCACTTTGCCCGCCTCCCGATTGGAGGGCAAGCGTTAGCGCTGCATCGCAATGCACAAGCGTGGTGTCGAAAACTGGCACTGGCACGTTGCTGTAGTTGAGCAGCATGCCAATTTCCGTGCAGCCAAGGATCAGGCAGTCGGCTCCGCGCTCAACCAAGCGATTGGCGATGGCGACAAAGGTCGTCTCGCTGTCTGCGAGCACAATCTCTCGGCAAAGCTCCTCATAGATGATCCGGTGCGTCTCGATACAATCGGCTTTTCCAGGAATGATCGGCGCGAGACCAGCTGCGATCAGCCGGTCAGTGTAGAAAGCTTCTTCCATCGTGAACGCCGTCGCCATAAGGCCAGGTGAACGGAGTCCTTCCTTTTTAATGCTGACTGCCGTCGCATCGGCAATGTGCAGTAACGGGATAGAGACACCACGCATCATTTCCTCGGCCAGCTTGTGCATGGTGTTCGTCGCCAGCATGATGCATTCTGCGCCACCGCGCTCTAACCCTTGCGCTTCCCGGTTTAGAATCGCTCCTGCAGCTTTCCATTCTCCCTTTGTTTGTAATTCCTCGATTAGCGCGAAATCGAGAGATCGAATAAGCAATTCCGGCGAGTGAAAACCACCCAAGCGTTCTCGCGTACGCTTGCACATCTCGCGATAGTAGGTCTGCGTCGATGCTGCTGACATACCGCCGAGGATTCCGATTATCTTCATGGCCTGTCTGATGATATGGCCGGCAGCACCCAAGACGCTTCGCTCCGTGAGTGTTGGAGGTTGCGCAACTAATTGATGGTTCACGGAGATTCAGCCAAAACCGTGACATCGATTCGGGACACATGCGCAACTCATGGTGCCCGCAGTATCACACGCGCAACGTCCGCCGCGATAGCGGACGGGTAAGAGCAATACTGCTTGACTGCCACCATGTTGCCAGGCTCGACCGGAGCGAACGCACTGGGCTCGCTGGTCAGACTGGAAGCGGGGAGATCCCCAGTGGCAAATACAGGCTCTGGACACAAAGTTGTTTTTCGGTGCAAGAGATCGTTGATCGCTTGGCTCTATGGATAATCAGAGGAGCGTAGAGTGCCCCGCCAGCTTAGGACGAGGCCATACGAACAATCACCTTAGTGTTGGCGTGAAGCACTCATTGCGTCATTAAAATGCTTGAAGAATTGTTTGTATTTCTCTTGACCCTCTTCCTCGGCAAAACGAAGCGGGTAGACTCTCTTAACACAGACCTCAACCGCATCGGGTTGGTTAGTAAGAATGTCCATCGTCTCAGAGATGAACTCATTCAGCGGCATGGCATTGGGATCGTTGGCTTGAGAGTCACCCATTAAGGTCGTCTGAACATAGGGCGGAATCAACTCGATCACCTGGATCGACGTATCTTTGAGCTGGTATCTCAACGATTGCGTATACGAGTGGATGGCTGCCTTGGTCGCACAGTAGGTTGGCGTCATCGCCAGGGGAACAAACGCCAAGCCAGAACTGACGGTCATAATCGTTGCTCTAGTTTGCTTTCGAAGGCTTGGTAACAACTCTTCCGTCAGGCGAATCGGACCAAGCAGGTTTGTGTTTACCGTCAATTCGTCATCAGATTGAAAGTTCTTGCCATTGACAAGGTCTTCGGGAACCATCACGCCTGCACAGTGAATCACGGCGTTGAGCGACGGATAATCCGTTGTTATTTGAGCAGCAAAAGTTTTGATGCTGTCAAAGCTTGTCATGTCGACCTTGATGGATTTCATTCCCGCATTGGCGCTTGTAGTCTCATCAAGATTCTTGTTTCCACGTCCTGCAATGATTACCTGATTTCCCAATTTGTGAAACGACTCCGCCAAGCCGCGACCGATCCCAGAGCCGCCGCCCGTAATTAGAATTGTGTTTCCAGTGGTGTTCATGATTGTCCTGGTCCCACTGTAGAGCCAATACTCTCGAAAGAGAAGGAGGCACTTTTAAGTGCGATACGCACCCGCGGGAGAGTGTACTCAGTCTTAACTTGCACCACAGGCTTTAGCAAACCGGTCGAACAAACGTCGCTGGACCGCAGACCCCGGAGCCTGATCTTCCGGGTGCCATTGCACAGCAATAACGAAGCGTCTGGTCGGTAGTTCCAGGCCTTCTACAATTTGTCCATTCTCAGAATCGCGAGCCGAGACGCGCAGGCCTTCGCCAATTCGGTCCACCGCTTGGTGATGCCGTGAGTTCACCGGAATCCGTGTCTCTTCCAAAATCTGGGCCAAATGGCTTTCCGGCTCCAATTGAATCTCATGCGCCACGGTTGACTTGTCAGCGAACTCGGTGTCGTGCCGCTCCGACGCAAGATGCTGCAGCAGTGTTCCGCCCCGATGAACGTTCAACAATTGCAGACCGCGGCAGATAGCCAGAATCGGGACATCACGTTCCAAAGCCTCGTCAATAAGTTGCAACTCAGCCCGGTCCCGCTCATCGTCAGGCGGATCGACTTCCGGCACTGGAACTTGGCCATATAAAGCCGGGTTCACGTCTGTACCTCCTGTCAGTAGCAAAGCATCAGCTTCGTGCAAGCTTAGCCGCTCTCCTACAAATAGAGCGAAGGCTCGTAACCCTGCTGCTTCCACCGCTGCAACATAGGGCCGAACCTTCTGCTCGTTCCGATACGGAATGCAAACACGCTCCACTGCAAAACTCCTTCGTTACCATGAAGGCCGAGTGCCTTCTCGCTTCAGCTTACCCATCTGCCTGTGTTTGGTGATGCTGCTTGTCTCCTGTGACGATCGGGGTCTGCGGGAGCAGATTAATGAAACGTTGCACATCCCGCAAAAGCTGCCGGCTGTCGAAGCTAAGAAGTACGGCGACTTCACGCCTGTTCCGGGCATTATTGCCGAGCGCGTTTCATACGCAACCACATATGAGTTGCGGGTCCCGGCAATCGTTTATCGCCAAGCAGCCGAGAAGGGTAGCCGCCATCCGGCGATCGTCATTGTCAATGGGCATGGAGGCGACAAGTCTTCCTGGTATGCGTACTGGGCGGGGATCTTGTATGCGCGAGCTGGTGCGGTGGTGCTGACTTACGATCCCATTGGCGAGTTCGAAAGGAACCACTTGCGTCAATCGAACTCAAGCCAGCACGATCAGCTTCTGCAACCGGAGGGAGAAATGGGTCGGCGACTCAGCGGTCTAATGGTGGACGATTTGCGGCAGGCTGTCAGTT
>CAXTWQ010000114.1:0-16396 GCA_964248065.1 uncultured Bryobacteraceae bacterium | reverse complement strand
TGGGTGAGGACGCAATTGTTGTTGCTAACTGTGTAGATCTCAGGGCGGTAAGCAACTACGTCGATGAGCCCGTCGTGATCAACATCCTGAGCATCCAACGAGGCGGAACCGGATGAGAGAGCGGGCAGGTCGGAAGCTTCGAATTTCCCATTGAGCAGGTCGCGGTATAGGGTGCCAGCGCGATTGGAATAAGAGACTGCCATATCGCGGCCGGCCGTTTCGCCACGAAGCGGGAAGACAACGGCATCCAGCGCTTTGCCTGCAACGAAGGGAAAGGTTGCGGTTACGTCTTCAAACTTGCCACTGCCATCGTTGCGCATCAGGACGGGCTTGGGACCGAAGAAAAGCAGATCGAGATCGTAATCGTGATCGTAGTCAACAGCAAGCACTTTGGTCGCACCCGCTGTGTTCGGGAGGTCGAGCAGCTTGCTGAAGGCGCCGCCCTTGTTTTGGTAGATAGAGGCGCCCGCATCGGTCAGGACGCAAAGGTCAGGCAGGCCGTCGTTATTCAGATCTGCAATGGCGATATCGCGCACACCCTTGAGCCCGTCAAGCCCGGTGCTGGGCGCTGCAGTCGTGCCACTGCGATACAGAACAACGCGCTCCGGGGACCAAACGAGTAGCGACGAAATTCCCTTCCCTTCGGCGTCGATGACGTGCATGTTGGCATCGGACCCCCAGCCTTTGGCAACTTGCTGGTCAGAGTATTGGGTCGGCTCATTTTCAGCGGCAGGACGGGGCTCAGGCGGATCGTACAGCTCGGAGTAGCTGGACGCCTCCATGTCTTCGGAAATCGCGGCTCGGGCAGTGCGCTTTTTGACTTCTTCGAAGAGCTGGCGCTCGCGGGCGGCATCCTCTTTTTGTCCGGTCCGCTGATAGATGGTGAATAGCTGGAAGTGAATGCCGGAGAGGTTCGGGTTCAGCCGTTCGGCTTCCAGCAGCTCTGGAATGGCGGCTGCGTTGTCGCCTTTGGAACGATACACGGAGGCCAGGTTGTAGTGAAAGATGGGATCAGCAGGAACGAGCTTGAGGGCGCCCTTGAACTGTTCCAGTGCCTTATCGTAGTCGCCGGCATGCTTGTAAGCGATGCCCAAGCTGAACCAGGTATGCGGAAGCGCGGGGTCCTGTTTTTGCGTTTGCAGCAGTTCCTGAATGGCAGGTTCGGTCTGTCCGGCGCGAAGCAGCGCGAGACCGTAATTGACGCGTTCGCGTGACGAATCAGGCGCCAGAGCCAGAGCTTTTTTGAGAACATCGACAGCTTGAGCGTGGGTATCCGGATTTTCGTAAAACGCTTTGCCAAGGTTGCGATCTTCCCAGAGTTGCGCACGATTAGCGGCATCGGGAGCAGCAAGGAGAAAGATTGTGGAGGCAACTATGGCTAGCGCGGAAAGACGAGTACTTCTCATTGCTTACGGAGCAATTTCATAGTATCGGGTTTCTGTTTCGAAACCGATGCCGGAGGTTTGCGTGAGTGCTATGCAGCCCGGTGTGAGGAGTCCAGGCGATTGTCAGCATCGGTTTTTGGAGCCGCGATCGGAGCCGGAGCGGATATCGTTCGCACCGTTGAAAATTCGAACCCATTCGCTCTAACGGGAGACATAGTTGTGAGCACTGATTCAGGCAGAGCTACCTTGGAAGACGCTTCCGCCTCCGAGCGTTGCTGTTGAAGTGCTTTCAACTCTGCCAGATCGTGAGCGTAATGGCGGCGCAGTCGCGATTCCTGCAAGCTCAGATTGTTGAACACGCGGCGATTCGTTTCCCAAATGTAAGTTTGCAGAAGAAGAGCACGGACGTTTTCGTCGGCTTCGTCGAGGAACATATCACCGTGTTCGATGCGACGCGCGGCGTAGATGCCGGCTTCAAGAATAGGGATGCGATTGAGACGCCATTGGGTGTCGGCCAAACTCTGGACGAGTTCGGTTTCGCGGTCACCGACCGGGTTTAAGTCGCAGGCAAACCGGGCGAGGTGGAGTTCGTACGCGTCAGCTTCAGCAGCGGAGAGGAGAATTGTGCGTCCGGTAAGGCCAGTGCGAAGGGCGTTCACTGAGGATTTGGCTTTGCCCTCTGGCGTGCGAGGACCGGTTGACTGTTGAGAGTTGGCTTGGTTGGCAGCTAGTTGAGCGGGCGAGATGGTTAACATATGGGTGTGATTCTGGGCGGGTTTAACGTAGCAAGCAGAAGCCGCGAAACGAACTTTCCACAGTTGGAAAAGGTCGGGATGTGGTTGTGAGATGGGCAGTTGGACAAATTTTGCTGTGCTGTGATCGGTAGCGGGGCAGTGCAAGAATTCAGGAGGCGCTTTGGCTTAGGAGAAGATTGCCTTGGAGTCTGCCGCCATGCTTACGCTTGTGGTCCGGGCCAATTCCGTCCGTCGATACATGCCGTGTCCGGCCCAAGGGAGTGCGAATGCCCGAGACGAAGCTCGGTATTTCAACGTGTAGGCGGTGACTGGCCCGGAAACGAAGGATGCTGTTGAAAAGCTTCGCCCACTTAGGTATAAGCGACTTTGTTTAGAGAATGATGCAATTAGACACGCACGCAATTAGCAGTTCAGTTCAAACCCATGGCAGGTCTGATTGCTAGCTATTGACGAGACAAAGATTGACTACTCTAGCGGTCGATGAGCTTTGCGTGTATCGCGGGATAACGCTCACCTTCCACCTTGATGGCAGAAGACGCCTCTTCAAGCGAGTGCATGTCATTAGCGGTCAATTCAATGGCAGCGCTACCAAGATTCTCTTCTAGTCTAGAAAGCTTCGTGGTGCCTGGAATCGGAACGATCCACGGTGCCTTCGCAAGCAGCCATGCGAGGGCGATCTGAGCGGGAGCAGCCTGCTTCTGTTCTGCGAACTTGGTGATGACATCGACGAGTGCCCCATTCGCTTTGCGATTGTCTTCGCTGAATCGAGGGACAATGGCGCGGAAGTCGGTGCTGTCGAACTTTGTCGAGGAATTAATCTTTCCGGTGAGGAAACCTTTGCCGAGAGGGCTGAACGGAACGAAGCCGATGCCGAGCTCTTCCAGCGTTGGCATGACAGACTCCTCGGGTTCACGCCAGAAGAGAGAGTATTCGCTCTGCAAGGCTGTCACGGGATGCACGGCATGAGCGCGACGGATCGTCTTTGCGCCTGCTTCGGAGAGGCCGAAGTGCTTCACCTTGCCTGCCCGGATCAAATCCTTAACGGCACCAGCGGTTTCTTCAATGGGCGTATGAGGATCGACGCGATGCTGGTAGAGCAAGTCAATGGTATCAGTTTGCAGACGCTTCAACGAGCCTTCGACGACCTGCTTGATGTGGTCGGCGCGACTATTGGTTGCTGTCCATTTGCCATCGTTGCCGGGATCGGGCTCGAATCCGAACTTAGTCGCGATCACGACATCTTTGCGGAAGGGAGCGAGAGCTTCGCCCACGACCTCTTCATTGACGAACGGGCCATACACTTCGGCAGTGTCGAAGAAGGTAACACCGCGCTCGACAGCGGCGCGAATGAGTTTGATCGCTTCGCCCCTCTCTGTGGCGGGGCCAAGACCGAAGCTCAGGCCCATACATCCGAGGCCGAGTGCTGAGACTTCGAGGCCGCTCTGTCCTAGTGTGCGCTTTTCCATGATTTCTCCTATCACTACTCAATCGTTTGATGCTGGCGAGCTGCTTTACTTCAATGCCTTTTTGGGCCTGCTCACTGACTGACGCCAGCCAAACTGGCTTGCACGTCTGCGTCGGAGTGACCGTCACCTAGATGCCGGTCATCTTGAGCATCGCCTCGGGTAGGCGGTCACCTTCGAGCGACAGTTTCGAGGTGGCTTGTTCAATCTGCTGGAGGTCGATCTCCCTCAATTGGACATCGATCGCTCGGAGGTTCTCCTCCATCCGTGAGATCTTCGTGGTGCCAGGAATGGGGACGATCCACGGCTTCTGCGCCAACAACCACGCCAACGCAATCTGGGCTGGCGTTGCGCCCTTGCGCTGTGCTGCTGCTTGCACGGCATGGACAAGCACCATGTTCGCTTTGCGAGCCTCCAGCGAGAAACGTGGAACGTGATTGCGGAAGTCGGTCGGGTCGAACTTCGTGTTCTCGTCAATCTGTCCCGTCAGAAAGCCGGCGCCGAGAGGGCTGAACGGAACAAAGCCGATACCAAGCTCGTCGAGCACGGGCAAAACATCATCTTCTGGTCCGCGCCAGAAAAGTGAGTATTCACTCTGCAGTGCTGTGATCCGCTGGACGGCGTGGGCCTTGCGGATGGTGCCTACCCCCGCTTCCGACAAGCCAAAGTGCCTCACCTTGCCCTCGGCAATCAGATCCTTTACCGCACCGGCGACTTCTTCGATCGGCACGTTGGGATCGACGCGATGCTGGTAGAAGAGGTCGATGTGGTCTGTGCGAAGCCGCTTCAGGCAAGCCGCAGCCGCAGCTTTGATGTGGTCAGGACGGCTGTTCGTGCCTGGGCCGCGTTTGCCGGTCTCGGGATCGATATCGAAGCCGAACTTCGTAGCAATCACAACTTGTTCGCGAATTGGCTCCAGTGCCTCGCCCACCAGTTCCTCATTTGCGAACGGTCCGTAGGCTTCGGCCGTGTCGAAGAAGGTAACGCCCTTGTCGTGAGCTGACCGCATCAGTTGGATCATTTCGTCCTTATCGGCGGCAGGACCGTAAGCCGAGGTCATGCTCATGCAGCCGAGTCCCAACGCTGAGACTTCAAGCCCGCTCGTTCCTAAGGTTCTTTTCTCCACGATTTTTCACCCTTTCTACTGCAGTTGTTGTAAAACGCTTCACTTGCGGATCCCGACTGATCTATTCGTCTCATCATCGTGAACCTGCCGTCTTTCGGATGTTCGTGGCTAATTCTTCTTCCTATCCACTTTGACCGGCCTAAGCAGATGCGAGAACGTGAGTTGGGCAAGCTTCCACTTGCCGTTTTCCTTGCTGTAAACCTCAGTCACCATGAAGGGATTGGTGACTTCGCGCGCACCGACTACTGCCTGCAAGTCCATGTCTTCTAGCAGGATGGCTGTGTTACCGAATATGCGAGCGTCAACTGCATAAACAAAGGCCTTTTTGTACCAGATCCCACCGCTCTTGATCGTCGCTAATTCTTGGGTCTTTCCCCATGTCCCTCCCATGTGAGTGAACATGGCTTTGTCATCAAAAAGTGTTTCTAAGGAATCAACCTTCTTGTCTGCCATCCAATCCCATTTCATGTTCGAAAGATTGATGACTTCTTGTTGTTCGGGTGTGTGACTTGCGGCAGTTTTAATCGTTTCCGTTGGCGGCGCTGCCGATTGCTGTGCAGGCGACGATTGCACAATCAGTGTTGATAGAAATAGACCTAACATTACGGTTTTCATGGCTCTCCCTCTCCTTCGCTATGTGTGATTGACCTGTCGGGAACTTCAAGTAGCGTGGCCGATTATTCGCGCTACTCGGATACGAGAAGAATTCTGCGTCAGCATTTTGGGCTAACTCTTCGGAGCCGCTTCTACGCCCGAAAGTGCGAGTACCCCGTCCGGCAGACGTTTCCCTTGAATCTGAATACTCGATACCGACGCGTTCAGCTCCTTGAGTTCATCCTGGCTGAACGTAACCGAGCTGCCGCCAACGTTTTCGATCATGTGCGCCATTTGCGTTGTGCCTGGGATCGGCACGATCCACGGCTTCTGCGCCAATAGCCAAGCGAGCGCAATCTGGACTGGAGCGACCTGCTTCCGTTCAGCCCACATCTTCACGAGCTTTACGAGCTCAAGGTTGTGTTTCAAATTTTCCGGAGAGAATCGAGGTTCTGCCGAGCGAATGTCGCCGGGTGCGAAACGAGTGTTTTCGTCAATGGCGCCGGTAAGGAACTGCACACCCAGCGGACTCCACGGCACGAACCCGATGCCTAGCTCCTGGCAGATGGGGATGACAACCTCTTCCGGTCCGCGCCAAAGCATCGAATACTCGTTCTGTACGGCAGTGACGGGAAGCGCCGCATGCGCGCGACGAAGAGTGTTCGGTCCCATCTCGCAAAGACCCCAATGCAAAACCTTGCCCTCTGCCATGAGGTCCTTGACTGCTCCGGCGACATCTTCAATGGGAACCTGCGGGTCCACGCGATGCTGATAGAGAAGATCGATTCGATCCGTCCGGAGACGCTTGAGCATTCCCTCGACGGCTCTCTTGATGTGGTCAGGTTTACTGTTGAGCCCCATTTGGAACCGTCCCGTGTCAGGGTCTATGTTGCAACCGAACTTTGACGTGATCACGACCTTATTCCGGAACGGCGCGATGCCCTCACCGAGAATCCGTTCACACTCGAGAGGCCCGTAAGCTTCAGCCGTATCGAAAAACGTGACTCCGTGATCGTAGGCTGCGCGGACGATGTCGACCATCTCCGGACGGTACGGCACCGTCGTCTCATACTTGCGGCTCATGTTCTGGACGCCAAGGCCCACGGTCGAGACTTCGAGTGAGCCCAACTTGCGTTGCCCACTTATGTGCGCTTGTACGCTCGGCTCCGCAACTGCGGGAGTCGAAAGCACGCCTGCAAAAACTGCGCCTGCAGAAGCTCCAGCAATGCCTAAAAAGGAGCGACGGTCGATGCTGATTTTCATATTGCTGTCGTCGAGATTCCGCATGATTGTTAGCCTCTTACCGGGTTTGGGGGCTGGCCTGCAGCGTCGTCTACCTCTACTGCTGTTTTAAGACTAAGGCCCAATGCCACGGCGCAACACTGCCGGGCACGACAACATCCCTGCAAATCACGACAATCTGGAGTCATGGGAATTGACGCCTTTCGCAGCCACCTTGACGCTTTCTGCATGGCAATGCTTGGGATACCTCGATATTGTTGGGACAGGAGAGTGAGTGATGCTCAAGCATTTTCGGGTTCCGGGACGTCTCGCCGTCAAGCTGGAGGAATTGGGGGTATCTGTTCCCGTAGTGCTTCGTAAGGCCGGTCTTCCGCGCGACCTCTTCCAGCAAACCCGCGTGCTTGTCTCCACAGGAGAGCTTTTTGCACTTTGGCGCGCCATCGACCAGGTGAGCTCTGACCCGCTCATTGGTGTGAAGCTGGGGGTAGAAACAAAGACTGAGCGCTTTCACCCGATGGCGATCGCCGCGCTCTCGACCGAAAACCTGGTAGCAGCTTCAGAACACATGGCGCGGTTTAAGAAGCTGACCGCACCCGAAGAGATTTTTGTCGAGCTCGACGAAGAAGAATTCACCGTCGGCTTCCGTTGGCTGCTCGCTGTTGATGATGAGCCATCGAGCCTCACTGACTACTGCTTCTCCTGGATGCGCTCTCTTGCTCGACATGGAATCGGCACGGCAGTAAATCCGCTCAGAGCCGAATATGTCCAGCAGCGCTCGAATCTTCGCCAGATAGAGCGCAGCCTTGGTTGCAATATCGCGGTGGGTGCTCCACGAAATGTAATCGTCTTTCGTGCGTCAGACGCTACGAGGCCGTTCGTGACGCGGAACGTAGAGCTCCTCGATCTACTCGCGCCGCAGTTCGAGGAACAGTTACGGCAGTACAAAGAAGAGGATAGTTTCTTGGAGCTTGTGCGCCGCACGATTCAAGACAAACTGACGGGCCATCGTCCCTCAATCGACGCAATTTCAAGAGCTCTACACATGGGTCCTCGTACTTTGCAACGGAGGCTCCAAGACTCTGGATCGAGTTTTCAGCGCGTACTGGACGAAGCACGTCATCAGATGGCGCGCTACTACCTCAGCAACTCAGCCTTTGAACTGAACGAGGCAGCTTACCTCTTGGGCTTTGAAGATCCCAACTCATTCGGACGCGCGTTTCGGAACTGGGAAGGCATGCCGCCGAATGATTGGCGCGAAACGCACCGATCGACAAAGGTGATGTGATCGGTTCTCAAAGTATTGAGGCACGGATAAGTACCGAAAAACGTTAGGACTCAATCTGAAGTGATCCGGCGCGGAAAGGCTGTGGAGCGATGTGAGGTGATCGCTGGATCAGTTTAGATTGAGCCGCCTGCAGCGAGGCGCTGGCGTTTGCGGCGGGCGCGACCACTTACGTGCTTATTGGAATTTCAATAGCGTATTTCTCGATAATGGCGCACTCAGATTTCGCCGTTGCGTCTCAAGAAGTGAAGCCATTGGGGCACGCTGCCCTTAGATGGTAGGACGAATTCTCAACAGCGCGCAAGATCGTTCAAAGATGAGCATCGAAGTGACGTCAAGCGTAGCGTCGGCTGCGCCAGCGGCTTAGTGCTAACGCGCATCCCGTCACCTACTTTGAGGATTAGTTGCTGTCCAGTGCATCGTTTCGCAAACGTTCCGTTGCTGTTGAAAAACTCTTCTGCGCCAGAAACCAATGATTTTAGGGAAGAAAAAATGTCTACCCTGCGGTCCGCGATCGCTCATAGCGCGGCTAATCGCGTCGTTGTTCGACGGGCGAATCGCGGGCGGTTTGAAAACTGAGTTTTCCAACAGCATCGCTGGTTTTCGCACTCAGGGCATTCGATGAACACATACGCTTACTAGAACGAACCAATCCGCAAGTTGTTAGCGCGAGCGCTCACCTTGACACTCTATTGGTGCGGCTTTGTGATCACCTGGAGTGTCTACTAAAGCAGAATCGGATCGTTTAGAACTTCTACAGGGGACTTTGGATCTCTTGGTCCTTCAAACTCTTCTTTTCGGACCCCTACATGGTCATGCGATCGCAAAGGCTATTGAACGGAATTCCGAAGAAGTGCTGCAAGTCGAACAAGGATCGCTCTATCCCGCGCTTCATCGGCTAATTAGACGAGGTTGGATTACCTTCGCAGAAGGCACCTCGGAAAATAACCGCCGCGCCAAGTACTACCGCCTTACAGCGAAAGGACGGAAGCAACTGGCTATTGAGACAACGAAGTGGGATAAGCTGACACGCGCTGTCGGGCGGATTTTACGTCCTGCTGTGCCGGAGGCAGAATGATTGGGCGACGCAAGCGAATGCTGGAAAACCTCGATCGGGACTTTGAGGAACACCTGCGCCGCGAGACCGAAGACAACCTGGAGCAGGGCATGTCTCCGGAAGAGGCCCACTATGCGGCACAGCGCAAATTTGGGAACCAGACGCGGTTGAAGGAAGACATACGTGAAGTCTGGAGCTTTGTTTGGTTCGCTCAAATGCGGCAGGATCTACGGTACGCCGGCCGCATGCTGCGGCGGAATGCCGGGTTTTCAGCGACTGCGGTGTTGACGCTGGCGCTGAGAATTGGAATGAATACGGCTATGTTTAGTGTGGTCGATGCGGTAATTCTTCAACCGCTGCCCTATTTGAATCCCGAGCGAATAGTTTGGATTTCACACGACTGCCCGTTTTCTGAGGGGGACTGCGGCATGAGCCGGGCTGATTTTGTCCTCTGGAAGGAGAAGGCAAAGTCGTTCGAAAAAATGGCGATTGTCGGCCACGGCAATGGCGATGATACAGCACTGGTATTTGATGGCAAATCAGAGACGGAAAGAGTGGGCTCAATACAAGGTGACTTCTGGAGCATCACCAACGCACAGCCTGCCCTGGGGCATCTTTTCAACGATTACGAACCGAACTCGGTTGTTCTGACCTGGCCGTTGTTCCAACGAATGTTTCGCGGCAATCCAGATATCGTCGGGAAAGCGATTGAACTCGAAGGCCACCCTTTTACGATCACCGGGGTCTTATCTCCCCAATTTCGTAACCTCATTCCGCAGATACTTTGGACCGGTGAAGAAACGAGAGAGATGGATGCTTACATCCCCACGCCGGCTGGCAATGAACTCCCCGGCGGCCCCGTTCGAACCACCGCCCAATCAGGGCCGACTGCCACTTGGTTTCGCATTGTCGGAAAACATCGGCCGGAAGTATCTTTCGCGCAAGCCAAGGCCGAAATGGAAGCTCTCTATAATCAAACCCTCAAGCAGTTTCCGAGCCCTGAACCGGGTTGGCATCGCGATGCGAATCAAGAGCCATTTCGCTTCCTCACGTTGACCGAGCGCCTGGTCGGTCGGTCCCGGCCGACACTGACTGTTTTGTTCGGTGCCGTTGCTTTTGTGTTGCTCATTGCTGTGGCCAATATCGCCAATCTGCTCTTGGCTCGTGCGTCAACGCGGGAGCGTGAGATTGCCATTCGCGCCGCCGTCGGCGCGGGCAGCTTCCGTGTCATCCGACAGTTCCTAGTGGAGAGCGTGCTTCTCGCCCTGCTCGGTGGTGTCGCTGGAGTGGTATTGGCAGCCGGTTCGCTCGCCGTCATTCAACACGTTGGATCGCCGGCGTTGCCTCGCCTGCAGGATGCACACATTGACCTCTCGGTAATGGCATTCACACTGATTATTTCACTCGCAACGGGTTTGCTATTCGGCTTGGCACCTTCCTTGACGCTGGCACGACGAAACCTGGACGACGCATTGAAAATGGACCCGCGGAGCTCGTCAGCTTCTGCGGCGCATCTACGTGTGCGCGGCGTACTGGTGGCTTCGGAAGTAGCGCTCGCTATGGTGTTGCTGATCAGCGCGGGGCTGATGCTGAAAAGCTTCCAGCGCATGACTTCTTATCTTTCGGGACTCAACCCTGACCGAATCTTGACCTTGCGTGTGTCGTTGGTTGGTCCGTACTACGACCGTCAGTGGCCCCACCAAAACGTGTATTTGCAGGAGATGTTCCGTCGCCTTAGCAAACTACCGGGCGTGGAAGCGTTTGGAATCGACTGCGGACAGTCCAACCAGCCATTGCAGGTCGCCGGAGTGCGGCCACCTACCTTCGAGGGTTCTGGCGGTGGCGCCGTGCGTTATGTCTCGCCCGGTTACCTGAAGGCGCTTGGAATGCCGCTTTTGGCTGGACGCTGGCCGACGGCGGATCAAATGCTTGACGATGCACTCGTCAACGAAAGTTTTGTCCACAAAGTAGGCGGGGATGTTGGCGTAGTGGGTCGGCGCGTTAAAGGATCGTCGCTGGGTGCCACCATTACCGGCATCGTCGCCGATTTTCAAGGACGTGCAGCTCGATGTTGAATCGACGCCGCAGGTCTTCACTGCATACCAGATGGTACCGGTGCTGCGCGGAGTGCGCATCGCGCTGCGCACGGCAAGAGATCCGCTCGGCATGGCGAAAACAGTGCGAAAAGCCGTCTCGGACATCGATAAGAACGTCCCCGTGTACCAGGTGCAGACGCTAGCGCAAGAGCTATCCAAGTCGGTTGCGGGACGCCGCTTTAATCTCGCGCTACTCACAGTCTTTGCTGCGACCGCGGTGCTGCTCGCGGTTATTGGCATCTACGGCGTCATTGCCTATTTGGTTACACAACGAACGCCAGAAATCGGCATTCGCATGGCGCTCGGCGCAACTCGACTTTCGATCCTGCACATGGTCGTCAAACAAGGCATGCGCCTCGTGCTGTTCGGAGTCTTGCTCGGGCTACTGGTAGCAACTGGGTTCACTCGTCTGATGTCTCACATGCTTTATGGGGTCAAAACGGGAGATCCGGCCACTTTTGCTATTGTGGCGGGAGCAATTTTGATATCGGCGCTGCTCGCCTGCATTGGACCGGGATTGCGTGCGGCCTGGATCGATCCGATTGTGGCATTGCGGAACGAATAAAGTACGGCAACATCAATGCCCGCCTCATCCATTGCCGCCAGCCGCTTCGGCCTGAAGTCAAGCAAATCTTGCCTGCATCGCCTTCAATCGATGCGTTCAACGCAAGATCACGCCAACATGGGTCCACGTTCTTCCACGCGTTTATGACCTCGGCCGTGGCAAAATGCTCTTCTAATCCAACGATTTTCATTGAGAGTCTTCCTTCGATCGCAGCTTGCGAAATAGGCACTGTACAGCTGTCCTAGGTAGCCAGCAACTCCGGCACAAAGATATCCTCCACGGTGAAGAGCCGGTCCGTGATGCCCTGCTGATAGTGATAATGCAGCACAGCATTGATTGCCTTCCGATTTGCCGCCATACCGTATGGCCACCAGTCTTCGCCCAGCACCGCCACATCCTCCTCAATCAGTGGGCTGAACCACGGAAACATCGTTCCCATGTTGTTGAAGATCAGGCCGTGCTTGTACTTGTCTTCCGCGGCCTTCTTCGCCTCGCAGAAGCCTCTGTAGACCGATTGAGCCAGCTCAGGATGCTCTGCAAGCAGATCCCGCCGGACCACTACCGTATGCATAATGGGAAAGATGCCGGTCCGCTTGTAGTAGTCCTGCTCGACTTTCACGTAGTTTGGAAAGAGTCGTTGCACGTTCGGTGAGTGCTCCAGTATGCACTTCGGCACGTCGGCTGAAATCAACGCGTCGATCTCGCCTGCATCCAGCATGGCGCCTAGCTCTTTACCCTTAGCAATGTCAGCCACTTCAACATTGGCAGGATGTGTGTGCGGAACAAAGTCAATCGGCTTGAGCGGCCAATCAAGTCCTCCGATGATCCACTGACAGGATTCAGGCTTAAAGCCGAACTCATCTATCAGCACGCCCTTAGGCATGATGCCAGCATCGTGGCTATACAGCGCAAGTTCGCCGATTCTCTTGCCATTCAAGTCCTGCGGCTCCTTGATGCCGCTGGCTTTGTGAATAAAAATCGCAGAATGCCGGAACGCGCGATTGGGGAAAACTGGAAGTGCAACAAACGGGGACTCGTTCTCCTTGAAAGTGCGCAGGAAGTAAGTGAGTCCGAGCTCCGAAACATCGAAGCTCCGATCTTTGATCAAGCCACGGAAGATTTCCGTGACAATTGGAGCACTTTGGTAGGTCGCATCCACACCGTCAATCCTCACCGTGCCATTCGTTAACGCACGAGTGCGGTCGTACTCCCAAAAAGCGATGTCGAGCTTTACGTTCGCCAGAAAAATCTCCTCTCCTTTTGCTACATCTCACTAAGTAGAGGGGGTTCTGTTCTCAGCAGCAATCCTTGTACCCACCCCCATGTCACACCCTATATGATAAACATGTTTAGCGAAGATTGCTTTGTTTATGTCTGCACATTTCCGTTCCTGCGCGCCTAAAATACAGGTGTGCGCAAGAAAACAAAGGCAATTCGGGAGATGTTTGAAGAGGTGTCGCTTGGCGCGCCGGATAATGCTGTGGGCTTCGTGATGTGGCGAATCGTGGCGCGGTATCAGCGTCAGGTCGACCGAGCGCTCGCGATCAATAATCTGACTAATCTTCAATTCGTCACTCTTGCCTTGGTCGCCTGGTTCGGGCGCGAGAACAAAGCGCTCACTCAGGTCGAGCTTGCGGGTTTGGCAGGCATTCACCCGATGCAGATCTCTCAGACGCTGAAAGCAATTGAATCGAAACGAATGGTGTCAAGGCGGACCAGCCAAGCAGACAGCAGGGCCAAACGAGTAGCCGTCACGAAACAGGGGTTAAGTACTCTGCGCGACGCTCTGCCCAAAGTAATCGCAGTACAGAGCCGCGTATTCGGCGACTCCGGCCGGCCCGGCGGCGCTCTGTTGACCCAATTGCTTAAAGTCGACAGCTACCTTCCTAACGAAGGAATTGACGGAGAATCTTTCGAGCATGTGTCGAATTTATAGATCTTTACAAATGCGCGTTTTTCGTGACTGACCTTGGCGGCGAGCAGCACGCGACTTTAGAGGACAAATCCCAAAGAGAGCGACACTTCGCTTTCCGCTCGGATTTTTAGCAAACAACGTGCGTGTTTCATTGACGATTCGAGCGGTGAATTCGGGTCTCGGACCAGAGCGGAGCCGAGCATCGGATCTACGTCGTTCGTGCGAAAACCTTCGTTGCTGTTGAAAAACTCTTCTGCGTCAGAAACGGCTAATTTAGGGCATAAAAATGTCTACCCTGCGGTCCGCGATCGCTCGTAGCGCGGCTAATCGCGTCGCCGCTCGACACGCAAATCGCTGGCAGTCTAAGAACCGGGTTTTTCAACAGCATCCTTCGTTTAGGCATGACGGCACAATTGATCGCTGCCGCAATATTCTAGGATCTCCGAAGTTTACGCGATTTGCTAGCTGCGCCTGATGCAACTGAAGCGCTTGGATCACCGATGTGATAGTGTTCCGCTGATCCGCGAGTCGATCCCGATAGGTTCGTGAGTTCAGGGCAGTGGCGTGACTTTCGGGTAGCAGATGAGGAAGTCGTAAGTGTCGCTCCAATAGACGAGGTTAGCTTCCAGAGGCGGGCGCGTTTTGCGGGGGTTGGCGTGCGGTATAGGGCGGGGTGGGCGCAAGTCGAATAAGGTCGCTGTATCTTTGGCTAAGTTTGCTAGCAAGTTGAACGTTCCCTCATCCTGTCGTTCGCCGACGTCCACTGTGCTGTCCAGGATGTGCTCTTTTCCGCCTGCGGCAAACGCGCCGACGTTCACCACAGATTGGTTATGGGACAGTGCCCATTCAGCAACGAAGTTGCCGAGCGTTGATATGCCGCGGGCGTCGTAGCCGCGATGGAGATGGTTGCGGCCGAAGCGTAGAAATGTCTTGCCTTCCGGATCTGCCCCGTAGTGGGTCAGGAACAAATGTTTCATGATCTGCTCTCGTGCTTCCGACGCTTGCAGTTTGCAGCCGGGAGTGGCGCGAAGTGCTTCCAAGCGTAAGGTGTCACGCAGGCTTTCCCATAAGGACACGCCTGATAGCCGGAGATCGTTCGCGGGTGTAAACGATTGGGCGATACGGGACAGTTCCGGTGCCTGTTTTCTGTCGTAAGCAGCACGGGTGATTGCGAGCATCTGACCGAGCTTCGAGTGGCCTGGATTTTGTGCGGCTAGTTGCGCAATCAGGCGATTCGGCTGAATCTCTTCTATATCGCAGCCCCACAAAACACGCTGCGACGGAGATGCGAATTGCCGTACCGTTAGTGCCTGCTCTACCGTCCAGAGGCCTGGAATCAGCGCCGTACCGTGCGCCGTCGCCCGCTCAAGCTGGTCTGCGGCCCAGGGACTTACCTCCGCTGCAACGTGACGGTAACCGGATTCCCAAAGCTGTGGCCAGAGGTCGCCAAGCAGGGTGGGAATTTCTGTTTCGCCGTGCAATTCGCCTAATAGAAAGAAGTCGTGGCCGCGCGCTTCCCCAATAAGAACGGTTAGGCCGGCTTGCTGAAGCGGAACGGCTTGAGCCTGCAGTGCGGAGTGGATAGCAGAGTCCGTTTGGGCCAGAGCTAAACAAGTAAGTAAAGCGAACCCGGTAAATAAACGACTGAGCTGACCCGCGAGGGACTGACCTGCAAAGCCCTTAGTTAATCCTGGAACGGCGGCCGAATAGAGACGAAATAAGAATCGCGGCGAGCACAGGCCACGCAGCTGACGGTTCCGGTACGTCAGTGACAGCAGCAGCAAACTGAGTTGCAAAAATCGTATCGGCCTTTGTGGTTGGGTGGAAGCTGTCCCAGAAGAGGTATTGGTCAGGGTTGGCGCAGAGGGCGGGAAAGCTGCAAGCCGCTGTGACATTTGTCAGATTGTACGCTGCCGGGTTTGCCACGATGGCTTGCAGGATGACAGCGGGGTCGATGTAAATAACGCCTCCGGGCAAGAGTTGCTGTAGCTGCGCGTTGAAAGTTGTAGATACTGCGGTGAGTTGCTGCGACAAGCCCGAACCGTGTCCGAAGGGCGTCAATCCCAGATCCATTACGCCAGAGACGAGGATGTGCTGGGCTCCTGCCGCTTGTAGTGACCGGACTATATTGACTTCGTTGAGAGGGCCCTGGCTCTGACCGTTGACAAGGATGTCGTTGTGCCCGCCCCACACGACAAATAGAGTAGAGGCAATGTTGGCAGGCGGATTGGCCAGGTCAGCATTGACGCTGGTGGTCATGCCTGGGTCGCCGCGGGTGCCTAACGACGTAAGTCCGCCACCATCGGACAAATTTCCAATCCCAGTTGTTGCGCCCACGTAGGCGTGATCGGCAAGGGGAACTCCGAGATCGGCCGCAAGCTGTTCGACAATGACGGGGCCGTTTGACTCACGTCCCAGGTTTCCGTTGTCGGAGTAGCTATCGCCATAAGCGAGAACTGAAGTGATGGGGCCTGCCGAAGCAGTTGCAAGCAGCACGATTGCGGCGAGTGGGAGCCGAGCAGCGATCATTATCATTTACGACAGTTTCGATCGCCTCTATGACAGCAGCGTGACAATCGGTAATAAAAGTGACAGTTAGATTCTGACTCCCCTAGCGGGATCGAACCGTTGGAGGCGGTTGCTCAATCTGGATCGATCGAGCGCACCAGCGACAAGCGTTGCCAGAGCATCGGCTGTTACCGAAGACACGGTCACACCCTGGACCCCCAAGGCACCGAATGGCTTGGAATCAGAAAGCAGCAGCCTGATAAATGTATGCGGCGTGGCGCTGACAATATTCTCTTTCAGCTGATAAGCCCCGCGCGTCTCAGATTCCAGTTGGCTGTTTCGCTTGCCTGCAGCAGTTGTCTGGTCGGTGAAGCCGTCAAAGAGAACAACCGATGCTGCTCCGAAAAT
>CAXTWQ010000113.1:0-16563 GCA_964248065.1 uncultured Bryobacteraceae bacterium | reverse complement strand
TTCCTCCGTCAGGCTCTGGGAACGCAGAGTGCGCCCTCCAATCAAGTCTTACTAGGGCTGGCCTTATTTCTATCGCTGCTGGTCGTGCAGCCTATGTTTTCCGAGATTTACACGACCGCCTGGCAGCCTTTGGAAGACGGCAAGATTACCACCGAACAGGCGATGGATAACGGGTCCGCACCGTTGCGGAAGTTTCTGCTTCGCTTCGCCAGGGAGAGGGATATTCACCTGTTTGTTGAAATCTCCAAACAGCCGCTGCCCCACAACGCCAACGATCTGAACTTGCGGGTGCTGATTCCTGCGTACATCCTTTCGGAGCTCAAAGCTGGCTTCCAGATCGGCGCCGTCTTGTTTCTGCCGTTCCTAGTGATCGACATTGTCGTTGCTTCGATAACGTTATCGATCGGCATGATGCAGCTGCCTCCGGCCATGGTCTCGGCCCCGTTCAAGATTTTGTTGTTCGTGCTGGTAGACGGATGGAATCTGGTGATCGGCTCACTGATGAAAAGCTTCTTTCAGTGACGTGTCAGTAAAGAGCAAAACCGGCTACAGCGCCAACACATAGCGCGCGAGCGGTCCGATGCGTGCCAGCGTCTCCGGCTGCATTCGAGTAGATAGGGCGATGCCCGAGCGTGCTGTGCGCCTGACGAAGTAGCCCTGAATGGATCGACGAGACTCGTTTGAATCATTGGGGGTGTGGCCGTGCCAGATAGATCCGTTGAAAATCAGTAAGGAACCGGCTGGGCCAAGCGCCAAGACCTGACCCTTGTGGTCTGCCTTGAGGTCTTGCGTATCATCCTCGGGCACCTTCGGCCACCTGTGCGATCCCGGCACTAACCGCGTGGCACCGTTGTCCGGCCGGAACTCATCGATCATCAGAATGAAGCCGACCATGGGCAAGTCTTCTGAGTCCCGCTTAATATCGACGTGAAGGTCTTGGGCCGCCGAGTGCGGGTGTAACGTTCTCGCGAGAGTCGAGCTGAGCTTGAAAGGTTCTCCCATTACCTGGTAACAGGCCTCAAGCAAGGGCGGGTAGATATAAACATCGTCAAATTCGCAACCGCGATTGACCAACTCAAATAATCTTGTGCCCGAGCTGCCGACACGCAGGTCCGGCGCATTCCCGCACTCCATGGCCGCGTCATAGGCTGCAGCAAGCCGGGCCATCCGGTCGGTCGCCACCGGACCTGCGATGACAACAAACCCCACTTCTCGCAATTGATCAGCCGCATCGGCCGCGAGGTGGCCTCCTGCGCTGACGGTGCTGAACCAATCGGTCACTTACTTTTTCCTGGAGCCGATATTACCGGGTTTGCCAGCAGGACCAGCGGATTGCGCCGGCGGAAGCAATCCATACACATCCACTCCGCCACCCGTCGCGACGTAAACCCGCCCGTTTGCGACTGCCGGTACAACAAACCAGCAGGCGATGCCAGCGCGATCCCGCCCGCTATTCTGCTCGCTGTCATAGAGCTGGTGCCCGACGTTTGCTGCATCGTAAGCGAACAGAACCGCAGGCCGATCGCTTGAGTTCCACCCCTTTGTCTGCAAAACCCAGACGATTCCGTCCTGCGTGCCATTGGCCGAAACCGAAGGCGTCGCTCCAGGGTCGACAATCCGGTTCGCTCCTAACGCCACCGGCTCACTCGACAGACAGTTCCCCCGAACCGCAAAGTCTTTCAGCACATCGTTGCTGGGGAAGTAGTAAAGGTGGCCATTCCAATAAGCTGGCGCTCCCATGATTCCACCGCCCACCTTGATCGTTTGTACGGCATGCGAGTTTTGCCCCGGCTTAAACTTTCCCATGCGGTCCCGATTGACCACATAGATGGTTCCGCCCTTCCCTCCGACAACGGCTAGGTGGGCGTGTGAACCGGGCTGGGGCGGAATCAGCAGCGGACCTCCGGAGCCAACATCGCCGTCGGCTGCATTCAAGTCAGCCTGCTCGGAAGGGGTGAAGTAGTCCGAGACGGACAGTCCACTCGGGGTGCTTGCCATTTTCAGCAGCGTGTCGCCGTAGTCGTGACCTCCCGAGGCTGCGTTGAAAATGCCGTTGCCAGTGGAGACAAACAGGCTTCCGGCTTCGTCGGCCGCTGGACCCGTGTCGCTCTGCCAGATGCCACTGGTTTCCGAGTCGGGCGAGGTATTGAATACCGCCACCTGCTTGAGTGTGTGGGCATCGTACGTCATGATCCAGCCGTGGTACGGCCCGACATCGCAGGACGAGCCCCAGGTCAAATACACTTTGCCATTTGCGAGTGTCAAAGCCGCGCGGGGATTTTCGCGCAAAGCAGCGAATTCAACCGTCGTTGAGGAGAGACCCAGCAGGCCGCCATGGGGCTTGGTGAGGGAGGCGCGGATCACCATTGGTCCGCCAAACTTCTCGTGTCCGGTGAGAACGTCCAGCGCATGCTGCCAAAAGCGCCGGGTTCCGCTGCTGTCGAGTTCCGCTGTCCGCGCGAGCACATAGAGCGTTCCGCTCTGCCTGTCAATCACCGGCGTCGACGTAATCCCAACCTCCGGGTGAATGAACGGGCAAGTGACGCTCTCGGCGGAGACGGGCGTTACATGGCGGGTAGGATCTGTGAAACTCGCCTTCCACAAGGGTGTTGAAGAATTCCCGCTGGCATCGAAGGCGTACACCGAGTCATGTTCAGTTGCGACGAATACGACATCATGCTGGCCGAGATTGGGAATGCTGAGATTCGGCAAAAAGAGCGGTTGAGCAAAGACATTTCCGTCCACATTGAACCGGAAGAGCTTTCCGAACTCCACCCGGTTCACGTTTCTGGGGGTAAGGATTAACTCGTGACGATTGGCGCCTGTGCGTGCGTTGTCGTACTGGGCCGTTGTGATCTGCCCCAGTAGTGCCCGGCTGATCAAAACTCCGAAAACAAAAGTGTGCGCTACAGAGATCTTCAAGTCATGCTCCTCGTCGTGCTGGCTCATGGTGGAGTTCCCAAAGAGCTGATCGGATTGACACCGACTACGGCAGTTTGGTTCCGGAAAGCGAGACAGGTTGTGACTTGCCGGCTGGTGCCATCCCGCACCGTTGCGAGGTCCTCAACCTTAGGACAGGCCTGGCTCCCATCACAGTTGATCTTCGGTGTCGACAGCCGACTCTGGCACTAGGAACCGGCGCATGCGTTCCCACTCTTCTTGGAAAGCGCGTGCAAAGGCTTTGCTGGGCGGTTTCTCGCCTTCAATGAAGCCGGGCTCGACTGTGACATGGATGCCGCGTCCGACAATGTTTACCCAGCCAATCACGTCTGCTCTCCAGAGCATCGGCAAAGCATAGTAGCCGAGCTTCCGTTTGGCGGGCGGAGTGTACGCTTCGAAGCGGTAAGGCCAGCCCCAGAAGTGTTCGAATCTTCGCCGATCCCAGACAAGCGGATCGAACGGTGCTAGGAAGCGAACGGCTTCTTCCGGCTCCCGTCGAAGAAGGCGACCTGCGGGCCAAAGATAGTTAGTCCCATCAACCTGTTTACTCTCTAGTTCGCCAGCTTTCATTAGCTTGGCAATAACGCCTTTTCTTCCTGGCAAGTCGGGGGCAGCGTGCCTGAGATGCTGCACGGCGGCACGAAGGCTGCTCTCTCCAATGGGCGCAAGAATCCGTGCTATCAGCAGGACAAGTTTGCCAAGCCGGTCGTCCGAGTCTAGTGCATTATGCGCGGCCCGTGCTCTCCCATACAACTTAATCCCGTTTTCGCGGCCCGCGATGCGGATCAACCCGAGGTAGTGAAGCTTCTCCAGGCATCTTGTTGTTGACTTCGAATAGCCGCCCCAGGCATTCATTTCACGCTCTTTGCCAAGCTCGGCTTCGAGTTCTCGCGGATGCAGGCGTGCCCTGCTGCCCACAATGTTGAATACTCTCTGCTCAGCAGCGGTCAACTCGCGTTGTCCTCGCGGGTGCAGCCACCGCCAGGTGCTTTGGGGCATGAACCCGTAAGCGTAAAGCAAATCCTCTTCCAGCTTGAGGCTTTGGTACCTCCGATGGAGATCGCCCACCCGGTAGCCTGTCACCCGGTGTCGCAAGATGAGATCTTGAGCACGCGCCGGAGAGCGTATCGGGTCGGCCTGAACGAAGCCGAGCTTTTGGACAGCGCGGCCTAGCGTTGTTGCACGGAACAAGGATGAATTAACGGCGTGATGTTTGAGATCACTCAGTGCCGCTTGCAAAGTTACTCATATGTTTGGGAAAAGTTCAAGCGGCACGGATCAGGCCAAGTAAGTTGCCCTGCGCCAAGTCCTCCGTAGTGTACCGGCTGCACTAATGAGAAGGATGGCGGCGGTTCCTAGCGCACCACGGGAACCGATATTTTCGCGTGGGAAAAACGCAATGACCGCAACGGACCAGACAACCAGTACTGTTCCTGTGACATAGTGCGGAACGTAATTGAAGAGGCGGGCCAGCGGTATAAGGTGAAGGCCGACGAGGATGGCGATCATCGGAACGATGTACTCAGTCCGGTGAAAGATATTCAAAAGGATTAAACCGAGCACAATCCCTAGCCATTGAACGGTATTGACAATAGCAAAGATTCGGCCAACGCGCTGGCGATCTTCGGTTATCGGCTGTTTCGCTTCAGGTCTGAGCAGCAGCAGTATGGCGGGAATGGCCAGGGCCGCGCAAATAGCTGCGGCGAGCAGTCCCGTCCATAGATTGAGCTGATTCAACGCTGCCAATCCGGTGCACAGCCAGAGGGAGCCAAAGCCGGTGAAGAAGAGAACGCCCGTAGCCCGGCCGGAGATGCTTTCGTTATTTGCCGGCATGAGTGAAGGCGCTACGCACGGGGGCAGGAGGTTCGGTGTGCTTGACCGCGCGCCACAAGATGGCATTGAGTTCATCGTCATCGACTCTGTCTTCGTGGGTGAAGTCCATCCGCGCAGATTCTTTGGCTCCAGAGCCGTGGCCCGGATTGCGCTCAGTCAGCGATGTAGTGGGCTGCAGGGCTGTGTAAGGCGTCACGTTAGGCTGCCGTGTAAAGCCGGCAAACATTGGGCGAGCTCCAGCATCGAAGTGCGTCATGGGGCGGAGGCCGACCAGCATCTCCATCGTGCGCAGAATGCTGGCCTGGTTATACATGCGGGAGTCAACCGTTCCGCTTTGCGTGTAAGGCGAGATTACGAAGGCAGGAGCGCGGTGGGAGTCGACGTGGTCGGGGCCATTCTGGGCGTCGTCTTCAATAATAAAGATGGCAGTCGATGGCCAGAGCTTACTGTGCGAGACGGTGTCTGCGATCAGGCCCACGGCGTAATCGTTATCGGCATTGGCGGCTAATGGCGTCAGTGTTCCGGGGCGGGTGCCGGAAGTGTGATCATTGCCCAGCCGGACGATGCTGATGTTCGGCGCCTGACCTTTGGCATCGTATGCGGTCCACTCTTTCGTGAACTCTCTTGCGCGGTCCACATCGGTGTAGTCGAGATCGAAACCGCGATAATTCATATCGGTGTAGGGAATCAAAGACGGGTCGCGCAGCTTAGCAATCTGTTTGGGACCTGTAGCTGATTTCAGATTCTCAGCCCACTCGCCATAGTTGCGAACGGTAAGGCCGGCTTGCAGCGCATTAGTCCAAAGATAGCCGGCAGGAGGTAGATTCGCTGGCTCGCCGCCTTCGTAATCGTAATTCTTTTTGCGATGGGCGTACTCGCTCGGCCAGGTCTTTACAGTGTAATCGGGCGCGATGGCAGCGGCAGCCCAGTTATGCCCGTCGGCGCTGACATCGGCATTCTCGTAGAAGTTGTCGTACAGCACGAAGGTACGGGCGAGACGGTGCAGATTGGGTGTTACCTGTTCACCGAATAGCGTGAGCGATTTGTCGCTGTTGCCTTTGCCTATGTCGCCCAGAACCTGATCATACGTGCGGTTTTCCTTGATGACGTAAATAACGTGCTGGATGGGCGACTTGTGATTCTCGGTGCTGGAGAAGAACGCAGTTTGCTCGTCCGGCGTGGGTCGATACAGAAGGTCGTCTGTATATGGCGAGTTGCGCCGCACGGTGTTGCTGTACTCAGAGAACTGATCATCGGTGATGGGCGGCAGGAAACCAACAGTGCCGGTTTGAATATGTGCCACGTAACCGGGGGCAACTACCGGGCCGCCTTCTGAGAGCGGACGGTTGGGTTTGGTAGGAACAGGGCCATCAGGGTTCGCACGGCTGCCCAAGCCTTTGCCGTTCAGGATGACAAGCCCGTTACCAGGAAGCGCAATAGCGGCAGTAGGGTACCAGCCGGTTGGAACAAATCCGCGGACAACGCTGCGTGCTTGCGAGATGTCAACCACCCCGACGGAGTTGGCATCGGAGCAGACCACGTAAAGCCGGCTGCCATTGGGATCCAGGGCCAGGGCGGAGGGCGTCATACCAAGCGGGTGCAAAGGCGTGAGCGAAAGATTGATGGTTTCGAGCGGCGAAGTAGAGCCGTCGCGTGCCACCGCAAACGAGTAGGCGTTGTTGGTATTAGAAGCGGTAACGAACAGGCGAGCGACCGCTTCCGATTGACCGCCTTCGGTGGGTGGCGGTTGGCTGAGCAGAACCATATCGGTGGTGTGCGGAGCAACGCGCGTAACGTTCACTGAGTTCCCGGCGCTATCGAGTTGCGTGATGGCGCCATCGGCCCAACTGCTGACGAACAGGCGACGGCCACCAGGCACGACCAGGATGCGGTACGGGCGACGGCCGGTTTTCCAGTGTGCGGCGACTTGACCGGAAGAGAGATCGATTACGGCGAGGCTGTCGTTATAAAGGTCAGCGGCGTAAAGTGTGCGCTCATCGGGAGAAAGCGCGACGTCCCCGATAAAGGCGGTATTGCCGGGACCGGTTGCTGCCGGTACGTTCAGTTCGCGCGACTGGGTCAGCTTGCCGGTAGCAGGATCGAATGCTAATTGATAGACCGAGCCTTTGCTGCCGCCGCCGACATACAGTGTATTGCTGCGAGGTGCGAGAGCTAAGCCTAGCCATCCATCGGGAACAGGCGTGCGTTCGACGTCTTTCTTGGCGGCAATATCGATCACGCTGACCGTGGGCGGATTGTAGCCACCGTTGAGCACCAGCAGATACTTTCCGGAAGCAGCAGTGATGGCGCTCATGGGGAAGGTGTCAACGGGCACCTGATCGCCAGCCGGACGAAGGGTCCAACCGCTGCTGAGGAGGAAGCCACCGTCGGGAAGTTTGCCGACGTGTTCGGTGACAGCGGGAGCAGTAGCCTCCTGCGCAATGCTGTAAACACTCGCAGATGCGAGAGCCAAGAGAAGAATCGTTTTCATTCAGTGAACCTGTGGGCAATGGGAAAGCGGCGTCCGACTCCGAACGCTTTAGTTGTGATACGCAAACCCGGGGCGGCTTGCTGCCGCTTGTATTCGTTGCGGTCGACCTTGCGGACAATGTCACGCACCAGCTCTTCAGAGATGTTTTCTTTCCGCGCGATCTCCGCTGCCGATTCGTAATGCTCAATGTAGCCGCCGAGGATGGCATCGAGGGTATCGTACTCGGGCAGGCTATCGGTGTCTTTCTGATCGGGACGCAGTTCAGCAGAAGGGGGTTTGGTGATGGTGTTTTGCGGGATGGGTTCGGGTAGGCCGCGCTCCACAAAACGCGCATTGGCCAGTTTCGCCAGGCGGTACACCATGGTTTTCGGAACGTCACTGATGACGGCCAAGCCTCCGCACATATCGCCATAGAGAGTGCAGTAGCCGACCGCGAGTTCACTCTTATTGCCAGTGGTGAGAACTAATGCACCGAACTTGTTGGAGAGCGACATCAGCACCATGCCTCGCAAGCGGGATTGGATATTTTCTTCGGTGGTGTCGGGGTTGTAGCCCGCAAAGAGACCGCTCAGCGTTTCTGTCATCGACTCGTAGCCGTTCTTGATGGCGACCACTTCAAACCGAATCCCCAGTTGATGCGCGAGCGCCCGGGCGTCGTCCAAACTATGCTCGGTCGAGTAGGGGCCGGGCATGCCGACTCCGAAAACATTTTCTTTGCCGACCGCTTCGACGGCAATGGTTGCCACGAGAGCGGAATCGATGCCGCCGCTAAGGCCGACGAGCACGCTGCGAAAGCCGCACTTGCGGATGTAGTCGCGGGTTCCCAAGACCAGCGATTCCCAGACTGCTGCGTCACCGACGATATGGTTCGCATGGTCATCTCCGATGCCGGTGTCCGAGTCGTACAGGATCAGGTCTTCCTCAAAGGACCTGGCTTTCGCGGCGAGTTTGCCGTCAGCGTTCATGGCGAAAGAGGAGCCATCGAAGATGAGCTGGTCGTTCCCGCCGACCATGTGGACATAGATCTGCGGCAGTTTGAAACGATGCGCGGTGGCTTCGAATATCGCTTCGCGCTGCTTGCGCTTACCGATGTTCCAGGGCGAGGCATTGATGGTGAGAATCAGCTCGGCGCCTTGCGCGACCAGCTCTTCAATGGGATCGCGGCTATAACGGCGGCGCTCCCAATATTGCTTATCGTTCCAGGCATCTTCGCAGATGGCGAGAGCGATGCGCTTGCCCTGCACAGTGCAGATGCACTGTTCCTTCGCTGGTTCGAAGTAACGCGCTTCATCGAAGACATCGTAATTGGGCAGCAGCATCTTGGCTTGCTGGCAGATGATCTTGCCGCCTTGGATGACAGCAGCAGCGTTCTGGGCTTTGATGGCTGCGTCGGCAGGAGAGCGGGCGACATAGCCGAGGACGATAGCGGATTTTATTGCTGCAGAAGACTGAACGATGTCTTGCAAAGCCTCGGCAGTGCGGTCGAGGAAGGAGTCTTTTTCGACCAGGTCACGCGGAGGATAACCAGTAAGGGCGAGTTCGGGAAAGGCAACCAGATCCGCCCCGGCCGCCTCAGCCCGGCGGGTATATTCGAGGATCTTGGCAGAGTTGGCGTCCAGATCTCCAACAGTGTTGTTGATCTGCGCGAGGGCGATTCGCATGAAGAACTATTATCGGGGGTGGGGTTTGGTGAACGGCCAATCGCGCACCGGAAGTCGCGGTCGATCAGTTGGGTCAAAGACGAGCGTTGTATTAATAACTATTCCATACGCAGGGCTTGGATAGGCTCGATAGAAGCAGCTCGACGAGCAGGAAACCATGCAGCAACCAAGCCAGTCAGAATTAAAACGCTACAAGTCAACGCGAACGTCACCGGCACGCCCTCGTGAACTTCGAAGAGCATGCTATTCAATAGCTGTTTTCCAGCGAGCCCACCTAGCACGCCAGCAAACAGACCTAGGCCGACCAGCAAGCCCGCTTCTTGTAACACCATCCTGTAGATGTCCGCGCGCTTCGCGCCTAGGGCCATACGAATGCCAATCTCCTTCGTTCGCTGCACCAAGGTGTACGACATTACGCCGTAAAGGCCTGCTGCGCCAATTATTAAAGAGCTAAGCCCAAATGCGCACAAGAGAAGCATGTTGAAGCGTTGTTGCGCGATCGAGGCGCCAACAACGTCGCGTAGAGGCCTAATGCTAAGCAGAGGCGCGTGGGCATTGCGCATGAATATCCGTTGCGCTTGGGAGGCAACATCGGCATTGCTAACCCTGAGACGTAGGAGCCAACTCGTGCCTAAGAGGCCGGTCTCCATTCTGGTCATGCTGTCGGGGATTTGCGCTGCTGGAAGGTAGAGGATTGGTGGTGCAACTTGGTCAAGGCCATTCTGCTTAAGGTCTTGCACGACGCCAACGATCTCCCTTGCAGAATCCTGAAACTCGGGTCCCATAACTGCTCCGACCGAGATATGTTGACCGACTGGATTTACGCCATTGAAAGCTGATCTTACTATCTCTTGATTGACGATCACCACCGGCGTTGAACCATGCGTGTCAGAGGCGGTGAATGTCCGACCTCTAATGAGAGGCACACCTAGAACACTGAAGTAACGGGGGGTGATAGGCATATATTTGGGGGAGATAAGGTTCCGTTGTTGCTCAATTGGACGCTCCACGATCTGGAATGGGATCTCCGGGGTCAGTTGGGCAGGAAGACTAATGGCTGCCGCAGAAGCTTCAACGCCGGGAACGGCCTCGAGTTGAGTCGTAAGCTCACCCAGAAGTTGAGAAAGTGTAGCGGTGTTCGCGTACTGCTCAGTAGCGAAGCTGTTCCTAAAAGTAAGCACGTTGCGAGTCTCAAAGCCAGGCTGCGTGTGGCTAAGCTTCCAGAAACTGTTAAGCAGAATCGCTGCAGCGAACAGTAAGACCAGAGAAACGGCAACCTCGCCTACTACCAACGCCTTCTGCGCTAGATGCCGCCCAGTTGCGATCCGAGCTGTAGCGAGACGAAGAGATTCGTTGAGCTGATTGCGACGGGTTTCCATTGCTGGGACTAAACTGAACAACAAAGCACTAAGTACGGTCAGCCCAGCCGCGAATGCCAGAGCCGGAGCATCGATATGCACGGAACTGAACTCAGGAAGTTCGATTGGACTTAGATGAAGAAGAATCTGAGCAGCCGCACTGGCAATCAGAAGGCCACCTAGACCTCCAGCCGTGCACAGGATCGCGTTTTCGACTATCATCTGGCGCAAGATGCGCCAGGAAGAGGCGCCCAGAGCTGTTCTGAGGCTAAGCTCGGGCCGAATTGCTATTGACCGCGTGAGCAGCAGACTGAGTATGTTGGCGACCACGATAACTAGCAGCAGAATCACGGCGCTCATCAGCATAGAGAGCGCGGGACGCACGTCGCCGACCAAGGAATCATGGAAGTCAAAAGCGCTGAGGGATTCGTATTGATCCCAAGTCTTGGGATAGCTGCCCCTCAACTGCATATGGAGGCGATTTAGATCATCCGCCGCCTGAGCGTAGCCAACATCCGGACGGAGTCGCGCAACGACATTCCAATTGTGAGCTTGATCAGTAGGGGACTCAATCAGAGAGAGGGGCACCCAAGCGTCAACCTTGGATTCAGTACGGAAAGCCGCAGGGGCAACCCCAATAACTGTATAACGCCGGCTTCCGAGGATGATGTTCTTGCCCAGTATATTCGGATCGGCAGAGAATGTTTGGTGCCAAAGGCTGTCGCTGATCACCACAACGCCTGGGGCGTGTAACACGCCGTCTTGCCTCACGAAGCCGCGGCCAAGTCGCGGCTCCATTTCGAACACCCGGAAAAAGTCGGGCGTAACAGCGAGTTGCTTTACCGGTATGGCGCTGCTACCTTGTACGAGGTTCGCATTCTCCGGAAGGTAGTCGTAGGCAGCCAAGTACGACAGAGTGCGGTTAGTTCTTTGCAGATAGAGGGCCATCGTGCCAGAGAGCGCTGGAACGTGTGTGCCACCTGCATAAGAGCGCTCGATGCGTACCAGCTGTTTTGGGTTAGGAACGGCAAGGGCCGCAACAGGACGCCGTATAGGATCAGGAAAACGGCAAGGTTCGCTCCTACACCAAGAGCAAGTGTAAGAACGATAGACAGAGTGAAGCCTGGTCTGTGACGTAATTGTCGAAACGCGTACCAAAGGTCATAACTCCAGAAGTTCATTTATCTCTCCCCAACAGGCGCACACGCGCTTACCTCGCAAGAGCGTGCATGTTTAGCCCCACTACTCGAAGGGCAAGTTAAAACCTATTTTCAAGCTGTTAGGTAGTGTCGGACCAACTAAGGGCGTCCGATTTCGAACAAGTGTGTTCATTTGTGCACAGGCACACCCCTACTGCCAAGTTGCCGTTGCGGAACTTTCGCATCCGTTCACCATTCGGCCCTGATGTGAATCGTTTTGCTGCAGTTACGCTTGGGCAAGAGCATAACTCGTGCTACGCCCACCCTCAGTACTTCGGATAAGAATGCCCCGCTCCACTAGCGGCAGAATGTCACGAAGCGCGGTGTCGTGAGAGCACTTGCTTAGCTTCGCGTACTTCGCCGTGGTGAGCTTGCCTTCAAAGCCTTCAAGAAGACGATTCAGAACGAGTCGCTGGCGCTCGTTAAGAGAGCTACCTCCAACGCGTTCCCACCATCGTGCTTTGGCGAGAACTGCGCCGAGTGTCCTTTGTGCTCCATCGATGGCTCGTCCGAGGCAGCCGAGGAACCAGTCCAGCCACGGCGTAATATCCATCGTCCCTTTTTGGGTTCTTTCCAGAATGTCGTAGTAAGCATTGCGCTCCTGGCGGATTTGGGCCGACAGGCTGTAGAAACGCTGCGGGCTGTTCTCTGATCGGGCCAGAGCCATATCACTGATTGCGCGCGCGATCCGGCCGTTGCCATCCTCGAATGGGTGAATGGTGACGAACCAGAAATGGGCAATGCCGGCCTTCAACACCCAATTGATTTCACGCTCTGTCTCGAACCACCCGAGGAACTGCTGGACTTCGGCATCCAGAAGACTTGCCTTGGGTGCCTCGAAATGGACGTGCTCGTTGCCAGCTGGGCCGGAGACAACCTGCATCGGTCCGGTTGTGTCATCGCGCCAGGCTCCAACTTTGACCTTCCTCAGCCCACTCCGCCCCGCGGGAAACAGAGAGGCATTCCAGGCAAACAGGCGTTCGGCAGTTAGCGGCTGGTCATAGTGATGTGTCGCATCGAACAGCAGGTCCACCATACCCTCAACGTTCCGATCTGCGGGTTTAAGCGCTCCAATGTCGATTCCTAAGTGGCGTGCAATCGAGGAGCGAACCTGCTCAGCGTTCAGCCGTTCGCCTTCGATTTCACTGCTATTCAGAACATCGGCGGTGAGGGTTTCCAGAACTCCATTCTGTTGAAGGCCGAAGCCTAGGGCGCTCATATGCCCGATTAACCGCCCCTGCTTGTGACGGACGGAGGCGAGGAGCTCAGCTAAGTGCTCGTGACTCCACTTGAACTGCGGCCAGCATCCCTGTTCATGTATGTAAAAGCTCCGCATCTCTTGCGTAGATTACAGGTTCTATTCTACGCAGAACGTGCGTAGAATAGCCGAGGTAATCACCGCAACGGGCCTGCCCGCAGTCTCATCAAACAGGCATCTGACACAATCAGAGGCGGCGAGGACCGCATCCGTTATGCAACTGAAAACTGGAATTGTCCTAGTAGCTGGATTGGCTTCGATTGGTATGTTTCCGCTGTGGGGTCAGCAGGCTGGACACGCAGGCGGCTCGGGAAGACCGGTTGCTGCTCCATCCGCTCCTGCGGCGGTTCCGGCCCGGGTTGCTCGTCCTAATGCCTCAATTGGGGCGAACCGCACTATTGGTGGCCGCCCGTATCCTCTGCCTAGCAACGTCGCGCCACCAACAGGTCTTATTTCACCGGCGGCCAGCTATACCGGCATCACGCCCGGTGCGTTCTCAAACAACGGGTCGAGGCGTAACAATAATGGACGCTATCCTGTCGTCGGAGTGTTTGGCACTGGTTATCCCGGCTACTTCGGGGCACCGTACGTACCTTATCTGGATCAAGCTCCTATCTCGACGTTTCCTGGTTACGCTGAGCAAGCGGCAGAGCTTAATGCCCAGATGAACAGTCAGGGTTACGACCCGGCGCTAGCCCAGCAGCTGGATGAAATGAACAATCAAATTCGGCAGCTGCGGCAGAACCAGATGCAGAACATGCAGCTACCGCCGCCCGGTTACTTTGCGCCTCCGCCTCAGCCGAATCCAGCTCCAACCAGCGAAGCTGATGCGCCACAGGCTCCTATCGTATTGGTGTTTCAGAACGGCGGGCAGGTATCGACGCGCAGCTATGCAGTGATGAACGGGACAGTCTGGGACTTTTCGAAGCAGCCCGCACGAAAGATTCCGCTTACCAGCGTCGATATCGCTGCATCGACCAAAGCGACAGAGGCCAGTGGTGGCGAGTTTCCACAAATCGCGCTCGGCAAGCAGTAGAGCACCGGCCGTCTAAGCTAGCTGTAGTTCCAGACATGTCACTGAGGCAGGCGGGAACGAATGCGTTATTCCTTTGCCTGTTGCGGCTTGAACATCAGTCGGTTCTAACGCGTGAGGCTGATCGAACGTGTTTCGCGTGTGCAGGTCACTAGCTGTTAAGACGCGACCGCGCGCGCTTCGAACCTCTGCGCCGCGCAAATCTATCGCAGTTTCCTGCGCCTCTGTTGCATGAGCGTTGACTACCGTTAACGTAGCCACGTTCTCTTTGATAGAACAGGAGCACGAAAGCGTTGGAAGGCTGTAGGAGCCTGCTCGTACATGCGATGTGTTCACCAGGGCTCGCACCGAAGTCCCGCCCTGGTGTCCGGCGTACATTTCAAAGACATGGAACACCGGCGTGACAGTGAATTTGTCGCCAACAGCCACGAACGATGTATGGATGTTGTTGATCAGCTGAGCCGCGTTGGCCATCATCACTTTGTCTGCATGACGGTTGAAGATGTTAAGCGTGAGGCCTGAGACGAGCGCATCGCGCAAGGTAGGGAAGTACGCCCATAGATAACTGGGATCGATGCTGGGGTCGGTATGATGCCAGGCGCCCCACTCATCCACGACCAGCTTGACGGCATGCGCTTTGTCTGTCTCGCCCATGATCTGCCAGTGATTGGTCACCAGCTCTTCCATGCGGTTTGCCTTGCCCAGCAATTCGTACCACTCGGCTTCGGTAAAGACATTTGCCTGGCCTTTGCCGGTGGTGTCGCAATAGTAGTGCAGCGCAATGCCGGAGACGTTCTTGAGTGGTCCGTTGCCGTGCTCCACCATTTTCTGGAAGAAGCTGCGGGTCCAGTTGTAGTCGGCTACGTTCGGCCCGGAGCCGATCAGGGAAAGCGGGTTGCCGAATTTGGGTACCCACTCAGTGAAGCGGCGGAACTCGATTGCGTACTCGTCGCCAGTAAACGCGCCTCCACAACCCCAGCTCTCGTTACCAACGCCCCAGTAGCGGACATTGAAGGGCTCGGGACTACCGCCCTGCGCTCGCAGATCAGCGAGAGACGTGGCTGCACGAGGGGAATTGCAGTACTCAATCCATTCGTAAAAGTCGCGCGCCGTACCGCTTCGGACGTTGCCGGCCAGATACGCCTCGGTACCTGCCAACCTGCAGAAGCGCGCAAACTCATTAGTGCCGAAGGCGTTTGGGTCGTACTTCTGCGGTCCATCCGGCGCCTTTTGCAGGTACTCATTATTGGCCCAGAAGTTTGTGCGCTTCGGTCGCTGTGCCTTAGGACCAACGCCATCGCGCCAATCGTAGCTATCGGCAAAGCAGCCGCCCGGCCATCGAACCAGCGGCGCTTTCATGCGCTTCATGTGGTCGACTAAGTTCTTGCGGATACCACCGTAGTTCGCAATCTTCGAGTTCTCGCCCACCCACACACCACCGTAGACGCAGCCACCGATATGCTCAGTGAAGTGGCCGTAGATGTTAGGCGAGATGGTTCCGATTGGCTCGTCCGGCAAGACAGTGATTTGTACCGTAGCAGCATGTGCGGCACGCGGCGCGAGAAGGGCAGCGCTGGCCAATAGAAAATCTCGGCGATCCATTTAGAAGACGATATCAGCACGCAGCGGCAAATGTGATCGAGCGGGTAGTGTCCTGAAGTACGTTGATATCTTTGGCCGCGCTCTGCCTAACTCTGGGCGTTCAGCGCGCAATCTGGCTCTCACAACGCGATTGGTTCGCGTCCGTACGCATTCAGCGATATAGCCAAACTCTGCGGAATCGAGTAATTGCAAAGCCGATAAGTGCGTATAGGCAACCATTAAGAAGAATAAACCAGACTACTCCAAGAGGCATTTTGCGCCCGAGTAATGATGCAGGAGCGGTGATCGCAACGAATGTCGAGTGCCCGAGATTTTGAGTAGGGCCAATGAGCAACCCAATGGCTACCCAACAGCAAGCCACAGCAAGTCCGGTAAGCATCCATAAAGTGATCATGCGATTCATTACAGTTGTCTCTCCCGCCATTCTACAGCTTCCCTGGCCAACGCAGTTTTAAGAAAGCACCACTAAGTGTGCTTAATGGGTACAACTATGGGAAGCTGAAGCGCTGTCGTGAGAGCTATCAGCGTGATAAGAGGAGCGAACCAGCGGACCCGCTTCCACGTGCGCAAAACCCATTGTCATGCCAGCTTGACGGTACACGTCGAACTCGTTTTGCGGGATGTAGCGAAGAATAGGAAGGTGCTTGGCCGATGGGCGCAGATATTGTCCGAGCGTAAGAATATCGACGTGATGATCGCGTAAATCGCGCATCACTTGCAGTACTTCCTGTTCAGTTTCGCCAAGGCCCAGCATGAGACCGGACTTGGTCGGGATGTGGGGACGGAGTTGCTTGGCGTAGCGCAGCATCTCTAGGGAACGCTTATATTGCGCGCCGAGCCGCACTTGCCGGTAGAGTCGCGGAACAGTTTCGGTGTTGTGGTTGAGCACGTCTGGGTGCGCGTTCATGACGATGTTCATCGCCGTGTGCGAGCCCTGAAAGTCAGGAACCAATACTTCGATGCGACACCCTGGAATTTGCTGGCGGATGGCTTCGATGGTGAGAGCAAATAGTTCGGCACCGCCGTCTTTGCGATCGTCCCGATTCACGCTGGTAATGACGGCGTACTTGAGCCCGAGCGTTGCGCAGGCTTCTGCGACACGGCGCGGCTCATCGTAATCCACCGTTAGCGGTGCGCCTTTTTGCACGGCGCAGACCTGCTCTCTCCCTTATCGGCGCAAACGCGCGA
>CAXTWQ010000112.1:0-17105 GCA_964248065.1 uncultured Bryobacteraceae bacterium | reverse complement strand
CTACAACTGAGGCGCTCAGACTGCCTACCGAGGGCGGCAGCGAGGGTGCGCTCGCTCCAACACGAGCAGTTCCAGCAGGATTCGCCGGCGAAGGAGCCGCGGTTGGAAGAACCGGTGCAGCGCCTGACACCACAACAGGCAAGATCTTGTTGCCAACCGATGCTGCGTATATGACGCCATTGCGTTCAGCTACTGCGGTTACCTCGCGCCGGCTGGTTTGGTAAAGGACGAAACTCTTGCCCTCCGGCGTAATCCGCATCACCAGCCCGCCCGGCTCGGTTCCCACGATCAGATTACCGTCGTCCTCGATCAGCATCGATCTCGCATGAGTCTCCTGCGAGTCGAAAAACCGCGAGCCTTTACCGTCCGGGGTGACTTTAAAAATCAGGCCCGAATCACCGGTCGCCACAAACAAATTACCGGTGCGGTCGAAAGCCATAGCCCAAATGTATTTGCACTTCGGATCGAAGAAGAGCTGCGGTTTGCCGCTGCCGTCAACGCGATAAATTTTGGCATCGGGCAGCACCGCCGCATAGAGCCGGTCCTGTTTATCCAGTGCCAGTGCATGCACTTCCAGTCCCGGCAACTCGGCAAACATTTTCGGTTTCCCACCTTCGGGCAGGGCAAACACTCTCGTCGTGGCGCCAGTAGGCGCGCCACCGCCGTAGTACACGGTCCCTTTGGAATCCTGCGCCAATGCCCAAAGGTAGGGAATAGAGGTGCTGTCGAGTTCGCGAGACGCAGGCGCTAACGTGATGTGCCCATCGCTTCGAATCGAGAGATGTTTAGCAGTGCCACGGTCGAACTCAGACAGGTCTGACTGATTCCAAACGTGCGTCTCAACGGCCCACGCGGTTAGTGAAATGGCCGCCCACAGGCAGACTCCAGCAGCAGTACGGTACCAGCCCGGCTTAGTAAACATGAAAGTAGAGATAAAGCCTGTCAGTCGACGAAGATCTTAAGCGAGTAGCTGCCAGTCACAACCACTCCGAATGGAACCGAAGCCTGCTCATGTGCGCTCTCAGGAGCACTCACGAACTGGTGATTGTTAGTGCGTCCGCTGCCCATCACGTTCAGCACAGAAGCCGGCAGGCTGGGAAGCACCTTCTCATCTGAATAGATGGTTGGCTGGGACTCAATCAGTGAGACGTACAGCCGGTCGTTACTGCGCTCTTCATTGAGCAAGGCTACGGTTTGCGGGACATCTTCAATGCGGTTGAGTGAACTGGCAATGTTCTGCACCCGGCTCAGTGTGTCGCCATCGCTGAACAGTATCTGGTGTTCGCCGCGCGGCAGACCGGCAGGGATTTTCACGTTCACCGTACGCTCCAGACGCTCTCCTCTGTACGGCCGCAAGAAGACACGAACAGGAACTTCTGAACCGGGCAGGACTTTACTGTCCGCAATCCAGGCAGATTCGATCTGCGCAATGCGACGTTCAGGTAGAAGGTCAACCGAAACGTCCACCGCATCCAGCTTGGGAAGCTTATTGGAGTTCACGAACAACCGGTTGAATTTGTCGCCCCACCAGCCGGCAAGCAGCATTGGCGTAGGGACGTTGGTTCCCGCAGGGGCCTGCATCGTGGTCAGGTTCACGCTTGGTGCGCCCGCAATCTGTAGTTGCCCATGCAACCGGTACGTTGCCTCTTCTGAGAAATCGTTCAGGTTCGAAATCGAGTTGAAGAGAGTCGCCATCATCAGGTATGGCGTCCATTTCTGATCAACAAAAACGTTAAAGTGGAAGTCCTTCGATTTGCGGACCGTGTCGCCCGAATCGTAAGATTTCACATGCATGGTGACTGGGATCATCTGTGCCGTTGCGCCCAGTTCCCCTTCGATCGCACTGTGCCGATCCTGCCGCAGCGCGCCAACTATCTCGGAAGTATTTCCCATCTTGGTTGGCGTGTAGGAGGACGCAAGCGTCGTGACAATTTCCTCTTTTGCCAGCGGCATATCTACTGGACCCAGATTGAACATCGGGTGCCCAAAAGCGAGGATCCGCTTGCCATCGTTGTAGGTAACTGTTCCAGCGCCGGTCATACTCACGTCTCCTGAGACCAGCACCGCCGCCACACTCTCACCCGGCTGCAACGCCGTTGACCAGTCCTTGGCTGGTTTGGTGCCAGTCAGATTGCCGCCGACACCCCCCTGAGCTACCGGCATACCCATTCCGCCAAATGTCGGAGCAAACGCTCGGACTGCCTCCTCTGTAAACCCGGACATGGTGATAGGCGTGGCAATTGGCGTCATGGTCGCAGAGTGGTCCATGCTTGAATGACTCGGGCCCGGGTTGCCATCGGTGGTACCTGTCACGATGCTGTCGGGCGTACGACGGTCAGACGGGCGAGTCTTATCGAACTCGCCTACTTCAAGCATCAAGCGGATAGGTGTAATGCCGCAGATAGCATCAGGCGAAAACGCGCTCAGGCGGAGCGAAATTGCGCCCACCAGCTTGCCGTCGATGTAGACCGGGCTCCCGCTCATGCCTGCCGCCACGTTCGTATGCTCTGCCTTGCCGGTAAGGCGACCGACGATGATGTCCTGGCGCGGTCCCCACATATTGCGGGAGATCCCAATAATTTCCACCGGCACCGGCTCCGGCTTACTGCCCTGAAACACCGTCCAGGCGATGCCTTTCATCCCAGGCTTGAGTGAATCCTCAGAGAACAACTCTACCGGACCCGCTTTGGGAGGCGTAAGTTCCTCGGCCCTGGAGACTTGCAGAAGAAACAGCAATGCAGTGAAAGCACGAGCGATCGATGGGAAATGCATGAATTGCGTGAACATTCGTATTATCCCAATTCCAGATGAAGTTTCTGTAGCGTTAATGTCTGCTCATAAACGGATAGAACTAATGCGCGCCGCATCTATTGGATAGGATCATAAGATTGTAAAGATTAAGCCTAAGTTGAAACGCTTGGGGCAGAGGGGAATCCAAGAAGATGCGAAAAGTATTTGATGCGGTCAGTTCGGTTTGTTTGCTTGCGTTATTGAGCGCTAGCTCGGTTCACGCCGCCGGGGATGTCGCGAAGGGAAAAGAAGCTTTTGAGCAGTGTGCGGTTTGCCACAACGTTGACACGCCTGAGCAGAAGATGGGGCCATCGCTCAAAGGCTTGTATAAACGCAAGACGCTGAAATCGGGTAAGCCCGTGAGTGATGCCAGCATTACCAACCAGATCAACAATGGCGGCAACGGAATGCCGGCTTACCAGGACATGCTGTCCGCCGAAGATAAGACCAATCTGCTGGCTTACCTTCACACCTTGTAAAGCGAGTTTGCATCACCAACTTGCGAACGGCGTTTGATAAATGTTTGCTAACCTGTAAGGGTCCGAGAACAATCGAGAAGCGTCCTCATCGTCTAGCCCGGCCTAGGACACCGCCCTTTCACGGCGATAACAGGGGTTCGAATCCCCTTGGGGACGCCAGATCAAGATGTTTACTTTTTAGCCTTTGCCAGTTCGGCGTCTAGTCGTCTCCAAAGTTCAGTGAGTTCGATTTCAATCCCATTTGAGAGTTGCATCGTACCTGCTGCTTCCAAATTGTTACGCTCGCGGACCCAGACGAAGCTGCGCCGCTCTCTTGGATCAATGACGAAAATTTGAACAATCCCAATCCGGGCATAGTTTTGGCATTTCTCAATTACCTGACTGAACCTATCATCCGGCGATAGAATCTCAACGACCACCTCAACTGGTGCAGTCGGATAAGGATCCTCGACTCGAGTCGTCCCAATTACATCAGCTACTGATTGCCAGTTATCATCAATACGCAGTTCGACCTCCGATCCGGAAAGATACCCAGCTTCCTTTAGAACCAGAGCAATCAGAGTCTGTACCAAGCCGTGCAGAAGGGTCGGCTTCGTTTTTTGAACCGCTTCTCCGTTCCAATACTCGTAGTAGGGCTTAAGCCCGCCGTACCGGGCCCGAAACTCCTGAAGAGTAAGAAAACCGGCGATGGAAGCCATGCTTGGATGCTACAGCGAACCCAGCCATTCACGGATCAGAGTCTTCGTTTTCTCATCGATCTCGTCATCGTAAAGGTTTACCTGGGACGTCTGTACCTCCAGCGATTTTGCCGGATGAGTTTCAACTTCGTTGTCAAGCCAAGCTTGCACCATCACAGCCGAATCATTTGGCTCTTCCACCACCCGAACCATCCAGGGCCCATGACTGCCGCTCTCGTGTTCAATAAACCTTGCAATCGACGCACCCTTGGGTGTGTGTGTAGCCATGGCCCATGCTAGCGCGCACGTGAAAGACACGTCGCGCATCTGACGGACACATAAGGGCTAGCTTGCTAAGAGCTACTCGGCTTCAGAGCGGGTTGAGCAGGCCCTTGAGCCGGCAATGCATGCTTTTGGATAAATCGAAACGCAGTTTCCCGATTTTCGAAGACACCACAGATTCCAGCACCGCGGCTGCGTGCAAGAAGGAAAACCTCGTCGGCTAGGCACTCGACAGCTTCCATCACGCCACATCTTAATAGAACAACAATGCGTAGCAAGGGTAGTACACTACCGGTATTTTACCCGGTTTTCGCTAAGCGGGAACAAGCTTCAACGCAGATAAGAATCTGTTTTGTCCAGCCAGTCTTGCCGCGGCGGAACGAAGAAATCGATGTTAATCGTATCTTCCAGAGCTACCGCCATATGCGGCACATTCGGCGGAGTGCATAGCAATTCACCCGCACGTACAATTACTTCTTTTCCCTCAACCGTAAACCGCAGTGCGCCGGATTCGATCAGGCTCACCTGTTCATTGCTGTGACTGTGCATCGGCACAACGCAGTCTTTCTTCAGATAGATTCGCGCCACCATGGTTTGAGTGCCCACTACAATCTGGCGATCCAGGGTAGGGCTTACCGTCTCTACGGGAATGTCGGCCCACCTGACATGCTGCGCCGGTTTAGTCACATTGCTCATTTCGTCTGCCATCTACAGACCTTTATACATCCCGCCGTCCACCAGCAACGTTTGACCAGTGATGAAAGCAGCACGTTCGGAGGCGAACCATACAACAGCATCGGCTACCTCCTCCGGTTTGGCCAGACGCCCGACCGGAATGTCCCGAATCCAGTCTTCCTCAATTTGCTCACCCGTACGCCCACTAGCCTCCGCCGCATGCGCTTTGAGTTCCAGAAGGCGGTTGGTTGCCGTATAACCCGGGCCGACATTATTGGCAGTGATGCCATCTTTGGCGAACTCATTAGAGAGGCTGCGAATGAGACCCAACACCCCGGCGCGAATCGTATTCGATAGCACCAGTTGTGGCTGGGGTTGCCGGACAGTAATAGAGCTGATAACAACGATTCGTCCCCAGCGGCGTCGCTGCATATGAGGAATGGCGAACCTGGCAACGTTCACAGCGCTCTGAAGGTTTTGGGCGAACGCGGCCTCCCATTCTTTGTCTGTCGTTTCCAAAAAGCCACGAGCTGGCGGGCCACCTGCGTTAGCGACGCAAATGTCGAGCCGACCGAACAACTGCGCTGTGCTTTCGACAAAGCTGAGCAGTTGATCTGACTGTTGCACGTTGAATGCTGCCGTGTGAACCTTCACGGTGAAACGCGTGCGGATCTCATCAGCCAATTGCTCCAACTTGCCGACATTCCTGGCACAAAGAGCCAAATGCGTTCCCTCTGCCGCAAAGGCAAGTGCGGTGGCTCTGCCTATACCTTCGCTCCCTCCGCAAATCAGCGCGACACGATGGGTGAGTCCCGTTTCCAAGAAACAATCTTAGCGAGGCCGCTGTTGTTGGCGGACTTGTTTCAGTAGCTGCCGAACCTCGTTGGCCAAGGTCACGGCTCGAGCGTCACTCTGATTCGGACAGCTAAGGTCTGGTGACCGATCAGAGCCCATCTGCACAAAGATCGATGTTCCAAACGAGACGCTCTTCATGCAATGTGCAAAAGGAAGTGACGACAAGGGAGATGCAGCGTGAGCGGCATTCAGCAAGCGGCTGCCTTGTGCAGAATCAAGGTCGATACGTACCGGGTCAGGCACTCCGTCTGTTTGATAAAAGGCTCGTTTAGTCGACTCGACCCTGATTATCACTTGCGGGCGATTGGTCGAGCGTGTCTCAGTGATAATCATCTGATTACCAGAAGCGGCTGACGCTTTAACCGCTGTTACCAGCACAAGAAGGAATCCGGCTCGAAATTGAGTCACTGCGCTGTTCGCCGGTTTATTTCGGCTTTGCGCATCGGCATGCTGTCAATGAGCGCGAAAAGCTCGGACGGCCCCACCGGCTTCGTTTTGCGCAGCTTGCGTCCGCCATCTTTGCCGACCAGTACGACTGCGAATGAAAGCTTTTCTACCCCGAACTGCGAGCGCAGAGCTCTTTCCTGCGCCGACGAGCCGGTTACTTCGTAAACCTTCACATCGCGCTCCGCGAGATCCCTTTCGGCTCCCTCCAGCATCTGCTGTTGTTTCTGCATTTCCGAGCTGGAAGGATCGCTCGTAAACAACAGAACTACCCGGCTATGCCAACGCAATTGCTCCATATTCGGAGTCTGGCTCAGTACAACAACGGCAGCGAATAACAGCGTGGTGATCAGCATAAAAGCGAAGAGGCAACCGTTGCCGATTGCCTCTGGTCGCGTCGATCAGGGTTGACCCTGGAGCTATAACTAAGTGGTCCCCTACAAGTCGGGGCACTTTCAGTGTATCAAGGCGCCTCTAGCCGACCTTCTCTGCTATCGATTTAGCCTGCACGAACTGGAGCAGATAATCCGGCCCGCCAGCTTTGGAGTCAGTGCCCGACATATTGAACCCGCCAAACGGATGCGCGCCCACCATGGCTCCAGTGCACTTGCGATTGACATACAGATTGCCAACAAAGAACTGCTGCTTGGCTCGTTCGATCTTGTCCCGATTCTCGGTATAGACTGCCCCGGTCAGACCGTACTCGGAGTCATTGGCCAGCTCGAGCGCATGCTCAAAATCCTTGGCTTTCGCGACGGCCAGCACCGGCCCAAAGATCTCTTCCTGGAAAATGCGCGCCTTCGAGTCGATATCGGCAATCACAGTCGGCTTAATAAAGTAGCCATCGCCTTCGCCTGCAGTACCGCCAGCCACCAGCCGCCCTTCGGACTTGCCTGTCTCGATGTACTTCAGAATAGAAGTCTTTGCACGTTCATTGATGACCGGCCCCATGTAGTTCGCAAAATCATCAGAAGGCCCAAGAGTTAAATTCTCCACTTTGCTTTTGAGCTGGTCAAGAAACTCGTCGTAGACTGCTTCGTCCACAATGGCCCGCGAGCAAGCCGAGCACTTCTGTCCCTGGTAGCCGAAAGCAGAAGCCAGAACGCCGACCACCGCCTGATCGAGATTGGCTTCCCGATCGACAATGATTGCGTCCTTGCCACCCATTTCAGCGACAACGCGCTTAATCCAAAGTTGGCCTTTGGGCGTTTTCGCTGCGAGCTCATTCACATGCAGGCCCACTTCGCGCGAACCGGTAAAAGAAACGAAGCGCGTTTTCGGGTGTGCGACCAGCGTGTCACCAATAGCCGCGCCACTGCCGACCAGCAGTGAGAAACTCTGCGGCGGAAAACCCGCTTCCAGTAGAACCTCCGCAAACTGCGCAGCAATGGTCGGCGTGTCGCTGGAAGGTTTGATGACTACAGTGTTGCCGACGACCAGCGCGGCCGTGGTCATGCCCACCAGGATGGCCAGCGGAAAATTCCACGGTGGAATGACCACTCCCACTCCTAACGGCAGATAGACCATCTGGTCGTGCTCACCCGGCAGCTGCACAATGGGATCTGGACTGGCCAGCTTCAGTGCTTGACGTGCGTAGTATTCGCAAAAATCGATCGCTTCCGAAACGTCGCCTTCGGCTTCGGCCCAGGTCTTACCCGCTTCAAAAACCAGCCACGCATTGAACTCAAACTTACGGCGGCGAATGATTTCAGCAACCCGAAACAGCATGGCAGCGCGCTCGCCGAAAGGAACTTGCGCCCAGGTAGGAAAGTAGGCGGCAGCCTTTTCTATCGCCTCACGCGCATCTTCTTCCGAGCCCTTCTGATGAACGCCCACAATCTCTGATGGCTTCGACGGGTTCACCGATTGGAGCTTTGAGGGAGTGCGCCGTCGTTCGCCCGCAATCAACAGATCGTATTCGCGCCCGAACTGCGACCTCACCTGTGCCAGGGCAGCCTGCATACCCGCAGCAGGTCCCGGCTGTTTGAAATCAGCGTAGGGTTCGTTTATGAATTTGGGTATTGCCGGAGCTTCCGTGACGAGCATGACGACCTAATACTTATCCTCAATCGTCTTCTCTGCAATTTTGCGGCTCTTTTCAAAGACGGCTGCGAGATCATCAGCAAGCTCACGCCCTTGCTCAAACAAGTCGCGCCCTTTGGTGAAGAGATCCTGACCCGACTCGAGAAGCGACTTGCGCCCATCCTCAGTGGTTTCGATCAGTTTCTTGCGCGTGCGCGACCCCGCGTCACTGGCCAACAGAACCGCTCCCACTCCACCTAGCGCAACACCCGCCAGCAACCACGCAATCATCCCTGCTTTGTTTTCGCGTTCCATCAATGTCTCCACACTCATTCTACGGGCAAAAGTGTGGACGTGCTAGTTGCTTGACGACGATGACGGTAGTGCTTCGGGGAATAACCCATTGCTTTCTTGAAAGCTGTACTGAAAGCAGCGTCGGACCGATAGCCGACCGCATTTGCAATACTTCCAATCGTGTCGCTCGTGTTGCGGATTCGATCTGCGGACAGATGAATCCTCCAGTGTGCGAGGTACTCCATCGGGCTGATGCCTGCAATCTGCTTGAACCGGCTCGCGAAACTTGAGCGGGACATGCCGGCGGCTTTGCCGAGTTCTTCTAGAGTCCACTGGCGAGAGACGTCGGCGTGCATGGCGGTTACGGCTGCGCAGAGTTGAGGGTCAGCAAGGGCAAAAAGCCATCCCACGCCCGGGCTCGGTCCGGAGGCCAGGTGTAGACGCAGGACCTGAATCAGCATGATGTGGGCAAGGTGTTCGGCAATGAGTGACCCGCCGGGGCTTCGTTCCCGAATCTCTCTTTCGAAGCGGTCCAGAGCCCAGCGAAGTACCGAGGCCTGATCCGAGGCCTCATGGACCGGTACCACAGGAGGCAGGCTTCCGAGCAGCGCATCTGCGTGTTCTCCTGAGAACGAAAACCGGGCACCGACTAGAAAGAATTCTCCTCCGCCGTTGCAGCATGCGACCCCGTCACAAACGCCATCGTAGAGCCTATGTGCAGACATCTTCGGCAGCGACAAGTCGCTCGCTAGAGCAAAAGGACGCCCGCTCGTGAGCAGAAAGCAGTCGCCTTGTTCCAATTTGTAAGGCTTGCTTACACCTTCTACCGCAAGGAAGCAGGAGCCTTGCGTGACAGCGTTGAACTTAATGCCTTGGTGCGCAGGGAAGTGTAAAGCCCATTTGCCGCCTGCGTTCAGCCCAGCAGAAACATAGGTCCGGGGCTTCAATAAGGAAAGGACATCGGAGAGTGGTTCCATAATCTCTGGACGCCAGAGCAAAGAATGGAGACTCTAGCATATGCTACGTCTCAACAGTACCGCTACCCTGAAAGAGCTTTGCTGGACGGTTCGTCCCATTCGAGCTCAATTTAGCTGCACGGCAGCACCACTATCAGAGAGGATTAGCTTTGCCACAACGAACATGGTTCATTACGGGAGTTAATAGCGGATTCGGCCGCTTAATGACAGAGCAACTACTTCAGCGCGGGGACCGGGTAGCCGGTACAGCTCGCAAGCTGGAGCAGGTTAGCGATCTGAAGGCCAAGTACAGCGAGCAACTTTGGCTCACATATCTTGACCTGACCGATACCCCTGCCATTCGCAAGACAGTGGATTCAGCCTTTGCTCATTTCGGCCAGATTGACGTGATTGTAAACAATGCAGGCTATGGGCTCTTTGGGGCTGCGGAGGAGTTGACCGACGACCAGATCCGGCATCAAATCGACACCAATCTCATCGGTTCCATACAGGTAATCCGCGCCGCCCTGCCGCACCTGCGAGCTCAAGGCGGCGGTCGCGTTTTACAGGTTTCTTCAACCGGAGGCCAGTATGCCTTCCCCACGTTCAGCCTGTACCACGCAACTAAATGGGGCATCGAAGGCTTTGTCGAGTCGGTGAAGCAAGAGGTTGCCCCGTTTCACATTGAGTTCACCATCGTAGAACCGGGCGCAAACGAGACGAATTTTTGTGCAGGGATAATCAGTCCCCCAACAATGGAGATCTACGAAAACACGCCTGTGGGTGACGTGCGCCGAGCTGTTGCAACCAATGCGTTCCCAGTACCTGGGGATGCTACCAAGGTTGCCAAGGCAATGATTGACTCTGTGGATATCAGCCCTGCGCCCCTACGATTACCGCTCGGTAGTGACACGTACACCTTAGTGCGTGGAGCATTACAAGAACGCCTGGCTGCTCTCGACGCGCAGAAGGACATCGCGTTTTCGGTGAACAAGACTACTGCTGAAGGTTGAATATCGTGCGTTACCGAAAGCTGCTGATCTGAACGTTATCCCCGTCTGTCAAGAACGTGCTGAGGCCACGTTCATCGGTCCGCCGGATCTGGACATTATGTTCCTTCAAGCGTGCCAGTACAGTGGGGTGCGGATGATGGAACTGGTTCTTGTATCCATCAGAGATAAAAGCGAATTGCGGCTGTAGTTGCGCCAATAGATCCTCGCCGGAGGAAGTCTTACTGCCATGGTGCCCCACTTTGAGAAGTGTCACCGGCTGTAGTTGAGCACTGGCCACCAGTTCCTCTTCTACCGGTAGTTCGGCATCGCCCGTCAGCAGTACGCTTCGCTTGCCGTAGCGAATTTCCAACACTAGGGAATCGTTGTTTCCAGGCGCTTCGCCAGGAACGTAATCAGGGGCAGGAGCCAGTACGCGAACCGTTGCGCCGCCGAACTTTGCGATTGGAGCCGTTCGCGTCAGAGACTTGATACGGACGTGATCGGCTGCCGCATGCCGTTCAATCACGTTCCACTCGTCCGAGCCCGGTTCGGCGCCGATCCAGAGAGCCTGGGGTCGAAAGTTGTCAAGAATTGCCGCCAAGCCACCCATATGATCTGAATGCCCATGCGTGAGGACAGCGTAATCGAGGTGGCGGATGCGCCGGCTCCAGAGGTATGGCGAGACAACATCCTCACCGATGTCCATCTGCGGCTTGCGTTTCATGTTGCCGAAACCAGGGAAGCCGCCAGCGTCCACCAGCATGGTCGTGCCGTCAGGAAAGCAAACGAAAATAGCATCGCCCTGCCCGACATCAATGGCCGTCACCTCCAAACGGTTTGCATGAAGCAGCGGCGGCCAAGGTTGAATGCAAAGAGCAGCGAAGAGCGCCAGCGCGCAAGTCAGAGGGATTGCGACGTAGCGCCTGGCGTGCCGGATCGACCAGGTTAGAACCACCAGCGAGAGGACGAAGCTGAGGGAAACCGCGAGTGGGATAGCTCCCATACGCCAGGGCGGCTCGAATCTTACATGCCACGTTGCGACAGCTTCGGCAAAATCAAGTAGCAGCTTGGTTGCGACGGCTAACGGGTGCCACATGGTGAACAAGGCAGCGAACCCGGCAGGCACCACTAAGGACAGCACCGGGATTACCACAATGTTCGCCGAGAGGCCCGTGATGGAGAGGCGATGGAAGTAGCTGACCATAGGAAGCGCAAGCCCGAACTGCACGCACGCCGAAACCAGTACTGCTTCCATCACGAAGGCGGCGATCTTCACCAAAACCGGTGTGGCAAAATTCGTTGCTTTTTCGCTGAGCCCGGTCCAGACACGAACCGTAGTCGCCAGCAGCCGAAACTCGACGCGCCACTGAGCCGCCCGGCCTTCCACCATCGGATCGTACGCAGGTTGATCGAGGCGCTTAACGGAGGCTCGCAGCGGCTCGGTATACCGCTCGATCAAGGGCATAGCGAAGGCTGCGATCGCAGCAGCAGAGAGGAATGACAGCTGGAAGCTGGGATCGTAAAGTTCGTTTGGTGCAAAAGCAAGATAGATGAGCGCGATGGCGCCCAAAATGTTCAGAACGCGCGTTTTCCGGAAAAGATAACTGGCGATCAGGAACAGAGTAAAGCCACCGGCGGCCCTGACTACGGGCGAACTGAACCCGGAGATGAAGGCATACAGCCAGCAGGCGACGGTTGCCGTACACAAAGCGGGAAAGCGGCGAACTTGCAGCACACGCAACAGGAACAGCAGAGTAAAAGCGAGCACCGAAACGTGCTGGCCTGAGATGACGAGCGCGTGATACGTGCCGGTAATGCGAAAGTCGCTGGTCCAGCGGCGCTCCACGCCAGAGGTCTCGCCCAGCAAGGTTGCTTGCAGCAGTGCCGCGGTGTGCGGGTCACCTGGGTACAAGGCGACGAGGCGCGCCAATGCCCAGGTTCGAACCCCGAATAGCCAACCTATCGCCCGCGAACCACAGCGGTCCGGCAGCACGCGCACGTCGCTAATACTTGAAACCGAACCGGTCCAATAAATATTTTGATTGGTCAGATAGCCGGTATAGTCAAACGCATCCGGATTGCCGAAGTTCCTGGGTGACCGAATTTTTGCAGCTACCTCAACCTGTTGTCCATAAGCGAGTGGCAGTGTTTCGTCGCCCTTCAAATTAACTGAGATTCGAGCGCCTGCCTGAGGCGCAATGTCGAGCGTGAACTGTTCACGATTCTGGGAAAAGACGGGCGGATTGACTACGCATCCCGTTAACAGAGCCGGCTCGCCATCTGCTACGGAGAGTTCCGGGCGGTGCGTTTGTCTATGGAGAAATTGAGTTCCGGCTCCACAGACCAGAAACAGGCAAAAGATCGAGAGGAATCGGATTTGCTTCGGTAACTTGAACCGGATACTTACGATCAGCGCAAACAAGGCGAGAAGCCCGGCTACAAAAATCGCAACCGGTATGGCAGGAAGGAAGCTGGCTGCCAGAATACCGGAAGCCAAAGCTGCGGCAGGAAATAACAGCGGCTCGCGCATCAGACAAAAGTGCGCGTTGGCCGATGAAATTCTCTAGGCTCCAGGTGAGGCGTTTGGAGCCGGGTGCGTGCTGTGCCCAATTCGTTTATCCACACAGGTCATCGCCGCTAGTATTTGTGTGAAGAGTTCGCCAGGTCGCAGAATGCGTGATATAAATACTTCGCACTCGTGTATAAGCTCTATGACACAAAATAAGGCTCGCCGTCCGTTACTTTGTACTGTTCTCTCAAGCTTGCTACTCACCTGCGGCGTTGTCCCAGCCGCGGAACCAGACAGCTCTACTCAATACGGGGGAAGGATTGTTGGCGCCTACTTCGAAGAATGGAGTATCTACGGAGCGAACTACAATATTGCGGATATTCAAAATAGTGGGGCGGCTAATGTCTTGACACATGCGCTATACGCCTTCGCTAATGTGAGCTCCACTGGTCAATGCGCCATTGCCGATAGCTGGGCCGACTATCAAACCCCCTATCTTCCGTCTGTTAATGGTCAGCCTTACACCGGTCCGCTGTATGGCAATTTCGCCGCGCTCACTCAGCTCAGACAGCTTCACCCAAACTTGAAAGTTCTAATCTCGATTGGCGGAGCATCGGCTGCAAACACAGCTAACTTCTCAGCCGCATCATCAACAGCATCCGGCCGCAGCGCGCTCGCGTCTTCCTGCATTGACATGTTCATCAAAGGCAATGTCGCGCCTGGTATTTCAATCGCCGGTCTTTTCGATGGCATCGACCTCGATTGGGAGTTTCCAGCGGCAGCTGACAAGGCAAACTTCACAGCACTGGTAACTGAATTTCGCACGCAGCTTGCGGCATTAGGATCGGAGAACAATGCAGCGTACCAGCTGACAATCGCTGCACCGGCGGGCTCACAGAATTACTCGAATATCGACTTAGCTGCAGTTGGCGCGCAACTCGATTTCTTTAATGTAGAGACGTACGACTATCACGGGACTTGGGAAACCACTACGAACCACGCGGCGCCGCTGTTCGAATCGCCGCTGGATCCCGCTCGCGGCCAGGGATTCTACCTTGAGGGCACCATTGACGCGTATCTCAAGGCGGGTGTACCCGCTCGCAAACTGGTGCTCGGCATACCCGCTTATGGCCGCGGCTGGACCGGCGTTCCTGATCGTAATCACGGCCTTTATCAGCCGTCAACGGCAGCCGCCCCGTCCCCTTCCGGCGATTACCTGGCGACAGACGGAGTCGCAACGTACCGGACCCTTGAAAAATTAACTGCAGACGGTTTCGCCGTTCATCACGATTTCTTGTCGCTGGCTGACTGGCTCTATAACCCCGCCACCGAAACATTCTGGACCTACGACGACCCTGCTTCCGTCACGGTCAAAATGGCGTATGCCAGGTTTCGTGCAGGTGGCCTCGGAGGCGCGTTCGAGTGGGCCATTAAGGACGACGATGCCAACGCTACACTCCTAAAGACAATGGCAAATGGTCTGTCCTCAGAACGATAGTCTTCACATCTTGATTTAGAAGAGCGTTACTGTCACGCAACAAGCTCATGTCCTAACTGTCGGGTCAGTGCTAGAGCCTTTTTCGGCGCAAAATGTTACTGGGGTTCAACGGAAGGTTGCGTTTTCGGATCCGACTTTGAAAGGGACTGTTTTATATGCCTTCTCGCCGGATTGCCATTGGTGTGCGTTAAACCTGCCAAACTGAAAAACTATGTGGCCTATACCCCGTGCTCGTATCCGATGCTCAAGGTAAGCACTGTCTTGGCAGATAGCCCCTGTGCAGCAAATTCGAGCTACTCCCACTCGACTTATGTATCAACAAAAGGGAGTCGTTCTTGGTGTTTGGTCAGGAGCCCATCGTGGTTCTATCAAAGGCGATTTAGCCGCATTCTTTCATCTCCCATCAACAGTCTTTCAAGAATAGACGTCAGGAGGGCAGCTAGCTATGCGAACCGTTTTACTTTTGCTCAGCGTTACAGCTTCCTTCCTTGGCGCGGCCACTCGTGCGGCTAACCCCTTGTCAGTTGACGAGATCATGGCATCTCTCAATCCATTAAAGCCGGATATACGGGCCGATATTCTGTTACAGGTCGCCTCGCGCAACTCTTATTCTTCATCTCAGCGACAGCGGCTTGTAGAAGAGGCGTTCGCCGCTGCTGATAGTGCTCAGAATGAGTACCCTGAGCAAGTCGCGGCAGGTTCTCCATCTGATAGCCCAGCCGGACTCGAGGCAGCAGTGGCTCAGCTTGGTTCTTCTAAGTACCCCAGCAATCCCAGATGACTTATTCGACGAGGTGCTCAGATGCTTGCAAGCGGACCTAACGGGCGCGCCTCCCAACACTCAAGCAATGCGATTGGTTTATCCAACAATCGGCGACTTGTTGCAGGGTGCGATGAGGGCCGTATACCTTCGACAACAGTTCCGTCAGAAGATGATGCATGATTTCCGGAGATAGGGAAAGAGTCGGCCGGCGAGATAAGTTCATCTGCTCGTGTCCGCCCTCGACCCCGCGCAACCTTACAAAAATCCGTCACCAATTGCTACCGACCACTTTGCGTTCTAACTCCGCCCTCGAAGTTTCGCACCCGATCTGCTCGCTCGTCTTGGTACCGAGCAGACGAATTGCTGTAAATGTCGTTTTCGGAACTTCATTTAGCCTTGGGCCAGATCCCCGGTCCGCCACGCTGGTATCATTCCGCCACCTATACAGTTTTGGCCGCGCACTCCTAATTCGCCGTTTGTATAGAATGTTGGGATCACTCCAAAGAGCCGTTCGGTGTCAAGCCATCTCCGATGAGATTTCAGATACCAGCTTTGCACCTGGGGAAACATACTCTGTGCCAGCAAACTCTTGAAGTGCTTGTACATCCGGTATGGTCACCAGTCTTTGTCCATTTAGTTGAACCAACCCAACCTCTTGTAAGTGAGCGAAGGCACGGGAGACCACTTCCCGAACCGAACCCAATCGGCTGGCCACCTCCGTCCGCGTGAGAGTTAGTTCAACAACACAGCCCTTTCCATCGCGGACTCCTCGCTGGCGGACGATGGTGAGAAGGTGTTGCGCCAAACGCTCTTCTACATTTCGGAAAACTAACGTCTGAATCAACTCCGCGTGATGCCGCACGGTATGAGCTAACAGCTTAGCCACGTTCCACAGAATCTCCGGGTGCTCGCGGCATAACCGGTGCATTTCGCGTTTTTCGATGCAGATGACTTCCGCCGGCGTATCCGCAATCATGGTGCTGTAGAACGTGCCGCCGTTGAATATGGCGACAGCCGCTAAAATCGCTCCTGCCCGCTCCGTCGAGAGAACTTGTTCGCGCCCATCAATGGATTGCCGAACCGACCGGAGTTCGCCACGAACCACGATGTAAACGCCCGAGGCTTGCTGATGCTCCGAATAGAGCACTTGACCGCGCGTGAGTCTCCGGGAAACGGTAAGGGTGGAAATCTTCTGTAGCAGATGCTCTGGTAAAGAGCGGAACATTTCCGATTGCCGGAGTACTGCAATCCGGTCCAGAGAGGAGGCAAACAGCTCCGGTTTCATACCTTGTGAAGCCTTTCAGCAGCAATAATGCTTGTACTATACCCTAAGATTTTCAACTGCAGCGAGAAAGATACTGGGCTAAACTTATGACATTTTGGCTCAGTTGAGGTGCGCCGAGGTAGTCAAAGCAGGTATCATCCTGGGACGGCTTGTGACCAAAAAGATCTGGCACTTTCTCCTGTGACTTACCGCAAATAAGGTGTGCCACACCCGGGTGTGCAATGTTGATTTCCAATACAAATTGTCCCGGGCTCGACCTGCGCTAAAAGGCCCTCAATGGCAATGGGACGAACCACTCGTGCGGTGACTTTGACCCATTCGTAACTCCTGGTATCGCTCCAAAGTTCACCCTGCATACCCGGCGGAACTTGCGTATCCAGATTGGGCGGGTTCATAACCAGACAAGTTTGGCCCTCGCTACCTAAACGGTAAACCCTTTTTGTTTTAGGTTGACCAAGCAATTGAAAGTTGAAAGCTTGCATCAATTGCTCCGTCATCTTGTGCTCGCGCTTATGTTCTGCTCATATCCGGTGATGCGCTCTTAATGGTACTGAGTCGACTCGGCGTCCGCGACAGAGGCGCGG
>CAXTWQ010000111.1:10875-17145 GCA_964248065.1 uncultured Bryobacteraceae bacterium | reverse complement strand
CCGCGATCAAAAGATCGCGGCCTCATTGAAGCTTGCGTGCCTCTTGCGCGATCCCCTGTGCTGTTTCAATTCCGCGATCAAAAGATCGCGGCCTCATTGAAGCCCAAGCTCACCTGTGTATTGCTGTTGACATCGGCAAGGAATTCCGCGATCAAAAGATCGCGGCCTCATTGAAGCAAGAAGCTGTCGAATTAACTGGACAGATAGCAACGCCAATTCCGCGATCAAAAGATCGCGGCCTCATTGAAGCAGCAACATCTCCATGCCCATCGCCATAACCAAAAACCTCAATTCCGCGATCAAAAGATCGCGGCCTCATTGAAGCCGTACGGCAAATCGCAAAGAATCAGATCGATCGAGAATTCCGCGATCAAAAGATCGCGGCCTCATTGAAGCTCGGGATCGGCGCACACCCTGCCCAACAAGAAGGGCAATTCCGTGATCAAAAGATCGCGGCCTCATTGAAGCTATGACCTTCATAGAGATAACGGCCTGGAGCTAGGGTAATTCCGCGATCAAAAGATCGCGGCCTCATTGAAGCAACTTCTCGGGCTTGACGCCCTGCAGCGGGAAGGTCAATTCCGCGATCAAAAGCGCGGCCTCATTGAAGCAACAGTATCTACGCGAACACGCAGACGCTGGTGGCAGAATTCCGCGATCAAAAGACCGCGGCCTCATTGAAGCCATATTGAACGGCTCATCCGCGCCTTCGCAGGCCAAGGAATTCCGCGATCAAAAGATCGCGGCCTCATTAAAGCGCGAAGTAATCAGCTACACACTCGCCGTTGACACGAACCAATTCCTCGATCAAAAGATCGCGCAAGCCGAATGCAGGAATGGCCTCTGCTTTAGCGTCCAGGATTGAATTCCCAACCCCTTCCTAGAAGTTGAGATGGTGGCCCGGACCGGTGCCGCCATCGGGAGCCGACGCGCTATGCTGCCGCGCCACTTGGCGGGCTCGCTCCAGCGGAGCTTGCAGGTCACGCGAATCAAGCGTGGGATCGTTCGGGGTCTCAGCCATGGGTAGTTACTCCGCTTAGCTGTTGATCTTAACCATCGGCGCCGTGATCTTGCCAGCTGAAACCGTGATGATCAAGTTGCTCGTCTCCAGTGTTAATGTTTGACCTTATACGGCGCTGACACTTGCTGCATAATCATGTAAGGATCGCCTTTTGCTTATCCTTGACAAAGGCCGTCTGCAGATCAGGAATCACTGGACGATAGTTGCCATCGATGGCACGAAGGGCATTCTTACGAGAGAGCCAATTGGCAGCCTCTGCACCTTCTCAAGTGACGCATCGCTTGACCTTTAACTTCAAAATTAACCTTCTCAGAAGAGAAAGCGAAACTAAGTGTAATTGAGTGAGATCGCGCTGCTGCCAGAGCGGGTGTCATAATCCGAATCTATGTTACCCCAGAAAAAGGTACCGGAAGTAAGCCCGATGTTGTGAATTAAGAATTCATCGTGGATAAGTTTCCGCTCTTCTTCGGAGTCTTTACTCCAAGTTTCCCAAGAGCGTTTAGAATTAATTATATGCATGGAAAGCTGCACGGACGCAAGTCTCTCGCTCCTGAAAATAAATAACAAAGCGAAGCTTGCTTTCTCAAGGAGAATGTTTTTCAGACGATAGGTTATTTCATTACCGCTAGAGGACATTACCTCACCTTTCGCCCAGAGACGACTTGCTTCGAAATCTTGTATACTCCATCGGGGAGAGACACGAACATTATCGATGTTTATCGACCCACTTCTTATGTCGGTCATTTCGTGCTTCGAAAGCACTGAGCTCACCACGATAGCCCAACTCTGAGCGCGGCGCTACCTACAGGCTTTGGAAAGGTTCGTGGCGCTACCACCAGAAAGGAATCTCAACATTTCTATCTGCAGCGAAGATATTGTTCTAGCTACCGCTCAATGTTTTGAGTTCAACGGGAGTTGAATACTGAGAATCTCTAATTCACTATCCTGGCCCCGCTCCAGCCGTTTCTGCCGCTGCTCTTGATGCTTTCTGACTGCCTCCTGGAATTTGTCGAAGTTATCGTAGAACCACTCGCCTGCTTTCTGTCCTAACTTACTGTCGGCAATTGCTTTAGCAACCTGATTGAGGGCTGCGCGGGTCGGGGTGCCTTCGCGCAGTTGGGCATGCACAGCTTCTGAGGCTCGCTTCATCATCTCGGCTACCAGCGCTGTCAGCGGCGCCGTCGACAGTTAAGCCAAGGCGTCAGCGAAGAGCTTGGAGGCGGTAACTCCATCCCTCTACCTTGCCGGATAACTGCTCCGGGAAAACGACATCGAGGCAACCCTGTGGCCTCGCTTCGCCACTCGAAACTTGTAACTATGCTAGGGGGTTCTCACTGTCTCAGGCTATGCTGGAAGGAGCTCCGATTTAAACCGCTCTAAACGATACCAAATCTACGTAGAGAGGCCCGATCGGCAGCAAGATAGGTGCTCTCCTCTTCGGGAGACAAAGAAAATCCTTTCAGTTTGTATATCTCTAAAAACTCGAGCGTTTGATCCAAAATCAAATCGATGTATCGCTTGAAACTTCCGTTAGCACTCAGGACGGCAATATCAGTATGTTCAAAATCGTGTATCAGGGTGAAATTAGTGATAGATGCCTGATGACGCTCAGCAAGACCCGGGTCAACAATTTGCTCCAAAAGACCAAGTTCCCGCCTAGTGCTTTTCAAGTCTGTGATCGCGACAGTTAGCGTCGGATGATAATAGCGCTCGGTGTTAAATATAACTTCAATCAAGCCCTTGTAAATGACTTGAAACTCTCGATCAATGGTTTCATGCAATCCCAATGGCCCAAACTGTTCGGCACGACTCAAAATCATTGATCCGTAAGGTTCTCTCATCTTCACCATAGAATTTGTGAGCGGATCGTAAGAATAGCCGTTCTCATTCAAGTACTGGAGCTCGTGTCCAAATCCTGTGATATCCCCATTAGGCTTGTACAAAACCTCTCGAGATGGCTGAGTTGCCAAAGCAAAATTGTCTCCTCTGCTCATAGCTTCGTCAAGGAATGGCTTATTGTATTCATTCCAGAACTGATCAGGGTTCTTATAGTACTCATCTGGAACGTTCAGGACATTGTAGCCGCTGTCTTTTGGTCCAAAATCCGTCGTCTTTGGATACCGCAACTGATTGTTGATGATATCGTCCATGTTGCCAGCTGTGTTCTGGCCGAACGTTCCTAGAACCTTAGTCGTTTTGCTTGGCGTCGACGAATTGTTTTTCCGCTCGAAGTTCTCAGTCAGGAGGAACGGCGTACTTGGCACTTCCACTATCCTGGCCTTGTTCCAGCCGTTTCTGCCGCTGCTGTTGACGTTCTGACTGCCTCCTGGATCTTGTCGAAGTTATCCCTGAACCACTTCTCCTGCCTTCGCTCCTAACTTGCTGTCGGCAATCTTCTTCGCAACCTGGTTGAGTGCCGCGCGGGTCGGGGTGCCTTCGCGCAATTGCCCATGGACCGCTTCGGCGGCACGTTTCATCACCTCTGCCACTGACGCTGTCAGCAGCGCCATCCACAGTTCCGCTAACGCAGCGGCGAAGAGCTCGGAGGCGGTAACTCCGTGTATGAATAGGCGCTCGCGGGTCATCGCCGACATTCCAGGCAACCTCGGCGGCGTCGGCGCCGAGGTTGTCATCCATACGGATTAGGTTGAAATTACATCCGCCACCCTCGCGGCTCCGAGTGAGTAACCCGCTCTGCGTCTTGTTGTCGGGCAGAGAAAAGGACGGCAGGTTCTCCGAGTTATAAATGGACCCGATCACGATGGGAATATCCGAATCACCTTCCAAGTAACTCACGGCTACTTCGTCTGCGACTCGCGGTAGGAACAGTGAACCCCTCAGTTAGAATGCTAATTGTATACGATGAACAGTGAAAGGGGCACATGATCAACGCCTAGATCTAGCATTAACTGCGGAACTATAAATCTAAGTCTCCAATCTGATCGAGGCTAAAACTAGACATGTTAAAGGCAGGCTTCGTCGAAAGTTGTTCGATATCATGAACCAAGTTGAGAATTTCAGGCCTAGTCTTAAGTGTAGGCAAATCGTCAGAGAAGTACTTATAAATTGAAGTGAGCCTCAACGTACTCCAAGTTAGGGCTTTCGTATCTCGCTTGTGAGCAGCTCGAATAAGATCGATTTGGTAGCCTCTCATATTTTCGTGTGCGGCCGTCAGCCACACCAAGTCTCGATTGGAGCCTTCATCTAAGTGACTACCTAAGCTCACTTCCAAAGCAGCTCTTTGAAGTAAAGAAGGCGGTTTATATCTGCATTTATCGCTTGCAGAACTTGAGTAAGGCTCTGCTCGGAGTTGGTATTTGTCATCGATTCCAAGGTGTAGGCTGAGCTGGACTATATGTAATTGTGTTCGGGGGAATCCAAATTTGATTAGACCCACCCGGTAAAACGAAGCCATTCTGCGAAGCTGGTTGAGGAGCAGGGGATCGATACCGCCTCTAGTCTTACTCTAAGCTGTTGCTCAACATCAGGCAGTTCTGGAGAGCTCCGCAAAACTGATTACTCAATTTCTATGGCAAGATTTCGCTCTTTGGCATCTTCTTTTAATCTTTTGAGTATCTGCTGTCGTTGGTCGTGATCGATATCGGCTTCTTGCGGCGAGTTTGCCCATTTACAGATACTATTTGCGTATGCAACAAAATATGGACCTCGTTCAGTTCCAGGACCAGCAATTTCACCCTCGATCTTAACAACCTTTTCGTCGACTTGTAGAAGTATATAACTTCGAGTTACGTTTAGAATCATACTATCTATTAAAGATTATGGTCTGGGCGCCAGTTTCTGGATCAATACGAATGATCTGAGTAACATTCTGGTTTCTAATAAGAGCGGGGAGCTCACGATGTTCCAAACATTGCCCGGCCTTAATGAAGAGCCGATTACCGCTCTGACTTTTCCGGATGCACCTTCAGCATACCTTTCAGAAATGTCTTGTCATGCCTCAACAGCAACTGGATCATCTTGGTTTGTTGTTCCGTTCTCTGCTGCGGCAAATTCCCCAGCTACTGATGCGCCTCCGATCCCATTGGTACGACCTGACCAAAAGAAAGCCGTATTTGGTCTTGTCGCTACCCTACTAGCAGGGACTAGCACGGCTTCCTCTGGGCGTTTTAAGGTTGATTGCTTGCTGCTAGTTAAGGATGTATTGCTTCCGCTATCCTGGCCTTGCTCTAGCCGTTTCTGCCGCTGCTCTTGATGCTTTCTAACCGCTTCCTGGATCTTGTCAAAGTTATCCCTGAACCACTCGCCTGCTTTGGGTCCTAACTTAGTGTCCGCAATTGTTTTGGCAACTTGATTGAGCGCGGCGCGTGTGGGAGTGCCTTCGCGCAGTTGCGCGTGAACAGCTTTGGCGGCGCGCTTCATCACCTCCGCTACGAGCACTGTCAGCAGCGCCATCCACAGTTCCGCCGACTACTAGCTTTGAAATCCCGTATACTCCCAGCGCGGAAAGACACGGACATAATTAATGTCTATCGATCCAGTACCTGTGTCAATTAGATTGGTCATTTTGTGAAGCGTAGTGCCTATCGGTTGAAGCTTCGACAGGTCAGGAATATATATTTGGCTCATGCTACCAGAACCATGCTGAAGATTGACACTTGTATCAGCAGATGCGGCAGAAGTGTCTTCTGTCACTTCGAAAAGGCAGTAATCTCACCACGGTAATCCAACTCTGGATGCGGCGCTACCTGTAGGTGAAAGGTCTACTCCATGTCAAGCAGTTCTGGAAAGCTCTAGAATCTCAAACAGTGCTACAACCTCAATTATTACCCTGCCTGCATCCACATCGATAAACACATTGTTACAATCACAACCGATGCTATCTGAAGGAAGAGAGAGAATCAGGTTCCCACATCTAAGGCAGTGGTAAACTCGCGTTTCTCCAGTAGGATAACCTTTTCCTTTTTCAAGGGGCAGACGTCCTACAATAGCGTTAACCGGTAAGTCCGCTAGCGAATGTAGCTTATCAGGGAGCTGGTACACGTTCTAAATAACCTTTATCGACTAAGTCGGAGATAGAGTCTGTTACAAGATACTGAGTGCCCATACCGGGCTGACCAAACCAAGGTTCGATCGATCCTTCCTGTACTGGAAGAGGTTTAATCACTTTGTAGATGGTGTAAGGGGCATCTAGGCTTTCAACAGGGATTGCTCGCTGCTCAAACGGAGTGCCCGCTGGAGATAAGTACCTGCCCCGCTCACCTCCATAGCGGTCCGCGAGCGTACCAGAT
>CAXTWQ010000111.1:0-10865 GCA_964248065.1 uncultured Bryobacteraceae bacterium | reverse complement strand
AAATCCATTATTTTCAGGGTATCGGATTCTACCTTTCGAATCCCTCCATTCAGGACCAGTTCTAGGCGAAGATGAAAGCCTTTGCTTGACTTCACTTGCTTGTGCGTGTAAGACCCCGCTATCCTGACCCTGTTTCAGCCTCCTCTGCCGCTGCTCCTGATGCTTTCTGACCGCCTCCTGGATCTTGTCAAAATTATCCCTAAACCATTCGCCTGCCTTCGCTCCTAACTTACTGTCGGCGATCTTCTTCGCAACCTGGTTGAGCGCCGCGCGGGTCGGGGTGCCTTCGCGCAGTTGCCCATGGACAGCTTCGGCGGCACGTTTCAGTACTTCTGCCACTAACGCTGTCAGCAGCGCCATCCACAGTTCCGCCAACGCAGCGGCGAAGAGCTTGGAGGCGGTGACTTCGTCGGTATGGACGGGCACTCGCGGATCGTCGCCCGCGCACCAGGCAACCTCGGCGGCATCGGTGGCGTAAGTCACAAAGTGACCCAGGTTTTTGACCATGGCCACGAGCAGTCCGGCTAAGCCCAGGCTGTTGGCAATCCACAAACCGATCTCGGCACCGGCTAAGGCTCCACCCGGCACGGTGATCTCGTCGGCCGGTCCTCCCAGAGCGCCGATACCGCCTCCAATGACAGCTCCCAAGCCAACCCACTTGGCGATATCGAGCAGCCCGGGCAGCAGTCCACCGATGACGGTTTCGACGGTGGTGCCGGTTTCGGCAATCATCAGCTGCGTGGCTTGATCGCCGCTCATGGCCAAGGCCGCCAGCACGTGCCGGTACCGGGGATAGTTGCGGAAGAGATGTAGCTCAATCTCAGCGACGGGGCCCAGCGCAGTGGTTTCTAAAATCCTCGAACCCAGGCCTTCCCAGAACGTGATGTGATGACCCGGGCCAGTGCCGCCATCGGGAGCCGACGCGCTATGCTGCCGCGCCACTTGGCGGGCTCGCTCCAGCGGAGCTTGCAGATCACGCGAAGCAAGCGTGGGGTCGTTCGGAGTCTCAGCCATGGGCAGTCAACTCCGCTTAGCTGTTGATCTTAACCATCGGCGCCGTAATCGTAATCATGGCCGGATTCATGTCGATCTTACTTGCCCCGCAGCTGAACGAAATCTCGGTGGCGGCACTGGCCGTAATCTTGCCGGCTGAAACCGTGATGGTCAGATTACCGGTTTCGACTGTGAGCGTGTCGTCTTTGTGAATCGTCGTGGTGCGGTCGTTCTTGACCGTGCGCGTTTCGTCATGCTTGACCAGCGCGGTGTAATCCTTCTCAGCCTGGATGTTGATTTCTTCGTTGCCGATCTTGTCGTCTAACCGGATCATGTTGAAGTTACTTCCACCACCACCTTTACTACTGCGAGTTAGAATCCCACTTTGTGTCTTGTTATCTGGCAAGGAAAACGGCGGCATGCTTTGGCTGTTATATAGTGAGCCCACAACGATGGGTAAGTCGGGGTCACCGTCCAGGTAACTGACTGCGACTTCGTCACCTACCCGAGGCAGGAATAGCGAACCCCACGACTTACCCGCCCAGGGCTGCACTACCCGGAGCCAGCAAGCATACTTGGCTTCCCGGTCCCAATGAAAACGCACCCGTACCCGCCCGAACTTGTCCGGCCAGATCTCCTCCGAGTTACCCGCAGGCGACTCATCTATGACGAAAGCAGTTTGTAACCCGTGCACCGCAGGTCTGCCCGTCAAAGCAGCTGGTACAAATGGTGTTACTGCAGGAATGAACCGAAATCCGTTCCGATAGGGTGTACGCAACGACTCGCCAATCTTGTAGCCGGGCTGCTGCGTCCCGCTATGCTGCAACTCAGTAATCAGATATGAACCAGCAGTATCGCCACCACTTACCTGGATTTTGTAGCCACTTCCAAAACCTCGGCAGTTGGACCAGCCGCTCGCAGCAGTGTGAAAGCTTTCCTGCTTTTCCATCCGAGTACGCACCAACTTTTCACCTTCCGGCCGCACTCCTCCCGATGAACCAACTTTATTGAATTTCTTAGCGTAATCCAGCGAGTAATCGTATACTTCGAACTTCTTGCCCTCGTCTGCCACGTTGACGCTGCTCTCAGTCACCTCCGAGAAGTTGCGCGGCATTTCATGATGAAAATCACGTGTGGTCCACTTACCCGCGTGAATCTCTTCCTCCAATCCCCAACTGCGGATCGTGTCTTCGGTTGTCTGTAAACCCTCTATAGGCGAGTACTTGAAATTTGACTTACTCGGCAGATCCTTGTAACAGGACGGCGCGTCTCCTAGCACCATTACGTGATTGCCATTGGTGTGCTCAAAGTAATAGTAGATACCTTCCGATTCCATCAATCGACTTATAAACTCAAAATCGGTTTCGCGGTATTGCACACAGTAATCGCGGGGAGTGTAGCTTTTCGTTACGTCCAATTTGAGCTGGCCACTATAGCCGTGCTCAGATACAACCTGCTGAATAATTTGAGTAACATCTTTGTCCTGAAAAATACGGCAGTTAGTCGCGCACTTCAGGAAGTAGAACCACGGAACAATTGTGGCCGTGTAGTGAGCGAACTCATCATCCTGATGTTCCTTTGCAAATCGCTCACACAGGCCGGTAAGAAACCGCTCACCCGTCTTGGTCCCTTCATTGTTATCGGTTAACTCAATCCGAACCGTCATTGACTTACCCACTAAATCATGTGGCTTGACCTTATCCGGATTACCGGTCGGAGCGTCGCCGTCGCCTTTTACCTGAGCTACCAGCTTCAACACAAAGCGAAATGGCCGTGAGATTCCCTCCTGCCCCGAAAAGCTGTCCAGCAGCAGGACGTCTTTGCCGGCCGGTGTGATGGCTTCTAACAGCCGATTGTCTTGGGTGATAAGTCCAGGCATGTATTTTCTAAGTCCTTAGGAATACTGGAAGGCGCCATCGGCACCGATCGTCACCGACACAGCACTCAATTTCCGACCTTCTGCGATGCTGGTCAGTAACTGGCGGGAGATATCGGGCAGCAGCGTGTTGGTCAAAATATTGTCGACATTGCGAGCACCGCTTTCCACTTCCGTGCAGCGCCGTGCCACCGCATCGATGACGCTATCGTCGTAGTGCATTTGAATTTTGTGATTTTCCATCATGCGGCGCTGGATTCTCCCCAGCTTTAGGCGAATGATGCGCTGCATGGTCTCGTCGCCAAGCGGGAAGTAGGGAACCACAACCATGCGGCCCAGGAACGCCGGCTTGAAAATCTTATTCAGTTCAGGCTTTAACGCTTTGACAATGCCCTCAACCGACGGCATGGTCTCCGGGTCTGCCGTCAATTTCACCAGTTGGTCAGTGCAAGCATTGGTGGTCAGTAAGATGACCGTGTTCTTGAAATCGATCTCACGGCCCTCGCCGTCCTCCATATTGCCTTTGTCGAAGACTTGATAGAACAACTCGAGCACGTCCGGGTGTGCTTTCTCCACTTCGTCCAGCAGCACCACAGAGTAGGGTCGGCGCCGCACGGCTTCGGTCAGAACGCCACCTTCGCCATAGCCGACGTAACCGGGAGGCGAACCCTTCAGCGTAGAGACAGTATGTGGCTCCTGAAACTCGGACATGTTAATGGTAATCAGGTTCTGTTCCCCGCCATAGAGCAGGTCCGCCAAGGCCAGCGCCGTTTCTGTTTTACCGACGCCGCTCGGACCCACGAGCATGAACACACCCAACGGCTTACCGGGGTCATCCAGGCTTGCACGGCCAGTTTGGATACGCTGGCTGATCAGTCCGAGCGAATGGTCCTGCCCAATGATGCGCCGCTCTAAATGCTTATGCAGCTCCAGTACCGTACCGATCTCATCCTTCACCATTTTCCCGAGTGGAATCCCAGTCCAGCCCGAGATTACCTGTCCGACAATCTGTGCATCCACGCAGACTTGGGTCAAAGCATGCTCGCCCTGAATGCTGTCGAGCTTTCGGTTCAACTCAACCAGCGTGGAAACATCGGCAGCGACGGCCACCGAAGAACCGTTTACGCTGGTCCCATTCGCGCCTTGTTCCAATACTTTACGCAGCTCACGTATTTCAACCACGAGATCGCGCGTCGCATCCCACTTTGCTTTGATTTGATCGCGTTCCTCGGTCAATTGCGACTTGCGCGCCAGCAACTCTTCCAAGCGCTCACTGTGATCGAAACCAGTTGCGGTCTCGCGCCGTAGGATACGTTCCTGCACATCGATGTCGGCCAATTGCCGCTCCAGATCCTCCAGCAATGCCGGAGTTGCATTCTGACCCAATGCCAAGCGCGCGCAAGCAGTATCCAAAACGCTAACGGCCTTATCGGGAAGCTGACGCCCGGCCAGATAGCGATGTGAAAGCTTCACCGCCGCCGCGAGACCTTCGTCTAGGATTCGAACTTTGTGATGCTTTTCGAGCGCCTCGGCAATGCCGCGCATCATGACCATGCATTGAGCTTCGGTCGGCTCTTCCACCTTCACCACCTGAAAGCGGCGAGCCAGAGCCGGATCCTTCTCAAAGTACTTCTTGTATTCAGACCAGGTAGTCGCAGCAATCGTACGAAGCTCGCCACGCGCTAGAGCAGGCTTCAGAAGATTAGCCGCATCATTCTGCCCGGCTTGCCCGCCAGCGCCGATCATCGTATGTGCTTCGTCGATAAAGAGAATGATTGGGACGGGTGACTTCTTCACTTCCTCAATCAAACTTTTCAATCTGTTCTCAAATTCACCCTTGATGCCTGCGCCGGCTTGCAGCAATGCCAGATCGAGCGTGCGCACCACGACTTTCTTCAACGGCTCTGGCACGTCGCCCTGAGCGACACGCAACGCGAAACCTTCCACGACGGCCGTCTTACCGACACCCGCTTCACCGGTCAGAATGGGATTGTTCTGGCGGCGCCGCATCAGAATGTCGATGATTTGCCGGATCTCGCTGTCGCGCCCCAGCACCATATCAATCTTGCCTGCATGCGCATTCGCCGTCAAATTGACGGTGTACTGGTCCAGGTTCGGTGCTTTGCTTGCCACAGCGTGTGCTGCACCGCCGTTGGAGTTTGCACCTGTCATCACCGAATCGGCAACCGTCTCGGCGGTCTCGGACGACTCGGCGACAACGGAAAGAAGATCACGCCGCAGTGCCTCGGGATGGATTAGCAGCAGTTCGCGACTGATCTCTTTGGCTATGCGCAGCAGATCGCTATCACCCAGGAGCGCCACAATCGTAAAGCCGGAACGCAACTGGTTGGCCGCGTACTCCAGTGAGCCGACGGTCCACGCTTCCGTTAGGAGTTTGGCAAGCGTAGGACTGAACGCGGGAGTACGAGCGTTACCAGTCTTCAGCTTGTCAAGTGAACGGTTGAGTTCAGCCGTGAACCTTCCTTTGTCAACGCCGAATTGGCTCAGTATCCGAGAGAAATCGTTTTCACTCGAATCGAGGAGCTTAAACAAGAAGTGCTCAATCTCAATGTCGTAGTGTGTTCGCGCCAAACAGAGCCCAGCCGCACCTTCCAAGGCAGTACGTGTGACATGGTTGGTGCGGGCAATGATTGACTTCAGGCTGACGTTCATTTATGTTCCTTCGTGGAGACTCGCTCCATAGTGCAACTCAGAAGCCATTCCGCTTGGTTATCTTCCACTAAGCTGCAAAACGGTTTGTGACGGATCGTAATCCATCGTACGGGTTTTGGACCAGCTTACCCAACCGAGTTTGGGACCAGTATCGCCTTCTGCGCCGAGCTCAAAAGATGGTACTTCATCGCGACTCAGAATCAGCTGCGCCTCAAAGTCAAACTCGTCACCTGCGTACAGCCGGACTAGCCCGGCCAGCGGTTCATAAGCAGTGCCGGTCGGAAGGAAGTCGAGGTAACGGCTCAGAGTTAGCGGGCCAATGATGATCCGAATGCGAGACTGCGGATCATACACCTGGTCGCCGACGATCGCTCCGAAGCCAAGTTGCTGATTTTCCAAAGCAGAATCATCAAGGCTGCATTGGGAATCGGAAGTCAGGTCATACCAGGAACCCAGAAACTGCTCGATACGAATGGCAGTCTGAAAGAAGTCACTGAGTAGCAGCGTCAGGCCTTCCGCTGACCGCGGCTGCTGAGACAGCAGGCCCGAGTAGTAAAGAAGCGATATGTCCGGTACAGCCTGCCGGTCTTGCAAACCGGGCGTACCCAAACCAATCTCATGAAGCAGATATTGCGAGAAATGGTCCTCTTCACGCTGCTCGAATCCTACGATGAACCGGTACTTAAGCCACGAACGGTAGAAGAGCGAGATCAGGCGATGGTGAAAAAGGTCGAGAAAGTCGCGAAGGGTGCGGTCGCGAGCAAGCATCCGCTGAGCGACTAGCTCGGTATAGTACAGCGGCAGCACGCCTAGCGGACCGACCGTACCGAGAAAATTCACCCGAAGAACGGGAGGATTATCCTTTTGTGGCTCAAGCTCCTGCACCTCGCTCGCCGGAAATGCGAGCGATGGGTGAACGCCGAATCGAACTACTTCCGAGTCAGGCGAGCGAAAGAGCCCAACGCCGCTGCGATGCGGGTAAAACATCCGGAGGAGGCGAACCACTTGTACAAACTCGAAGCAGAACGGTTCTGCGAATAGCCGTTTTTCGGTTCGCGACAAGGCTACAACAGGAGTTTCTGACCCGCTCGTGGCTGCCATGCGCGCAAAACCTCCTTTCGTTGTTTTGTGCGCGTTACGAGCTGGCTAAAGCTGTTCAGCGAACTGTACAGTCCAAGGAAATGCTCAAGTACTGAAGCAAACAGATAGACGCCGTTGCCGACGTAGTACTCTTCGTCGAACTCCATGTTGACTCGGATCCCGCGCGCAAAGCTGATGCCATGCTCGGAAACAACGCGCGCGAAGTGGCGCTGGCTGGTAAGGCCGGTAATGCCGGTGATCTGACGTTCAAGCGATCGCGAGTCTGTGAAGTTATAGAGCCGCAGAATCTCCTGCAGAGCGCCACGCCCGCCTTCTACGAGCGAGAGATAGTTCAGCGATAGGTGCGAGATTAGCCGCCAATGAACAGCTTTACGGATTGGAGGCCGGATTGTTTCAGTTGGCTTACGCAACGAGATGATTCGTTTGATTGCTGAACCGCCTTCCAGATCGAAATCACCCATCTCAGTGCCAAACGGCAGGCGTGCGGGGAGATCGCGGTTCGTGCACGTGCACCGTACGGTAAGCGTCTGAGAACCGCTGCGAGCCGCGTTGCCTGAGGTGTCGACAAGCGAGATATACATCTCCGTCCCTTGATCTTCGGGCTGCGGAGAAGGCCGGCGGCTGGCGTTCCAGAAGTGCTGGTGTTTAGTCGAACGGCCATGGTGGCTCGAGTAGAACGGCTCATACTGCACCACTTCGCGGCTGTTCGGGCTGGCCGTGCGGACGTCGTCTATTGAAAAGATCTCGAACGCGTTTCGGCGGCGCACGTTCGGAATGACTGTGTACTCGTACTTGCTCTGCTCCAAAAGAATAGGCTCCGCAGACTGCGCGAAAAGATTGACGATTGGTGTGCAGCCAAGCTTGAACGTCTTGTCGGAAACGCCAAGCTCAAGCGACTGCTGGCGATCAGACCGCTCGAAAGGCGAAACCAAAAAAACGATTTCAACCTGGTTCGTAAATGGGCCGGCTGCCAGAGCCTCCAAATTATTAAGGTCGGCAAAGAAAAATTTTTCGGGAAAGCTGAAGTACTCCTGCAGAATGCGGTACCCGGTGAACGAGCGAGGCGGATAAGGCAGAATTGATTCTTCGTTGCGAAAGCCAACCGAACACAATGAATTCGGTGGCAGTTCGATGGGGCGTTGCCGTTCGTTGTTAGGATTACGCAGCAGGATGCGCAGACAGTTGTTGAACAGCAGTTCGTAAAGCGTATGGATCAGATTACTTTCGCCGTTCAAATGCAGCCGCAACGAAGACAGGGGCAGGGCAGGGAACAGCACATCAGGGAAGGTGGAAAGCTGCAGGCTGCAAGCCGCAACGGCATCTGTGGCTTTCAGGGGCGGGTCAAGCCGTTCGGGCGCACGCCATGAAGCGCTTGTGATGCGCAGGGGCTGAACAACCGTGTCATAACAGGTGCGGAACTTACATTGAACCCCCTCGACCGGCCGCGAATACAGTAGCGTGTCACGAGGGACCTGTAAGCTCCCGGTCAGCTTGCCTTGGTCCGGATCGACATTGAATTCCACGATCGACATGGATGGGATTGGCCGCAGAAAGTGCGGATACACCACATTCAGCATCGATTCGGTGATCTCCGGCAGATCGTCATTCAGCTTTAAATGAATGCGCGCTGCCAGGAATGCAAAGGATTCGACTAGCCGTTCAACGTGCGGGTCCTCAGACCCGTTCGGTCCAAGAATGAGATGAGAGGCAACGGACGGATACTTCTCGGCAAACTCAGCCCCCATCTTGCGCAGGAAAGTGAGTTCGCGTTCGTAGTATTCGAGAAGTTCATCGCGCACCGAGTTCCCCTTGCACCTTGTACTCGCCGCTTGAAAGCTCTAGTAGAGTGTCGAAGCTCACGTGTTCAGGGTGGGGATTTACGCGTAACAAGCCTTCGATAACGAAACGCAAACTCGGTATCTTATCGTGGCCAACTGTCACCAGATTGACGCGAACATTGGTGATTCGCGGCTCGAACCGCATGACTGATGCTTTGATAGCTTCGGTCAGATATTTGCGGTCATTCACGCTCAGAACACTGAGCGAGGTGATGTCAGGCAATCCGTACATGTAAAGCGAGTCAGCCAGTTGTGAACCCTGAGGTGCTGCTTGAACCGGATGCCTGGTGTTGAGCAGCCATTCAAGATCACGACGAACTGCTTCCTTTAGCTTACGCAGTGATTGAGCTCGGGTGAGATAAGTAACTCCCGTGTGTTTCAGGTCGTCGTCGATCAGGCGATCGAGGACAGATAGGGTGACAGGTGCATCGGCGCGAACTCTAGCCATGAAGGAAGGCTTACGTTATGTAATATACCCTTCCGTGCGCAGCCATGCCAAAGTTTCCGGGTTTGCAGCACCGGTGTCGTCGCTCAACGTTGCCAAATGAAGTTGCGGAAAGTCGTGGAGGAAAGCCTTCAGGTCTGATCGCAAAGCCTTGGCAGCCGCTGCGTAGCCGAGTTTGTCGCACGCAATGATCGAATAGCGCTGCAGGTCAAGCCATCCGCGCCCGACCACCGTTCCCATAGTGGATTCCGCAATCTCCAGCACTTCTTTGTAGTTGTTGCCTGCAGCCGCTGCCCGAAGTGCGACGCGAACTGCTGTGGGTGGTGCCGGCAGATTCTGAGTAGCTGATTCGGTCGGCAAGCTGCGCAGCTCTCCCCAACGCTGGGCGCGTAAGAGCAGATAAGAACTGGGATGAGCGGGAGTGGTGCGGCGTAGATACTGCGCGGCCGCAACCACGTGGAGCACGGCTGCCTCGGTGCTGGTGATCTCGCCTCCCCGTAGTTGGGACAAGTCTAAGGGGGCGATGGTTTCCGCTTGCACCGGGGCCGCGGCCGACTCGGGCGTATCAGGGACTAGCTCGGCTATTTGCGGAGCAGGCGCAACTACGTCGGGTTCCTTCTCCAGCTTTCGCAGCAACAGGATATGAATGACGTTTGAGAACTCCCCCAGCGCCTTGTGCAACGGGTTAAAGGAAGGCGCTACTTCGCCGAACAACTCGCGGCAATCTTCATCGAGGGCCAGTAAAGTCTCCGCTAAGATCTTGCTGTCGCGGTCAAGATCCTTGTAGAAGGCTTTCGGCGTCGCCTCGAAATCTTTGTCGAAGATCTCGATGCTGACTTTCCCCTCTTTTATGGCCGCGTCTCGCGCTTTGGTTCGCACGTCATTGCCGCGGACCTCGGCCTCTGATCCAATCCGGCGAGACTCCTGATAGGTGAACCAGTGCAGCCCGCCCTGCGTAAGAGGAACTTTCCGCAGCGCCATGATCGGCGAAGAACCTTTACTGGGGTCGAAATAAGAACCGATCCATTCCAGCGGAGATGCCCGCAATTCAGCATCGCCGTCTTCAAGTTCGGGATAGAGATGCGGCCAAAAGTCTTTGAGGAGGCCGCGCACTAACTGGAGGCCGGAAGTGAAACCGGGGAGGTCGAACTCATAAATCCAGGCCTCTGTCAGCCAGGCCGCAACCCATAAGTCCTTCGTGGTCTTGAGTAGCGCCTCTTCGGAAAGTCTGATGACGGCTTTGTAGTCGGCAGCCTTGGCTTCGCGCTCCCACTGTCCCATGGGTCCGCTCTCCTCATTCCGCCTCGCCTCACGTATTTTGTCGTGCAGAACGTAGCGGACATTGGTGCCCCCGGGATTGGTTCCGGAAATCGGCTGCAGAAACTGATCTATTTCGACCATGCAAACCAGCCGGCAAAGCTACGCCTGGTGAACTGTGGTGAGCCGGGAATTGATTTCTACCTCGCGCAACTCCACCACAGGTACCTCATCGGCATCGACAAGAAGCGTCTTCAAACCGTATGGCGCAATATTCCCCAACTCGTCCTCGCACCATTCGCTCACTCGGCCAAGACGAACCTCTTCGTCCGGATGCTGCCAGGAGAGCGGCGCCATGCTGGGTATCATCACTTCGCCCAGCTCCCGGGATTGAAATGTAGGGCCAGTCTTGATGTAAGCGGGAATCCACAGCAGGTCGCGCAAGCGTTTAGGAGCCTGAACGTGGATGGAAGCGATATCTGCAAAGGATAACCAAATGTAATCACCAGCCGCGAACACCTCCAGCTTTTCACCAATACGTGAATCCGGGTCCGAAATCATGGTGAACTCTTTACCGTTCAGTTTGCCCGATACGGTCTGGTGCATGGCAACGCCGCTCGTAGCAGGCTCCGGAAAGTTTCGCGACCCAAACATCTCCTGCCGGGTTCGCTCCGCATTGATT
>CAXTWQ010000110.1:0-17172 GCA_964248065.1 uncultured Bryobacteraceae bacterium | reverse complement strand
ACTCCCGACAATGCCTGTGTTGTTGGCAATCTGCTCTTGCAGCAGTTCCTTCTCGGCCTTCAGAGTCTCTATTTCCCGGTTCGCTTCAAAGCCAATGGAAGCAAGTGAAGCAACAGCAGTCAGAGTTTCCAGGTGCGTTGCGAGCCTTTCCTTCTCACCCGGCTGCAAGTCCACCACCAGGGCTCCTCCTAAAGTGCCTGCCAGGTAAAGAGGAACTCCAATAATCTGTGTTTCAAAATCTTCGAACGCACCCTCCTCGCACACGCGAAGCAACGCTCTCTCAAACCGCTCGTCGGGGGAGGGAACACGGGTCTCATACTGCGACAGGAGCTCAGACACATTCGCGCCCAGCAGAATGTGGCCGCACGACACCGGAATCAGATCGGAGACTAAACGCAGAATTTGGTTCTGGAGCAGAGTGCTTTGAGCTTCCCCTACACTCGCCGCTAAAGCTCGAAAGAGGAAAACGAGTGAACAGGCCGCCAGCAGAACCGGTTTGGTATCGGCCGGAGTTAACACGGCATCTTCCGCTGTGCCGTGCCCGGAACGAAACATCAGGGTTGTTTTGCCAATACCAATCTGGTCGCGGTCTTCCAGCCAGCGTTCGGCTGAGCGCATGCCGTTGACGTAAGTGCCAAGGGAGCTTCGCATGTCTAGTAACATGAACCGGTCCCCCTGCTTCCGAATCTGACAGTGACGCCAGCCTACCTCCGGTTCGTTGAGGACCACTTTAAGATCCGGCGCACGCCCGATCAACATTTCGCCTTTACTCAGGTCGTGGCGCGTACCTGCCAGTGGTCCATTCACGACAACGAGTTCAGCGCTCATAGCAAAGTTACGTAAGACAAACGGAACGTGACCAATTTAACAGCTTTTCACGCGCTTAGGATAACGATCTTATGGCAATTGGAGCGCGATCAGCGGCGTGCTGGGACCTTCACCGGCATTTGTCTCGTGTTCAGGGGCGAAGTAGCGGGTGTCAAGTAACCGTTTTGTTTCGATATTCCCCATAGCACCAATCAGGCTTTCTTTTACCGGGTGGCCCTCCTGCTCCATGTTGGAGAGAAAGGTTCGAATCGAATTTCGAATACTGCCGGTCTTCTGCGAACAGCCGCAAGGGATCACTGGGGCGCCCAATGCTGCTGCGAAGGCAGCGGTAAGGTCTTCGGTAACGTACACAAGGGGTCGAATCAGGCGGAACTCGCCGGCCCGCGACAGAGTAACCGGTGGCAGTGCGCCGGTGCGCCCGGTGAACATGGCATTGCGGAGGAACGCCTCGCAGAAATCATCGGCAGTATGCCCGAGTGCGACCACATTTGCGCCCAGCTTGCGAGCAACGCTATAGACTGCGCGTCTCCGAAAACGGCTGCATACATCGCAACCATGGTCAGGCTGATCCTCAATCAAGTCAATTGAGGCTTGGTCCGTCACGTACGTCCACTCGATATTTCGGCTGCGGAGGTATTCGCCAACAGGCTGAATCGGACGAAGAAACTTCCCTTGCTCGATGGTGAAAGCGCTTACCCGGAAGTCGATTGGCGCTCGCTTTTGCAACAACAGAAGCACTTCGAGCAGAGTCAGCGAATCCTTCCCGCCGGAGACTCCGACCGCGACATGATCACCGTCGCAGATCATCTGAAAGCGGCTGATCGCTTCCCCGACCTTTCGGAGGATCGTTCGTTCCAGATTCATCTTTTTACGATATCGGAACGACACGCTCATTTCCTCGCAATGCGACGCATGACAGGAAGCGTTGACCTCCCAAATCTGCAAAAATAGGGGTACGGCAGCCCGGAAAGTAGTCCGGGGCCGAATCAATCTGCCGTCCACCCTGATCTAAACACTTAGATCGCAGGACAGCTGCCGCCAACCGAACCGCTGTGAATATACAAACTGATTCTTTGAACCACCCAATTCTTTCTCTGCCTCTTGGATTCTCTTTTGAAGAGCTGTATCGGACCGACGGTCTGCGGCGATTGGACGAAGTTTTTCTTCAAGAGTTAAGTAAGAGTGACGATGGCTTGAAGGATAGGCTGGAGTCTGCTCGCCGTGATCCCGGCGCGCTCGCCGATAAGCAATTTTCCGAGTTGATCATTGCACTTGCGCCCCATCTCGAGGACTTCATTGGGCACTTGTTCGGCATTGAGCGTGAGCTGCATGATTTGCAGGCGCGGCATTCCGTGCTTGCGCCGCTCTACTCTGTGAAGCGGCGGTTTGTTCAGCGTAAGGCTCTTACCGGCTACACCGAAGAGCGTGCGACCGAGATCGATGGTTTGGGGTTGCGCGCTCAATTAGAGATGCTGACCGAAGCGCCGTTTTCAGAATTGAGCTATGCCAATCATGTCAATCGATGGTTGGAGACTGAAGTGGAGCACGCGCACCATCTGCAGGTGGCGAGCCAGTATGCGGCTTGGGCTACACTCTCGCCGGCGGGAAAGCGTCATCACGCAGACGGCATTCTGTTCAAGATGCCGCACAAGCTTGACATGAATCATCTTGTGCACGCTGACACCGTGCGCGATGGGGAGCTGGTTCGGTTGGAAGTAAGTAGCGATCATTGGCGATACCGTGAAGGCTTTCAGTTAACCGATCCTGGCACTGACCTGACAGGCGCGCTTGATCAGGCCAACTATTGCATCAAGTGTCACAACCAAGGCAAAGATAGCTGCTCCACTGGTTTGAAAGAGAAGAACGGCGCCTACAAATCAAGTGTTTTCGGGGTAGCGCTGGCCGGTTGTCCGCTGGACGAAAAGATATCGGAGATGAACACGCTCAAGGGCCAGGGCAATCCGATTGGTGCATTGGCTGCGGTGACGATCGACAACCCGATGTGTGCCGGCACCGGTCACCGGATCTGCAACGATTGCATGAAGGCATGTATTTTCCAAAAGCAAGACCCGGTCGACATTCCGCAGGTGGAGACGCGCACCCTCAAAGACATTCTTGACCTGCCTTGGGGCTTTGAAATCTATAGCCTGCTGACGCGTTGGAATCCGCTGCACATCGTCCGGCCGTTTCCGCTTGCTGACTCGCATCGCAAGGTGTTGGTGGTCGGACTAGGACCTGCTGGGTTCACCCTGTCTCACCATTTGATGAACGATGGCCACACTGTCATGGCCGTAGACGGGCTGAAGCTGGAGCCCCTGCCTGCCGATATATCGGGCGTCGATCCTTATGGGCATCGTGTTGCATTCCGTCCCATCCACGACATCACCGAAATCTACGAGCGCTTGGACGAGCGAGTCATGGCCGGCTTCGGCGGCGTTGCTGAGTATGGCATTACGGTTCGCTGGAACAAGAACTTCCTAAAAGTAATTCGGTTACTGCTGGAGCGGCGCGAGCAGTTTGCCATGTATGGAGGCGTTCGCTTTGGCGGCACCATGACTGTCGAGAGCGCCTTTGCAATGGGCTTTGACCATATCGCTCTCTGCGCTGGAGCAGGCCGGCCCACCGTCATCCCGATGAGAAACGGTCTGGTGCGCGGCGTTCGGCAAGCCTCTGATTTTCTTATGGCTCTGCAGCTGACGGGCGCTGCAAAGTATGAATCTCTAGCCAACTTGCAAATCCGTCTGCCAATCGTGGTAGTGGGCGGCGGCCTAACTGCCGTCGATACCGCCACTGAGTCGCTCTCCTACTATGTAGTGCAAGTGGAGAAGTTCCTGAAGCGTTTTGAGCTGCTGGCGCAAGAGATTGGTGAGGACTCCATTCGCGCTCGCTGGACCCCGGAAGAAGCCGAGGTTGCCGAAGAGTTCCTGCAGCACGCTCGTGCCATTCAAGCAGAGCGCAAAGATGCCATTCGCGATGGCCGGCGTCCCCACATCATAGAACTTCTTCGGTCATGGGGCGGAGCGACGATTGTCTATCGTCGGCGCATGATCGACGCGCCCAGCTACACGCTGAATCATGAAGAGATTGCCAAGGCTTTCGAAGAGGGCGTGAGCTTTGCCGAGTGCTTGGCACCGCAGGAGGTGGAGGTTGACGATTACGGAACCGCCAAGGCTCTGCGGGTTGAACGACAGCGTTTCGACGAAGCTACAGGAAGCCTGATCGCGACTGGAGAACAGCTCTTGTTACCGGCGCGCAGTATCCTGGTGGCGGCCGGCACACAGCCCAACACGGTGCTGGCGCGCGAGGACGTGGACAACTTCACCCTGGATGGCCGCTATTTCCAAGCTGAAGACGAGCAAGGCCAGCCAGTCAGGCCTGAGCGCAGCGTGAAGCCAATCAAGACGCATGTTCTGATTTCGCATCAACCGGATGGCCGTGCGGTCAGCTTCTTTGGTGACTTGCATCCTTCCTTCTCCGGCAATGTTGTGAAAGCGATGGGGAGTGCCAAGCGCGGCTTTCCGGTTGTCTCGCGCATTCTTGCCAGGCAGGCGCAGACTGAGCCCGCTCCTCAGCAGTTGCTGGCCAGACTTGACAACGAGTTGCGGCCCGTCATAGAAGACGTTATTCGATTGACTCCCAATATCGTGGAGATCGTCGTGCGGGCTCCTATTGCAGCTCGTGCCTTTTTGCCAGGACAGTTTTATCGATTGCAGAATTACGAGTCGCTGGCGCGGCGTACCGATTCCACTGTTCTCGCTATGGAGGGCCTTGCGCTTACTGGCGCCAAGGTGGACATGCAGAAAGGTTTGCTGTCCACCATTGTCCTGGAAATGGGTGGCTCTTCTGACCTTTGTGCGTTGCTGAAGCCGGGTGACCCTGTCGTGCTGATGGGTCCAACTGGTACACCTACCGAAACGCCCGGTCGCGAGACTGTCCTGCTCGCGGGTGGCGGTCTAGGTAATGCTGTGCTGTTTTCAATCGGTCAGAAGCTGCGTGAGGAAGGTTCGCGCGTTGTTTACTTTGCTGGTTATAAAAAGATTGTTGATCGATACAAGATCGAGGAGATTGAGCAGGCTGCGGACGTAGTCATCTGGGTTTGCGACGAGCCGCCGGGTTTCACGCCCCGCCGCATCCAGGACAGTGCTTTCGTGGGCAACATCGTAGAAGCGATGGCGGCTTACGCTCGCGGTGACCTGGGTGATCCAAAAATTCCTTTGAACACCGTTGATCGCCTGATTGTCATCGGCTCTGACGGCATGATGAAGGCCGTTCAACAGGCACGTCACTCTGTATTGCGTCCCTATCTGAAGCCCGACCACCAAGCCATTGGCAGCATTAATTCGCCCATGCAATGCATGATGAAAGAGATCTGTGCTCAGTGCCTGCAGATGCACAAGGATCCGGTGACTGGCAAAGAGACCGTGGTGTTTTCCTGCTTTAATCAGGACCAGCCACTCGACCATGTGGAGTTCACCAGTCTGCGCTCACGCTTAACCCAGAACGGAGCGCAGGAAAAGCTTACGAAGTTATGGGTAGATCATTGCCTGCGTAACATTGGAGCGCGGCCGGAGTTAGTCAGCCAGTAAGTTGTTTCACTTCGACTAACATGGATGGCGTATGCGTTTTCTAAACGTGCGCCGTCCTCTGTGTCGATTGATTTTAGCTGCTATATCTACCGTCCTGGTAAACCCACTTATCTCCCGGGCTGAGGACGGAGACAATAACTGGTGGAAGAACGCAGTAATTTACGAGATCTATCCGCGCAGTTTCGGTGACTCGAACAGCGATGGTATTGGCGATATCAATGGCATCACCGAACATCTGGATTACTTGAAAGATCTGGGCGTTGATGCCATTTGGATCACCCCGTTTCTTCCTTCTCCACAGGTTGATTACGGTTATGACATCTCCGACTATCGGGGCATCGATCCTCAGTTTGGAACCATGGCTGACTTCGACCGGCTGATGGCTGAGGCTACCAAGCGCAACATTCGAGTGATTGCCGACATGGTGCTGAATCATACGTCCGATCAGCATCCCTGGTTTATCGAATCCAAGTCATCGCGCACCAACCCCAAAGCTGATTGGTTTGTCTGGAAAGACGGTAAGGCCAACCGGCAACCACCGAATAACTGGATCTCCATATTCGGTCACTCGGCTTGGCAATACGTTGACACCCGCGATCAGTTTTACTATCACGCCTTCTATAAGGAACAACCTGATCTGAACTGGAGCAACAACGATGTTAGAAACGCCATGTATGACGTCCTGCGTTTCTGGATGCAGAAAGGTGTAGCGGGTTTTCGCCTGGATGCCATCACTCACCTGTTTGAGGACCCAGCATTGCGCGACGAGCCCACAACAGCGGGAACAAACAAGTTTGGCGATCCGAACCATAACACGATTTACACAGACAATCTGCCCCAAGTGCACGACGTGCTGCGTGAATTGCGCAAGGTAACCGACGAATATCCGGGGCGCGTTCTAATAGGCGAAACATACTTGAACAACGCCAGTGATCTGGCTCTTATGTATGGCAAGAACAATGATGAACTGCAGTTACCGATGGACTTGCAATACGGATTTGTAAACAGCTTCGACACGGCCAAGTTCAGACAATTACTGGTGGACGCGGAAACAAAAGTCAACGGCAATACGGCACTTTTTGCCTTCGACAATCACGACAATCCCCGCAGCACAGATCGTTATAATGCCAACGGTCACGCGGACGCTGTTGCCCGCTTGATCGCCACCATGCTGCTAACTCCGAAAGACTCCGCGCTGCTCTATTACGGCCAGGAAATCGGCATGACCGATCACCTGCCAAAGCGAAAAGAAGACGTGCAGGATCCGATCGGCAAAATTGGCTGGCCGCGCGAAAAGGGCCGTGACGCTGAACGCACTCCGATGCAGTGGAATGCTGATAATCAAGCCGGATTTAGCACAACAAAGAAGACTTGGCTGCCGGTTGGTTCTGACTACAAGACGATCAATGTAGCGGACGAAAGCAAAGATCCAAACTCGTTACTGAACTTCTATAAGAAGCTGATTCAGCTGCGAAAGAGTAACGCGCAGTTACGCGAAGGACAATTCGTCTCTATCGACCGCGACAACCCTTCCGTGCTTTCCTTCATGCGCCAGACTTCGGATGGAAAATCGGTGCTGGTGTCTTGTAATTTGACCGCGAAGGCACAGTCCGTCGCCGCTGAAGAGATCAGCGGCAAGTCCGGTGAGGTACTAGTCTCATCGTCGCCGATCCAAATTGCAAACGGTAAGTTTGCCTTGCCTCCGTTCGGTTCGGTCGTGGCTCAGTTGCAGTAGAGGCTATGCTTACGCCAGAGCCGCTTTGTACAAGGTCAGAAGCTTACCCCAGGCGCGTTCAGCAGCGGGCTTGTTATAAATCGGCGTGCCGTTCTGCATTGGCATGTCCGGTACACACCAGCCGTGTAATGCGCCCGGGTACACTTCAATCTCTGGTGGAATGGCAGCCGCTGCGAAAGCCTGCTTGAGCTTATCTTTCGCGTCCGGTTGACGTTCGTCGTCATTGGACGCGATGCCGAAGTACATGCGAGCCTTGATCTTGGGCGCAAGCAGATGCGGGCTATCTGGCTTATCGGTGACCAGGCCACCTCCGTGAAAGGAAGCGCCAGCCCCAATGCGATCAGGTAACGCAGCAGCGGTTTTCATCACCAGCGGACCGCCCATGCAGTAGCCTTGCGTGCCGATCTTCTTAGATTTATTTACTTCTTTTTGCGCATCAAGGAAGCTCACGTAAGCGACGGCATCCTCTTCCGCATGGCCAGGGGCAGTGACCGACGCCATAAGGGGTTTGAGTTTCGCCATATCGGCCGGGTTGCTGAAATTAAAAGTGGATGCATCAGAGAAAGGTGCTTTGGCAACGCGATAGAAAGGGTTAGGCACAAGCACCGAGTAACCCTCAGCGGCAAGACGCTTGGCCATGTTCCGCATAGCGGGTCGCAAGCCGAAGGCATCCGGCCAGAGCAAAACTCCTGGGTACGAACCGGTCTTCGGATGAATGAACGCCGCATCGCAGGTGCCGCTAGAAGTCACTATATTGACGTCAGTTTCCGAAACCTCCAAACCTCCCTCTGCGGCTTGCAGGGTGGTCGCGCTGACACCGGCCGTCATAGAGAAAGCGACAAAGTCGCGTCTATCAAGATCTGTTCGACTTCTATCATTTCTCATTGTGTTTGCACCTGAATTGGTCTCAGGTGAAGTGTAACGCTCTTAGCTCGGGCCTGACTAACCCGTCCATTCGTTACCATGAAATGACTCCATGAACGCCACTTCCGTTGACCTGAAGAAAACGGTCAACCTGCCTAAAACTGAGTTTCCGATGCAGGCAAACCTGCCGGTTCTCGAACCGCGACTGCTCGAAAAGTGGGAGAGCTCGAACATTTACGCCCAAATTCGGCAGGCTCGCGCGGGTGCGCCACAATACGTTCTACACGATGGCCCACCATATGCGAACGGCAACATTCACCTGGGCACCGCGTTCAACAAAATTTTAAAAGACTTCATCGTGAAGTCGAAGACCATGGCCGGCTTCGACGCTCCCTACATTCCTGGTTGGGACTGTCACGGGCTGCCCATCGAGATCAAAGTAGACGCTGAGCTGGGCAAACGCAAAGCCGCCATGACGACGGCCGAAATTCGTGGCGAGTGCCGGGCCTACGCTGCCAACTTTGTTGATATTCATCGGCGTGAGTTCAAGCGCTTGGGCGTCTTCGGTCGGTGGGAAGACCCGTACCTCACCATGAGCGCCGAGTATGAGGCCGTAATAGCCGGTGCATTCGTGGACTTTCTCCACGGTGGGTCGGTTTACAAAGGACTCAAACCCGTTCATTGGTGCATCAAGGATCGTACGGCTTTAGCAGAAGCGGAAGTGGAATACGAGAACCATTCGAGCACGTCGATCTACGTTCGGTTCAAGCTGCTTTCTGATCCGGCGCTGCTCGATCCAGCGCTTGGGGGCAAGGATGTTCACTCCTTGATCTGGACCACTACGCCCTGGACGCTCCCGGCAAATCTGGCCATCAGTTTCAATCCGAAGTTCGACTACGTTGCCGTTGATACAGCGCAGGGTCTGACTATTGTTGCTGAAGGACTGCTCCCACAAGTCTCCGAAGCGCTCGGGTGGGACGCGGAGGTTGTCGCCAAGTTTCCGGGGACAAAGCTTGACCGGGCGGTCTTTCAACATCCGTTTCTGGAGCGCGAGTCGCTCGGCCTTTTAGGCGATCACGTCACGCTGGAGCAGGGAACTGGCGCAGTCCATACAGCACCAGGACATGGGCAGGACGATTTTGTCATTGGCCAGCGGTACGGTCTGCCAGTGTATTGTCCGGTCGACGCAGGCGGCCGTCTCTTTCGAGCTGAAGGCGCGAGCGGCAGATTGCCCGACGAGATCATTGGCAAGACCGTTTGGGAGATCAACCCGATCATCATCGAAATCCTTCAGCAGCATGGCGCGCTAGCTGGACAGGAGCGGCTGGAGCATAGCTATCCGCACTGCTGGCGCTGCCATCGGCCCATCATCTTTCGAGCTACCGAACAGTGGTTCATCGGCATGGATCTGGAAGCGTTGCGCGCGCGCGCGCTCCAAGCGGTTCGCGGCGTCAAGTGGCATCCGGGCTGGGGCGAAGAGCGCATGTATAACATGATTGCGACTCGTCCCGATTGGTGCATTTCGCGCCAGCGCGTATGGGGCGTGCCCATCATCGTTTTCTATTGCGACCGTTGCGCCGAGCCGTTTATCGACAAGCAGGTTCAGTTGCGCGTAGTGGAGAAATTTCGCCAAGGCACGTCGGACGTCTGGTACTCGGAATCAGTCGAGGAGCTGATGGGCCCGGGCTGCAGGTGCTCAAAGTGCGGTGGCGGCGGTTTTCGCAAGGAGAACGATATTCTTGACGTCTGGTTTGACTCCGGTTCCAGCCATCTTGCCGTGGTCACTGAAAAGAACGGCCTGCATTGGCCAGCCGACATGTATATCGAAGGCGGAGATCAGTACCGCGGGTGGTTCCACAGTTCGCTTCTCATCGGCGTTGGGCTTCGCGGTGCTTCGCCTTATCGCGAGTGCGCAACACACGGCTGGACACTCGATGCGGAAGGCCGCGCTATGCACAAGTCGCTCGGCAACACGATAGAACCCGAAAAGATCATCAAGCAATACGGTGCCGATCTGCTGCGGCTTTGGGTTGCTTCGGTCGATTTTACGGAAGACGTTCGCCTCTCCGACACGATTCTTAAACGCCTTGCTGAGGCGTACCGCAAGATCCGCAATACAATCCGCGCAATGCTGGGGAACTTGTACGACTTTCATCCATCTGTGGATCAGGTGCCCGGCGAGCAGCTTACGACTCTTGACGTCTGGCTGCTGACTGAGGCTGAAGATCTGGTGCGCCGCTGTCGTGCTTTTTATGAACAGTACGAGTTCCATAAGGTTTACCGGGCCGTCTACGACTTCACCATCACTCGCCTGAGTGCCCTATTCATCGATGTTTCGCGCGATCGCCTGTACACCACAGTGCCATCCTCGCAAGTTCGACGTAGTGCGCAAACAACTCTCTATCGCATCACCACTGCGCTGGTACGTCTGCTGGCGCCGGTGCTGTCCTTTACCTGCGAAGAGACCTGGAGCTATCTTAAATTTCCCGGCGATGCTGGCGGAAGCATTCACACGATTACGTTTCCGGAACCGGAAGAGCTGACCGTTGGCGTCAGCGCAGCCCAGCGCCATCGCGCGAGTGATTGGGGGCAGATGCTCGCAACACGGGATCAGGTTTTGAAAGCGCTGGACGGCGTGCGCGAGGACAAGGTGATCGGCTCTTCACTAGAAGCCGCACTCACCTTGCAAGCTACTGGCGATACGTACGATTTATTCAAGCGTAACGAGAGTGATCTGCCAATGTGGTTCATCGTTTCGCAGGTGGACCTGCAGCCTGGGTCAGGCGAACCGCTGACAGTTTCCATTGATCGCGCCAGTGGCGATAAATGTGAACGTTGCTGGAAATATAAGCTCGATGTCGGCGCTGATCAACGCGTGCCAACAGTTTGCGCCGAGTGTGCCAACGTGCTCGAGCAAACAGGATATTTGCCCTAGATGTCCGGATCACGACTGATATTCGGACGGCTGACGGCTATCGTGGTCGCTTTGCTCATTATTGTCACCGACCGCCTGACCAAAGTGATGATTCAGCACGCCTTGAATAGCTACGACGATGCTCCTGTGATTCCGGGTTTACTGCGTGTGACCCACCTGGAAAATCCCGGGGCTGCTTTCGGTTTCCTGGCGGAAGGTAACCCGATCCTTCGCAATGTCGTTCTCCTGGGCGTGACATTTGCAGTGATTTGCTTCATAGCCTACACTCTCTGGAGTCGCAAAGGTGTTTACACCCACATCGTGTCACGCTTCGCACTCGGCCTGATTCTTGGTGGCGCACTCGGCAACTTCTTTGATCGTGCAACCCGCGGAACCGTCACTGACTTTATTGAGGTTTACCATGGCTCGTGGGTCTTTCCTGCCTTCAACATCGCCGATAGTGCCATCAGCGTTGGAGGCGCCCTTCTTGTTTTTGAAATGCTGTGGCCCCGGCACCGAACCAGGAGCATCCAAGAAGGGACAAGTTCCGCCGTTCGTTAACTTACATGTTTCCTAAGCTGATCAGCATCGGTTCTTTTTATATTCCGACCTATGGCGTGTTGGTTGCTCTCGGCTTTCTCCTCGGGCTGAGCGTGGCTATGCGCCTGGCCCGAAAAGCCGGTTTGCCTGCCGAGAAGGTCACCAATCTCGCGGTCTACTGCGCCATGGCTGGCATCCTCGGTGCCAAGCTGTTTATGATTCTCTTCGATTTGCCCGAGTACCTGCAAAACCCTGGGCGAATATTCTCGCGGGAGACACTACAGGCTGCCGGAGTTTTCCATGGTGGCTTCATCGCAGCACTCATCTTTGCTGCAGTCTACATCCGAAAACAGTCGCTTCCGGTCTTGCCCACTATGGACGCGTTTGCTCCGGGCGTAGCTATTGGGCAAAGCATTGGGCGCCTTGGATGTTTTGCCGCAGGCTGCTGTTGGGGCCGCCAGTGCGATCTGCCCTGGGGCGTTCGCTTTCGTTCTGATTTTGCAGCTCCCGTGCCTCTCGATCGAACATTGCATCCTGTGCAACTGTATGAATCCATCGCCGACTTGCTGATTTTCGCGTTTCTTTACCGGCAGGCGAGTAGAAGCCATCGAGGCGGCCAGATTATTGGGCTCTACCTGGTGCTGTACTCAACCGCTCGCTTCGTCATCGAGTTCTTCCGCGAACACGAACAGTCGCTAGTTGGCCCCTTCTCGCTTACGCAATGGATCGCTTTGGGATTGCTGCTGCTTGGCGCGGCCTTTCTGGTACGCGGAGGCGCTGCCTCGCCTGCACCCGCTCTTAAGTTTTCGGAACGCTGACTGCTCGTCCGGTTCTGACGGACTCCTTCGCCAGGTCAATCAACTGGATGACTTGCGTATTGATGTCAACCGCGGTCAGACCTGTCACGGGCTGCTTTGTTCGTAAGCGCGAAATCATATAAGCGACAGGCTCAGCCTCATCAGCAGGAAGCGGGTCGACCGTTACATCCTTGGTCTCCTTCCCTTGTTTTAACTGCACGCCGGCATGGCTCACGTAGATGGACCCGGGTGCTTTACCATTCGGATCGGGCCGCCCAAATACTTCCAGATCCTGAAAGCTGCGCGGCAGATTCCAACTTCCTTCGAAGATGCCGACGCCATTGGGATAATTTAAGACCAGCGTCGCCGCATCTTCCACTTTCGGAAAGCGCTCTGGCCGGAGATGGTCGACGCTCGCATACACGCTTGTCGGCATGCCCATATACCAAAGGCTCCAAAGCACGTTGTAGCAGCCAAAATCCATTAGTGCGCCTGCGCCATTCTTGACTGGATCAGTCAACCACGCAAAGAAGTACTTGTTCATTACGCCCTCACTGCCCGGGCCGCCATGGCCAACTACGCCATGCAACCGGTACACCGTGCCGACATCCCCACGGTCAACCGCCGCTTTGGCTGTGTAGTTCGACGGCCACCATGCCATTTGGTAGTTGGTCATCACTTGCACGTTGTACTTCTTAGCCAAATCCGCGATCCTTCTAGCGTCCGGGTAATTGCTCGCGAGCGGCTTTTCGTAAATAAGATTTATGTGCCGGGGCGCGCAAACCTCGGCTATCTCCAGATGCCGGTTATTCTCGACAAACGCCCACACGATATCGGGCTTCGTCTGATCGAGCATCTGCTTATAGTCGGTAAAAAGCAGTTCGTTCCGGACACCGAGCTTGCCTGCTTGCTCGCGCAGCTCCTCAATAGGCTCCGCGACCCCCACCAGCGTTGCCGAAGTGCCTGACACCATGGTGCGCAAATGTCCCCATACATGAGCGTGAACCAAGCCGACTACAGCGATTTTAGCCGTCGCGACTTCTTGTGCGAAAGCGGAACAGCAGGCCAGAATGAGCAATGTGAGCGCGCGATTCATACATGCATAGTACATACGTCTCTCCATCCGCTTATTTGCCCACCGTGTGCGACGCAAGACGGCCGGCGCCGATTGACCAAACGGCAACCTGATGGTAGTACGAATGAGCTATATGATTTGGTTGATAGATGTTAAAGTAAGAGCCTCAGGAGCCCAAAACGTAGTGACTGCAGTGCATCCGCGCCACTTTTTTGCCCAAGCCACAGTTTTTGTTCTGGTGAGTCTGGGAAGCTTCACCGGCCCGACCAGTCTTGTTTTCGCGGCCGATACATCTGATCTTCGAAGAGAAGTCCTTCAGCATGAGGCTGACGGTGATTTAAGCGGTGCTCGCAGCCTGCTGGACGGCCCTAACCGTAACTCCAATCCGGAAGTCTACGCCGAGTTTCTGGACCGCCACGACGACCCGGGCAGCCGCGAATTTTACCTGCAATGGATCGGAGGCGCAAGTGATCCGGCCACACGCCGCTCTGCTCTTCGGCAGTTAGTGCTGAACGACTTCATGCACGACCGCACAAGCGACTTTGCCACTGACCTGGCCCAATATCGCGCAGCGGGCGGAACAGACCTGGTAGAGCCATCCAAGCTGGAAAAGCCGGTAGCGTACTCAAAAGTAAACATACCTGGGCCTATGGCGTCCTTTGCCCGGATGGCCGCACTCTCGCCCGATCTTGCCCCTGAAGAGTTGTTGCCGGCGTTCGCCCGCAACATTGTGACGAATGGGTACGAAGCCTCCGGCAATGAGGCTCTGCAGCAGACTGAGTATCTCCGTTTAGTGGTTCGATATCTGGGCGAGGCTCGCGAGCTTCAATCTCTGGCTGGCAGTAATCGCAAGATCGTTATTCCCACTTGCGACAGCGAGGAAACCGGTCGGCTGCTGAAAGCCCTTGGCTACCGGATGCGCGGCTCCTGCGGCAGCGACATTGTTCTTGAGACAGTCAATCCAACCCGCGCCTTTCTCACTGTTGACTCCGGCTTTCCCCTTGCTGAACTGGAAGCCGATCTTCGCGCTAACCACCGCTTCGAGTTGCCGTATGCGCCTACCGAGGTTCCTGTTCTTTACGATGCCCACTATTGGATGACGGCTCTGGGGCGCAATAACCAACCTGAGTTTATCGATGCTTTCCTGTCCGATCCTTCTCTGTGCCGTTTGTACTTGGGCCTGTCTCATGTGGATCGTCAGACCGCCGAAGTGCTTCGCCACCAGGCATCCCCAGCCAAACTGAAGGTCTACGCGCATGTACTCGACTTCTACGGCGGCATGTTCCAGGTTCGAGATGGAGCAGCGGTCGTTCCGGGCTCGCCTCGCGGCTGGCAGTCGCTGGTTGGTGCGTCGCCGTCCAATCCCGGGCAGTTTTTCGAAAAGCTTCTGGCTACCGACGATGGCTGGGCGGCCAGCTACTTCGACGCACTGTCAAGAATCAGCGGACCGACTGCTGATTACCTCACCCAGCCTGATCGTCTGCGCCGGTTCTATGATGCTCTTCGCGGTAAGGTCACCACGCCTGGTCCTGCCCGCCCAGTCTTCCGTTCCAGCACCGAGCTGATGCTTCTCACCACTGCTCTGCGGATTGATTCCAATGGCCAGCCGCACATTCCCGGCAATCTCGAGATCTGGCGAAATCTCTTCGTCAAGCATCCACATGGCAAGTACGACGGCAAGTTGACGCGGTCTGCTAGTTCATGGCGTAGCAGCGATGATCTGCTGGAAGCCTTATTCGGCCTGAGCCGCAAGACGGTCGAGAATGAGCCTCTGCGCATGTTTCTTGCTTTGAACGATATCGATCGTGAGCGAGCCCGGCCCATCTCACCTGCGCTTGCCCAGCGACTGGTGAATGTATACCGCGCATACAATGCACAATACTCGCTGTTTGCTGATGTCCCTGCACTTTCAGAGGCTTCGATCAATCGCTACCTTGACTTGACGGCTGAGATCTCTGGCATCCGTGATACTCTCCTGCGCGCTGACACGCTTGGCGTTTTCCAATCGGAGGTCGAGTTATGGCGCATTCTGGCCGTGCGCGAGGCAATTAGTCCTGCTACGGCGGATGCAGCTTTCACCAAACTCACCGCGCCTTTCGGACGCACTCATGACCAAGCGGAACTGTTTGACGCTGGCCGGGCTGGTATTGAATCCCTGCTTGCTTCAGCCCATGCCCGCAATCTTGATATCCACTCGCGCCAGGAACAGATTACAGAGTTGCTGGTCGGCAAGCTGCAACCTGCTGATTCCGCCTTGCCGTACTCACCTGCCGAGACGTTCCTTCACGTGTTCGACGCCCAGCGCCTGTTCACGCTGGACACGCTTTTCACCTTGGCAGACAAAAAGGGCAAGCTGGATAGTAAATCGGCCAAAGCATTCAACGAGCAGATGGAGCGCATTGCTGATAGCGATTCCAGCCGCGCCTCTCTATCGAGCGAAGAAAAGAATTCTTTCTCGGTTGGCTACTGGAGTAATCGACATCTGGAAGGGGAGCGCAAGTTCAGTCTTGAGAAAGCATCGGATCGCAAGGATATCCGCGACGCACTTGCGCCCTTTCTGCGCGACTCGCTGGTCGGCTTGCTTTACAGCTACTATGCGCCGGCCGGTTCGCAGCTTCTCACAACAAATCCGCAGCTGGTTCGGTCGCACGACTTCATTGGACCAGAAGGCTCGCCCGCTGCCTGGCGTCTGACCGAGGTCAGTGGCAGTGGATGGCCTGCGAGCGCCGGTGGGCGGCTCACTGGTTCTCTGGTGGCTCTTCCGTATGCCATTGCCGAAGCCGAGCAAAATTTCCTTTCACCGAAACGCGAGCAAGCGTTAATCTGGGCTGACTTAGTCCCTCAGATGATCGCAAGCGTGACAGTAACGCGTTGGCGCAATATTCGCCCCGAGCAGCTTCGCTACGTAGCTCTCCGTGTCGAGAGAGGCCGGAACCTGGTGGCTGCGGCTGCCCTCGACCCTGCTGTTGAAAAGCCCTTGCTGACCAGCTACGGGCGCTTTGTCTCCCCTTCGCGAGTCGAGTGGCTGAGCGACCATCTTCATTCGAACCGCTTCAGTGACACTGTGGCCGAAATTCCGACTTCTGTCTTATATGCAATGGCCGGCGAGGCAACGCTGAAGTCTGTTTCTGTAGACGAGACGTCCAAACAAATCGACGCGCTCTTAGCTGAGAACCCGAAGACCCTGACGGCTCAGGTCATCAGCCGTAGCTTCGGTACGCCAAAGCCCAATCTGACCCACTCTTACCAGCCCGGCCTGCTTTACCTCCGGACGTTTCCGGCTCTGATGGGCTTCTCCAGCCGTATTCTGGCCGAAAGCTGGGAGTCGAACAATCTTGCCTACGCAGCACTGGCCGATCAAGTCGGGACACCGATCAATCAGTTAGACGCCTATGTGCCCGAGTGGAACCGCTCGGCTATTGAGAACATCTTTGCGACGCACTTAGAAGACTGGCCGGCCTTGCTTCGCTCGCTGCAAATTACTGCCAGAAACGTAAAGGGGCAGAGCGGGCAGTCTGCAGTGCACATAGCAGGAAATTAGAGGAACTATTTTGCGAAAACTTCTCCGAATTACCGGTATTGCGTCAGCTCTGTGTCTGCTGGCTGTTCTGCCACTCCTTACCATACGGGTGCACGCTGCGCAGGATGGGGATCAATCTACCTTTCACGTCAAAGTGGACATGGTGGTGCTTTCCTTCACCGTCACTGACAACAAGGGCAAATATGTGAATGGCATCAAGCCAAAGGATCTGCGTATCTTTGAGGACGAGATTCCACAGAAGCTCTCAACCTTTGCCGAAGGGAATCACGCGCCCCTGCAGGTTCTAGCGAAC
>CAXTWQ010000109.1:0-17285 GCA_964248065.1 uncultured Bryobacteraceae bacterium | reverse complement strand
CGAAGGTCTTCTGGTCTCCCGCTCGCCTCTTGGACGCAAGATTCATGTTCCAGACTGTACGGAAGCGGATCTACGGTGCTGCCGTGCAAGGAGGGCCTACTGCAGCTAGTACCGCCAAAGCTTCTAGGATATGCGTGGCTGGAACAGCCAAACAAGAGCGACGTCTGCTTTTTGGGCGGCAAGGACCACCTCTCTTAAAGTGCGATCTACTTGCCGTTTTGAAACAACGAGCTCTTTCGATAAGCAGATTGGGCTTTAAGATCTCCCGCATTACCGGCAAAAAAGATGAACCGCAGGTTCCAAGAAAAGCACCATGCAGTAAGTTAATAGCTACTTCTAAGGATTCTCCTTGTTGAAACATGATTTAACCAGACGTACGTTTATGGGCGCAGCGATAGCTGCTCCTCTTGCCATCACAGCTAAGACTCAGGAGTGGATTGAACTATTCGACGGACACAGTTTAGACGGCTGGACACCGAGCGAGAACAAAGCTTCGTGGAAGGTCATTGACGGTACGCTAGCAGCGAATGGACCCCGTTCGCACTTGTTCTATAACGGTCCCACAGGAGCAGCAGACTTCCAGAACTTTCAGCTCGAAGTGGAACTGACTACTAAACCACAGTGCAACTCTGGCATCTACTTTCACACAGCTTACCAGGAAACTGGCTTCCCCGAAAAAGGGTTTGAGATCCAGATCAACAACACCGCCCGTGGAGACAGCAGCTACCTGGAACGAAAGAAAACGGGTTCTCTTTATGGGCTCCGGAACATGTACAAGCAGCTCGTTCCCGATGAGCGGCCCTTTCTAGTCCAAGTATCCGTGGGCGGAAAAAATGTTCAGATTAGAGTAAACGGGGAGTTGCTGGTTGATTATGTAGAGCCAACGCCCCCTGTCATTCCCGCTGGTGGAGAGAAAGGACGCTTTCTGGACCATGGCACGTTTGCTCTGCAATGCCACAATGACGGTTCAAGGGCCTTCTATCGAAGAGTGCGTGTTCGTCCTTTACCCAACGATCTGCCAGCTTATACAGGTCCGGTGCCAGTGGTAGATGAGTCGTATCGAGAAATAATCAACATTGGCCGACACAATGTGCCGATGGTTGATTATCATGTATTTCTCCGGCCTGGGATGACGCTTGAGGAGGCCTTGCGGAAGTCACGAAGTGATGGCATTCAATATGCGATCACGGCTGAGGCTGCAGAGCTCAAAAGCGATACGGACGCAAAACATTGGTTACAGCCATTTCTTGGCAGGCCTGTTTTCACCGCCCTCTCTGCTTTTGATGGAAAGTGGACGAATGTCGTGTCACGAGAGACAGCACGCAGCTTCGATTGCATTCTGGCGGACGGCCGCCATGCGAGAGATATGCAGGGCCGTACCGTCCACCTGGAAGACAGCGAGACAACCCGATCGATTACTGACCACTCAGCCTTTCTGGAAAGCTTAATCCATCAAACGGTAAACCGCCTCGACTCCGAACCCATTGATCTCTATTCCTATCTGACCTTTCTTCCCCCAGAGATGCAGGCCAAAGCGGGCGAACTCTGGACACAAGCTCACGTGACCAAGCTGATTGAAGCGCTGGTAAGAAACAAGGTGGCGATCGAACTCAATACGCTTGCGCAACTACCAAACGAAAACTTTATCCGGCAAGCAAAGCAGGCTGGCTGTAAATTTGGGTTCGGCACGGCCAACCGTGGCGCAGCAGACTTGAAGCGCTGCGAATACGGATTGCAAATCGTAAAGACCTGCCAACTTGATTGGAACAATTTCTTCTTCCCCGGCGCTTGGTGGCCGAAAGCCGCCGAACGACGTTGGCCTTCCGTCATGTCCTAAGCGAGAAACCGGGTTGAGATGCTTTCGTTAAGAACTGGTCCATTTAGAGGAGTTCAGACTCTGAGCTGGCGTTTCCAGCAGTTCGAGAGCGATAGGGCCAGACTTCGGCAAAACTTTAAAGTGAGATGTAGATAGGAGTTCTTGCCCGGATTGTCTTTACTCACGCTGACAACACTGGTTGCTGAACTGGTGGTGATGAGTTCGACAGCCTCCAAAAGAGAGCAAGAGATTGACAGAAGAACAGGTAAGCCCTTCTGCTAGCCGAATTTGCACCATTGGCTGTGGGAACGTCGGAACAACCTGCGCGTATGCTTTGCTGGTCAATCCACTTGTGCGTGAGCTGGTGCTGGTGGGCCATGACTTTGCCGGGGCAGAGGGTGAGGCTATAGATCTGCAGTCAAGGTCATCGCAGGCACGTACAAAGAAATAGGGCAGAGCGCCATTGTGATCCCAGCGGCTGGAGCAGCCGCCAAGAATGCGGACGAAACTCGACTCGAGCTCCTAAATCGCAATGTGAAGATTACCCATGAGTGTATTGGCCAGCTCATGGCAGAGAAGTTCAATGGGGTTTTGCTGATCACTACCGATGCTGTTGATGTGTTGGCGCTGGTTGCTCAGAAAGAGTTGGGACTGCCAGCAAGCCAGGTCATTGGCTCGGGAACAGTGATTAATACTGCTCGCCTAAGGGCGTTGCTTGGAGATGAGTTGGGAAGCACGAGGAGTCCATGCTTTTGTAGTCGGGGAGTACGGAGACTCTTCGGTCGCCGTCTGGAGCTCAGCCAGCATTGCGGCCATTCCACTTGGCCTCTATCCCGGTGCGGAGCGACTGCCCTTCCCTGATGAACTACTAACGCGGGTTTGCCAAGCTGAACCCGGAGTGGGAGCACGCAAGGGCATTACGTGCTTCGCCGTTGCTTCCTGCGTCACTCCAAGCTGCGAAGCCCTTATGCGGAACGAGCATACTGCCTAGCTGTCTCTACCTTGCTCGGCGGGCCATACGGGCTGACCGATGTGTATTTGAGCACTCCTTGCATTGTTGGGTCATGCGAAGTCGAACGTGTGATTGAACTCGTGCTGAGCAACCAAGAGAAACAGGACTTACACGCTTCGCACGATGTGCTTCGGGAAGCATTTCAAGGGGTTGACCGGAAAAGCTCTATCTGACAACGAACGACTCACGATTATAAGAGCAAACCCCAACATTGCTGTCACCAGTGGCAATCTGGCTCAACTGATAAGGGCCCCGCATTAGTTTTCGGACGATCCTGAAGCGATCCCCCGAAAGTTCTTGCGTAGGAACGTTGCAAGTAGGACAACAAGACAAATTGGGAAAAGGATGAAGTCGAGGACAGCATGACCGCTATCAGGAGGATAGTGATGTCCGACGGCGGGAAGGATGTGCGTATGTGGCTTGCAGAAGCTGTGACGGCTAGCATTCTCCGGTATACTCCGTGCATAAGAAATCCACCAGTCGAAGGAGTGGATTGGCAACCCAGAGTGTTAGTAGCACCGACGCAGTCGACATGCTACCTCTTTCCCCTGAGTCAAGCTCCATGTAAACCAGAGCAGCAATAAGCCGATGACGATATCCGGATAAAACTGGTCATTGTCGACAGGAAACGAAACTGCCAGTTCCCTTTGCCGAGAGGAACCCAGTGGTAGACCTCGTAATACGTGAACAGGACAGCTGTGAAAGGGCCACAAGTTTTGTTGAATCTACCCATCACTTATTCTCGGATTGAATGAAGCTCAGCAGCCGGTTTGGCGATGCGGTAGAGCTTGGCAGCATGCCGTTGTTATTCCAGTTCTATTTTTTGGCCCATCAGGGCGAATGTATCCCATCCATAAGGGACAACAGCCTCAACGAAAACCAGAACCCAAAGAAAGAGCCAGATCGGTGCTTGTCATAGTCAAGAACATGACTAAAGTAGCTATCGTCACCGGCGCAGGCAGCGGTATCGGCCGCGCCGTTTCCCTCCGTCTTGCAGAATCGGGTTTCTCCCTGGTTCTCGCCGGTCGCCGTCAGCATGAACTCGAACGCGTGGCGGGCTCCATTCGCCAATCAAGCGGCGCAGATAGCCTAGCCGTCCCCACGGACGTCACCAATCCCGAACAGGTCGACAAGTTATTCGAATCCGCTACGCGGCACTTCAGGCGCATCGATGTCCTGTTCAACAACGCTGGCGTCAGCGCGCCCTCTGTACCGCTTGACCAACTCTCGCTCAACGACTGGAATCATGTCATCGCCGTCAATCTCACCGGCGCATTTCTTTGCGCGCAGGCCGCCTTTCGCTACATGAAGGATCAGCACCCCGCTGGAGGACGCATCATCAACAACGGTTCCATCTCGGCCCTCACCCCGCGTCCCGACTCTGCACCCTACACCGCTACCAAGCACGCCATCACCGGCCTTACCAAGTCGCTCGCGCTCGACGGTCGGCGCTTCAACATCGCCTGTGGCCAGATTGACATCGGCAATGCAGAAACAGAAATGACGGGCCGCATCGCTACAGGTGTCCCACAAGCCGACGGCCGCCTCGCTCCGGAGCCCGTGATGGCCGCGGCCCATGTCGCCGACGCTGTCCTCTACATGGCCGGTCTGCCACTTGACGCAAACGTCCTCTTCATGACCATAATGGCCACTGCTATGCCCTTCGTTGGGCGCGGCTGACCGGGTCACAGAAATGAGCTGACCTTTCCACCGCTGACGACCTCATGCCCTTTCCAACGGCTCTGTTACAAAGAGGAGGGCGGCTCACAATGAGGCATGCCAAAGGTTTCAAAGGGCGACACTTTCCTGCCGATTTCATCCTGCTGTGCGTGCGTTGGTACCTGAAATACAATGTCAGCTATAGGCAGTTGGCGGGGATGATGCAAGAGCGTGGCTTCGAAGTTTGCCATACAACAATTTATCGTTGGATTCAGATCTATGCTCCGCAATTGGAGAAGCTGATCCGCTGGTACCAAGGCCACACAAACTCATCCTGGCGAGTCGACGAGACCTACATCGGTGTGCGCGGGCAATGGCTGTATCTGTTTCGGGCTATTGATAGCCGAGGGCGTACGGTGGACTTCTATTTGTCCCAGCGTCGAAATGCAGGGGCAGCACGCCGCTTTTGGCCAAAGCGCTGCGAGTACGCCGGGACTGGGGACCTTTGGTCATCAACACGGATCGGAATCCAGCCTATGGTGAAGCCATTCGCAAGCTGAAGAAGGCAAAGCTGCTGGCTGACTCCGTTGATCATCCGCCAGGTCAAATATCTCAACAACCAGATCGAAGCCGATCACGGCGCAATCAAACGGCGGATCCGATCCATGCTCGGATTTAAGTCAGCCAAAACGGCTTACGCCACACTCAAAGGAGTAGAAGTGATGCGAATGTTCCGCAAGCTCCAATGCATCCTTCTCAAACCGGGAGTGCCGGCCGAGGTGGCTTTCTTTAATAAGCTCTTCGGTGTGTACTGAACCGGTTTTGCTTGTTTGCAACAGAACCGTTTGGCGGCGTATGCGCCCACCGCCTACCAACCAGCCTCTATAGACCTATTTTTGCCCATAGGCAGGAACGTAGATAACGATGTCGGTTGGCAGAGGATCCCTTTATCAATGTGCCCGCCACGAGCCTGGAGCAACTCCAGCTAATCATGCGCCAGAGAGTGCTGGTCCATACCCGCCCGAGAGCCTTGAACTCTCTCCAATGCCACGGAAGTCTGGTGCGATAACGCAAAGCCATGACGCAAGAGACCGGGCAGAATGCGTCCCACATATACCAGTTGAACGGCCATCCATGCAGCAGCAAGACAGCACGACCCGTACCGGCTGTCGTCACATTCAAAGGGATTCCGTTCGCCTAAACGAAAGTCAGGTCAACCTTGATGAGATACAGCGTTCTTACGCGTTCCATGTCTGGAGATCAAAGAGTTCGACTGGCGTCTATCAGATACCAGGAGGTAATCTGGACTGCAGGGGAACTACCTATGGAGGAGCAAACGTTGGCAGCGAAATCCATTTGCCCGGTTCGCATAGTTCTCGATTAGTTTTCGGATCGGTGGGCAGTGCTGGCGATTCAATCTCTCAAAGATGGCCCGTCCGTTCAACGCCTTTCGCTAGGATCTCTTCGGCATCAGTCAAAAGTCCTGGGCCAAACACTGCAACGCCTCAATCGGAACGGATTGGTGGAACTGCACGTCATCGCCAGTAAGCCCATCGCGGTTGAGTACAATTTCTCGGAACTTGGAAATGTCTCTCCTGCCCGTTGTGGAGCACCTTCGGGATTGGCAACCACCAATGAGGAGTTTCTGCTTTCCGCTCAACGGAACATCAGGCATTGACAATGCAGGCTGGTTGCTAATAGCACTTATTGACGGAGGATCTCCATCTTGGAGCGGAGCGAGATAAACGCTCCGGCATAGAGCTTCGCTTATTAACGAGTTTGAACGCGAAGTAGGCAAGTCAGCAAGGTCTGATCTAGAGGTATTAACAATAGTGGGCAATTCTGGTATCCTGACCGGGCACATGGCAGAGATCACGGAAGGCTTAAAGGTTGTATTGACCCCCATCCAGCTTGCAGCCATCTTACAAGGTGAGCCAATTGGCGCTCACGAAATTCTGATGAACCGCTTATGGGGCGGAGCCAAAATTGTGGCCGGAGCCTCGGAGCTTATTGTTGGAAGTACCTTCCTCTTGACTCCTGAGCCCACCTTACTTACCAAAGCCGCTGGTGGTGTTCTGCTAGTGCATGGAACGGACACCTTCGCCTCCGGGATCCGAGAAGCTTGGTCGGGCGAATCTAATAAAACACTCACTCAGCAAGCCGGAGAGCAAATTGCTTATGGCGTGGGAGCTACTCCCAAACAAGCAGAGCGAACCGGCATTGTGCTTGATGTCGCAGTGCCGCTCTTAGGTGCCGCTGCCACAACAGCCGCCCGGATTACCTCTATTCGGGCGGGCCGCATTGCTCTTGCTGAGCATGAAGCACTGGGGGGTCATACCATCCTGAAGCACGTAGGGAAAACGGAGGGGGAATTAAGAACACGATTGTTGGCTGAACCAGGACTCCCAGCAGCTAGTTCGTTCTCCTCCCTTCGAACGGCCGAGTCGGTCATCTCTGAAGCATTGAAAGCAGAAGGTACAAGTATACGAGCATGGGCGGCGACTGGGCAAAGAGGACGATATCGGATGATCTTTCCAGCAGGTAGGAGTGTTGGTTATGGCGTTGTTCGTGCAACAGACAAGTTGGTTGAGATGCACAAGGTCCGCTGCGTTCTTCAGGCGACTCAGCAAAGTGGGAAGCTCTATTTTGTGCTTACTGCTTTCCCTATACCCTAGAAAAGAGAGAACCATGTCAAAACCAGAGTTTGAAGAGCTTGACTATCTTATCAACGGTTACTTTCATCAGGATAGAGATATCTCTGGCGACACGATTGAGGCCATTGTGGGGGTATACCTTAGAGAAAATGATGCGGCGGTGTGGGCAGGCCTCCATGTTGATATTCAGCGGTTCGTGGCTAAGTATGACGATGATCAGCAGCTCACGGATGCTTTTATGCGAACTTTTCAACCAGATCTGATCGAACGGCCGTGGGACATGACAATCCGGCAGTTTCTTCTCCGAATTGACCAGCTCATCAAGCAACCTAGCGCAATATCAGAGCCAGAGTTGTCGACAAAGTAATTGAAGTTCGCGGGCTGGATCATTGCAGGTGTGCTCGCTCTCGTACTGCTCAACCAGATCAGCATACGAAGAAGCTGGAAGTACGGCTGAAGTTGCAGGGAAAAAACGGCAGCGGCATAAACACCGTCCAAATTAACCTCGCATGCATCATCAGAAGACGAAGCTCGTTGCTCTCAACAAGCGCTCCTCCCCTGGTCCTAGGCTGACGGCTGACCAGGCAAGACGGTCGCTCCGTGTTCCGGATCCGCAAACCGTTCTCGGCAAACGCGACCCCGCCCTCTTAGCCTTAATGGTGGCTGCGGTCTTGCGCGGCAGAAGCTGGTTCCTTGGAGATGCGCAACTGCGGCGGCGCGAGAAGCATTGGATCTTACTCGACTTGGGCGGCAACGGGCCAAGCCGACGAATCGTCTCTCTTTCCTTTTGGGTAAAACGACTGTTGGACCAGTGGTTGGAGGCCGCCGGAATTATCAATGGACTCCTGTTCCGTCTTCTCCGCAAGGACGGAACTGTCGCAATCGAAGAGAAGGGCATTGAGTAACGATTCGGTCTACTCCCTCGTCAAAGAAGCCAGCACCGCCATTGGAAAGCTGGAACTGACACCCTTGCTGGGGCATGCGAGTGTGCAGACAACTGCCAGTATCTCCGCACCAGCCAGGACGTAGGACGGGCGGTTAACGATCGGATCAAGATTCAGGTCAAGCGCAGACGCTAGATCCAGTTGTTAGCTGGTAAGTTCAGATCGTTAGCCGACCATCTTCGCTAAAGACGGCTGTGTGTCAAGAGTTCCTATGATTATCAAGGCCTATCTTCTTGAGTGCCTCGACGAGTTGCCAGGATGTGCTGTGGCGTCAGCGCATCTTTTGTAGTTTTGCAATGTTATTGTGGTGACGAGCTGAAACAGCAGTAACTTCCTCAGACGATGTTCGATTTAGGGCAACCCACAGCTTAACTCGAAAAAAGTCAATACCTCTTCCAATACAAAGGGGTATGAACCCGCAACCAAATGGCTTTCAGCGAACTCTCACCTTTGCAGTGTCATTGAGCTAGCAAGGTAAGTCAGCTTTACGGACCCGGCAAGTTTTTCTACATAACTTCGACAAACACTGGATTTCGAGCCGTCTTGAGCCGACTAACGAAGCGGCAATCGGTACGTGAGTGACTAAAGTTGTAAGCAACGTTCGCTTTTTCCTTTGCCACTCCTGCTATACCTGCTGGAGAGGGCCGGGTATGACGGCTTTACGGAGTCGGAGCTATGAAGCTCACGTGCTCCTTATTGCGACGAAACTTTATAGACTTTCTGTGAAGCATTCAACCAAATCGTTGCGCTCGAATCCGAAATCCCGTCTGCGAGAACTGATTCTAAGCCGCGCGATGCGAGACTAAGATCGTTTAGGCGCACCCGTAGGAAATCCCCTCCTGAATACATGTGAAAGCTTCCGGCGCAATCGAGTCGAGAATACACTTACCTGCATGAACCTTGTCGGGAAGAAGAGGTGACTTCCATGTTCTCTTGCAGTCGCGTTTGCACGTTGTTTTTCGTTGCAAGATTGGCCTGTGCACAAGGACCACCGGTTACGATGCACACGATGTGGTCCCTGGACAGAACCTATAACGACCATGTGCATGGGGTTACATTCAGGTACCCAGGCACTTGGACCTTAAACAACAGCGCGGCCTCCTATCACGCACCAGCTCTCTTAGAGAGCGCCGACATCCCCACGCCCATAGAATTGTCGTTTGCTGAAGGCTCCTTTCCTCGCACACAAAAGCACCGGCCCTACTCTCGCACAACCTTGGAGGTGGTAGACATCTACGCTGCCAAGCTAATCAGAGATGTCTCGGCATGCAATCAACTTGCCAGCACGATTGCTGACGCTCTTGATTCAACAAAGCGCATCGTTGCTGGAACTCCGTTCTATGTCCGCAGGACTGGCAAGAGCGGTATGAGCCAATTCATTGAAGGTCGACTGTATTCGACGTTCATGAATCAGACTTGCTTTCTTTTCGAGACAGATGCTGCTGGCCTCGCTGATGGTGTTGAATTGAAAGCCCACACCTTGAGCAGTCACGAATACGCGATCATCAATGCACGACTGTTCTCGATCGTGCGCACTATACGAATCACGCCGGGGGCGGATCACTTGCCTCGACCGTAATCGCTTTGGGATGAGGGCAAGGACGTCCGTTGTCGCCTACGTAGGCATGAGGAACTGGCATCGCTCAAAGCGGTCCGCAGCGGACCCTATCCCGGGCTGCGTTAGCAGATCCGGTGCGAGCTATGTGCTTTGATAGCCTTCGCCGCTTGCGTGAAGTACTTGAGCAACAGTTGCGCATCGATTTGAGCACAACCCTGAGCGATTCCGATCTTGCAACGCTTCTGAAGAAGTGGGCCAACGACAAATTGCAAACCGATGAGCTCCACCCCGATGCATGGAAACCTGCTGTCATCAGCGATCCGGCAACAACGGCCGTGGCTCTTCAGGCTACCGCAGGCGACAAATACACATATCGCGATCTGGATGACTTCACTGATACGATTCAGCGCAGCCTTAAAACCCTGCCAATTGTGTCGAAGGTGGAACGGGCAGGCGTACTGAACGAGAACGTCTTCCTTAATTTTTCGCAGGAACGCCTTGCCCAGTACAAGCTCAAGCCGGCGGCTCTGTCCACGCTGTTAATGGCTCGCAATTTGCCGGACGGCGGCCAAACCCTGAACGCACGAGGGCGGACCTTCAGCATCAACACTACAGGCGAGTTCAAAAGCCCCGACGATTTGCGCAATGTCATCATCTCGGCATCCCCCAACGGGATACCGCTATATTTGCGAGATTTGGTGGATATCGATAGAGGTTACGATAGCCCGCCGTCGTTCCTGAATACATATACCCGCCGTGACGAGAACGGCACGTGGATTACGACACGCGCGATCACGGTCTCGGTCCAAATGCGGAAGGGTGAACAGATTAATGTCTTCGGCAAATTAGTGGACGCGAATCTGCAGAACGTCAAAAGGTCCTTACCCGCCGATTTGGTTCTGGCGAGGACCTCAGACCAGCCGCTGCAGGTTCGGGACAGCATTGAGCTGTTCAGTCACAGTTTGCTGGAAGCGCTGGTGTTGGTCGTCATCGTGACTCTGATTGGATTTTGGAGCTGGCGGACATCCTTGCTGATCGCGGTCTCCATTCCGATTACGCTGGCGATCACGTTCGGCGTCATAAGCACACTCGGAATCGATCTGCAACAGGTCTCGATCGCTTCGCTGATTATCGCGCTCGGGTTACTGGTAGACGTGCCGGTGGTGTCGGGTGATGCCATTGTTCGTGAATTGGGCACCGGCAAACCCAAGCCCGTCGCGGCATGGCTCGGACCCACCAAGCTGTTCAAGACAATGGCTTACGCGACAGTAACCAACATCGTCTCGTATCTGCCGTTTCTGTTGTTACCCGGAGACACGGGTAAATTCCTGTATAGCCTGCCCGTGGTTATTAGTATCTCCCTGCTGGCGGCGCTGTTAGTCTCTATGACCTTTGTACCCCTCATTAGTTCGTTTCTGCTCCAAGGCAAAATTGAGTCTCCGATTGAGGAGAGGCGAAAGCGTGGATTCACAGGCTGGTATTTCCGTACGGCGCAAAAGGCGATTCACCACAGAAAGCTTTGCCTAGCAGCATCACTTGTAGTTCTCGTCGCGGGAGGCGTCGTAATTTCAACGTTGAAACCGCAGTTCTTTCCAAAAGACCTTCAGTACTTTTCGTATATCGATGTGTGGCTGCCAGAAGATGCTCCAGCAAGCGCCACAAAAGCCGTCGCCGAACGAGCCGAAGCGATTGTACGGCACGTGGCGGAGGAGTATGGAAAGAGCCATCCGGAGCACCGTCATCCAAAGGATGTACTGACTTCGATCACCACATTTGTGGGTGGCGGCGGGCCACGGTTCTGGAGCAGCGCTACACCGGAGGACAGACAGACAAATTACGCGCAGATCATTCTACGAACCAGGGACGATCACGATACGACTCCGCTGTTGGCGCTTCTGCAGCCGGAGTTTGACAAACAAATCCCCGGAGCAATCATCGATACGCGAACGCTCGAAACGGGAACACCTGTTGGAATACCCATCCAGGTGAGAATTTCGGGCGAGGACCTGCCGCGCCTCTGCGCGGAAGCTGACAAGCTGAAACAGATCTTTCGCGAGATCCCGATTGCGGCCAGAGTTCGGGACGATTGGGGGGAACCAACTCTCAAGGAGGTGATGCATGTAGACGTCGACCGCGCAAACCTGGCGCACGTCACGAATGCGGATGTTTCGACCTCAGTCGATGCGGCTCTCCACGGAATTACGGCCGGCGTGTTGAGAGACGGTTATAAGCAGCTTCCCATTATTGCGCGCATGCGGATGGAGGAGCGTGCCCAGCTCTCCGATTTGAAAAGCCTATATGTGTTCTCCTCTCAAGACACTCCTCCAGTGCCCCTCGGACAGGTCGCAACCACTTCACTGGAACCAGTGGTGTCGAAGATCCGGCGTTTCGATCAGTACCGGACTATGACGATCCAATGCTGGCCGACGCAAGGGCACTTGCCTTCAGAAGTCCTCGCGGCTGCCATGCCGAAACTGAAAGCGCTGCAAACTCAGCTTCCGGCTGGCTTCATCTTCCGCTTTGCAGGCGAGTACAAGGAGCAAGTAAGTGGTTTTGGAGACCTTTCGACGGTGCTCGTCATTTGCGTCTTTGCGATCTATCTGGCGCTGCTCGCGCAGTTCAAACATTCCGTGAAGCCGCTGATCGTATTTGCGGCGATACCTTATGGAGTAGTCGGAGCAGTCATTGCGCTCGCCATCATGGGACAGCCATTCGGGTTCATGGCTTTTCTTGGAATCATCAGCCTCATTGGCGTGATCGTCAGCCACATTATCGTGCTCTTCGAATTTATCGAGGAGCGAAGAGAAGAAGGTGAAGACTTGGAAACGGCACTGATCGATGCGGGAATTCTGCGGCTGCGGCCAGTCATGATCACGGTGTCGGCCACGGTAATCGCGCTGTTTCCACTAGCGGCGCATGGTGGGCCGCTATGGGAACCCCTTTGTTATGCGCAGATCGGCGGCCTGACAATCGCCACTTTCATTACTCTCGGGCTCGTTCCGGTTCTTTATTCGTTTGTTGTGCTGGATCTGAAAATGATCGAGTGGAAGCACGAGGAGAAGCCAGTTGCCACGGTTTCGGATGTACAGCCCGCGATTGACGGAACCTACAGCGGAGTTGCGTAATTCTATAAACGTACAACAAATTATTCAGTACGCGACGTTGTTCTCGATGCTAGTGGGAGGACTTGGGCTGGCACTTGCGTTCTTGATCCATCGCGCGCAGTTTGTCGAATTTGTAACTTCGGTTCAATGTGACACGCAGAAGTGAAGGAACAGATTATGCGCCGTTCGCCTGATGAATGGTCGCAGGTTGATCCGCGTCAAGTATATTTTCGTACGTATTGCCTTAGTGACGGATGTTACCGCAGAGTAGATGTCCGTGGAAAGGCTGGCTATTCCGTTGAGAGCCAAGCGGAGGATAAGGCAATCCGGGGCCGGAACCTGAGCGCCGACTTGGTTGCCGGAATGGCGGGGCAGTTTACCTGCCCCTGAAAGCATTCTGGCCCGAAAGCGTTAAATCCCGGGATTGGGCGGAGCCCATCTCAAGATCGGTCTCTTTCCTCTGGCTTGCAGCCCTAGCAAGGACAGGAGGGATCAGCTCTGATTGTGCATTGCTTGCACTGAGGATAAGGCGCTTCGCCAATGTCCGTTCTCCCCTCCCTGACTCGCCGTCGCAAAGTCCGGATTTGATTTTCAGCGAACTGGCCGGGATATTCTTCTTGCAGTCGTTGGAACAGTTGCTTGGCTCCCATATCCGGACTGAGTTCAAGTTGTTCCTGGATGCGAGATCTGACCTTTTCGAATGGATCAGGCCGGGTGCGCCAGTGCCGTGCTGCTTGCCTTCGATGGGTAGGCCGGACTTCTCCCTGATGCCAAACAGTTCGTAGTTTCCGGAGGAAAAACTCGGCCGGGCTCTGACTTCAGTTGTTCCAGCTCGTTGTTGTTCACCATAGCCAGTTCCTCTTGAACACAGCGCATGTTTCGGATGAGTTCGATGGGATCGAGCTGAGCAAAAGTCGACTGGAGTCGCTCCTTCCCCACCTTCGCGAGATGGGGCGAAGCCATGACCCGGTCGTACGGTGTCAATGGTGCGTAATACCGCTTTGAGACTCGGGCACCTGTACGAGTTTTGGACTTGAGCTTAAACGAAGGCTGAAAGCAATTCACGTAGGGCCGGGAGAACTCATACAGCCTGGCCAGCTTCTCCGCACCTTTCACTCCGGAGAGCCGATCGTATCCCGCCAGCTTCCGAACCACCGCGCCATTCTTTTGTTCCACCCACGCTTGATCATTCTTCCGATAGGCCCGCGATCGAGTGAACTCGCAACCGCTTGCTGTGTCCACTCCGGAATCGGCACCGTGCGAATGCGCCCTCCTTTGCCGACCAAGGTTTCAGCGCTCATTCTGCGCTAGCTTGCTAGCAATCCCCTGCTTTTCTTCTGACCGGATCGGCGCAGGCTGCACCAGTCACGGGTGTGTCCAATATAGCCGGCAATGTCGATATAACCGCCAATTCAGTCCTATTTGCTCCCACCTTCGTCACAACGGCCGGAGCAGCAGAAACCGGTTCGTTCGCTGGCCTGACCGGAGGAACGATCCTGTCGCTTCTCAATGGTCCGACAACAGGCATCACGATGGTTCCCGGCTTCATTATGTTCACCCAGGGTGTAGCGACGCCCATCACCTTCGATCTAACCTACATCGCACCTGGGGTGGGAAGCCAAGCCGGTTGCAGCAGCACCGCGCTTGGTGCCGAATGCACGCCCACGCATTCACCGTTCACCTTGTTCCAATTGACCAGCAACACGGTTATCGCTTCGCTTCAGATGAATGGGACGGCCTACACTGGTTCGCCCTCGACCGGCAGCTCCTATACGCGGGGTATTTTCTCCACCCAGACCGCTCTCAATGGGACCATTCCAAGCGTTATTACCTCGCTGTCGAATGGCGGAACGCTGTCCGGCATCACCTACTCTGCTTCGTTCGTTCCTGAGCCAGCCTCGATGCTGCTCATGGGTTTGGGCCTTGTAGGCGCGGGTCTCACTGCTCGCCGCAAGGTAGTGGCTCAGTAGCTGAGCAGCCGCAGACTCAACGACCCTCTCTCCCGAAGCCTCCGCTCGGCCATGTCAATGACGGACGAGGGTTTCAGCGGGGTTCTTAAGCAGTGCGTTCAGATGAAAGTCCAGATCCGTAAGACAGAGTTCGCGACACTGCCATTAGAGACAAAGTCGATGCTAGGTCGGCTAGAGACGTCACAAGATCCCAGTGCATGATAATGCAAGTCAGTCAAGTGACCTTGTCGGGATCCGCTGTCGCTAGCCTGACCGACAACCGCTGGCTTTCCTGCGAAACTCGGGGCAAGCGCTCGCTTACCTTGCTTCGAAGTGACTGCTGCCTAGGGCGCGCGAATGATCGAGAGACCGATCACGTCGCAATACCGGGTGTCGACCACATGCTGAGACGACCAGGCCCTGCCCTAGGATCATGCTAGGCAGTAAGTGCCGGGCTCAAAGAACTTACCTACGATCTGCCAAGACGAAGCTCGCCTGCATTGATGCACCCTGTAGTCTCCCTCGTTAGTTTGGCGTATTGCGTTACGGCAGTAAAGTGCCCACAATAGGGTTGATTTCAGGTCGTCAGCAGTGTTCGTGAGGAGCTCTGACCCTCACCACTTTGCAGCAGAGCGTGTGTTGTCACGCTTAGACCTTCATCTTCTTTTGGGGAGTGTTGAAAGTGCCTGCTCTTCCAGTTGCTATCAGGGTGGTCGATAAAGCTCAGATTGTGCAGTTGATTCTGGAGGGGGATCCTGTCGGAGGAGACTTACTGTACCAGCATTATGCGCGGGGACTCTTGTTTCTGGCGAGACGGTACAGCCTTGAGCACGCGGAAGACTGCATTCATGACGCTGTCCTTTGTGCCATCGAGCAGATCAGGGCAGGGAAGCTGACAACGCCAGAGGCTTTGCCGGGCTATCTTGCCACCATTCTGAAACGAACCGTCTGGAACATGAATCTTGCGTCCAAGAGGCGAGCGGGAGACCAGAAGACCTTCGACAATGCGGTCAGTACTTGGGCCGACGAGCGGGAGGACCCAAGCCGGTTATGGGAAGTGAAAGAGCGAGCTCGCCTCATGAAAGACGGCCTGCAACGGTTGAAGCCGATTGGGCGAGAAATCCTCACCCGGTTTTATGCGCACGAGCAAACCCGAGAGGAAATCTGTAGAGCCATGAACCTGACCGAAACACAATTTCGCTTGCTGAAGTGCCACAGTAAGAAAGTACTAACCAAGCAGATTGCCCAGGCTACGGTCAGACCAGTCTCAGAGGAACGCTTTGCTTCGGCTGCCTTTGCAAACTGAGCTGAGTCGGCCGGAAGGAGGGACAGTACGCCGGTGGCTGGAGCGAAATGCCTGAGGCTTGCTGGTGGCTGTGCTGAAGGATCGGAGATTGGGTCAATTTGGGTCGCATCTCATTGAGCAAGGGCGTAAAGCGAGCGGGAGCTTGTCGTGAATCGAAACCCAGTATCTCCATCATGCAGCTATAATTTGCGTCGAAGTAAGCAGGCAAGGGTTCGCCTTGGTCCAGCAAGCTGCTTGCTCCTGCTCTTCGCAGAATAGAGGAGGAGTGGTTCCGGACCGTGGCGGTACAGGAGCAGAGGCAATGGCCGATCATTTCGGCCCAGAGATAAGAAGCCAGCAAGATCTCTAAAGCAGCCTTGGTATTCCGGTAGTCCTCGGCAATGGCCCAGCCCCCCAGTTCGGCATAGCCAACTTGTTCGTTCCTCGTCTGATGCAGCGTTGCCTCCACACTCCGGCGAAGCTTGCCACCCCAACAAAGATCATGGGCCAGTGGCGACTGCGCAATTCGCAGCTGATCGTAGCCTGCTGTGGAGGAATGGAGGAGATAGCGCGCGCACCCGATGGTTCGTTCGTGTGGATCCACTAACAGAAAGTGCCAGGCGCTTTCGTCATCGGCCATGCAATGGCGCCCTTGCCCATCCAGATGAGAGGGCCGAATGGCACCATCTTGTAAATAGGCTCGTCCTCGCAACTGTTGCAAGGACGCAAGATGAAAATTGTGAAGCTCCGCGCTCCCGGCAATCCTATTCTGCACTAAAGGCCAAACACCAGATGGAGCTAAGAGTTGGAAGCGATAGGCAGGCTGTGTCATAAAGCTGTGAGCTAATCTTCTTGCCAGAAAAGAGGGGGAACACCCTCCCGCTTTTTCTATCGTTCTGGTTTGGATAAAGTTGCTCCCTGATTTGTTCGGCTAAGCCAAAGAGAATCCTGGAACCCAGGTTGCACGGTGCTAGCCGGGAGAGCACTAGCTCCAAACGAAGGTCATGGGTTATCGGAGAAGCCCTTGAAAATCAATTACTTGGCAGTAGTTACTTCTTTGTTGAGTTTTACCGCAAGCGTTTCTTCTTAGGCTCCTGTCAGCTGAGGAAAAAACGTATTGTTTGCAAGAGTTTGCGTAGGAAAAGGCTACGAACCGAACTAATGGGCACTGGAGTGCTCTCTTTCCAGCGAGACTGCTTTATGCTTCTACCTTCTGCTCCCCCCAGCTTTTCCTCCCAGCACCTGAGCTTCTCCGATTCTGCTTGGAAACAGTCCCCACAGGACTGCTGCCCGAACGCTTTGTC
>CAXTWQ010000108.1:14458-17649 GCA_964248065.1 uncultured Bryobacteraceae bacterium | reverse complement strand
ACCCTGCATGCCAGACGAGAGCGAATTCATGTGGCTATAAGCATGCAAGCCGGGCAACACGTTCTCGCCCCGGGACAGCGGATCAAAGAAGACGCGATCCTGTAAGTAACGACGGCCTAGATCGTAGTAGCGGCGGTCCCCAATGCGCTCGTACGCCAGGAACTGATTTTCCGCTACTGTATAAGGCTCGTCCCAGGTATGCGTTTCGTCCAGATAGGGCCGCCAGGCTTTCTGCTCCTCGCCGGTCATCGCATGGTCCGGCATATGCGGAAGCGCGGCATTAAGAGTCGCTCGCAAAATGGCGGCTGCATCGGGCTCGCCCAGGAGCGAGTGAGCATCAATCAACATGCAGGTGAGTTTGTCGTACGTATAAGACGGATAGCGGAGATCGACGAAGAACTTACCGGACGGATCGATCGTTTGTGAGTAGCCGCGAATGAGCCGCTGCACCTTCGCTTTTGTCGGCTGCGATCCGGTTGACGCCGCAAAGCGCGCAAGAGCCGAAACATACTGTCCAAAGTGCGCGCCTGGACAGAAATCGTCGTACCAGCCGCCCATGTTTTCTCCAGGTGCGGGTAACCCTGCTCGCTGCCGATAGATCTTCAGCAAACGATCTTCACTCAGGTTGAGGAAGAACTCGTGGTTCTCATCGAACTGCCGCTTAAGGGGGCCGTCCAGCAACTCGACCGACCCATAAGGGAAAGTCATTAGCTCTTGAGTACCCTGACCCGCCATCGCGACTGCAGAAGCGGCTGCACCGATAAAGTTCCGACGCGAGATGTTCATTTCCTGTTCTCCTTCCTTCCTACTGACGAAGATAGCGCCGGTAAGCACCGCTGTTATAAGTGCTCCAAGCTGTGAAGTTACTTCGCTCCCGGTAAAGCTGATAAGCGAAATCGATATTGGCTTTACAATCGAGCAAGTCGCGCAAGTTTAGGCCAGGGCGCTTCAGGTGAACCGTATTGATCTGAAAGTAACCCCAATCTAACGTGCCGTCCGAATTGTGATGATAGATTTCGCAATTGCCTTGCGGGTTTTCAGCTCGCTGAATAGCCAGCGCAACGCGGCATGCCGATCCGAACTTGGTGCAAGCATATTGCTGGTAAGCCGAAAGATCGCTCCGCTGGTCAGACCGAGCCTCTACTGCATCAGTGCTTCGTGTTCGATGCGCAATCACGAGAGGCCATTGCAGGTGCACCACTAAAGGCGATTGCAGGCTAACCGTATAAGTGGCATTGAACTGGATCAAGATAATGACGAGAACTGCGCCAACGATCAGAGCGATTGCGCTCAGCCAGGCATGGGATTGATCGCGCGTTGAAGAACCAGGATGCTGAAGCCGAGACTTATTAAGTTCAGCCGGCTTCTTAAGAACAATGGCGACACGTTTGCCCCTGCCTCTGGATTGAGTATCTCGACTGGCCATCCGGTGACAGTTTACTAGCTTGCACTCCAAAACGGCTTAGCATTGCTTGCACCTTGGCCCAGCAATCTTCGTTGTGGCAGCATGGAGTGCATGAGTACGTTGCCTTTTCAGGGCGAAGCAACTGTGCAGGCGCTTGATCATCGATCGAGTGACGCCGGGTTGCGCGCCATTGCAACTCTGGAAGCAGTGAAGGGCACCGCAGTAGTGCTACTTGGCCTGGTGCTGATCTTTGTTCACTCACATGCCGAAGATTTCGCGGAAAGCTTACTCGATCATCTTCATGTCAATACTGAACATCACGTAGGACGTATAGTTCTGGAAGCGGCTTCGAAGCTGAGTGATGCTCGACTCTGGACTATTGCTGCCGCTTCACTTACTTACGCTACGGCCCGCTTTGTGGAGGCCTGGGGATTGTGGAACCGGCGCGTCTGGGCTGAGTGGTTCGCTCTACTTTCGGGTGCGACCTATCTGCCCTGGGAGGTCTTGAAAGTGACACAACGAGCCTCCGCCGAGCGAGTGGGGCTGCTTGTGGTTAATGTGGTGATTATCTTATACATGCTGTATATTCGAATTCGCGATCGGCGGGCTATAGCGCGGCACATCATCTGAGCTTCGTGGGCATACAATCGTGTCTGCGTGATGTCTACCAATCGCATTTGCGTTTACACAGTTGTCGCTCTTGCTGCAGCACACTCCGTCTGTTTTGGACAGGTTTTCAAGAACCGAAGTCCGCTGCAGCCGAATCACTTTGACCCCTTACCGCTAGGCGCAATCGCGCCTGATGGCTGGCTCAAAAGTCAGCTTCAGATTCAGGCAAACGGGCTGACCGGTCACCTGGACGAGTTCTGGAAGGACGTGAGCAACGATAGTGCCTGGCTTGGGGGCAAGGGTGAAGCGTGGGAGCGCGGGCCCTACTTTCTGGATGGTCTGCTGCCCCTGGCCTATGAGCTGAAAGACAAGACACTGATTGACAAAGCGAATCGGTGGGTAGATTGGACTCTGACACACCAGGCACCTAGCGGCCAGATTGGACCTGCCAGCAACGACGATTGGTGGCCGCGCATGGTGATGCTGAAAGTTTTGACCCAGTATGCGGAGGTCACTGGCGATAAGCGGGTAATACCTGTTATGAGTAAGTACTTCGCATTTGAGCTTCGAGAGCTGCCCGGAAGGCCGCTCCGGGACTGGGGTAAGTACCGGTGGCAGGACAACGCTTATACAGTTATCTGGCTCTATAACAGGACGGGCGACAAGCACTTACTCGACCTGTTGAAGTTGTTGCACACCCAAGGTTACGACTGGGAAGCGGACTTCGCGAACTTTCGATATAAGGGCAAGGTAAACAAAGATGACCTAGGGCTTAGCAAGGGGCCGCCGCCCGACATGGCAATGCAGACACATGGCGTCAATAACGCGATGGCGCTTAAGGCAGCACCGGTGTGGTTTACGGTAACGGGGTCTAAAGGAGACCGAAGCGCCTTTGCCCAGATGATGGCCGCGCTGGACAAGTACCAGGGATTGCCTAACGGTATGTTCAGCGGAGATGAGCACTTCGCCGGCATCGATCCGTCGCAGGGTATTGAATTATGCGCGGTAGTGGAAACGATGTTTTCCTTTGAGGATGCGTTTGCAATTTTGGGCGATCCGCGCATTGCTGACCGTCTTGAGAAAGTAAGTTATAATGCGCTGCCTGCGACGCTGTCCGATGATCTCTGGTCGCATCAGTATGACCAGCAGCCAAACCAGATTGCGTGTTCACGGGCTC
>CAXTWQ010000108.1:0-14448 GCA_964248065.1 uncultured Bryobacteraceae bacterium | reverse complement strand
CGGGCGCAGCGGCAGTGGTCGACCAATGGCAACGAATCGAACTTGTTCGGGTTGGAGCCGAACTTTGGGTGCTGTACCGCAAACCTCCATCAAGGTTGGCCGAAGTTGGTTTCGAGTCTGTTTATGGCAACGCCTGATGATGGGTTAGCGGTGACAGCCTATGCGCCGAGCCGGGTGAATATACGCCTCAAGAACATTCCGGTTGAGGTGCAAGAGCAAACGGAGTATCCGTTTCGCGGAGATGTTCGATTCACTGTGAATGCACAGCAGCCGATCGAGTTTCCGATGGTCCTACGAATGCCGGGTTGGGCTGAGAGCGCAAAGGTTAGCGTAAACGGTGCTGCGGTGAACGGGTGGAGCAAGCCTTCCTGCAGCAACACCGACGAATATGGGGAAGCGGCATCGTGCAACGCTGCTGATGCTTTCCACACAATCCGACGTACTTGGAAAAGTGGCGATACAGTTCAAATTACTTTTGCTATGCCGCCGCGAGTTACTCGCTGGTTTCATAACTCGGCCGTAGTGGAACGCGGACCGCTGGTTTTTGCGATGCCGGTAAAAGCTGAATGGGTGAAGTTGAAGGCTCATGCTGAGAAGTCGGCTGATTGGGAGTTAAAGCCGGAGTCTAAGTGGAATTACGGGCTGGACTTAAGCGATTGCAACTTAAATATCAAGCAGAACAGTGTAGGTGACGTTCCCTTTAGTAGTTCTCAACCTCCAGTTACTCTCGCGGCCAAGGGACGCCAGATCTCAACTTGGACAATACAGGAAAACTCAGCCGGGCAATTACCGATGAGTCCGGTGGAGTCCAGTAGTCCAATTGATCAGTTAACGCTGATTCCTTATGGTGCCGCTAAACTACGAATCACCGCTTTTCCAGTTGTTGGTAAGGCTGACAGTTGCGGTGGTGCGGCCGCCAAAGAAAGCAGGCATGCAGAGTAAGTGGCTAGCAATCTCGCTAGCGTGTGTAGCAGTTAGTCTGGGCGCAACTGATCTGGCACGGACGCCGCCTATGGGCTGGAACAGCTGGGATTCTTACGGCACAACAGTGCGTGAGGCAGATGTAAAGGCCAATGCTGATGTAATGGCGCGGGATCTAAAGAGGCATGGCTGGCAATACGTGGTAGTCGACATCCAGTGGTATGAGCCAAACGCACAAGGTCACGATTACAAGGCGGGTGCGCCGCTTCAGATGGACGAGTACGGGCGATTGACTCCGGCGGCTAATCGGTTTCCTTCGGCCGGGGAAGGAAGAGGCTTTAAGCCGCTGGCTGATTACGTGCACGGGTTAGGACTAGAGTTTGGCATCCACATCATGCGCGGAGTGCCAAGACAAGCGGCTGACAAGGGGACGCCGATTTGGCACAGCAAGTACAAAGCTTCGGAGATCGCTGACCGCAGGAGTCTTTGCCCATGGAATCCGGACATGTATGGCGTTGACATGAATAAGCCGGGGGCACAGGACTACTATGATTCGCTTGCTCAGCTATACGCATCGTGGGGCGTCGACTTCGTAAAGGCTGACGATATGAGCCGTCCTTACCAGGAGCGAAGGCCGGAAGTTGTGGCATTGAGCGAGGCTCTGCGTAAGAGTGGACGTCCGATCCTGCTGAGTCTTTCGCCAGGAGCAGCACCGGTGGGTGCGGCTGCGGATCTGGAACAGCAGGCGCAGATGTGGCGCATCTCTGATGATTTCTGGGACGACTGGAAGCTGCTGAGGAAACAGTTTGACTACGCGCGCGATTGGGCGCCCTACATAGGAAGAAAAGGCACGTGGCCCGACGCCGACATGCTTCCTATTGGCAAGCTGCGCGTGAATGATAGTAAGTCAGGCCCGAAATCAAGTAAGTTCACGTCCGATGAGCAGCAGACGGTGATGACTCTTTGGAGTATCTTCCGATCGCCTCTGATGTTCGGGGGCGATCTGCCGAGCAACGATGCCGCTACAAACGCACTTATTACGAATGACGAGGTGCTGGAAGTAAATCAGCATAGCCGCAATAACCGGCAAACTCTTGATCGCGACAATATACGCGCATGGGTGGCAGATACTCCGCAAGGACAAGCTAAGTATGTTGCTGTCTTCAACCTTCGAGATACAACAGCTCAAGTGAAGCTCAATTGGGAGGAACTCGGAGTAGCTAAAAAGACGGGGGCAATCCGCAATCTCTGGCAGCATAAAGAGCTTGGGAGAAAGACCGCGATTACCGAAACGATACCCGCGCATGGATCGTTGCTGTACAAAGTTAGTTAGATCAACGTAAGTGAGCGAGACCTATTACCGAGATACGGAAGGCGTCCCGTTCGCTTCGCGGCTGGGGATGCAAGCACGCCGCAAGATTTACGCTGCTTTCTCCAAAGCGCTACGGCCTCAGCCCGACGATACGGTATTAGATGTTGGCGTCACGAGCAATACGGAGCGGCAGGAGTCTAACTTCTTCGAGCAGTTCTATCCGTACAAGAATCGGATTACCTGCGTTGGAACCGAGGACGGATCGCATCTCGAGTTGCGGTATCCGGGCCTGCGCTTTCAGGCCGTGAAGGCGGGCGCTTTGCTGCCGTTTAAAGATCGACAATTCGACATTGCCTTCAGCAACGCCGTCCTGGAGCACACCGGTAGTACGACCGAGCAGGCGCAGTTCATCGCCGAGATTGCCCGGGTGAGCCGACGCTTTTTCATAGCGACTCCGAACCGCTGGTTCCCTGTGGAGCACCATACGGGGTTGCCGCTTTTGCATTACCTGCCTCAGCCGCTGTACCGCTCTCTGCTGCGGAAGACGCGATATAGGTTCTGGGCGGAGGAAGCAAATCTGCATATGCTTTCCCGGCGGGACCTGCGGCGCTTGATGCCGAAAAGTTTGGAATGCGACGTAGTCCCGATACGGGTGTTAGGACTGGTTTCGAACCTGGCAGTTTGGGGACCGGCAGTAGGCTCGCCGATCAGCAATCTCACCTAGAAGAGTAGGGCGCGTGTCTATGATAGGCTTTTCGGCATGCGCTCAAGTGCATCTCAATCTCTGGTGCCCCGTGACAACCTCTTGGGAACGTTGCAGCTACTCATATTCAAGACCCTTGACCATGGCCCGAAGCACGGTTTTGCTATAACAATCCATATTCAAGCGGTTTCCGATGGCCTGTTGCGTGTGGAGGAGGGATCGCTGTACCCTGCGCTGCATCGCTTAGAGCGTGCCAAACAGATCTCTGGTGAGTGGACCACAACGGAGAACGGGCGTCGGGCTCGCGTCTACACGCTAACCGATGCCGGACGAAAGCGCCTAGCTGACACCGAGAACAACTGGGCGACTGTGTCGGCGGGTGTTCAGAAAGTGTTGCGGTTCGCATGACCTCGTTGTGGCGCCGCTTGTTTCCTCGCCGCGAACACGACCGAGAGTTCGAATCGCACATTGCGATGCGGGCCGAGTGGAACGAGCGAAATCTCGGCCTTAGCCCGGAAGAAAGCGCTGAATTGGCCAAGCAGCAATTCGGCAGCAGGCTCCGTATTCAGGAGTCTATCGAGGATCTTTACCTGGCGCGACTCCTGGCGGATTTCAGGCAGGACCTCCGGCGCGCGTTCCGGCTGTTTCGGTACTCACCGGGTCTTGCGCTGTTGGTAGTAGCCACTTTGGGCGCGGGGATTGCCGCTGCCACGACTATCTTCAGCATTGTGGACCCGCTCTTATTTCGCAGCTTGCCATTCCGGGACGACAAGCAACTGGTGTCAGTGGGGGTCTATGGTCCTATCGACACGAACGAGTTTGCGATGGGCGGCATGTACATTGATTGGCGCGATCACCAGACCGTTTTCTCTTCGTTGACGGCCATGCGGCCGGGCACACAATGCGACTTGCAGGTTTCGCAAAGCGAAGGTGTCCCTTGCGCGGCCGTGCAGGGGAATTTCCTTGCCACACTCGGCGTTACTCCAGCAATCGGACGAGCTTTCACCCGCGAGGAGGATTTGCCTAATGCCCCGCGTACGATCCTCATCTCCAATCGAATTTGGCGGAAATACTTTGGATCGCAGCAGGAAGTCGTAGGCAAAGTGGTCAAGCTCGACGATGGACCTGTACGCATCATTGGCGTTCTGCCATTCGATTTCGTATTGCCACAAGGCGCGGACGTAGATGTTCTGCTTCCGGCTCAACTGGACGAGCGTCTTTTGCGAGATCCGGCGGCCACAGTCTTTCTTCGCGCATTTGCACGGTTAAAACCAGGTATGTCCCTTGACCAGGCCGGGCAGCGAATGGCGGCACTGTTTCGGTCGAGCATTCAATCAACCGTTCCTGCTGAAGTTCGGCCTGAGGTGCGCCCTGTCATACGCTCCATTCGCGACCGGATCATACATGAGGCCAAGCTCGCCTCCCGTATGCTTCTGGGAGCGGTCGCGTTGCTCCTGCTAATGGCATGCGTTACCGTAACAAATCTCCTTCTGGCCCGAGCTCATGCGAACCGAGGCGAACTGGCCATGCGAGCCGCCCTGGGAGCGAGCCGAAACCGATTGGTTCGCCAGTGCCTTACCGAAACCCTGGTGCTCTCCTCTGCGGGCGGTGCACTCGGTTTCATTCTGAGTTGGGCGTGCATTCGGGTTCTGGTGCATGCGGCACCCGGCGGCTTCCTTGGATTGGAAAAGGCACACGCAGACCTACGAGCACTCGTATTTTCTGCGGCAGTAACAGTCGTGTCGACAGTGCTGTCGGGGTTGTTGCCAGCGCTGCGCGGGCCGGACGCTGCGACGGTACGTAACTGGCGGTCGACCCGCACCGGAACGGCTCAGTTGAGGCAAGCGCTGATGAGCTTACAGGTGGCGAGTTCGCTGATCTTGCTCACAGGCGCGCTAACGTTCACTCGCAGCCTCACTCAATTGGAATCGCTCCAGCCGGGCTTTTCACAGAATCGCCTTACCGCCGCTTCGTTTCGTTTGAGTCGCGCCCGCTATGCGACTCCGGAGCGCGTTCGGAGCTTTGACGATCAGCTTGAGGCGAAGTTAAAGGCCATTCCTGGCATGCAGACGGTTGCGCTGAGCGACTCTTTGCCGCCCTCAGGTGCAGTGCTTGGCCGCCCTTTGAGCAATATCAAAGTCGCCGGAGGACCCTCGCTCACAGGCGCTAGCGGGATGGTTGCCTTGCGCTATGTTACGCCGGATTACTTCCGGACACTCGGAGTTCAACTGCTCCGCGGTCGAACGTTCACAGACGCGGAGCGGAGCCAAACCGAAGATTCCGTGGTCGCCAGTGAGACTTTAGCGCGCCGTCTTTTCCCGTCAGCGGAACCGGTTAGCGGCCGGGTGTCTCTCGATGGCGGCGAACACTGGGTAACCATAATTGGGGTCGTCCGCGATGTGAAAAATAACGGCATTACCTCTCCCGCTTGGCCCGAATACTATCGCCTTCGCAGGAAGACTAGTGACCGGCTTGGGCTAACTACCGTGGCTTTCCTTCGCTCAGAACTTGACCCCGGTACGCTAATCCGCTGGGTCCAAAAAGAGGCAGCAGCGCTTGACCCCACGGTTACAACCACGTTCGAACCGATGCGGGAACGCCTACGTCGGCTGAGCGATCGGCCTCGCTTCTTAATGTTCGTTCTACAGATTTTTGCGAGCGTGAGCGTTCTACTCGCCGGCAGCGGGTTGTACGGAGTCATCGCTTTCCTGGTCAGCAGTCGAACGCGTGAAATCGGAATTCGCGCGGCACTGGGAGCAACGCGGCGTGACATTGTGTTCCTCGTTCAGCGGCAAACTTTCTGGTGCGTGGCGGTAGGCATTGGGATGGGACTCTGTGGCTCTCTGGCATTTACAAGCGCAGTGCGGGGATTGGTATTCCAGGTTAGTCCGCGCGATCCATCTATTCTCGTTTCGGCTGTGTTGTTTATGTGCGCGATCACAGTTCTTGCTGCCTGGAGACCCTCCTGGAAAGCGGCCCATGTTGACCCAGCGCAAGCCTTGCGTTTGGATTGACGTTGCCTTGAGTCTCTAGCCATTGTCGTTTCCGCCGGACGGTCTAAACGATGTCGGCTCCACAACTGATGCTGCCCTGATGCTCAATATAGCGAGGAGCTGCTAAATATTTGTAAACTTTCCCCCTGACTTGCCGATATGGACCACAGGCAAGGCAATGAAAAATTCAAAGACGATTCGTTTTACTGCAGGCTGTTTGCTTCTGGCGTGTTCCGGTGTACTGGCTCCGATTGCTTCGGCAGATCCGAGGCGGGTTACCGAGCAGGAAGGGATGCGGGCCGTGGTGCAGAAAGTGAGCCCGACTTATCCTCCTATGGCCAAGCAGCTAAAGCTGGCGGGACGCGTGGTTGTCGATATGACAGTGGCGGAAAACGGTTCGGTGGAGAGCGCGGACGTTGTGAACGGTAACCCGATCCTCGCGAGCGCCGCAAAGACCGCAGCAAAGAACTGGCGCTTTCAGCCGTTTCAGGAAGACGGTAAGTCCTCAAAGGCAGTGGTCCGAATCAATTTCGATTTTTCCAATTAAGGTGTCAGCTCCTGGCCTTTAAGGCGCTGGGGAGCAATTGCGCGGCAGGTGAGGACCAATGACAGTTAGTAAAAAACTGATGAGCGGCAGCATTGTTGTGCTGTCGCTGACAGTCGTATTGAGCGTGACGTCGCTCTATAGCGTTCAGTCGCTTGGCAATGAGCTTTCCCATACGGCGTCGGTAACGGGCCGTAGTTTGGAAGTAGCTGGCGGAATCGCGTCGGATGCTTCTAGCATGTTGAGTGCGGAGCGAGGACTGCTGCTTCGTCTGGCGCTCGGCGACCAGACAACGGCGACATCGCTGCACGGGCAATTCAGCTCAGCTGCTGACAAGCTTCGCGGCGAATTGAGCCAGTTGCGGCCCTTGTTGGGCAAGAACGATCGGAGCGGGGACAGTCTCGAATCGGCGCTGGCCTCGTGGGTGCCTGCCGATGGCGAGATGTGGGACCTTTGCAGCAAGCAAGACTATCAGGGAGCATTTAAAATCTTCGACGAGAAGGTAGCGCCTCTGGCCGGAAGGATGCAGCAAGCGGCGGCAAACATCGTCAGTTCGCAGCATCGGTCATTAGAGGAAGAGAAGACACGTGCGCTGGAGTTGCCAGTGCAGAGCCGCTGGACAGCCATCGTGCTGCTGGCGTTGTCGCTCCTGATGGGCGCGGGAATGTTATGGATAGTGCGTGAAGTAACCCAAAAGCTGCGCGAGATGGCATTGCGGATGGCGGACACGGCTCAGGAAGTGATCCAGGCTTCCAATCAGATTTCTCATTTAAGCGAGGAACTTTCTGTAGGAGCTGGAGAGCAGGCGGCATCGCTCCAGGAAACTTCTGCTTCGAGCACGCAGATTAACTCCATGACGCAGCAGAACGCAAAGTATGCACAGGCGTCTGCAGACATTGTCGGGGATGTGAACGAGCAAGTGAAGGAAGCCAACTCGAAGCTAGAGCAGATGATTTCGAGCATGGAGAACATCACGGTTTCGAGCAAGAAGATCGCGCAAATCATCACCGTTATCGAGAAGATTGCTTTTCAGACGAATCTGCTGGCGCTAAACGCAGCCGTAGAAGCAGCGCGCGCCGGGCAAGCCGGGCTGGGCTTTGCAGTAGTGGCAGAAGAGGTGCGGACGCTGGCTGGCCATTGTTCAGAAGCGGCGCGAGACACCGGCAACTTAATCGCGGCAGCGGTCTCCAGCTCGAATGATGGGAGCGCCAAGCTGAACGATGTAGTGGCGGTGATTACGGCCATTACGGCGAACACGAGCAAGGTGCATCAGATGGTCTCCAGCGTGACAGCAGCCAGCCAAGAGCAGGCTCGCGGCATAGCGCAGATCTCTGACGGATTGACACGGATGGAGAAAGTAACCCAACGGACAGCGGCCAGCGCGACGGAGGGAAGCGCTGCCAGTCGACAGATGAGCGCGCAAGCGATAGCACTGCAGGATGCTGTGGAACAGTTGCGGAGCATGGTGGACAATTCGAGCGCCGGTCTCACGCCGGCTTACGCCTAGCACGCGTTTCTTAACGAGCCACCGAGCGCAGTGGATCGTCAGCGACGGTTCGCATCGTGCCATCATCTGGAGTAGATATGGCTGAACTGAAAGAAGGCGATCAGGCTCCAGAGATCTCGCTGCAAACGCATGCGGAGGAACCGTTCGTGTTGTCCTCGCTCAAGGGCAAGAATGTCATTCTGTACTTCTATCCGAAGGCAGATACGCCCGGTTGTACGAAAGAGGCTTGCTTTTTTCGAGATGCGGGCGATAAGTTCACAGCGGCGAACACGGTGATTGTTGGCGTGTCGCCGGATGCGTCGTTGGCACAGGCCAAGTTTCGCGCTAAATTCAATCTGCCGTTTGCTCTCCTGGCTGACACCGAACACAAGGCTGCAGAGGACTACGGCGTTTGGGGCGAGAAAAGCTTGTATGGGCGCAAGTACATGGGCGTGGACCGGGCGACTTTCGTGATAGATCCAGAAGGCAAGATCAAGAAGATTTTCCCGAAAGTGAAAGTGGACGGGCACGCCGAAGAAGTTCTGGCTGCGGTACGGTGACGACCGGAACACCACCTCTGCACTCTCCGGCATCGTCCAGTCGAAGATATCCGGCGCGTCCGGTGACCGGCGTGGGCGCTCTGGTCTTTAAAGATGGACAGGTGCTGCTGGTCGAGCGCGGACATGCGCCGCTAATCGGTTATTGGGCGCTGCCGGGTGGGGCTGTGGAGACCGGAGAGCGGTTGGAAGAAGCTCTCGCTCGCGAAGTGCTGGAAGAAACAGGACTGGTGGTCTCAGTTGGGGCGATTGCAACAGTCTTTGAACGCATCATGCCGGACGCTCAGGGCACTTGCGAGTACCATTACGTGCTGATTGACTTCTATTGCTCAGTGACAGGCGGGACCTTACAGGCCGGCGACGACTCCAAGCAAGCGCAGTGGTGCGCACTGGACCAGCTGGACGGCATGCTAATGACGGCGGGAACTCGCGAAGTGATCGAGGCTTGCCGCCAGAGCCGGACAACGCTGCCGAGCGTGACACGCCCTTAGTTCACATGTACGCAGGCAGACCCCTCGCACTCGCATATGATGAACGGTCGTGCGAATTGTCTTAACGTTAGCTTTCGTGGCGGTGATGAACTCCTTGGCGGGGCAAACGGCTGTTCCGAATGCGGTATTTGCCTACGAACTCGGCAACAAGACTCCGGCCGAACAGGCTGAACTGCTGGCGGCAACCCATTTTGCCGGGACCGTGTTTGATGGTGCGGCGCAAGTACCAGAACGCCTAGCAGCACTGGATGCGCAGCATCTGCAGCTTTTTGCATTATGGTTAACAGTGGACATTTCACACGAGCCTTTTGTTCTGGAGCCGGGCTCGGAGAAAGCGATCAGAGATCTAGCCGGGCGTAGCACGATGATCTGGTTGGCAATTAAAGGCACGGGTGCAGGGGCAGAGGATCGGGCCGTGGCAGCAAGCCGGTATGTGGCGGATCTGGCATCGGCGGAAGGTCTGCGGGTCGGGCTGTATCCGCACTACGGTTTCACTCTGCCTCGCTTTGCCGATGTGCTGCGGGTGGCTGAGGCGGCTGAACGCAGCAATGTCGGGGGTGGTGTTCAATTTGTGCCATGAGGTTCGAAGCGGGTGGAACTCTGACGTTCTGAAGGTGGCATCCCGGGCCATGGCGCGGCTGTATGGTGTCACGATCAACGGCGCGGATAAAGACGGGCACGACTGGAGTACGCTGATTCAGCCGTTAGGGCGAGGGGACTTCGACGTGGCCAACGTGGTCCGAAGGCTGGTGGGGGCCGGATATCGTGGACCGATTGGTATCCAGTGTTATGGAATTAGGGAGGAGCCGATGAGATTTTTGCCTGAATCGAGGGCGGCATGGCAGGCGATCTCGAGCAGAGCAATGGCCGGTATAAAGCAATGAGCGCAAATCTACAGATTCCTCAGCAGCAACCTTTCCGACCGCTTTCGATTGCCGATTATGAGTGCCTGGCGAAAGAGCGTTTATCGCGCGCCGGTTGGGCTTATTACGATAGCGGATCGGCTGACGAGATTACCCTCAATTGGAATCGCGACGCATACAAAAAGATCGCACTGGCGCCGCGCGTCTGTGTTGATGTGTCAGTTATCGACACGCGAATCACGCTGCTGGGCCATTCCCTCGCGCATCCGATATTGCTGGCACCGACCTCGACACATTTGCTAGCTCATCCCGAAGCCGAAGTAGAGACGGCACACGGGGCTAATGCAGCAGAGGCAGTTTTGATTGCCAGCACGGTATCGAATCGCAGCATTGAGGAGATCGCGCGAGTTGCGACCGTTCCGCTTTGGTTCCAGTTGTACGTGGAGGATGATCGGAATTCAACGCGCATGCTGATCGAACGGGCACAAGCGGCAGGGTGCACGGCGCTTTGTATCACGGTGGATAACAACGCGCACTATGCACGAAATCGTCAGGACCACGCGACGCGGGAGCATCTGCCAAAGTTTCCTTTTGCGAACTTGAGTCTTTCGGCCGGGGTCGGGGGCGACGGGCGAAAAGGCGGGCGCAGCAAGCTGTTCACCTGGAAAGATCTGGATTGGATTCTGTCTTTTGCAAAGCTGCCCGTGATCTTGAAGGGCATCATGCACCCGGACGACGCGGAGTTAGCGGTCCAAAGTGGTGCGGCCGGACTGGTGGTGTCGAACCATGGCGGGCGTGCGTTGGACACGGCACCAGCGACGATCGATGCGCTAAGACCGGTGGTGGAGCGGGTGGCGGGACGGATGCCTGTGCTGATCGATGGCGGGATACGGCGCGGTGGCGATGTGTTGAAGGCGTTGGCGCTGGGTGCTGCAGCGGTGTTGATCGGCAGGCCTTACCTGTATGGCTTGGCGGTGGCTGGGGCAGACGGCATCCGCGATGTAGTGGAGATTCTGCGGGCGGAACTGGAAGCAGCGATGGCGCTGACCGGCAGAACTTCCATTGCAACAATTGACCGCACAGTGCTTTGGTAAGAGTCGAACCGGCGCGTTCTGCTTCTAATAAGAAGTAGTAATTGCAACGGATGTCATTTAGTAGCAAAGCCCTTTTACAATTCGATGAACTGACAGACTTGCTTGCAGGCTATGCCGGTAGTGAGGCTGGCCGAGAGCTTGTCTCTGAGCTGGAGCCGCATAGTGATCGCGCGGTTCTAGAAGCGGATTTGGTCGAAGCCGGCGAGGCGATCGGCTATGCCCGAGAGGCGTCTGGCACCCCGACGGGCGGCCAGGGTGCAGCCGTGCGGTTGCGCTTCCATCAAATGCGGGAAATTGGCCCGGCGGTGCGGATACTGAAGGTGTCTGGTACCCGGCTGGATGGGTGGCAGATTCTGGATCTGTTCAACACGCTGGCGCTGGCTGGTGAGTACCGCGGCTATTTACTAAGCGTGCAGAACCGGTATCCGCGGCTGGGCCAGTGGGGTCTGAGACTGGCGGATTTGCGGAGCCTTGCACGGCGCTGGGAGCGTGCGCTGCTGCCGGACGGAACTCTGTCTGACGATGCCAGCGTGGCGCTGCGCCGCATTCGGCGCGACATCGAGAAACAAGGGCGCAATATTCAGGATTCGCTCGACCGGTTTCTGCGTGCGCATCGCAATGACGGGCTGTTGCAGGAAGAGTTCGTCACTATTCGAGAGGACCGTTATGTGGTGCCGATTGTGGCGGGCCAGCGTGGCCGCGTCAATGGCGTGATCCATGGTTCCAGCGGCACGGGACGCACGCTGTTTGTGGAGCCGCTGGAGACGATCGACCTGAACAACCAGCTGGTGCGGCTGCGCGAAGAGGAGCTTCGGGAGATTGACCGCATTCTGCTGGAGATCACCGATTCGTTGCGTGAGCACGATGAGGATATTGCAACAACAGCCGAAGCGCTGGCGCACCTCGATTTCGTTTACGCCAAGGCTGGTTTCGCCCTGGACTATGACGCGACTGTGCCGCGGTTCAGCCATGGGCCGCGCAGACTGTTGGTGCGCGGGGCAAGGCATCCGTTACTGCAGTCTGTGCTGCGCAAGGCCGGTCGCGCGATTGTGCCGATCAACTTTGAGTTGACCGAGGAGAGTCGCTGCCTGCTGATCAGCGGACCCAACACGGGCGGCAAAACTGTGACCATGAAGACGGCGGGGCTGCTGGCTTTAATGGCTCACGCGGCGCTGCCGGTGCCGTGTACGGAAGCAGAGTTTCCGGTGTTGGATGATGTGCTGGCCGACATTGGCGACCAGCAATCCATTGAGGAGAGCTTGAGCAGCTTCTCTGGCCACCTGCTGCATGTGAAGCAGATGCTGGAAGCAGTTACGCCAGACTCTCTGGTGTTGTTGGACGAGCTGGGGCGGGCTACGGATCCGGAAGAGGGCGGAGCTCTGGGCGTGGCGATGCTGGACCAATTCCGGCAGTCGGGCGCGTTCTGTCTGGCGTCGACGCACTTGCTGCCGTTGAAGCTTTATGGGGCGCAGACGCAGGGTGTTTTAAATGCGTCGATGGGCTTCGATGAAGCGACCCTGCAGCCGACGTATGAGTTGCGGATCGGGGTGCCGGGAAAATCGGCTGGGCTGGACATTGCGACACGGCTGGAGATGCCGCCGGAGATCTTGAAGCATGCACGGACTGTGCTGCCAAAGCTGCAGGCTGATTTTCAGGATTTGCTGAGCGAATTGCATAAGCAAGTAGCGGAGAACGAGGTGCGGGCACGCGAGCTAACGCAGGCTACGCAATCGTTGCAGCAGCGGCAGGCGCAGGTGGAACGTGACGCAATTAGCCGTGAACAGAAGCGCCAGCGCGAGTGGCACGACCGGTCAGAAATGATTGTGGCCGACTTCCAAGCGCGCGCGCAGATGATGATGGAGCAGTTCGCTGAGATAGCGGACCAGCGCAAGGCGTCCGAGCAAGCGCAACGATTGCTGAACCAGACTAAGCGTGAGTTTCGGGAAGAGGCAGCGGTGGTAATGGCGCCTCCGCCGGAAGTAGCAAAGGCAGTGATGCCGGCGCCGTTGGTGATCGAAGAAGGCGCGAAAGTTAAGCTGCGGGACGTTCGTGAGGTAGCGACCGTGCGGCGGCTGCTAAAGAACGGGATGCTGGAGGTAGAAGCCGGGCTGCTGCGGATGCAGGTTGCTCGCGAAGATGTGGTGGCAGTGGTGCCGCAGCAGACCGATACGCGCAAGCTGCCGAAGAATGTACGGGTGGAGATGGGTCCGCGCTACGATACCTCCTATCGCGAATTGAATGTGATCGGACAGCGCGCCGAGGAAGCAGTGGAGCAGGTGGATAAGTTTCTGGATTCGGCAGCCGTGGCAAGCGTGAACCGTGTCCGGATTGTGCATGGTCACGGCATGGGAGTGCTGAAGCGGGCAGTGAGTGATTTACTGACGGCAAATCCGCATGTGAATCGCTTCTATCCGGCAACGTCGTCCGAAGGCGGCGCTGGGGCGACGATCGTGGAATTGCGGGACTAGAGTCAGATCAATACAGTATGTCGACAACGATAGAACCGCTCGATGTGGAGTTAGTTAATTCCTTCGCTCAGGACGCGCAGGCTACACCTCGGCTGAGCGATGAGATGGCAGAGCGGATTGCGTCTTACGGGAGTAAAGAGCTGCTGCCCAAAGGGACGCTGATCTTCGAGCGTGGGCAGCGCGGTGTCGATTTCTTTCTCGTTCGCCAAGGCGAGATCGAGATATACGATTTCGATTGCGACGGTCAGGAAACCATTTTCATAGTCCATGGCGCGAACCAGTTCACCGGCGAGCTGAATCTGTTCAACGATCAGGAAATCCTGGTTTTCGGGCGAGCGCGCGTAGAGAGCCGCGTGGTGCGAATCAAGCGTAGCGACTTTCGCCGGCTCATTATTGGAGAGCCGGAGATTGGCGAGATTATTCTCCGTGCGTTTATCTTGCGGCGGATTGGACTCATCAGGCACAGCCAGGGCGGAGTGGTGCTGGTGGGGCCCGGGCATGGCGCTGACACTATTCGTATTCAGAACTTTCTGACTCGCAATGGCTACCCGCATCGTTTGCTGGATACGGAAGTGGACGGCGATGCAGCGAGGTTTCTACGAAGCATTGACGTCGCGAGGGAAGAGTTACCGGTGCTGATCGCGCCGGGTAAGCAGGTGTGGCGCAATCCGTCGAACAGTTTGTTGGCTGATGGCCTCGGTCTTACTGAGCACTTAGATTCTGAAAAGGTATTTGACGTTGTAGTAGTGGGCGCAGGACCGGCGGGCTTGGCGAGTGCAGTCTATGCTGCATCTGAAGGACTGGGGACGATTGTGGTGGAAGCTTTAGCACCGGGCGGCCAGGCTGGCACCAGTTCGCGAATCGAGAATTATTTGGGATTCCCCACCGGAATCTCTGGATTGGAACTGGCAGCAAGGGCGCAGACACAGGCACAGAAGTTTGGGGCGCACATGGTTGTCTCGCGACCTGCAGTGGCACTGGAGTGCAAAGAAGATTCGTACCGGTTGCTGCTTGAG
>CAXTWQ010000107.1:0-17722 GCA_964248065.1 uncultured Bryobacteraceae bacterium | reverse complement strand
TGGTGCCGGCGGCAGGAGTTGAACCTGCGACCTACGGATTATGAGACCGTCGCTCTAACCACCTGAGCTACACCGGCTATACCTCCAGGGTATTCAGCCCAGGGGTCGCATGTCAATGTAGGTCGATGTTTTGGGAGGACTTAGTAAGTTTTTGCTCGGGTTGCCAGAGCAACGGATTGGAAACAAAAGACTTCATAGGTACTCGTACCTCTGCTGAAAGGCTTTGGGGCTAAACGGAAACGAGTCATTGCAGGAGGATGCGGGCCAATCCGGCATTGCCAACCGAGTCATAAACGCGCACAACCAGCAGGTGTTCACCGGGACGGAGCTTCTCCAAGTGAATACGAAAGCGCTCTTGTGGAGTATCAGTAATTCCGTCGCTGGCTTCTACCGGCTGCCAATAGCCGGCATCAAGCGAGTACTCGCACCGCCGAAGCGGACTGGTCTGATCGTTGGCGCTCACATCCACATCCGCAGTCGAACCACTACGGCGAGGCGCATCGAAGGTGACCAGCGGAGGCGTGTTGTCGATCAGTACTGAGGAGCTGACCAGTTCCGATTGCCGGGCATAAGCGGGCGCATTCGATGCCGAGTCTGAGGCTACTACCCGGAACAGATAGCGGCCGTCTGCGAAAACATCCGGATCAAGTAAGAGCGAATTCTCCGTCATGCGGCTGCGAATCATTTGCCAATCTGTTGCTTCCTCCGGCCGGAAATAGAGCGCGTAAACCAGCTTGTCGGAGTCGGGATCATCTGCCTGCCAGGTAACCTGAGTTTGCGTAGTCTGCAGGCGGGAAACTACCTGGCTTACCCCAGTTGTCGTGCTGGCCGCGGGCGCCTCTCCTGTGTCCGTGACTGTCACCGAATAGGCCGAGGAAGAACTGGCGGCAGTAGCTGTCGCCTTGGCCGGGTTGGTCCCAAGCGTGGAGCTGACCGTGATGCTATGCACGATAGGAGCGTTGTTTTGCGGCAGGTATGGTACCACTACTGAACTGCAGGCAGCACTACTGTCTTTGGGCCACTCGGCGCGCCACTGAATGAATCGCGCAACCGGGCTGGCGATTAAAGAATGTTGCGCGTCGCCGATAGCACTCGACCACGGGCTCCAGGTGTCATCAGGCCGTGCCGAGTTGCCCGTGCGTGTCTGGAAGCGAAGGCCCGAGCCGGAGAGCAGGCGCCACTGCAGATGACCCCATCGAGCGACGGCACCCGAATCGTGAACAGGAGATTGATAGCTGGCCGGGCCACGGGAATCAGAGTCAAAGGCCAGCAAGCGCGCCGGGTTGCTTTGTGCCACGTAAAGGCCTTGCCCGCTTTGAAGCAAACGAGTCGCCTCACCTTCGCCCGACTCCACTAACAGTGTTATTTTCGAGCCATTCATCTGGTACACGCGTCCGTGATCGTCGGTCGAGAAAAACAAACTGCCGTTTGACAGCAGCAGGTCGTAAACGTTGTCGTCCTTTGAGCTGCGAAGGGTAGTAACAGTGCGATCGGGAGCAATCAGGTAGATAGCCGACTTCTCCACGCCCGCCACCTCTGTAACCGCCGTGCTTCCAGCCGCAGTCGCGGTAGCCGTCGCTGGCGCAGTTGATTGAGCTGGCGGAGTGCGAGCTGCCGTCTGCTCATTTTGCGCCGGAGCTTTCGCCGCGTCCGCTTCGTGAGCCTCAGTGACCGTGATGACCGTAGGCGTTGCCGAAACAACGGCCGCCGATGCTGATCCGGTAGCCGTTGCGCCTGCCCCTGTGCGAGTGGAGAGCGCTCCCCCTAAGGCTGTTGCGTAGACAGATCCATCCGGAGCCGGCACAATGGCGCGGATCTCCGGCAGGTTTGAGTCATACAGAATGCTCGCGCGTCCTGGACCTGTAATGTCGTACAAAAGGCCATTCGGGTCGGTACCGGCCAGCAGGCGGCCACTCTGCGCTATCGCTAAAGCCGTCACATTCGACTGTTGGGTGTCGTAGAACACATCGGCCTTACCGCCGGGCTGGATCCGATAAATGCGCCCAGTTTCGCCAGTGCCGGCGTAAATAGAACCATCGCTGCCCAAAGCCAAGCTCCAGATGTATTTCACTGGGGAGTGCCAAATCTCTTGCGCTTTGCCATTCTCGATGCGGTACAGGCCGCCGTTGGGTGACGTGCCGGCATAGACTTGTCCCTTCGCATCGACCGTGATAGCGAAAATCTCAGGCTGTTCCGACCGCCAGATGGAGGTTGCCTGGCCACTGCGATCAATGCGAAAGAGCTCACCGGTGTGCCCGGTGGCGGCATAAGTAGAGCCGTCGGGCGCTGCGGCAATACTCCAAAGAGCAGGTTGGCCGAGAGTGGCAGCCCAGCGCTGTGTTGGACCGGGCCGCAGCACACCATCCGGGTTCAGCGACAATCCTTGAAGCCGACCTTTCAAGATCTCTGTAAAGCCCGAAGTATCCCAGGCAGTACTGGTGGCGCCATTCATCGAAGCAGCGGCCAGAAGCGCAAGCAGCGCCGGTACGGGATGTCTCAATCAATCACTTCCACTTGAACTGTCCGGGCTCCGATCACGGCGTAGGAGTCCACCGGAACTTTCACTTCAGCTACTTGCGACCCTCGCAGGACCGTTGATGCCGCATTGCTGGTAGGCGACGAGGAAGTGTCTGCGAGAACCAGCGAAATGGAGGGAGGCGGATCTGTCAACTCACCGCCAGGCATCGGGCCAGAGATGGTGAATGCTGGCTGCTGCCGCCAGAACCGGACGTAGGCCGCATCGCTTCCGCGGTACTGATTGAGAATGTCGATTAGCTGGGCCGGAGAATGCAGTGACGACTGGCTGATGCCCGCGAAGTCCGGGCTATTCAATGTAAGCGCATCACTTACCGTAATATTCAACCCGCCGGCGGGAGCGCCGATGGGTACGCGGTATCGGGCAGACTTCGTAATCTGGTAGCCATTCTCGCCTTGCAGCAGAAAGCTGACCTCCACCGACTCGCCTGCGTGTACTTGGCCGTGCGAGGTCCAGGCTTGCGCGATGCGCAGCAGCCGTTTAGTTTCAAGCGGCTCCAGAGTGTATGCAATCTGCTTGATTCGAAGATCTTGAAAGCCGGCCCCCAGCATGAAAGTAAGAGGCACAACGGCGTCCACCGAGGCTTGCTGGGCAACACCGGTATCGCTCACAAAGAGATCGGCGATCGAAAGCGATGGAAGGCCGCCTTCAAAATCGATTTGCCCGTGCAACCGGATAGAGCCTGTGCCGGTTGTGCGCTGCGTGGCATCAAGGGTGGAGAAAACGGCGGTTTGCGTGATAAAAGGTGTCAGAAGACGATCGTTGACCACCTGCACGTGATAGCTCTGGGCCGGGCGGGCCGGCGGCTGAACCGAGATGGTCATCGGGATCATGTGAGCGACTTGCCCGATTGTTCCGGAAATAGCCGTACTGACATCGTTGGTGATGGTACCTACCCACTCACGTGCTGCCGAAAGCTTGAAAGACGAGTTCAGCGTTGGCAAAAGCGCGACAACATCAGCGCGGGCAAATGGCAGTTCCGTGGTGCCGCTGTCGAGAAAACGATGACCAAACGCGTACACTTGCTTTCCATTGATGTAGGTGACTGTTCCATCGGCGCTAATAGAGAGGTCGCCGGTCAACAATTGCACGCTGATCATAGACCCTGGCACTACTGTGCCGGTGATTGCCTGAGACGGGGGCGCACCGGACGACACTCCTTGTTGAGGATTGAAGCCCAGGCTCTGGAAACCAGCGGTAAAAGCCTGCAGCGTTCCGGGCGTAAACCCAGAAAGCGAAAGCGGCGTGAAGATTTCCCGCATTCCGCCGAATAGAGAACTAGTGGGGTGTGACGAGTCGGGCAATGGAGTTGATGAGGATACAGTTTGAGTAACCGGAAACTGCTGGCGAGCCAGGCGGGCGCGACCGGGCGCAACCGAAGCGGAGAGCATCTGTTCGATCGGCTGGATGCCAGTAATCGCCTCTTTGGAGAAGGGAAAGCCGAGGGCAACGGCACCGGCGAGTTTGCCGTCAATGTAGACCGGGCTGCCGCTCATGCCCTGCATAACGCCAGTCTGTTCGAGTGGACCGCCACTGAGCTTCGCGAGTATGATGGATTGCCGTGGCGTGAGGTTTTCGAGGACACCGAGGATTTGGACTTGGAATTCCTCAACCTGGTTCCCGTGAAAGACAGTTGGGCCGACTCCTTTCAGGCCCGGCTTGATGTCGCGCAAGGGAAACAGATCTTGGGCCCAGCCGAAAGTAGCGAAACAGAGAAGAAAAACGGAAAGTATCGGCTTCGGGTTGACGAAACTGGTTTTCGACCGCCTCAAACAGGACCAATGGCTCACATTAGTCATTGTTCCGCATGTTGGTTTGCAGTCTATCGTTGTGATTAACTAAAGGTGAAAAAAGCGGTTATGGTAAGCGCGCCCGTAGCTTCTACAATTCCGGTCTCTACGCCACCCCAGAAATTTGAGTGGCAGCCGCTGGCGTGGTTCGGCGGGCTTCTGTTGCTGTGCTATGCACCGATTCTGTATCGGATGGGGCAGCAGTGGGCCAATGACGAAAACATGGGGCACGGGTTCTTCGTGCCTGTGGTAGCCGGTTACATTGCTTGGCAGCGGCGTGACACGCTAGCGACGATTCCGCGTAAAAGCAATGGTTGGGGCTTAGCACTGGTTATTTGGGGCGCTTTCCAGGCCTTGGCGGCAACGCTCGGGGCGGAAATTTTCACAGCGCGCCTGGCTTTTCTGATTGCGCTGGTCGGCACCATTCTTTATCTTGGCGGAACCAAATGGGTGAAAGCTTTGGGCTTTCCGCTGGCGCTGCTGCTTTTCATGATTCCCATCCCTGCCATTCTGTACGCTGCGCTCACGCTAAGGCTGCAAACTCTGGCCAGTCAACTGGGCGAGGTCATGATCGGCTGGATGGGCATTCCGGTACTCCGGGCCGGTAACACGCTACAACTTCCCAGTCAGACCCTCGATATTGCTGAAGCCTGTAGCGGCATACGTTCTCTTTTATCGCTGGGATTTCTTTCCCTGGTCTACGCCTATTTCACCGATAAGCGCATCTGGATGCGCTGGGCGCTGCTGGCCGCTACCATCCCCATTGCGATTGGGGCCAACGGTGTACGGGTCGCCGTAACCGGTCTTCTATCAGAAATCAACACGCAACTGGCTCAAGGGGCTTACCATGAAGCTGAAGGGTACGTTGTGTTCATCGTCGCTTTGGCTGCCTTGATCATTACGCATCGCATCCTGATATTTGCGGCAAAGCGTTTCCGCCCGGAGGCCAGATGAAGGGTTTATTGCAATCGCGCAGTGCGCGCGTCTTGACGTTGGTGCTTTTTGCACAAGCGTCCATCTTCTACGGCTTCTCCCGCCGTGAGAATGTTCCGGTGCATCGGCCGTTGGAAAACTTTTCACTCCCTACCGAGACCAATTGGAAGCTGATCGAAGATAGCAAGCTGGATGCCGAAACTCTCGAAGTGTTGAAAGCCGACGATATATTGTCACGATTCTACGCCAACCCGGTAACTGGGCAGCAGGCCACGCTCTTCGTCGCGTTCTTTGAGACGCAACGGACAGGCAAGGCGCCGCACTCGCCCAAGAATTGCTTGCCTGGTAGTGGCTGGGTTCCGTCGCAATCAGGAATCGCCGACATCGCCATACCGGGTGAGGCGAAGCCGGTGCAGGTCAATCAATACATTGTGTCGCGCGGCCAGAACCAAAGCGTCGTTCTTTACTGGTATCAATCGCGCAGCCGGGTCATTGCCAGCGAATATTCAGCCAAGATTCTTACCGTCACCGATGCCATTCGTTTCAATCGCAGCGACACCGCCCTTGTGCGCGTCGTGGTCAATGTGAATGATGGCGATACGGTAAAAGCAGAGCAGACCGCTACGGCCTTTGTGCAAAGCTTCTTTGAACCGCTTAAGTCTTATCTTCCTTCTTAAGGGCGGCCTCAGCCGCCGCAGTTGCTACCATCGGGGTGCATGCCAACCAAAGTCACCATTGTGAATAATGGCGCCATTCGCATCGAGGGCGATATTATTCTGCAGGATTCGGAAGGGAACTCGTATGGGCTCGGTGGGCGCGCGGTGATCTCGCTCTGCCGTTGCGGCCTCGCTGAAAATAAGCCTTTCTGTGATGGAGCGCATGGCCGGGGCGGGTTTAACTCCCTGTGCAAAGCGCGGGATTTACCGCCGCCGAAGCCAAAGCTGTAGTCCGCAACCTGCCTTCTCCGCAACACGTCCTGTCGTTTGCCACCCAGTTCAGCAGCTGAAAAACCGCACGGGCGCGTCATTGCGCTCGATATTCTGCGCGGTTTTTTGCTGTTGTGGATGACTCTGACCCACCTGCCGACACGCGCCAGCCTGATCTCGAATCAGACATTCGGGTTCGTATCCGGTGCTGAAGGCTTCATCTTCCTAGCCGGCTTTATGGTTGGCCAGCTTGAGTATCGGCGCGAGCGGAAGGGAGGCGAGATTGCCACCCTTCGCGACCTGGCTAAACGAACGGGGCGCATCTATGCCTATCACATCGGCTTGTTGGTCATCGCCTTCACTGTCTTCAGCCGGATAGCGGTCGACTTCCACCGGCCTGCTACCCAGAACCTGCTGTCGTTTTACCTGCGAAACCCAAAAGAAGCCTGGATCGCTGGCTTCGCCTTGGTTTATCGTCCATCGCTGCTGGACATATTACCCATGTACATCGTGTTTATGGCGCTGACTCCGCTGGCTCGCCGCACGGCCAACCGCTGGGGGTGGAAACCGGTCATCTATATCTGCTTCGGCATTTGGAGTGCCGCTCAGTTCGGCCTGCGTCACTACGTGTACAGCCACGTTCCGCTTTTCGGCTTACATGTTCCGGAGGACGCAATAGGCGCTTTCGATTTGTTCGGATGGCAATTGCTGTGGATGATTGCCTTGGCTCTTGGAACCTTGTACGCCAACCATCCGGATCACCAGGGCAGCGCGAACCACCCTACGTCAAACGGCATCCCACCCTGGCTGCTGCGTCTGAGCATCGCAGTAGCGATCGTATTCCTTGGGCTTCGTTATAGCAGCGTCCAGCACTTCATCAACCCGCAGCTAATGGATTTTCTGCCCGACAAATGGCGTCTTGGGCCGGCTCGCCTCCTCGCCTTCGCTGCAATTACGATTGTGCTCGCCCGGTATGGCTCCTATCTCGCCAGCTTAAAACTATTTGCACCGCTAGCTCTGCTTGGGCAAGCCTCGCTGGAAGTCTTCAGCGTTCATATTCTGTGCTGCTTATGCGGCGACGCTTGGAGCAAAACTGCCGATCCGCAGCTTTCGCCATTAGCCCAGACAGTATTACTGACTGGAACCATCTCAGCTTTGTTCGCAACGGCGCTAATCGCAAGGCGTGTGAACGAGTATCGGCGCCGGCGTATTGTGAAGCACGCAGATATCAGGTAGATTGCGGTAGTCCTCTGCAAAATCCAGGCCATAGCCGACTACGAACTCATCGGGAATTTGAAATCCGATGTACTTCACTTCAACCTGCTGGATGCGGCGATCCGGCTTGTCGAGCAGAGTGGCAATTTGGAGAGACTTGGGCCGCCGCTGATTCAGGACCCGCATCAAGTAACTCAGCGTTACGCCGCTATCGATGATGTCTTCCACGATCAAAACATGGTGGCCCTCGATGGCAGCATCCAAATCTCGCGTCACTTTCACTTGGCCGGATGTAGTTTTCTCGCTGCCATAGCTGGAGATGCCCATGAACTCAACCCGAATCGTGTGCCGCTTCAGAGCTCGTACTAGATCTGCCATGAAAATAAACGAGCCTTTCAGAATGGAGATTAGGTAGATCGGACCATCCGGGTAATCCAACTCAATCTGGGCAGCAAGAGTCTGAACGCGCCGTTGAATCTCAGCCGAAGAGATCAGGACCCGAAGCTGGGAATCAGACATGTTCAGTCATGTTAGCGTTAGCCACAGATGAACGCAGATGAACACGGATTCGGAAAACCGTGAATAATACGTTTCCACTCGACCTTCGGTCTCTGAAAATTCACCAGAAGGCAAATTGTCAGGCCAGACGCCCGAAGGTAGTTTATACATTGAGCGGTGTGCTCATTCGAAAGTCGGTCTACACACTTCAACTCGACCAGGATCACACCTTCGACTAAAATATCGGCAAAGTAGTCGCCGACTGATTGGCCTTTATAGAGTACCGGAAAGGGAACCTGGGTGCTCGCTGAAAGGCTACGAAAAGTTAGCTCTCTTAGAAGAGCTCGCTCGTACACCTTCTCAAGAAAGCCAGTGCCTAAAGTGTTTGAAACTTCGAACATTGCCCCGAGTACCCGTTCGGTTATGGAATCAAGCAATCTGTGTTTATCTGTGTTCATCGGCGGCCTTAAGAGCATTAGTGCCCTTCACCAACCGCGTACTCTCTGGACCAATATGAATATGCGGGGCAGTCGCAGCACCAGCCACAGCGCTACTGAAAGCCAGATACGGCACATGCAGCTTTTCAAGTAACGCCCGTAGCCACATACCTTCAGGCGAGCCGGGCACAACCGCCACGTCCACGCGATTGCGATGGTCCAACCCAAGCGACTGGTGCAGAAGTGTTTGTCCCATCGCACTCACAGGCAGGGGACGATGGAACCGCCGCTCAAATTGCGATGAAATGGCCGGCAAGTCAGCCAAACTAAACGAGCCATTGCCGTTGTAGCGAATCATCGTCCTCGCCAATGGATTGATCTGTAACCGGCTCTCTGTCTCGGCCATGCGCTTCAGCTCGTCGAGCAGCTTGGCCCGGTTTTGCGCCAGAGTCAATACCTGGCGGCGATTGTTCAGGTCGTCTTCGAAGGCGTCGAGCTCTCCTCGGGAAATAGCGCCGCTCTCCAGCAACTTGCGGCGTGCTTCCAGTTCGGTAGTCCGCCGGTCAATTCGGCGCTGGGCTGCTCCAAGCATCTCTGAGGCTTGCTGCTCAGTGAACCGCTCCATCGGTATCGAGCCGTAGAGAGTGCGGGCCAGCACGCCTTCATCCCGCGCATCGTCCAGCCGCTCCTGAACCTCGGCAACTTGCGTACGCGGCAGGATGCCTTTTTCAACCAGGTCGCGCGTTTTGGCCAGATCGGCTTCCAGCCGCTGAATTTTGGCATCAATCAGCGTGCTGTATTGAGGAGCTTGGCTGCCCGCAACGGAGGTGAGCGCAAGCAGCAGGCAAATGACAAACACAGAGAATCGCAGTAATGGTTTCCTGCCGAAAGTTCACGGCCTGAGTTTACGGCGTGGCTTTTAGTGTAGTACGCTATCGGCAGGAGCACCTCCAGCACGACTCAGACAACGGCTTCTCCCAACACTCTGGCACCTGATAGCCTGGCAGCCGGCCATCCTCAGGGCGAGACTTCCAACTGGCAAACAGCGGTCGAGATCGCCGATGCCCGTAAAGCAACGGACATCACGGTTCTTGACTTACGGCCAGTTACTTCCTTTACTGACTTTTTTGTTATCTGTACCGTTTCAAACGCTCGGCAGGGGCAGGCCATCTGCGACGAAATTCATAAGCAGATGAAGACTCTTGGTGAGTTGCCTGTCAGCATCGAAGGTTTCGACACGGCAGAGTGGATTCTGATGGATTATGGAGATTTCCTGGTCCATATCTTCTCTGAGACAGCCCGCAAGTACTATGACCTTGCCCGTTTATGGCGGCAAGCGGAGCCCGTTCGGCTCCAGAATGTTTCTTCCGCAACGGAGTAGCCCTTTCCCCAGCGTCCTTAGTCCCGTATACTTAAGTGAAAGGGGCACTTGTTCGGCAGAGCTGTATCTGGGTGTGAGAGTCTGCCGACCCGCTGGAAATTGATGAACCACTTGGGATCTCTCAGCCCGCGGCACTATAAAGTTCTACACGCGATCGTCCAAAACTATATCGAGACGGGCGAACCGATAGCGTCGCGCACTATTGCGCAGAAATATCCCATGTCTCCGGCGTCCATCCGGAACATGATGGCCGACTTGCTGGAAGCGGGCTACCTGAGCCAGCCACATACTTCTGCTGGTCGGGTGCCTACTGAGCTGGGCTATCAAAGTTACGTTAAGACCCTGCTAGGCAGTCGCATCGTGCAAGCGGAGTTGGATCGGCTGCATCAGGAAATTCGGCGTGAAGGCACAGTAGAGGGCCGCATTGAGCGTTCTTCGCAGTTGCTGACCGAGATCACTCGCAATTTCGGCATTGCAGCTGCCATTCCGACCGAAAACCAAACGCTTGATCAGGTAGAGCTGCTCTCCCTGCCTGACAATCGCGTGTTAATGGTTGTCATCACGCAAGATCGCATGGTGCGCAACAAGCTCATCACCATCGACGATCATATTGGCTCGGATGAACTGGCCTCTATTCGCAATTACATCAATTACAACTTCAGCGGCTGGGTGCTGTCGAACATTCACCGGGAGCTGAAACGCCGTTTGGAACTGGAAAGCGCTGCCTATGATGCGATTCTGAAGCGGGTTGGGCTATTCCACTCCAAAGGTTTGCTAGATCTTGGCTTGATGCCTGAGGTGCATTTCGATGGGGCTGAGAACCTGATCGGCCTGGACCTGCATCTGACGCGCGAGCGCATGCGTGAGTTGTTCCGGACACTGGAAGAAAAGAAGCGGGTCTTGCAGCTGCTTGAGAGATTTTTCGAGCAGCGCGATGGTGAACTCTCGGTTCAAGTCGGACTAGCAGAATTGCACCCCAGTATGGGTGAGCTTTCCCTCATCGGAACACGAATCGGCTTGCCCAACGGTTTAGAAGCGCACGTCGCGGTGCTCGGACCCATGCGCATGAACTATAGCCGTGCGTTATCAGCTGTGCTGCATGTCGGGCAGGCGTTCAAGCACGCCACTAGTTAGCATCAGGCATCCTGCTTTTCGACCGCTAAGAGTTCAATTGCTTTCAGGATGGTTCGCGTGTTGTCGTGCGACGCTTTCGCCGATATCATCCCTGCCACAAACACGCTGCTGATTACGGCAGCCAGTCCGAACGGCAATCCCTTATGGTCGTCCTTGGCCAGCATCATGGCCAGCCAGTAACCAAAGGTCATTATCAGTAGGCCGATCATAATTAGCACTGTTCGTCGTCGTTCCCGATCAACTTTATTAAGAGCAATCTGAAGCGGGTTTTTCAATTCTTGACTCATGTTGTTTCCTTTTTACTTATAATTTGACGAAGGCACGACAGCCCGTAAGCAAGGCGTGACTTAGTTGTTCCGACTGTAATGTCCAGGATTGCTGCGACCTCCTGGATGGAGAGTTCCTGCAGATAGTGCAGGTGAAGAACAGCGCGGCTAGCCGGCGATATCTTCATCAGAAGTTCCGGCATGTCGAGAAACAGTTGTAACTCGGGCTGTAACAGCAGAGCCTCTTCGCCTAACGGCGCCGCCTCGTTTTCTAGAGCGAAAAGCCGCCGTTCCTTTTTGAGCGACTTGAAGCAGGAGCGACTAGCGATGCGATAAGCCCAGGGCTTGAATAACTCCGGGTCCCGGAGCCAACTGATCTTACGGCAGATTTGCAGCAGGGTTTCCTGAAGCACATCATCTGCACTTGTTCGACCGACCACGCTCGTTATATAGCCGAGCAGTGGCCCTTGCAGGCAAGATAGGACCTCTTCTAACGCATCCCGCTCACCAAGCGATGCTTGAAGTACCAATCGCGTTTGTCGGCGGGAGTCGGTCATTCAAAGCCTTCATAACCTAAGAGCCCAGCCCGGATACACAGTGTTCGAACTGCACGTATTTTTTCAGTAATCGATGTGGTTTAAAACGCTTGAGTGTGCCAGAGTACGTAATACCTCTAACAACTGCCTGTGCTTACTCCTACCATCGCCAGCTCAACGCTGTCTTTTTTCTTGTCACGCAGAAGATCAGCAGGGCTCATAGCCGCGCTGCTGGGAGGTTTCTTCCTATTCGTCGTTTCGAATCTGATGTTCTTTCGATCCAGCATTGTAAACGTTAGAAGTGAAGATTTCTTCCGTACAGCGCAACCGGCTGACTTCATTGAACAGGATTCTGCAAGCGTGCGGTTACAGATATTGCGCAGGCAGTTGCCGGCGAGTTTACTTGTTACAAAAGGCCGGCTGGAGGAGGCCGTTGCTATCCGCCACTGGGTCAGGCTACAGCAGCAAGACGGTGCAAGCTGGCAAGCGCATCACATTAGCTTTTGGGAGCGGGTGAACGGTGGCTCGGAAGATCCGCTCGTGTTGTTGGCAGGGCAGCGGAACGGTGCGTCGGCCGTGTGCAAGAGCTTTTCGTATCTTCTGGCTGGAGTGGCAGAAGCATCCGGAATGAGAGCGAGGCCGATGGTCGTGGCAGACTCATTCGACAAGTACTGCCGTGTCAGTCACGCAATGACTGAACTTTGGGTGCCGCAGGTAAGCCGTTGGGTTCTGATGGATTCGATGAAAGATGTGTTATACGCACTCAACAACGAACCGGCCTCTGCCCTGGATATTTACAATGCAGTGCACGCCGGGCATCTCGCGAGTATCAGAACGATTTGTTTTAACGGCGAATCACGCCCAGTTGATCCAAGTTACATAAGCAGCCTGTTCCAGCACTTATATATCGGAATGACCAACGCGGTTTTCGACGGCTACCAAGTGTGTTTCGCCTGCTCAAAACCGATAACGTTTGCCCACCTAAGCAATGATTTCAGCCCTGATTATCCGACTGCCGGAAAGCAAATTGGGTTAGCAACTGGTTTTGGATTGATCTGCGTTGGTATTGCTCTGATCAGTATTGGCCGCAAGCAAGTGGGATGGCTCCGGCTGGTTTCAGGACTAATCGCGTTATACCGCATCGAAGACACCGGGGTATTGGCAAAACCTCTCATTTCCGCCGATACAGACTAGAATGCCGATTTGCAAGGTGGCCCTTTGACTCCGACTAACTCCAAGACTTCATCGAGGCTGTTCTAAAGAGAATCTGGCCGCGGCATTTCTCCACATGGCGCGGCTGCCTTACTCGAAACTCTTTCGTACGTTGGCAGTATTAGATCGCCAGGACGTAAAAGAGTTAGCTTCGCAAATTTTTTTGCAAAGACGGCAGCGCCGTCTGGTGCCCTGAGTCTGGCAAAGATCGAGTATGCGCTGGAACAGGTTGCGGCAAGACACAAGTTAAGCAGTAGGTACAGGCTTGAGAGTTCGCCACGGCCCTGCCCATTGTCTCGAACTATGACTATCATCCATCAAGAACTTTGTAACCGGCCCCGCAGTTTTCTTGCAAGCTTCTCAATCTTTTCCGCTCCCTGCTTAACCGTCGCAGATACAAGGGGTCCGTTCGCCTTCCGCAACTCATCCCGAAGCTGCCGTGCCCTGGACAATAACTCCTCCGCATACTGAAGTGCTTCGGCGTGGGCGCGCTCGGTCTGAAGTTCACGCGCGTGCTTATTGCTCGGCTCCGGCGTTTGCGGTGGCGGAAAACCGAGCCTGTCCTGATTGGGGTTCGGAATAGTTTGCCACGGGCCCCCGCTGTCCATCCCAGCACTCTCAGGCATGGTGCTCTCGGTGATGCCCAATGCGGTGCTGCAGGTATGTAAGATCGTCATCGATGGCAGTGCGCTGCTCCAGCAGCATGGAGCGAAGATCTTCCGGATACTCCAGCGTCAATGCATGATCGTAGTGCTTCAAGGTTCCGGTTTCTCCCAGCACGCATTCCTGCACAATCTCATGAGCATTTTTGCTCCGGATACGTGTCTCCAGGTCCACCCAGCCGCGATGCAGAATGCCGCCTTCGTGCAGGTCATCGCGAGGCGTTCCACCGAGTTTGCCCACCATAGCGCCCAGTTCACCCGCGAATATGTCCCGCGTGTTCGACGCCTGGGCCAGCCAGTTGCTCAGGTCCATGTCACCCACGCCTTTGGCGGCTTTGCCGAATCCTTCTGAAGAATCGTTACAGGTGGCGACTAGGTCGTGCAGCGCTGCCAGCGCTTTTTCGTTTGTCATGTTATTTCAGAGACGCCGCCACTCTTGCGATTGCAACACTTGGAATATTCGAGCCGTTAGGCCGACCACGCAGGACGGCTTAAGCCAGCGACTGGATACGATGCGGAAGGCGGTGAGGAACACCGGACCGTTAGCGTTGCCAATGAACATTCTATACGTCGTGCTGCCTTGTCGGTAGGTCGCTAAGTTCGATGATTATTGGTGCATCCAAAGCCGCATCATGGCTTACCATCAGCAGGCGGAAAATAAGCAGATGAAAGAGCGAACGCGTATTTCGTCCGGTACACCTTGGGAAAGCAGTGTCGGCTATAGTCGCGCTGTCCAGATAGGAACGCGCATCTACGTTTCAGGTACGACGGCTACCGATGAGAACGGCTCCCTTGTGGGCGAAAACGACGGCTACGCCCAGGCGGCTCAATGTATCCGGAATATCGAAGGGGCGCTAGGTCAGCTAGGCGCATCGCTTCGCCATGTAGTTCGCACGCGCATGTTCGTCACTGACATTTCACGTTGGCAGGAGTTTGGGCTCGCTCACAGCAAGGCTTTCGACCAGGTTCGGCCGTGTACCAGCATGGTCGAAGTGCGGGCGCTCATCGACCCGCGCATGCTGATTGAGATTGAGGCAGAAGCCGAACTGTAACGCTGCGCTATGCTCATCAATTCATGCGATTCCGACTGCTTGCCTTTTTAATTGCTTGCTCCAGCCTCTCTGCTCAAAGCAGGGTTACCGTTCTGAGGGCGGCGCGCATGTTCGATGCCAGTGGAACCACGGTGACGCAGCCCGGCTTAGTCGTCATTGCCGGCGACAAGATTCAGTCCATCGGCGGGGCCGTGCCTGAAGGCGCCACGGTGATCGATCTCGGAGATGCCACGCTGCTGCCAGGGTTCATCGATTCGCATACGCATCTCTCCATGGCGTTTGACGCTGACTACAGCGGCGCGCGATTAACTGCCCTTAGCCGCACGGTATCGGAGTCGGCCATTCGCGCCACCGAGAACGCCAGGCGTACCCTGATGGCGGGCTTCACCACAGTGCGCGATGTAGGGTCGACTGACTTTATTGATGTCGGTCTGCGTAACTCGATCAACGCAGGCGTCATACCCGGGCCGCGCATGCTGGTTTCGGTGCACGCCCTGGGCTCAACCGGCGGGCATTGTGATGACTCAGCCGGCTATCGTCCGAACCTGTTCGGCCGCGAAACCGGTCCGGAGGATGGCGTAATCAACTCACCCGAGCAGGCGCGCTATGCAGTCCGATACAACATTAAGTACGGTGCCGATCTGATCAAGACCTGCGCAACGGGCGGAGTTCTCTCGCCGACCGATGATGTCGATACGCCCCAGCTAACCCAAGCCGAGCTGGATGCACTGGTCAGCGAGGCGCACGCGCTTAGGCGAAAGACGGCCGCTCATGCTCATGGGGCTGAAGGCGCAAAGCGAGCGATTCGCGCGGGCATCGATTCCATTGAGCATGGCACGTTTCTGGACGATGAAGCTCTTCAGATGATGCATGACCGGGGCACGTATCTGGTTCCGACTTTGGCCACTCGAACCGGCTTGGCCGAGTCAAAGTTTCCGCCTCTGGTCCAGAAGAAAGCGGATCTTGCTGTCAAGTCACAAGACGCGATGGTGAAGCGAGCGCTCAGCCACGGCGTGAAGATTGCGCTCGGGACCGATGCCGCGGTTTACCCGCATGGCAACAACGCGCTCGAGTTCGCGCTGATGACTGCCGACGGAATGTCGCCCGCACAGTCGCTGCTTGCCGGGACGGCGGTTGCTTCAGAGCTACTAGGCTTATCCGGCCAAATTGGCACTCTAACCGCCGGCAAACAAGCCGATATTGTTGCTGTACCCGGCAATCCGCTGGACAATATCAAGTTGACCAGCAGTGTTGTTTTTGTGATGAAGGGTGGCGTCGTGTATCGAAACGAGCGCTCGTCTGATCATCGGCAGTAGCTCGTTCCGGGGTATACGGACAGTACCAATCCCTTCGCCGATAGCTGGTAGGTCTGCCCAATTCATACGTCTGTAACGTTTGTGTCACATATTGTTGTTAACCCTCTGCCAATACTGATTTGGGGCTAAAGAGAACTTATTCGTTTGCGTAAGCGAGACAGCTTTCAAGTGTTGCTGCATGCAGACGGGGGCAGATTCAGAGCATGATAAATCTAATTTTTCTACGTGGCACTTGGACGAAAGTTGCGTTAGCGATCGGCACAGCCGTAGGGCTGACACAACCGGTAATAGGACAGACCTCACTGACCGGCGCGGGTGCTACCTTTCCATCGCCGATTTATCAGAAATGGTTCAACGAATACCAGTCCATTGGCAAAGTTCAAATCAGCTATACGGCCAACGGCTCTGGTGGCGGAATTAAGGCTGTTACGGATGGAACCACTGATTTCGGCGCCAGCGACATGCCAATGACCGATGAGCAGATCAGCGCTTTCAAGGATAAACAGAAATCCAACATTCTGCTTTTTCCAACCGTGCTTGGTGCTGTTGTTCCTAGCTACAACGTTCCTGGCATGACCAAGGCACTCAATTTCACCCCTGAAGTGTTGGCCGGGATATTCATGGGTAAGATCACGAACTGGAATAGTCCGGAGATAGCGAAAGCCAACCCAGGAGCATCCCTGCCAAATCTCAAGATTGTGGTCGTGCACCGTTCCGATGGAAGCGGAACCACCTTCTGCTTCACCGATTACCTATCGAAGGTCGATCCGGAATGGAAATCCAAGGTAGGCAAGGGCACATCGCCGGAGTGGCCAACTGGCCTCGGCGCCAAAGGTAATGACGGCGTATCTGGATTATTGACGCAGCAGAAAGGCGCTATTGGCTACGTGGAATTGATCTATGCGATCAAGAACAAATTGCCGTATGGCAACGTGAAGAACAAGGCCGGCGAATTTGTTAAAGCGGATCTTGCATCCGTAACCGCGGCCGCTGCGGCAATGAGGAGCATGCCAGCCGATTTCCGTGTCTCTATCACTAATGGAGAAGGCAAGGGGGTCTACCCAATCTCAACATTTACCTGGCTCCTGGTTCCTTCCAAGTTCTCTGATCAGGCTAAGCAGAAGGCAATGGTCGGGTTCTTGAAGTGGGCAATCACCAGCGGTCAGTCGATGGTGGAATCAGGAGGCTACGCCAAACTTCCGGCATCTGTTGTTTCACAAGAACAGAAGCAGATCGGTTCCATTCGGTAACGTCACGGAACTCGGTTCCACGGTCGACTCGCACCGCTGTTATGGCAACTTCGACCCTCGCTCAACGACCCACACGCGTCGCGATACAAAGCCTTTTCAGGCGTGTTCGCGGGGGCGACGAGGTTGCATACTTGCTGACGCTTGCCTCTGCCGTAGCCATCCTGGTCATCGTCGGGCTGATTGTCACTCAACTATGGATGAACTCACAACCGACGGTGCACCGCTTTGGATTTAGTTTCCTGACGGGCACGCGATGGGATCCGAATGGCGATCACTTCGGAGCGCTACCATTTATCTACGGAACTTGCGTCACTTCTCTGCTGGCGTTGCTCATTGCTGTGCCATTTGGGGTAGCGGCATCGATATTTCTGGCCGAAATGGCGCCACCAGAAATTTCCAATATTCTGACTTTTCTCATCGAGCTTCTGGCGGCTGTTCCCAGCGTGATCTACGGACTGCTTGGCATTTTTGTGTTGGTTCCGCTCATCCGCGATTATCTGGTACCGGTCCTAACACATCTGTTCGGCTATCTGCCCATCTTCCAAGGCGATTTTTACGGGGTCAGCTTTCTCTCGGCC
>CAXTWQ010000106.1:11283-17745 GCA_964248065.1 uncultured Bryobacteraceae bacterium | reverse complement strand
CTGATCCACTGATCGGGTTATTTTCGCCAAAGTAAGTAACTCCGGGCTGGAGCGCCAGCAGCAAGGTGACATTACGCGCCTCAAATGGTAACTGGGTGATCGGTACCGCTCCAATGGCTGCTCCTAATGAGGCGTCCGTCGTGTTTACCTGTTCGGATTCAGCGCTGACCGCAACTGTTTCCGATACTGAACCGACTTCCAGATCCACGTTTACTGTTGCCGGTGTATTTACTTGCAGAACAACATTTGCAATTACCTTTTTGGAAAAACCGGGCGCGCTTGCAACTAGGTTATAAGTTCCTGGAGGAAGCTGCTGGATGGCATAACGCCCTTGCGCGTCGCTAGTGGCCGTGCGCTTTGATCCGTTACCCGTGTTCTCAAGTTCCACGGACACGCCCGGGACAGCTGACTTACTCGGATCGGCCACCGTGCCATCAATCGAAGTTAACGATTGAGCCGAACCTAATACTGCGAATAACAAAGAAAGAATAATTAGTTTGGTACGTCTCATAGCTCCCCAAAGACTTCAATGCTTTGGCGCACAGGGCCAGGAAACAGTCAGACATACACTGGCTGAAAGCTCTCTTTTTGTATGATCCTAATAATTATCTATTAGGAGCGGGAAGTCAATGCAAGCTGCGGTTTTAAAGCAGCTTTAGTACCGGAACTTTTATAAGCAGTTGATTCTCGGTTCAGGTCAAAGGCAAACCTCTAAAAGATTATCCTTCCTGCTAACTGCATAGAACGAGGGCCGGCGCCTTCGGCTGACTGTAGCGAGGTAATTTGTCCGAATGCCGGCACGCCTACTGTCAAGTTTGAGGGCGGTGCGTAGTTCGGATGGTTGAACAAGTTGGCGACTTGAGCTCCAAACTGAAAACGAATGCGCTCGGTGATCGGAATGCGTTTCAGCAAAGAGAGGGAAACAATCTGGCTGCCCGGCCCGACAACATCACCTTGCGAAGCGTTGCCAAATCTTCCGATGTTATTACCAGGATCCGCGTATGCTGATTGATTGATCCAGGCGTTGATAGATTGACCAGCGTAGGGCGAGGTACCCGGAACACGGTCAGCTCTTCCGCCATTCGCGTTGAAGCGGTTATAGTCTGTCCCTGAAGGATCGCTGTTTGTGGATACGGTCATAAAGGGACCGCTCTGGAAAACAAGTACTCCACTGAGCTCCCAGCCGCCAATCACTCGATCTACTAGGTTGTTACTGCTGTTCAAGAACATCCGTCCTTTCCCGAATGGCAGTTCATAGAGGAAGGTAGCCAACACGCGATGGCGCCTCGTGTAAGGCGTATTGCCGTAATCGAGTCCTGGATGAGCCGGATCGCTCAGTGTATTTCCCATTTCGTTAACGAAAGCTGAAGCGGTGGACGTTGCTGCGCCGTTGGTGTTGGCGAGACTGCGTGCGTAGGTGTAACTGAGCTCAAATTGAGAGTCACTGCTTCGCTTGTGCAGCGCGACAGTGCCCGCGTTGTAATTTGAGAATCCGACCGACTCTTGCGACAGAATTTCGGCCATCAAAGGAAAAGGAGTGTTACCCGCGAGCGAGTTGTAGCCTTGGGTATTCGGTGGAAGCTGATCGATGTTAGAGAGAACGCCAAGATGTGTGCCGTGGTTGCCGTCGTATGACGTACGCACACCAACGCCTTTTCCTAAATCGCGTTCGAGCGTGACGTTCCATTGCTGAACATATGGATCTTTGTAATGCAGATTAGAAGCAAGATCAAAGAATTGAGTGCCACTCTGCGAGATATTGGATGGGAACGAATAAGGCAAGCTATAGACCGGCAGGCCATTGCCGCCCAGCGAGTTGTTAAACGTTCCTAAGTTACTGGACTCAACGGCCCACCCGTCAATCGCTCCGCTGGCTAGTAAGGCTTCTATATACCGGCCATACCCGCCGCGGAGCACGGTCTTGTTGTCTCCGAAAACTCGCCATGCAAAGCCTACGCGAGGTGCAAAGTCCGTCCTGTTAGGAAATCGTAGATTAGATGGAATGCCAAGTTGAGCCGCAGTGAAAATGGGCGTGGGTGCAATTGCCTGCACAAATCCGGGGTTCAGAATGGCGTAAGTCTTGTTAGACGGAAGAATAACCGCGCCTCGTACCGTTTGACCATTTTGCGTGCTCGTGTAATCAGGGTCAAAGTTAGCAAGATTCTCGTTATGGTCATGGAATGAGGGATGGTATTCCCATCGCAGGCCGAAGTTGACGGTTAGTCTCGAAGACACCTTCCAGTCGTCCTGCCCGAATACCGCGTAGTGAAAAGCATAAGCGTACGTGTCCGGATTGATAACGGTGCCGATTGTAGTTGAATCCGGGTAACCCAAAAGAAATGCAGCAAAGGGAGTGCCCGCACCGCTGCCCAGAAGCGCACTGGTTGACGCTCCATTGAACTGGTAATTACCCAGCCGATCATCGCTAAATACCTGAGTGTGTAAGCTGCTAAGTTTACGGACATCCCCACCAAATTTCATGGTGTGTTTGCCTCTGCTGTAAGTCAGCGTGTCGAGAAACTGGCTGGTTCCCTCTTTCCTGGTCAAATAAGAAGTCGGGCTGTGGATGCCAATAAATCCAGAGATGCTGACCGTGGGAACGTCGTAACCGGGCGGGAGTGGTCCGGGGAGATTAGTCAGTCCTAGTTCGCTAGCCGATTGCTGGGCAGTAACACCGAAGGTCACATCTCGGTGAATGCGCGTGAACCCGCCGCGAGCTTCGTTTACAAGGCCGGGAGTAATCATCCAGTTATGAGCCGCAGTAAGGGCGTTATATATCTCCGGCCTTGAAGTTGATCCCAGAAGCTCCGATCCCGGGTTACCGGAACTGTCCTTTGCGTAATCCAGAACACGGCGGTTCTTATATGTATACCGGGCGTAGAGCAACTGTTTGGAATTGAGTACCTGGTCGACGCGCACGTCGCCCTGCGCGCTATTGATAGGAACGTTAAAGGAAGCGAGGTAGTTATTAGCGACTGCGTTCGTGTCCCCGAAATTCGGGAGCGGGTAGAACTTATTGAGTACCTTCTGAGAGTACGGGTTGATCTGGCTAGCCGGAATTTGATTACCCGGATACCCCGTAAGTGGGTCCGTATAGGCTGATAGATCGCCGTTGCGCATTGCCAATGTGGGAACGCTTTCGACTACGTTATATTGCTTGGGCAAACGAAGTGCTTCAAAGCTTCCAAAAAAGAAGGTCTTATCGTGTCCGTTATATAGTCTCGGGATGATCACCGGCCCGCCAAGGTAGGCACCAAAGTCGTTCATCTTGACAGTGGGAGTCGTGTGGCTGAAAGTATCGGCTGAATTCATTGCGCTGTTTTGCAGATTCTCGAAAGCCCCTCCGTGGAACTGATTTGTGCCTGACTTGGAAACTGTCGTGATATCTGCTACCCCGCCATACTCGGCCGGATTTAGCGTCTCGCTGATTTTAATCTCCTCGATGGCATTGAAGGATGGAAATAATTCTCCGAGTGCCCCCATACTTCCCGGTCCTACTGAACTGATTCCATCGATGGTGATGGAAAGCTGAGACGGCGTTGCACCCGCGACGGAGATATTGCCCGATGCGTCAGTTTGTACGCCAGGCTGCGCTGTCAGGGTGGAGAACGCACTCGTAGAGCCAGTGGAGCGAGTCGTAATCGCAACCGGAAGATTCGTCAACTCCAAACTGCCTTTTGTAACCGCGATATTTGAAGCGTCGGTCTGTATCACTGCGGCGTTAGCAGATTCCACGTTTACTGTCTGTTGCTGCGTCGCCAGCTTGAGATCCGCATCCAGCCGCTTCGTTTCGCGAGCGCTCAGGTCGAATGCCGAAAACTCCACCTTCTGAAAGCCAACCGCAGTTATGGAGACCGTGTAACTCCCAGCGTCGATGTTAACGAACTGGTAACTTCCCGTTTGGTCGGTCAGCGTCGATTTGACAGTACTTTTACCCTGGTTGACGATCTCAACTGCAGCATTTGGGACAACTGCACCGGACGGTTCTTTTACGGTGCCAAGCACTTCCCCAAACGTCGACTGCGCCTCAACGCGTCCGCTGACAAGGACAAGGAGCGCAACTACCGCGCTTACCCATAGATTCTTCACGTTCGTTCCTTCTGGCTGTGCGGCCACGAAAATATTCAAATAGGAATCTACGGGGATCTAGTTCTGCAGCAGGACAGAGGCTGTCTTAGAGATTATGTGGATGGTAATCAACGCCGGGCTATTTAGTCAAGCTAAATTTACGACCTATTTCAGCTCAAGCTACTTACAAGAGATAAACGAGTACTCGTAATTTAACTCACTAACGGCCAGCCGGGGTTAGTACTCCAGAGCTTCCCTAGTAAGAGCCAGGTTTAGCTACCGTGCAGAGGATGTCGCGGTGCTGCTTGCTACCTGTGCCGTTTGTGGGGGAGTTATAATCAACCCCGACATAGTAACGTCATAACCAAGATTGATGACTTTTTTCTGCTTCAGGGTAGCCGCGTCATAGACTCCAATCTCGAAGCCAGCTCCGTAGATCAGTAAGTCCTTGCCATCGTAGGAATTAGAAAAATAGAAGCGGCTGTTGCAAGGAAACTCTTCTCGCGTTTTTAACGACTGTTTCCCAAGATCAAAACTCCAGAACTGGCATGTCTTATCGCCGTGAGTTCCAAAGCTTGCAACCGCATACCCTACCTTCCTGTCCGCTGAGAGCCGAACATTGGACATGCCGCCATCCTCGCTCTTACCCGGAACTGTCGTCCCAATGGGATTAAAGCTGAAAGCTTTTGTATTCAGATCAAATTTTGCCAGTCCAAATATCCGGCGATGGACGTATGGATCTTCCGTTTGAAAGAGTGCCGTTACTGAGTCCGGCGAGTCATGCGGATCAATCTCGGGAATGAAGTTTACCCGGGCCATCCCTGGATAGACCGGCTTCTCCAGATCAATCTCCTTCACCATCTTCAGCGTCGCCGTATCAAAAATCAGAACAGAGCTCCCGAAGAGGTACAGACTCTTGCCATCAGGCGAGACGCGGAAAGACATCCCAAAGGAGTCTGGTTTCTTATCCTTCGGAAACAACTCTTCCCGAATTACCTTGTGGGTTGTCAGGTCAATTACTGAAAGCTTCTCATCTTCAATATTCCATCGATCGATTGCTTTTGTGTACTTGGCCGACATGGTGTAGACATATCGCCCAGTCGGATCCACTGCCATGCTGGTCGGCCGTAGGCGTGTTGTCGGCGTGTCCATATTCCAGGACTCAACTACTTCGCCCTTTTCTAAGTCCACGATCTCTAATCCTGAGTACTGATTTGTCATCAGGAGAATGCGCTTCTTATCAGGCATCAACAGCATCTCCCGAGGTATTCCAGTTTTCAGCTTGATGTGTTTTGTCACGCTGTAAGTGGAATCGTCAATCGCCAGCAGCTCGCCCTGATAGGTGCCCAAGTAGATAGTTGCCTGGGAACGTGCTGCGAAAAGACTGAGGAGAAGAGCGATTGTGGTTAATTTCATATCTCAGGAATAAGTTGACGGAATGACAAACAACTACGGAAAAACAACATCAAGATTGCGCCAGTCCTGGGTAGCTGCGGCGCACTTCTTCGACCAGTCTGGATAACGATTTAGATGGTCGGGAACTGCCGCCGGCCAAAAACAGTCCGCGTAGCAGTCGTACAGGTCGCGCTCAACTGGCTGGCATAATCCCGCAGTTCCGCCAGCTGAATCAACTTCCCAGCCCGGAAAAAAAGCCAAGCTGCACCCAACGGGAGTATGGGGTTGTTTAGAGGGATCAGGCCGGCTCTGTAGCCCGAACACGTCGTTCTTATCGGCTTGCGCCTGAGCTTCTATGCGGTTCGCTTTTGTATTGATGGCTCGTAAGTGCTTCATGTGTATTTCTCGTTTAGTAAGTGCCAGTTCAGTTAGTACCGCCAACTTCCGGCGAATCAAATCGCAGAAAGTCAGGAATCGCCACAACCAGATAACTCTTCGCTTCGAGTGGCGCTGCCGCCGCGTCCTTACCGCTGTATTTCGCGACTACCCAAACGTCGCCGATATTGTCTGCAGAGAACCGGCGCTGAGGATTGGGACCATCCTGACTTGGCGTAAATAATCCCGTCTGATCGATAAAGCCGACAAACTCTTTATCGTGATCGTTATTATGAGCGATGAACTCTTCAACTGACCACTTAGCATTGACTGGACCTAAGTCTACGTCATCGGCTGTATTTGGGATACCGTCCAGGCCATTCGAGTAAGCGTGCGCTTCGTATTGCACATAGCCCTTTTTCCCAACCGTGCCGCCCACGTGTGCAAGTCCTGTTTCCGCGCTGATCTTGATGTATTCGACATGATCATAGACGCTAAACGCGTCGTTAGCTACGTGTCCACGTACTGCAATCCTTCGCTTACCGGCAAATAGCTTTCCGTCAGTGTCGACAGTAACGTTCACCGACTTGGGATCTATCGAGACTACCCTGCTGACCTTCACGC
>CAXTWQ010000106.1:0-11273 GCA_964248065.1 uncultured Bryobacteraceae bacterium | reverse complement strand
AAATCAGAGGGGAAACGCTGGCCGTAAATCTTCATCGGCTCGCCCTTTGACCCGGCTGGAAGGGAAACGACGTCGGTTCCAAGGACGGCGGTGCTCGCATTGTCACGCTGCGCTGACACGGTAAAACCAAACTCCTGGTAAGCTCCCCAGAACCATCGGCCTTGCAAAGTTGTCTGGTCCGGAGTTAGAGTCATTACCTGTCGCACAGCCCCGACATTCGCACTCTTGGCAGAGCCGCGCCACTCATAACCGGTGTATAAAAACGACTTTCCCGGCAGTACCAGCTTTTCGTTTCCGCGCGCACTGGTCAATGTCGCCTCGGTCTTAAATTCACCGGGCGCGACGCGAGTTACGGTCATCTCGCCGAAGTACTTTCCCTTCCCCGGCGCACTTGCTGTCAACAGCCAGCGGCCGCTCGGGTCGGCTTCGGTCATCTGCGCCCGCCAATTTGACCAAGCCGATGAGTACAGGCCGTAGTTCTTGCTGAAATAGTCCACTGCCTCGTCAACCGGTTGCTTTGGCTTAGGAGCATTCGGGTCCGAGCCTGCCGGCGAATGCTCAGAAAAGGCTACAAACTGGCTAAGCGGGAAATAACCAATGTGCATATTCTTCAACAGGTGCCACTCTGCCGCACTGCGATGCCATGTCTGCGGTTTTGCAAGGGAATGACAAGTGGTGCAAGCGCGCCGGATCGCTGGTGTAGGAATCTCCTCTGATTGAATCTGCGTCATTTCCAGGAACCAGCGAAGAGATTGAGTCTCTTCGGGTGCCAGCCCATGCTCGTTCGCAAGGTAGCGAACAATCTGGCGGGCATCATCAGGCCCCAGATTCACGCCATTGAGTTGGACCATACGCTTGATGGATTCCTGCCACCCTTCAGGCGTAGTTCTGATCCAAGAGATGCGGCTCAAGTTGCCATAAGAATCTGCCGTGTGACAGCCAGCGCATTTCGCAATCGTCAAACGATCAGTTACTGGAATCCCACCCTCGGTCTCCTTGGTTAAATCGGGTTTCGACGGATCTTCACAAACCGCTATGGCAGCAGTCACCAGGATCAGGAAGGTTGTACTTATAAGTCGCGTTCGCATCAGGTCCCTTAAGGCCTCAATTCAAAACTGAGCCGGAAGAGGCAACTAAGTGAACGTGGTAGTTGCTGAAGACGCGCCGTGGCGATCTTCCTATGGCAGTGACGAAATGATACACCGTCTCGACCTGAAAGAGCAACAATAAAACAGAGCTACTGCTCTTTGACACTTAGCTTATTAAGTGCTAGCATCCATTCCATCCGGGCAGCCCGAGTACGTCTGCAGGCAAGCGGGAATTCCATTTTTCGGAATTCAAAGACCGCTACCAAATCAGCAGAGGTGGCAACGTGAGCAGCATGTATTCGACCGGAGAGTTCCGTGAGTTTGCCGGGGCAGATTCCCGTTTTCTTTACCTGGTTCCGAGTGGTGGAATCTTCCAACTAGACGAACTGAGCGGGGCAATCTTAGATCGCTTTCGCACCGGAGCAGCCTCATCTGAACAAGTAGTGTCAGATCTGCTTCCGCGCGGCTTTGCGGCCGATGATATTGCCGAAACAGTTCAGGAGCTTTTCGCACTGCGTGCGCTTCGCGATTCTCAAGGGTTCGAAAACATCGTCCAAGAGCCGCCTGCCGATTTTCCTCTGCAAACACTGGTGATGAATGTAACCAACCAGTGCAATCTTTCCTGCCAGTACTGCTACGAGTTCGGCGAAGACAAAGTGGCTACGCCGGAGGGCAAAGCCAAGTTCATGGATTGGGACACGGGCAGAGAGACAGTGGACTATCTCATTCGTGAGAGTGGCAACCGCAAGAATATCCACATCACCTTTTTCGGCGGCGAAACGCTGATGAATTTTCCCTTGCTGAAAAAGATTGTCGGCTATGCCCGGGACGAAACAGCCAAGCATGGCAAGACCATCGATTTTAGCTTGACCACGAATGCGACACTGCTCTCCACTTCCATCATCGAGTTTCTTTCCGAGAACGATGTAGGCGTTACCGTGAGTATCGATGGCCCGAAGGCAACCAATGATCAGTTTCGAGTGTTCGCTAATGGACGCGGCAGCTACGACATTATCGTTCCGAAAATCCGTGAGCTGATTGCCCGACATCGGACACGTCCCATCGTGGCGCGTGTCACATTGACGACGCCCGACGTGGATGTGCTGGGTATCTATAAACATCTAAAACATGACCTCGGCTTTTATGAGGTGGGTATTGCACCAGTCACCACCTCGCCCGACCGGCTTTACTCCATTGGTGAACGCGGTATGGACAGAGTGCTCGACCAGTTCCGCGCGCTATCGCAGGAGTACTTGAGCTTCGCTTTGAAAAATCAACATCACGGCTTTTCGAACGTGAGCGACACGCTATCTGAGCTGCATCAAGGCATCAGCAAATCACATCCTTGCGGGGCCGGACTGGGGCTCGTCGGCGTCGGGCCATCGGGTGACATTGCGCCCTGCCATCGCTTCGTAGATTCCGATCTTCACAAGCTTGGTCATATCAGCACGGGGATTGATACTGCCCGCAAAGCTGACTTTCTCGACCGGGGAAACATCGGCAACAAATACGATTGCCAAACGTGCTGGGCGCGACCGCTTTGCGCGGGCGGCTGTCATCATGAGGCTTTCGTCCGCTACGGGGACACAGGACACGCCAACCTGCACTACTGCGACTGGATTCGCGACTGGACCGATATCTGCCTCGGTATCTATGGATCGTTGGCCGACAATAATCCTGGCTTCTTGAATCAGTTTGCCGACAGAAAGGCTCAGTAGTTAGCTACTGAGCAAGAGCAAGAACAGCGTATCCCGTAGCTGCGTCGGTCATAAAGTGGCCGACATCCGTAGTAAGATCGCGCTTCTTATTGAGCGAGTAGGCACGCCACGATCCGTCCTCTTTGTTCTGATGTTTTACTAACCAGTTGCGCCCGGAAGCTATCGCACCAGAGTTACGTTTTGCCCCTGTGCTCTCAAGAGCTAGCGTAATAAGCCCGGTTGCATACCCGTCGCTTTCGGTCTCCTCAGCCGTTTTGTCTGATCGTGTCCAGGTTCCTAGGCTGGAAAGACTCCAGCCTCCATCAGAGTGCTGACGCTCTAGAATGGCATCTACGACTTGACGTTGTTCGCCACTACTGAGAAGCCCAGGCAGATTGGCGGATGCCCAGAGAAGAACAATACGATTCACGAGCGGCTGTTTGGCACCCTCGCGTTTCAGGTACGCGCGCAGAGATCGCAGATTTTGCCGAATCGCAGGGCCCTTGCGATAGCCGTCAGGAGCCCAGCCAGTGGCCAGCGCCATGAACGTTGCGCCCTGGTACTGCGATTCTTCACCCTCCCACGGCGATAGGTGAAACACCTGCCAATCCCAGGCTCCGGCATGATCACCCGACTTCAATTGCAAAGCCCATGCTGAGTCGAAGGCTTTCTGCGTCAGAGGATCGAGGCGTCCCTGCTGGGAAGCGTAACTAGACAAGATGAGCGCGTTGAGAACAGACTCTGTGGAGCGGGACTCCCTCGACTTCCCAGGACCAGCGCTGGAATCGAGGTAATAAGGCTGCACCTCGCTCCAGAGCGAGACTCGTTTTCGAAGATGTTCGAGCATCTCGCGCTCTGGCCCTGGCGTGCCGCCGTCATTGAGTGTAGTGCGAAGTTTAGGCCGGGCAAATGCGTACGGGAGCATCGTATGGCACGAAACACAAACTGTTCCGTGGTCGCGTTGAGAACTGGGCCAGCTTTCCCACCATGTTGCACGAGCATCCAGGTATTTGGCTGCCGCACCCGGATTCCAGGTCTCGCCCGCGTTGCTGACCCTATCACGATCGCCTGCACACAGAGCCGCCGAAGCAAGACACAGAAGTAAAACACCAGTTTTCATAAGATCTCTCTTTACCCAATCAAGTTGGGCCTTTGGCAATGGGCTTGCTTCGGGGCGAGCTCAACGTCGCCGTAGCGTAGCATGCTTTTTACTCCACCTCAAGAGCTGTGCTACTATCCTGGCCAGATCTTACCTTCATAAGAGGTCTGCAGCTGCGAGCCACTTGAGCCCGATCTGCAGCGGCCGTGTTTGCCGCTCCGTTTTCGTCTATGGCATTCTCTATTGGACGCAATCGTAAATCACGGCCAAAGCTCCCGCTCGCTTTGTTCCGGCGAGCTCTTGTCTTCTTGCGTCCGCATCGGCTGCGGTTCCTGCCGCTAGTTGCAATCAGCTTCGTGTCGACTGCGGTTACTCTCGCGCAACCTTACCTCACTAAGCTTCTAATTGACGATGCACTGCAACACCGCAATTTCAGTAGCCTGAAGCTCTTCGCCATTTGGATGGGTGTTTGCGCCGGGCTGTCTTTCCTGCTGGGCATTCTTTCGACTTATTTGTACACGAAGTTATCGGCATTGATCCTGTTTGATATTCGGCTCGCGGCCTTTCAGAAATTGCAGATGCTATCTCCGCAGTTCTTTGCCAAGACCAAAGCCGGGGATATTGTTTCGCGGATCAACAATGATGTCAGCGAGCTGCAGCGACTTAGTTCCGATACGCTCCTTTCCCTTCCGACCAATCTCATGTTCCTCCTTGGTAATGCCGCCATGATGGTTTACCTGAACCCGCTGCTATCACTGATCAGCATGGCCACAGTGCCCGCTGGCATTTGGGCAATGCGGTCCTACCAAGGCCGACTGCGCCAACAGGTGCAGGACATGCGGGAGCAGAGTGCAAACATCGGGAGCTTCCTGATCGAAGCGATCTTGGGTATCCGGCTGTTAGTGGCCTACAATGCCGGTGAAAGAAAGAACCAGGAATTTCGGACGCTGAACCATGGCTTCGTACAAAGCCTGCTTTCTATGCAGGTGACATCCTTTCTGGCGGGTGCTATACCGAGCGCGGTCCTGACAATTTCAGTAGCTGTGTTGTTTCTCTATGGAGGCAATCTGGTTATCCGCGGAGTGCTGACCATCGGGAGTCTAATGGCTTTTATGGCGTACCATGCGCGGCTGCTCTCGCCCGTGCAAAGCCTCATGGGGCTCTACTCTGCATTGATCACCGGGTCTGTTTCGCTTGGTCGCGTGTTCGAACTGCTCGACAAGCGGGAAGAAGTCGTTGAGATCGCGAACGCTACACCGGCCAGGTTAACTGAAGGAACAATCGAACTGGATCGCGTATCTTTTGCCTATGACGGACGGACGCAGATTCTGCACGACTTGTGCTTCCGAGTCGAGGCTCATACTTCGTGCGTCCTGGTCGGACCTAGCGGCGCCGGCAAGTCGACACTGACTGATCTGTTAATCCGATTCTATGACCCGTCTTCGGGACGGATCTTCGTTGATGGGATTGATATCGCCACTCTGCGACTAGCTGATTTGAGGGTTGCGGTTGCAACCGTGGACCAAACACCTTTCTTCTTTCACGCGACCATTTCAGAGAATCTGCTGTTTGCTGCTCCCTTTGCCTCCTTAGACGAGATTCAGCAAGCTGCTCGAGAGGCTGACATACACGACTTTGTTGAGTCACTTCCGGACGGGTATGAGACGATGCTCGGCGAGCGCGGACTCACCCTGTCAGCCGGCCAGCGGCAACGTTTGGCGATTGCGCGGGCGCTGCTGCGAAAACCTTGCGTCTTGATTTTGGATGAGCCGAGTGCTGCGCTTGACCCTCACTCGGAATTTGCCTTGAGTGAGACGCTACGCAAGTTGACGAATCTTTGCACGGTCGTGATTGTGACCCACCGTTCGGCACTGATCGATATCGCAGATCAGGTTATCGTGCTGGAAGACGGGCGCGTTGTCGAGACTGGGAAACCACAGCAGTTATTGGCAAGCGGATCGGCTTTGTCGCGGCACTTTCGGGACAAACTTGTTGGGAGATCGGTAGCGACATGATCAATAAACGCACGGGGCACGCAGTGCGTGTTGGCATCATTGACAGTGGCGTGAACCCGCGGCATCCGCATGTCCAAATCATTGCAGGCGGAGTGCACATTCTAGAGAATGGATGGGACAGAGATTATCTCGATGTCCTGGGCCACGGTACAGCAGTAGCAGGAGCTATCCGCGAGAAGGCGCCTCATGCGGAGATCTTTGCGGTGAAGGTTTTTGACCGGGCGCTGGTCACCTCAGGACATGTTCTCCTGCGTGCGTTGGATTGGTGTCTCGATCAGGAAATGGATCTGATTAATCTTTCGCTGGGAACACTCAACGCAGCGTATTGCCCGGGCTTTCTTAGCCGAGTCGAAAAGGCCGTCGGGATTGAGTGCCGCATTGTGGCCGCTTACGAGATGAATGGCAGTCCTGCCTTTCCGGGTTCATTGCCCAGAGTAGTGGGAGTCATGTTAGATCAGGATTGTCCGCGCGAAGCCTTGACGGAGCGCGAAGTGAATGGCCGCGCGGTGTACGCCGCCTCGGGCTTCCCTCGTCCCATACCTGGCGTCCCACCCGGGCGTAACTTGAACGGAGTGAGTTTCGCAGTCGCCAACGTGACTGGGTTGCTTGCTGCAGCTATGCATCTGGACGGTTCTTCGAGGTCAGAGAGGAAGGAACTTGTTTCCGACCGTTGCTGTACAGGGTAATGGCATTGCGGCATGCTGCTGTGTTCAGCTGCTTCGAAACAGTAGCTTTCAGGTGTACGTTGAACGGGCTGGCCGTCCATCGCAGCTAATCGTCCTCCTTAGCCCGGGCACGCAGCGGCTCTTGAGCGATATCTTTGGTAGCCCGGATCTGCTGAGCGGTCTGCCACCAATCAGCAAGCGGGTTGTACTTTGGGGTCAGCAATCGCATCCGCTTACTCTTCCTCACTCGGGTGTAGGGATCTCGGAGGCTTCCCTGCTCCGGCGGCTGTGGGATCGCTTAGGAAGCATTGAAGACCGAGGCACGGTAGAGCCTGACTGGCGCATCCACTCACGAAAAGGAGAGACGCCGGCGCAGGAGCAGCAATTTGGATCTCGTATCGCCGCGGCTGTGGAGATTCGCCTGAAGCAGACGACAGACTGTGAGTCTTGCTGGATAGAGTCTCTGCCTGATGGGTGGTTATTTCTGCTGCCTTGCGAGCTTGGGAGAGGATCACTTCTGGCCGTTGGCGCGGCTCCGGATGTGCTGCTCGGGCAAAGTCGTTTAGTCGCAAAACAAGTTCAATCGTGCAGCGCGATTACCACCAACTTTCCGGCTTATCCGAGAATTGCGGATCGCCTGTGCGCTCCGGGCTGGCTATTGTGTGGCACGGCTGCAATGGGCTTTGACCCCATTTGCGGCGAAGGCGCGGGCAATGCGGCTCGTGAAGCTATTCTGGCCTCGGCGGCGCTACGCGCAATCCAAAGTGGGGCAGACATTCAGGGCGTTCTCCACCATTATTCATCCAGATTACTGGCCGGGTTCTTGCGTCATCTCTACAATTGCAAAGAGTTCTACCTGAGTGGCAGGAATGGACCGTGGTGGGAAGCGGAACTGGAACAATTAGAGAGAGGCATCGAGTGGACGGGCGCCCAGTTGTCTGAGCTGCCGCGCACTTCTTTTCAATTGGTCGACTTCGATTTACGCCCGCGGATACACGCCGATAAACGCATATAGGAGTCTTTATCTTGACTTTCCTTTTAACCGGTAGAGGCCTGTCCCAAGTTTCAAAATGCCCGACAGCAACAGGCGGGAACCGATGAGAAATCCCACAATGGCGCTCCATCCGGAGTGAATCTCGAGCCAGATAAGGGCGCTCCCGCAAATCAATAAGGCGCTTGCTATGAGCAACAGGCGAGCGGGTGAATTTGCTCTGGCCTGTTGCTTTACATACTCGTCGCTGCCGAACTCGGCCACAATCTGCCAGGAGCTAGTGTAGACACCGGCCCCGATCCGCGGGCTGAGATCAGCTTGAGCTCTGGCGAAGGTTTTTGCTTCTTCTAAAGAATGGAACAGAACGCCAGCCTCGTTCTGCCCAGTTAGAAAGTTGCCTTTGCTATCGCACCTGACCTGATCTCGGTTCAAGAAGTAAAAGACGAGAAACTCATCGGCTGGAATTCGTCCATTACTTTCCGTGACAGGCCGACCGCCCAAAACCGTACTTCCGCCTATGCCTGATTAGTGCTCAATAGCTGCGCAGACCAGGTCGCGCAACTGAGATAAACCGGCTGTTACGTCTTTGCCTAAATGAACGCGCAGGGCGCGGCGGTGGCGGTCGGCAAGCACCTGGAAATCGCCCCGGGCTTGGGCAGCTTTCACCGTACTAAAGGTGTACTTCTGGTCCGGTACGGGCAAATCCTTGGCATCGTCACAGGTAATTTGCAGGAAGACGCCGGAGTTCGGGCCACCTTTGTAAGCCTGGCCGGTGCTGTGAAGGAAGCGGGGTCCGAAGCCGAGCACAGTTGCGACGTGCTCGGATTGCAGAACGTCCTTACGCAAAGTCTGGAGCTTTTCCTCGTATTGCGGAAGCATCGGGATATAAGCAAGCAGGCCGAAGTAGTCACCGGGCTTAATACGGTCCATGTGCTGCCGGATAACGCTGCCTAGCGAGTTGCCGCCTTTGAGCAGTTCTTTTGCGTTTGCTTCGTCGGTGAATAGCTTGATGCCGTCCGCTTCCAGAATTGGCTTTTCTTCGGGCAGTGATCCGGATTTTTCGAAGGCGGAAGTCAGATCGCGCGTCACAACCTTGCTGGCTTCGACATCGGGCTGGTTAAATGCGTCAATGCCAATCACTGAACCAGCAACAGCGGTGGCAATCTCCCATTGAAAAAACACTTGGCCGAGCTGCATCAGGTCATCGATCACGATACGGACAACGGGCTCGCCACTCTTCTCCAGCGCTGAGACGACGGCGCCCTGTTCGGTATCATCATCGCCTGCAAACTTGATGTAAGCGAAGACGCGATCTTTCCCATAAATGTCTTTGTTCGTACCCTCTGGCACAAACAAGGGTTCGCGATCAACCGGGATGAGACCGCGGCCTTCTTTGCCTGTCGATTCGGCAAGCAACTGCTCCAGCCAGGCACCCAGGTCGTGAATCGAGTGGGAGCAGATGAGGGTAACCTTATCTCGCTTGAAGCTGGCGGCCGCGGTACCTAAAATCAGTCCGAGAGAGACGCCGGGATTGGCCTTTGAATCGGTGCTCTTGCAATCGGCTACTGTCTCGGCAGTGCGCTTCAAGAACTTCTCCGTGTCCAGGCCAGCAGCAGCGAATGGCACCATGCCGAAGTCGGAGAGCGCAGAGTAACGGCCGCCGATGCTCGAAACGCCGTGGTAAACGCGACGAAAACCGAGTTTCGCGGCAACGCCCTCAAGCTTTGAGCCGGGGTCGGTAATGGCTATAAAGTGATGGCCAACCTGGTCGCCAACAACCTTCTTAGTCTCCTCATAGAAGTACTGCATGTAGATATTGGGCTCAAGAGTTGTTCCTGACTTGCTGGAGACACAGAACAGCGTACGCGCAGGATCGATCAACTTGCGGAGGCTTTCGATATAGGCTGGGTCAGTAGAATCGAGGACCAATATTCCCGGGAAGCCCTCCTGCTTGCCGTAGGTGAGTTCGAAGACTTCCACGCAGAGGCTCGATCCACCCATGCCAAGAAGGAGCAGGTGAGTGTATCCGTCCTCGCGAACTTCGGCGGCTAGCGCCTTGAACTGGGAAACATTGGCGAGCTGCTGATCGACAATGTCCAGCCAGCCGAGCCACTTGGACTCATCTGTGTTGGTCCAGAGCGAGGCATCGTGCTTCCAAAGGCGATCGGTCTTTCCCTCAGCATCCCAACTCTGATGCGCGCTTTGGACTGCCGCGTTCAGGTCCGATGGGAGGGTAAATGAAAAACTCAACTTACTTTCGGTGGTAGGCACCTTAAGAGCTCACTTTCTTGTTTTGGAGACGTCACAGCGCGCCTATTGTGGCACATTTTCAGCACTACGAAGGGCGTTTCAGCACTAGGACCGCATTCAGCCCGCCGAAAGCGAAGCTATTAGAAAGAGCGACTTCGGCCGGGGCTGCCACTGCCCGATTGGGGACGTAGTTCAAATCGCAAGCCGGATCGGGAGCATTGTAGTTGACGGTGGGCGGGATCAGGCTGTTTTGTAATGCCAGAACTGTGACTGCGGCCTCAATCGCACCGGCAGCGCCCAGAGTATGGCCATGCATGGACTTGGTTGAACTGACGAGCAATCGATCAGCATGACGGTTGAAGACCGCGCGGATGGCGGCAGTCTCGGTGAGGTCGTTAGCTTGAGTGCCGGTTCCGTGTGCGTTGATGTAGGCGACCTGTTCGGGATGCACTTGGGCGTCCTGCAGGGCCCAGCGCATGGCTCTGGCCGGACCTTCCACGCAAGGCTGGGTGATATGGTGGGCGTCCGAACTCATGCCAAAGCCAGCCAGTTCAGCCAGGATGGTAGCCCCGCGAGCTTCCGCGTGCTGCCAATTTTCGAGCATCAGCATGCCGCCGCCTTCGCCGAGGGAAAGGCCGCGGCGGTCGGCGGAAAAGGGACGGCAAACTTCTGGGGAGACTACCCGCATGGCTTCCCAGGCGCGCAGTAATCCTTCGGCAAAAACGGCTTCGCTGCCACCGGCGAGCGCTGCCGTAACCGCACCGCTTCGGACCATTGTGAAAGCTTGGCCGATGGCGTGATTGGAAGAAGAACAGGCGGTAGAGACCGTAAAAGCAGGGCCGCAGATACCGAACTCAAGGCAGATACGGCTGGCTCCTGCATTGGCCATGGTGCGCGGAATAGTCAGGGGAGCAACCCGGGGATTGCCTTCACGGTAGAGCCGAATATAGCCTTCCTCTTCCGAGAACTGGCCGCCGACGCTGGTTCCGGTGATAACGGCTGTACGTTCGCGCAAGTCACTGGAGAACACAAGGCCACTCTGGGCAACAGCCTGACGAGCAGCCACGGCGGCAAACTGGGCAAAGCGCTCCAGCATGATCAAGTCTTTGTCAGAGAAGTGGGCTTGCGGGTCGAAGGTGGAAGCTTGGGCGCCGTGACTGAACTTATAGGGCGGAGAGCCAGGATTTTGCAGCCGTGCGATGCCGGATTCGCCCGAAGCTAACCGGCTCCAGCACTCTTCCGTGTCGTTTCCGAGTGCGCAAACCAAGCCAAGTCCGGTAATAGCGACCCGGTTCAAACGCCACCCGACGACGCGGTTCTGGTCTTCTCAGACAGCAGCCGACTGACACCAATTTCAATCTCCCGGAGTGAGCGCATGTTGTTGACACCTTCGTCGGGTATTTCAATGCCAAACTCGTTCTCTAGGGCAAAGATGATGTTGATGCCGTCGAGCGAATCAATCTTTAAC
>CAXTWQ010000105.1:0-17861 GCA_964248065.1 uncultured Bryobacteraceae bacterium | reverse complement strand
TTCCGGCACATTGCTGAAATTGGACAGCTGCTGCCACGCCGAACACTGAGCGGAAACGTATCTGCACGTGCAGCAACATGGAACGGCAGCCTGCTTTACAAAACGCTTTTAGAGCACGAGCCGGATCATCCGCTAGTTCGCGAAGCTGTGCGTGAAGTGCTGGAAGACCAATGCGATGCTGAGCGGGCGCTGGCTGAAGCAGAGCGGATTTTCCACTCACCGCTGGAGATCTATGACCTGCCTCGGCCCTCTCCGTTTGCGCTGCCGCTGTTTGCCGCATTCAATCGCGAAGTGCTTGTTGCGCCCGACCCCGAACGCGCTCTTGACGATCTGGTGGCCGCGATCTATGGCAGTTGGGATAACGAAGCAGCGGGTGGCCAAGCGCTGTTTGGAAGCTCTGCGGCGATATACTCACGTGGATGAATCGCCAATACCTGGCGCTCGATCTGGGAGCTGAAAGCGGACGAGCCATGCTCGGCGAGCTCAATGGAGGCGTCATCAAGCTTCACGAGCTTCACCGCTTTGCCAATACCCCAGTCCAGCTGCCCACCGGTCTGTATTGGGATAGCCTGCGTTTATTTCATGAGATTTGTGAAGGCATTCGAATCGCAGCTCATTTCACACAAGATCTGCATGGAATCGCTATCGACACCTGGGGTGTTGACTTCGGTCTTTTAAGTCATGATGGCGAACTACTGCACATTCCGCGGCACTACCGGGATGGCAGAACAGCCGGCGCTGTGTCGCAGGTATTGAGAACGATTCCGCCCGAGCAAATCTTTTCGCAAACCGGCATACAGTTCATGGAGATCAACTCTCTTTATCAGCTGTGGGTGTTACAGCGCGACAGCCCTGACCTGATGAATCGGGTTTCCAAGCTGCTCTTCATGCCAGACCTCTTCAACTACTTTCTGACTGGCGCGTATGTTGCCGAGCGCTCTATTGCCAGCACTTCCCAGTTTTACAATCCAGTGAAGAAATGTTTTGCGACCGACATGCTGCGGCGCATGGGAATCTCGGGCTCCTTCTTCCCGGACCTGGTTGACCCGGGCACGGAACTGCCGCCCATGCTGCCTTATGTGATAGAGCAATGCGGTATCAGTCGGCACACTCCGGTGTTCACGGTTGGCTCGCACGACACCGCCTCAGCTGTTGCCGCGGTTCCGGCCGAGCCGGGCGATGGCTGGTGCTATATCAGTTCAGGCACGTGGTCGCTGATGGGTATTGAGCTCAGTGAGCCGATTATCAATGCTGCCTCGCTCGAAGCTAATTTTACAAACGAAGTCGGCGTAGCTGGGACAATTCGCTTCCTGAAAAACATTCCAGGGCTTTGGGTATTACAGGAGTGCCGTCGCGCGTGGGCGAAAGAAGGCCTGTCCCTATCGTATGAAGAGCTAATGGAACAGGCTGCTATAGCTAGACTTTCAGCCACGATCATTGACCTTGATCAGTTTATTTCTCCCGGCGAACATCCTGCGCGCATTCGTGCATATTGCCGTGCAACCGGTCAGGAAGTGCCTGCTGACCCGGCAACTATGGCCCGGGTTATCCTTGAGAGCCTCGCTGAACGCTACCGGCAGGTATTGCAAATGCTTGAACAGCTATCGAACCGAACGATTAGCACAATTCATATTGTTGGCGGCGGATCCCGCAACACGCTCTTGAATCAATTAGTGGCAAATCGCACAGGGCGTCTCGTGATTGCAGGTCCAGCAGAAGCAACCGCAGCAGGAAACGCGCTTACTCAGGCGATGGGTAGTGGAGTAATCGGATCGATCGAGGAACTTCGGGCAATTGTGAGCCGATCTTTTGAGCCCAGAGTGTTCCGCCCGCAATCCCCCGGCGACTGAGGGCAACGTTCTCGGCTCCACGTAGGAGCGCACAAACCAAGGAACTCCTGTGTTGGGCGGCCCCGCCGAGCTATCGTATTGAAGTCAAAACGAACTGACCTGAACATCCTGCCCAAAGCCAGTTCTACTTCCGCAATTCGATCAGAGACCTCGGCGGTGTCATCGATTACCACAGTAATAACTTCGATGACGTTTTCGCGGCGAAGCACATACACGCTTTCGACTTCGCAAACGTCCTCAAAGGCGTGCGCTATCTCTTGGTCCAGCGACAAACCTACTAGCGTTGCCATAGCCAATAGATGATCACTGTAGTCTCTTGGTCCCTTCGCGTCAAGGTCGAGCGCCGCCCAGCTTCTGACGGATAAAAAATTGTTGCTTATCTATCTTCGGATCCACCGCAATGTCAAAAAACCCGACCATCATTTCCGCCCAGGTCTGCTCGCCCCACTTCACGGCAGAATCAGGATCGGGATTATGCGGGTTTGCTCGCGAGTTATCAAACGTGGCGATCGCCTGCAGCGTGCTTCCAGCTTTCAGCAGCATTGGCTCTTTCAATCGGTAACTCAACTGCCAGTAGAAGTTGTACTGCGGAATGCGGAGTAGTGTTTCCGGTATTTTGCCAGGCTCAATCAACCTGTATTCGAATGTCTTCCCACGCAGGTGCATATGCGGAAAAAAGCTCAGCAGCAGCGCTTCATTGGGCAACGAGCCATGCACCTCAACACGATGATCCGGGTCGCCGGGAGGAATGAGGAACCGATCGTTCGTCAACTGCAGTGTCAGAACACGTTTGCCAGGCGGCTGCTTTGCAAAGACCAGGCCGAGACTAGTCTGGTCCTGCATGGGAGCGCTGTGAGCTGTGTAGTGCATCTGCAGAACGATATCCGAACCGGCAGGCACTAGCCGCGCGTAATCGGATGGCCACTGATCGGGAGTGCTGCCCGGCGCGTACACAAGCAATATGTCGCTGGTGGTCCACATTGCATCCCGACGAGCCGCGGCGTCCGGCAGATCATCCGCACTAAAGGGCTTGCCTACCGGTGCGCCCGCCAACCACTTCGATCCAGGCTCGCGAATGTAGGCCACCGCGTGATGCACCACCATTCGATTACCGGGCCGGATCTCAGACATCCGCACCCAGCGATCCTCTTTGAAGTGAGTAGGAATGATCACGTACTGATACGGCACGTCTCCCGAAGCTGGCAGGTGCATGGGAACCGGCATCTTGAAGACAGCATCGGGGCGCTCGATATTCCAGCCTGCAGTCCACACGGGCGGTGCCGGTGCTTTGCGCCAATCACCGGCTGGAGCATTTGCGTCGGCCCACCTCCCTAATGTTTCAATTTGCTCTTGGCTCAGTGACGGGTCGTTCGCAAAGTGGCCACAACACGTATCTGCAAACCAGGGCGGCATTACGCGGCGTTTGGTCACAGACGCGATTGCTTTGGCATACGGCCGTGCCTGATTGTATGTCTCAAGCGGCATAGGCGCCATCTCTCCGGAGCGATGACAACCCTGGCAATGCGTCTGCAGAATGGGAAGCACGTCACTGTAAAACTCAGGCGCTGCAGCGCCGCATGCCATGACCGGTACAAGGATCAAAAAGGAAGAAAGCGCAAATGAAAAGTGCCTACTTCCCAGTGCTGCTCTCCGTTCTGCTGGCAGCGAACAAGTTACTGCCCCCTGGAAGCGAGCCTTCATAAAAGCCGTCCGGCATACTCGGCCACTTCGGCTGCCGCTTCAGCTTGAAAGATTGGTACCCTTCCTTGAAATCAGCGCTGTCCATGGCCGTACATCGCAGCTCGCGGGCAATTGCTCCTGCTTCATCGGCCGTCTTGTTGCGCGTAGCGTGCATGTACTTCAAGCCTAGCTGGATTGCTTGTGGACTTGCCTTCGCCAGATCTGCTGCCAGCCCTCTCGACCGATCGAGCAGCTCGCCGGGAGTGGAAACATTGTGCACCAGTCCCCACTCGAGAGCTTCCTGTGCATAGAATAGCCGTCCCGTTAGACTCAGCTCCAGCGCACGGCGAGAGCCCAGGGCAGCTTCCAGAGTTCTAAAAATCATAAAGGGCCAGAAACCCATTTTGACTTCCGGTAACCCAAACGCGGCGCCGTTCGATGCAGTCACGACATGGCCCTGCGTGACCAGGCCGAGCCCACCGCCGAGAGCCGCACCGTTAACCGCAATGACAATCGGCTTTCGCGATCTTAGCCCGATTGTGAAGAGCGGATCGTGAACCTTTGCCAACTCATCCAGGTTGAGCGTGACAGCTTCATCGAGGTCCATGCCGGCACAGAACACGTGCCCGACAGCCGAGATGAGAATGACCCCAACATCATTGCCCGGTTGGGCTTCCTCCACTGCCTTCACAATGGCTGTACTCATATTGAGCGTGAGAGCGTTACGCTTCTCCGGACGATTGAGTATCAGGTTGAGAACACGGCGTTTTTGCTCTACCAGGAGTTCCACAGCCGCTATGCTATCTCACTCTCACCCGTGCCAAATTCTAGGGCAGGCAGGTGTTCCTGACGTTCGCTCGCACAAGCCGCCCGGAAAGCAAAGGCAAGTACCCGTCGTGTTTCGTCCGGGTGAATCAACGCGTCGCAGTGGCCCCGCGCGGCAGCATACTTGGCGTCAAGCCAGCGTTCATAATCGGCCCGGGTCTGCTGCATTCTTTCTTGCAGCTCCGGCGGTACCTGCAGCCCCTCGCTCTTCAGGCGCTCAAGTTCCGGTCCAAACATTGCCTGTACTGCAGACTCGCCTTCCATGACTCCAATGCGCGCACTCGGCCAGGCAAACGCAAAATTCGGGTCAAAGCCCTGCCCTGCCATGGCATAGTATCCGGCCCCGCTTCCATGGTTCACGGTCAAGACAATCTTTGGCACCGTTGTTGTGGCCATGGTCTCCACCATCTCCGCACCTGCGCGAATGATGCCTTCGGTCTCTGCTCCCACGCCGACCATAAATCCCGAAACATCCTGAATGTAAAGCAGCGGTAACCGGCGCCGATTGGCATTCTCGACAAAGTAGGCCGTCTTGCGTGCTGATTCCGTATAGACAATTCCACCAACGCGCGGGCCGGCCGGGGATTTTAGAAAGCCGCGTCGATTCGCAATCACGCCGACGCTTCGTCCCGCTAATTGCGCCGTGCCGCAGAACAACTCAGGAGCATAGTCCCGTTGAAACTCCAGCCATTCGCCTCCGTCCAAAATGGGCTTGAGCAGATCCTGCAACCGATAAGGCAGGCGGTGATCTGGCGGCAGAACTGTATAGAGATCATCGGAGTTGCCAGCCTGATCTTGCACGGACAACTCGGGCGCAGGTTGTCGAAGCATTCTGAACTGTTGACGAATGATGCGAAGGCAGTCAGCATCGTCCTCAGCCCGGTAGTGCGCAACACCGCTCACGCCTGTATGCATGTCAGCACCACCTAGCGTCTCTGAGTCGGTTACTTGACCCACCGCGCCCTTCACCAGATTCGGCCCGCCCAAGCCCATAAAGCTGGTGCCGTTCACCATGATCACGGTGTCGCTCAGAGCAGGCAGGTAAGCCCCACCGGCAATACACGGCCCCATCACGGCTGCAATCTGCGGGATGTGCAAGCGGCGGCGCATGAGCGAGTTGTAATAGAAGATTCGTGAAGCCCCGTACTGCCCTGGAAAGATCCTGTCCTGATACGGCAGATTCACTCCGGCCGAATCCACCAGGTAAACAATTGGCAGCCGGTTGCGCATTGCAATCTCTTGCGCGCGTAGAATCTTGGTGATAGTCTCCGGCCACCACGCGCCTGCTTTCACCGTTGCATCGTTGGCCACGATCACTGCAGGACGGCCCTCAATTTCGCCGATGCCCGTCACCACACCTGCTCCCGGAGCTTGCCCTTCATACTGGTCGTAGGCGATCAGCAGTCCGATCTCGACAAACAGCGACTCCGGATCAATCAGAGCCGCAATGCGTTCGCGCGCCGTTAGCTTGCCGTCCCGGTGCTGCTTCTCGATCTTCTTGGCACCACCGCCCTGACGCAGCTTGTCTTCCAGATTCTTGAGTTCTGCTGACAGCTGCCGCAGGTCGCGCGCCTTAGCCATACCGGTGCCTTTTTCTGGCTCTACGCAAAGAGACTACGTTCAAACTGTTGATAGTCTAACAACGATGATGGGTATCGATGGGCGAGCACTCCGGGTTACCTGGACCATCTTTCTATCCGCGCTGCTTTTAGCGATCATCTGGTTTATCCGGTCGACGCTGGTCGTCTTTGCAGCCGCTATCTTCTTCGCTTACATGCTCTCGCCCATCGTTGGGCTGATTGAACGCTTTATCAAACGCCGCCGCGGACTGGCGCTCACCATTGTGTATTGTGCGCTGATCGGAGTTCTGGTTCTGCTCGGCTTTCGACTCATCCCTGCGCTGACTGGCCAGGCTATCAGTCTGGTGACTCGCCTGCCCACCCTGATCAGCGCTGGTACGCTCACGAAGTTCCCCTTGCCAAGAGCCGTCGAACCCATGCGCGAACAGGTGCTCCCCATTCTGAATCGGGCAGCCACGAATTTCGAGTCGCACGTAGTGCCCTTTCTGCAAGAAGCCGGATCGCAGATCCTATCCGGTTTAGGGCAGCTGATACCGATCATTCTCGTGCCCATCCTGGCCTTCTTCTTTCTCAAAGACGCACGCTCCATTCGCACTGCGTTTCTAGCGAGCTTCTCGCGGCGCCTTCGCCCCACAGTAGACAAAATTTTGGTGGATATTCACCTGGTTCTGCGCAACTATATCCGCGCGCTGGTGTTGCTGTCCGCAGCATCTTTCTGCGCCTGGACGATCTTTCTAAGCCTGCTGCATTATCCGTATGACTTACTTCTTGCCGGAGTTTCGGCTATCCTCGAATTTATTCCGGTCGTTGGACCTGCTGCGGCCCTATTAGTTTTGCTCACCGTGTGCCTCATCACCGGGTCAAACGGCTTGCTCTGGATCGTGATCTTTTGGATCGCTTTCCGAGTCTTTCAGGACTATGTACTGAACCCATATCTGATGAGTTCGGGCATAGAATTGCATCCGCTGCTGGTGCTATTTGGCGTACTGGCGGGTGACGCGCTGGCCGGTGTTCCCGGAATGTTTTTCTCTGTACCGCTTCTCGCCATCCTACGTGTGGTTTACAACCGCATGCAGGAGCGTTCCAACACCAGCCCGGAGCCGCTGGCCAGGGGGTTTCACCCCGTACGGAGCGAGGGGCGAAAGTAGTCAGCAGCCCGCAGAACAAACCTTGCCAGGCTGCTGAAAAATTGAATTACAACAGGCGCCGATTCCAAGCCTCGAACGCAGCCATCAAGCCGATCGCAACAGCATAGAGGATAGTTGCTGTCAGTGTTCCGTACTTGAGTTTATCGACCGTCTCGCAACGCTTGCACATGCTGGCTTGCGCATTGATGATCGCTGAGTCTTGTGAATGGTCTCGCAGGTGAATATAGTGATCGCCGTGATTGTCGAGCCAGTGGCGATAGAGATATAGACCAGCAGTGATGCAGAGTAAGGCTCCGCATATCGTTAGGTGGAGAGTATAGTTCATGGCAGGCATCGCTCCCTTCGTCTGCATGGACAGCCTGCTTGTGCAGGCCGCGATGATCGTAGACTTGCGTCCAACACCCTAACCGGCATCTGGCGTACTCTGCCAGACACTTAAGTCCTCTGGGGAGATCATATCGCTACGCCCCATCAGTTTCAACTGCCATCTGACGGCAACGCCCGTTATAATCGGGTGGTCTCTCGGCAGGCATGGACCGTACACCCGAATCGATTGATTGGTTCCCGCTGTTTCTGAGCTTGAAAGTAGCCGCTCTTTCCACAGCATTCATTCTCGTAATTGGAACCGGCCTTGCGTATTTGCTTTCCCATCGCGAGTTCCGCGGCAAGAGCTTGCTCGATTCCGCTCTTACCTTGCCACTGGTGTTGCCGCCAACGGTGCTTGGCTACTATCTGCTGGTATTGCTCGGCCGTGAGGCGGGCTTGGGACGAGTCTACGAATCGCTTTTCGGAACCCCGCTCGTGTTCACATGGCAGGCCGCAGTAGTGGCTGCGATTATCCATTCGGCTCCCATCTACATTAAAGGCGCCCGCGTACTGCTCGAGAACGTGGATTACCGCTACGAGTGGGCGGCAAGAAGCTTGGGCGCTTCCGAGTGGCGGACTTTTTGGCGCATCACCTTGCCTCTTGCTCGACGTGGATTATCGGCGCTAGGCAGCCTCAGCTTCGCGCGCGCGCTGGGCGATTTCGGCATCACTATCATGGTTGCCGGCAACTTCCCTGGCCGTACTCAAACAATCTCGGTCGCTATCTATGATGCGGTTGAATCGGGTAATGGCCGCTTGGCACGCATTCTTGTATTGGTGGTCTCTGCCACAGCGCTCGCCTTTCTCTGGCCGGGAAGCTATCTCCAGCGTACGTCCCGAGCGAGCAGCGGCGCGTGATCGGAGTTGTCGCAAATATCAGAAAAAGTCTCCCTGCCAATCGCGACTCTACCCCTTTCGAGCTCGACGTTGAGTTGGCAGCATCGACCGGGATCACAGTTCTTTTTGGCCCAAGCGGATCAGGCAAAACACTCACTCTCAACTGCATCGCTGGCTTCGTTCAGCCCGATAGCGGCCGCATCTTGCTTGATAACGAAATTCAGTTTGACTCGATAGCAAAGGTTAACCGACCCCCGCATCTGCGCCGGTGCGGCTACATCTTTCAGGATCATGCGCTCTTCCCGCACATGACCGTTCGGCAGAACCTGGTGTTTGCTGCCGAGCGAGCGGCTAATCGAAACGAGAGTGGATTGAGCCGCCGCCGACGCATCACTGACATGCTCGACAATTTCGAATTAGGCAGCTTCGCGGGTCAAAAGCCAAGGCAATTGTCGGGTGGCCAGAAACAACGTGCTGCCCTGGCACGTGTGCTGCTCAGTGAGCCCCGACTGCTTCTTCTCGACGAGCCTACGCGCGGCTTGGACAGCCGTCTTCGCGACTCTTTCTACTCTCTGTTGCAAGGAATGCAAACGCGACTGGACGCCCCGGTCATTCTCATTACGCACGATATAGACGAGTGCCTGCGTCTGGGCGATGGCCTTTGCTTAGTGGAGTCCGGACGGGTCCTTCAAAGTGGGACTCTGAACTCAGTCCTCCAAGAGCCGGCGACGGTTGAGGCTGCCAAGGTGCTCGGCCTTCACAATTTGTTGCCAGGGGAAATTCTTTCCCTCGATCCAGCTGGCCGGACCAGTCGTTTACGCGTGTTTGATACGGAGATCGATGGTCCCCACTTACCCGGGCATCTGCTAGGCGATCGTGGCACTCTGTGTATTCGGCAATCTGCTTTGGAGCTTGCGCGGGCCGACTCAACGGAAAAAGCTCTGCAGCTTAGAATTCTAAGAAGCTGTCAATCCTCGCAAGGAATGCTTCTTGAATGTGAGGGTGACATCCGGCTCACTGTGGGCTTCCAGCAATGGGAAAACGTACGGGAGAACGAGCGCCTGAAAGTTTACTTACCGCCGCACGCTATCTGCTTTCTCGGCTGAGCTCTTTCGACTTAACAATTCAACATGCAGCGTTATTACATTACTGACAGATCCGCTGTCGGCGGCTTCCGGCCGTTACTCGACATCATTCGCGATCAGATGGAGATTGGAGTTGACTACATCCAGATACGGGAAAAAGACGTCAGTGCCCGGGCTTTGTTTGAGTTCACCCTTGCGGTGCTTGAAGCACGGGAGGACATGTCTCCGTTACCTATTGCAACGCGAATCCTGATCAACAGCCGTGCTGACATTGCGCTTGCGGCTGGCGCTGACGGAGTTCATCTTCCCGCGCGTGCACCGCTGCAAACGTTGCCCGGACTTCTGGTTGGTCGCTCCTGCCATAGCCTCGAAGAAGTGAACAATGCCCACGCTGACCTGGTTACGTTTGGTCCCGTGTTCAATACGCCGCGGAAGGGCTCAGGCCAAGGGCTGGAGCAGCTACGCACTGCCAGTCAACTGGGCAAACCGGTTTTCGCCTTGGGAGGCGTTACGTGGGAGAACGCAGACTCCTGTATGAATGCAGGAGCAATTGGCATTGCTGGCATCCGCCTCTTTCAGGAACCGGACTTGTAATTGGTCGCGACACTCAATCATTTGCTGAAGCTATTGTTCCGGATCACTGCCGTTGCGCTTGCGTCAGTTCGAAAGTGCGGCGATGAGTCATTGAACATTGGCAGGACACTCGGAGCCATGAATGCATAAAGCAGACCACTGCTTCTTCAGCGATCCCGATCCGAACGGTCGATGGAATGAATTGAGAGAGTTCATTGGACCAAAGGCAGAGTCATTCTTGAAAACCTGCGATTACCTCCGGGGAGAGTCACTTGGGCGAAAGCAGGGGGAGGCCAAGTTCTCTCTTGTGAGAACGCCCTTACATTGGGTTTGGCGCATTTACTGCTGCCGTTCTTTTATCAAAAGCCAGGCGAGCTGCTTCGACATCTTTTCGTCGCGACATGGCCCAGCTGGCAAGTGCTATCACAGGACCTAGAGCGTCACCTCCCAGCTTGGTCAGCTCGTAATCCACACGCGGCGGAATGCTTGGAGTAAGATGGCGCGTCAAGTATCCATCCCTCTCCAGGCCGCGAAGCGTTGTGGTCAAAACCTTCTGGGAGATCGACCCCAAAGCGCGCTTCAACTCGCTGAATCGCATGCTTCGAACGGAAAGCATGTATATCACCAGCACCGACCACTTGTCGCCGACCCGTGCCAAGACATCGCCTACAGACTGGCACACCTCTGGAGATAGGTCACGAACGGGGCTTCCTGTGGTACAGACTGTGGTGAGTTTGGAGTGACTCGGTTTCATAAAAGTGCCCTCTTGTGGTCTTAACCAGTTACCAATAGTATCTAGGTATGCATTGGGTACCTGCTTTACGTTCCCCAGCAAAGTCTCTCGACGGGAGGCAAATTCTTGGGAACTGAAGGAATGAAAACAGTCCTAGTAACGGGCGGCTCTGGCTTTATCGGCAGTTGGGTCATCATCAACCTGCTCCGTCGGGGTTACATAGTTCGAGCAACCCTGCGCAACCTAGCTCGGGAACAAGAAGTTCGTTCGGCCATCAGCAAACAAGTCCAGGCTAATGAGCGGCTTTCCTTCTTTGCTGCGAACCTGCTGAAGGATGAAGGCTGGGAAGAAGCGACGGACGGAGCACAGTCAGTTGTGCACGTTGCCTCACCCATGCCAGTAGGTGAATACAGGAAGACTGATGTGATTCGCCCCGCTCGTGAGGGGACACAGCGTGTTCTCAAGACAGCGGCGCGAGCTGGTGTACACCGAGTTGTCATCACGTCATCCGTTGTGGCTTGTGCCCCTGCTGAGAACTATCAGGGAGGTCCGGTAGACGAGATGATCTGGACTGATCTTTCCTCCAAACTTGTTGACGACTATACGAGAGCCAAAACCCTCGCCGAACAGGATGCATGGGAGTTCAAGAAGCACCAGTCGGGACCCATGACGTTGACGACTATTCTGCCCGGAATGGTGCAAGGTCCAATTCTTGGACCCGATTACTCAGGCTCGGTTGAGCTCATTACACGGCTGATGACCGGCAAAGTTCCCAGGTTTCCAAACACAGGCTTCAGCATAGTTGACGTTCGCGATTTGTCCGAACTCCATGTGATGGCTCTGGAGTCAGAGAAAGCCGTCGGCCAGCGGTTCATCGGAGCAGGCGACTTTCTTTGGCTCGCAGATATCGCTCGCCTTCTGCGGGCAAACTTTGGAAAGAAAGCCGCTAAGGTTCCTACCAAGGCCTTATCAGACTCAGTAGTGCGGCTACTTGCTTACGTAAGCTTTGATCTGCGCTTCCTTGCGCCCACGCTCGGAAAACGGCGCGAGTATTCAAATGAGAAAGCCGCAGATGTACTCGGCTGGCATCCTCGTCCAGCAACAGAAACCATCATCGAGACCGCTGAGAGCCTTTTGCGTGAAGGGCTGGTGTGACGTGTGCCTAGAGGGGAAGCGAAGGGGCCAGCCTGACGTGAGCGGTTGGTGAAATCGTCGAACTTGTGCCAGCGCTCTGCTGAGTTCGCTATCCAGGCTTAGCCGCGTACTCTCTCAGGCGCTCAAGTTCCCTAACCTGTTGAAACGGTTACTTGCTTAATGCTTATCGGTCAATGTTTTGCCGGTTTACCGCTCAGTGCAGGAACAAGGTGGCCAAAAGGGTATCTGCATTGTGCCTTCGAGTTGCGGTGCTGTCACTTGCGCCCGCTGCTGCTATTTTTCCCAATGAATCAGAGAGCCAGATCAAAGTAGTCGGAATTTCCAGCCGTAGGTCGAAATTGGTGAACGGCGCAGGCGGCTATGCGGGTTTGGATCCTTTGCGCAACCGCTCACGCCAGGCTGTCCCCTTCAGACCTTTGTTCTGTTACAGTTTGCTCCTGATCGCCGCTGGCATCAATGCATGAACAGGCCCGGAAAGATACCTTTATTTCACCCCGAGCCTCATGGGGCTCTTATAATTAGTTATGCCTATCTACGAGTACGCGTGCGACGACTGCGGTACTAAATTCGAAAAGCTGGTGCGACGGAGCGCCGATGCCGTCGCCTGTCCCGAATGCGGACAGGACCACCTGACGGCGCAATACTCGACCTTTGCCGCCCGCAGTGGCGGAAGCACCTCGAGTGGAGCGCAAGCAGCGGAAACGGGCTGCGGTGCGGGAATGTGTGGCAGCGGCGCTTGCGGAACGGGAATGTGCGGTATGAACTTCAACTAAGTTCGGCTACACACGGATCCGCGTTACATCACCTTAAGCACGAGCAAGGTCATGTCATCGTGCTGGGGAGCAGCATGAGTAAAGCGGTCAGCACTTTCCAGTACTGTCCTAATAATCGTTTCTGGAGGTTCGTGGCGAACAACCTGCACCGCCTCCAACATTGATTCTTCGCCCCACTCCTCATCATCCGCCGTCATGGCTTCGCTGATGCCGTCGGTGTAGGCGAGCAACACGTCTCCCGCATCTAGTACCAGTGACATCTCTTTGTATCTAAGGTTTGGAAGCAGGCCAATGACCGATCCACCAGCTTCCAGGCGAATTGAAGCCCCGGGATCGCTAACTCCAGCTCTTAGCAGGAACGGTGGGTTATGCCCCGCATTCACGAAAGAAAGTACCCTCGTTGCTGGTTCGTAGACCGAGAAAAAGAACGTTGCATAACGATTCGCAGAAGACGATTCGTATACAAGTTGGTTTAGTTTCTGCATCAGGCCTGCGAGGTCTCGTGCTCCATCAAGAATGGAAGTTCGCAGGCACGCACGCAGGCTCGCCATCAAAAGAGCGGCAGGAATGCCTTTGCCCGACACATCTCCGACCGCAAGCGCTAGACGCCCATCTTCCAACTCGATCGCGTCGTAATAGTCACCTCCGATTCCTTGGGCCGGTCGGCATAGACCAGCTAGACTCGCTCCTCTTACAACCGGCATCGACTGGGGAAACAAGCGTTCCTGGACCTCGCGTGCAATCTCAATTTCGCGGCTAATGAGCGCCCGCTGCGTTACCTCGTTTGCCAAATCTCTTGCGAGATCTGCAATGTCCAGTCCTAAACCGGTTTGCGTGGCCACAGAACTGAGTAGTCTCAGATCCGATGGAGAGTAGGCTTCCTCGGATTGCTTCGGACCCAAGGTCATAATCCCAAGGAGCCTGTCACGACCTGGAAGCGGGAGAAGCAACTCAGCTCCGGTCTGCTTCAGCAGATATCTTTCTGGCTCGCCTACCTCGTCTAGCCACTCAGGCCGTTGTCTGCCTGCGCGAACAAAAGTTGGGCCGTCCACTCCTACTAACTGCCGAATAGTACGGCTCGTTACCGCTAGCGGAGTGATGCCATTGAGGCTTGTCCCGAGTGCCTGCTGCAATTGAAATACTTCGCCGCTACGCAGCAGTACGGCAACTTGCGGCACATGCAGAACCTCCGAGATCCTTCGCGTAACAGTGTCAATTAGGGCAAGGGGTTCAGTCAGGGTGCGCGCCTGTCTCACCAAATCGCTTAGAATCAGTTCTGAATTATAGACCTCACGGAAGAACTTGCGATCCAGCCATCTCTGCAACCTGCTGCTTAGAGTGGCCCGGGTCAGAAACAAGCCAACCAGACCTGCTATCGCCAAAGCGGAAAAGATAAGACTGAACGTTCCCCGGCGGTACCCCTCAATGACAGGGATGATAAATAGGTAAAAGATCAAAATAGCTGCGGCAATTTGGACCGCTGCGAGCGTCGTTCGCGCAAGGGCATATTGGGTACCGATGCGAAGGAGAATTCGGACATCCATCGCACGCTGCACAATCACCACATAGGCAAGGCTCAAAGGAAAAACAATCATCAGCAGTGCGCTTAGGTACGCAAGCCACCGAATGTTGGAAGGATCAGCAATTCCAAAGCGGGGCAACAAACCCCAGATAATCAGCAAGCTCCCCAGTCCAACAATCGAACCGGCGCATAGAACTCGCAGCCGCCGTCGGGGGTCCGGCTCAAGAGTCTCGCGAAGCTTACCGAAGATGGCCACCCAGTAAACAATCAGGCAAAGTACAATGGTCCAGTTCAAGAGCCGGTCATTCAATTGGTCCAGCGCCGGTAAATTTGGAACCAGAGCCAGGTTGTACCAGCCAGCGTAGTCAAGGAAGAGGCCCATACCGAGCCCAAGAAGCAAGACCGAAGTGACCAGCCACTTAAACCATGGCAGACGTAAGTCTAACTGCGAACGTTCTGGAAATAGCACCGCGAGCCATAGCAAAGCCAGCGGAGCGAGAACGTCCAGGATCACATGCCAGAACAACCGCAACGAGAGCCACGCTCCGGGCAGAAAGTTGAAGGTCGCGACTGAAATGAAGGCTTCGGGATAACTGAGCAGCACCAGAATGAGCAAGGCGTTCGGGTCAGTTGGACGAGCCAGTGCTACCCAGTAACCCAGCGCCAGGCAGAATAGCGGAACAATGATGTGGAGAAAGATGAGGAAAGCGCCCTCGCCTTGATTGACTTCCTCTGCTGCGGCGTTCGCAAGCCTGCCGCTCGAATAACCGATCAGCCGGAGAGAGACTTTGCGTATAAGGTTAGATTGCCTGACCACGAGTCGCAAAATGTCACCCGCATGTGCCTTCCATCGAGTGTTCTGCCACTGCGCTGGGCCAGTATAGGAAAGACCGTTTATTGACTCAAGGGTGTCGCCAACCTTTAATCCCGCCTTCTTTGCCTCTTCAGTCACGCTGGTGATCGCCGGCCGTTCGAAATCGACCGTAAATGGTTCGCGCACTTGGTGTCGCAGGTCGAAGTAGCCGATGATGAGCGATACAGACGAAGCGGCCTGATAAGCAAGGCTGATCGCGATGTAAATCGAAAGGAGAAGATAGGCAAGTCTTACGTTCATAGGCCTGAAAGCTCAGGCTCAAGGGTGACTTCTTCCACCGGTGCTTCCACTTCGAAGGGGAACATAAACACCTCTATTCCGCTAGGGAGCCGTAATCACGGAACTCTCTTAGCCTTGGAGGGATTGTAGCCTGGACTTATAAACTCGGCCACAGCGAGCGGGCAGTCTGGACTGTCGTGCCCTTGGTGAATCGGAAGCTCTCGCTCCCAACTTCGAGGGTTAACACTGGTCCGATACTAAGGGCGAAATACTGCGAAAGACGCAAGCCCTAGTAAGGACCACAACACTCGCGCTAATACCTGTATTGCTGTCTATTGACCTTCACAATAACCGTAAATGATCCTTTCTATTCCTCTTTATTTCCCTAGTACTAAAGCCTATTCCGGACAGTTAAAAGGAATTGCCTTTGGAATAGGCCGCACTTAGACTCGAATCTGGTCAAATATGCCCTTATCCCGTTCTATTCTATTGCTCTCCGGATTACTAGCTGGCGCCCTGACTCTGCCGGCTACTACTCTCAACTTTTCTTTTGTGGCTGTTGAGTCGCAGTCCCTGACCGTCGCCGGTACTCCGGAAAGCTGCAGTGACGCAAGCGGTGGAACCCAATATCCATTAGGCTGCCAGTTCGGATTTGATTCGTTTGGCGGTCACGCTGAGGCGTCTATCGGTGGCACCGAGTTGCCCTTCAACGCTACAACCCTCAGCAGTGCCTATACGTTCGGAGGCACCGCCGTTGCAAGCATCTTCTCTGAACCCGGTGCAAATACAAGCAATGCCACATCTGGTTTCACCTTCGAAGCTTTACTATCGCCGGTCAAAAGCGGCGACACATTTCAGTTCAAGTTGAAAGACACCTACACTTGCTCGAACACACTGGGCAGTTGCAGTGCTGCCGATGTACTTGTGTATGGCGCCAAATCGATCGCCGGGAATCTTAAAACGGGCGCGACAGTGACCGCAACTGGACCTGTCAGGCTAGACCTGGACGACTTCGTCAGCGTTGATAACAGCCTGGGAATCGACAATTGGACGAAGAGCATCAATACCGGCCTTATCATCACGCCCCTCAGTGAGACTTCGCCGAAACACGCCCATGGCCTGGCTGGAGGCTCCGACGAGCTCGCGCAATCTTCGGCTCTGGTAGACACTCCCGAACCGGGCACAATCGGACTTTTGGGAGTCGCGGCCGTCGGGCTTCGTTTATCCAAAGTTCTTCGAAGCAAAAGGAATTTCAAGAGCAGATTCCAATAACCTGTTTGCAAAAAGCGTTGGATAGTTCGCCAGCTATTTGACCATTCGGTGTTTATTCGCCTACACTTAGTACGGAGGCGGCATGGCACTTACTCGTCGGCAAAAAGAGCTGATGGACTTTCTGGCAGAGTTCATCGAAGGCAAAGGCTACAGTCCCAGCTACGAGGAGATTGCGATTGGCTTAGGGCTTGCTTCTCTCGCTACGGTTCACAAGCATATCCAGGCGCTCGAAGCCAAGCACTATATCCGGCACAACTATAACCACAGCCGCTCACTCGAAGTGGGTGAGCGGTTCTTGGAAGAAGAGCGCGCACGGAAGCCAGCTGTGAGTAACGGGTCCATTCCGCTTATGGGTCGTATTGCTGCCGGCGCTCCTGTGGAAGCAATTGTCAATAGAGAGACGCTGCACTTCTCTGACTTTGTCGGCCAGGAAAATACGTTTGCGCTCGAAGTACGGGGCGAATCAATGATCGACGATCACATCTGCAGCGGCGACTTTGTATTGGTTGAGAAAACCGATTCGGTCCGTAATGGTGAGATCGTGGTGGCACTGGTGGACGGGACCGAAGCTACCCTGAAGCGCTACTATCACGAGGCTGACGGACGAGTGCGGCTGCAACCTGCCAATGCCAATATGCAGCCCATTTACTTATCTCCGGAAAGCCTCCAAATTCAGGGTCGCGTGCTGGCTGTTATGCGCAAATATTGAGTCCTGAATGTTAGACTTGAGGCGCATGGAAGCAGCCAATCAAAGCTCTTCTCCTTGGCTGACTTTGCGTCGTCTGATCTTCTGGGACTTTCCAAGGGCAAGTTGGCGGTACGACCTGGTTGTAGCTCTCATTCTGCTCTTCATTTTCGCCATTCCGCGCGAGTGGTTTAACGATCAGCCGCGTGCTGCCAGTGTCATCCTGATGTCTTCGGCTCATGGCTCTAACCGGGTTTTTATTGCTAACGAACTGCTCTCCGGCTTGTCCGAAGAGGAACAGGTAAAGCGGTCAGAGATCCTCATCCGGGAGCGCACTGGCAAAGGCTGGCACGTCCTTCGAGTCGAGCCGATTCGCGACGATGCAGACCCGGAGATTAAGGGCTTTATCGCCTACACTGCACCCTGACTCACTCGCTATCCTTAATGAAACTTTCTCTCGCACGTCTCTCTGTGTGTCTGTTTGTGGCCTGTCTACTGAAGGCTGAAAGCACGGAGGTCATCCTGGCTCGAATGGATAAGAGCGCGCCGCTCTTTCAGGGTGTAACCGCTAACCTGACCATGACTACTTATAACAAGTTACTCGATGACAAGACCGTCGAATCGGGAACCTTGCAGATGCAGCGAACCAAGTCGCGCGAGGTACGGGCAGTGGTCGATTTCTCG
>CAXTWQ010000104.1:13317-18015 GCA_964248065.1 uncultured Bryobacteraceae bacterium | reverse complement strand
CATTGATTACCGAGCGGTACATTAGGGTGCCGAGAACCGATTCTTTCCGCCCTTCCTGCTCAAGTATCGACAGCTGCTTTTCAGCGCGATCGAAGTCGCCCGAAAAGCATAGGAGTTCAAAGAGGAACGTTCTGCTTCGTACGTCGGCAGGGTTGTCCCGAAGTTGGGTGTTCAGGGCCGAGATAGCTTCTGTAAGCTTCCCGGCCTTGAATAGTTGTTGCGCGTCCACAGACCGAATTCTATATCTTTGAATTCGTGGTGACGTTCCAGCCCGTGACAACCTTGCTGCCTAGCGAGCCGTCAGCTGACTGCGGGGTGTAGGTTACTTGCAGAGACTTGGCCGACATGGAAAGTGATTCGGAAGGCTTTCCGCCACCAGCTGCGCCACCCCAGCTGACGCTGTCGATGAATACTTCGGTCATGTCGTACTGGAAATAGGTCTGGGTAGTCTCACTACCGGTTGCCTCGCGGACGATCATTTGCCCGGTGGCGATGTGATTACCAGCACAGCAGTTCAGGAACAGCTTGGGCGACGAGATGTCCAGCTGCTTCTGCAGGCTTAAGCTGCTGAGGTCCACCTTGCCAGCACCGCTACCAGTACCGAACGCAACGCTCGAAGGATTCGAAGCGCCATTGCTGAAGCTGAATACTTCAATCCAGCCCTCGGCACCGCTCTTCTGCGACTCGCCCGGGATGCCATCTAGTTTCAAGAAAATTTCAATTGCCATTCTGTTCTCCTTTGTTTGAACAAACTCTGTTTGGACACACTTCGACCACGCGGGTTTTAGAACCCGATTACTTCGTGAAAACCGCCTGGAGCGATCTACCGCGTTGAGGGCGGGAGATCAGCTACCAAGCGCAACGAAACTGATAATTCATCTAGCTGATAATGCGGCCGCAGGAAAGCCACCGCACGATAAGCGCCCGGCTTCCCAGGCACGTCAACCACTTCAATGCGAGCCTCGCGAAGAGGGTTCTTCGCTTTCACACTCGCCGAAGCGTCATCGTCTCCAACGACATAGGTGTTGATCCAGTCGTTGAGAAATCGTTCAACTTGCGAGCGCGACATGAAGCTGCCGATCTTGTCGCGCATCATCGATTTCAAATAGTGCGCGAATCGAGACACGGCAAGAATATAAGGCAGCTGCGTCGATAAGCGAGCGTTCGCGTTCGCAGCATCTTTGTTATAAAACTTCGGCTTCTGCGCCGATTGCACACTGAAGAAAGCTGCGTAGTCGTTGCCTTTGCAATGCACAAGCGGGATAAATCCGGCATCGGCCAGTTCCTTCTCACGCCGGTCCGTAATGGCAATCTCGGTCGGGCATTTCAATGCAACGTCGCCTTCATCGGTACGGAAATTGTGTGACGGCAGACCCTCTACCAGACCACCACCCTCGACGCCCCGGATGGAAGCACACCAGCCAAATGCCGAGAAGGAGTTTGTCAGACGCGCGCCTAAGGCGTAAGCAGCGTTGCCCCACAAATACTTCTTGTGATCGGTACCGTCAACGTTCTCCTCATAGTCAAAGCCTTCGATTGTCTTGGTGTCACGACCGTAAGGAAGGCGCATCAGGATGTGCGGAAGGCAAAGCCCAACATAGCGGGAATCTTCGCTGTCGCGAAAGCCTCGCCACTTTCCATATTCGGTCGTGTCGAGCCGCTTGCCGATATCGCGAACGTTCCCAAGCTCGGAGAAGCTATCCATACTCAGCAGTTCCGGAGAGGCTGCCGTTAGGAAAGGTGCATGCGCGCCGGCCGCCACATGAGACATTCGATCCAGCAAATCAATGTCTTCCGGATGCTTAGAAAATTCGTAATCGCCGATCAGCGCACCGAAAGGCTCTCCGCCGAATACGCCATACTCGTCCTCATAGATCTTCTTGAAAGTGGCGCTCTGGTCGAATTCGGAAGCGCGCTCAAGATCCTTCAGCAGCTCGCGCTTGGACACGTTCAAAACGCGGATCTTCATCATCGCGGAAGTCTCCGAATTATCGAGCAGGTAACGCAGACCGCGCCAGCTTCCCTCTAATTTCTGAAATGAAGCATGGTGCATCACTTCATTTAGTTGGAGAGAGATGAGGTGATCGAGTTGCGCAATGCGCGAGTTGATCATCGCCTCGGCGTCGCGCGAAACTGTTACTTCGCCTTCTAGAACCTGCGAAACAAACTCTTTCACCAAGTCGCGGCCACGCTGCCGAGAGGCAGGCTCTTCGCCGAAACGGCCATGCTCGACAATTTGATCGAGCAGACTGCCTTCAAGCGTTGTCGTCGTCCCTTGGGAAGGAGATACGTTTTGTGTGTTGCTCATTGCTTCTCTCCTTCTTTCGCTCCAGCACCATCCAGGCCTGCCGCGCCGTCTTTAATCCCCATCTCCGAACGAAGTTTGTCGAGCTTATCGGTGTTGGACACCGCCTCCATCAACACCTGATCGAGCCGCTCATTGGTTTGCAGAGTGCCGCGCAGATCGCTTAGCTTGCTTCGCAGATCAAGCAGTTCGCGTAGCGGCCGAATCTGCCGGGCCACTTGCTCGGGCTCAAAATCTTCTAGGCTGCGGAAATCGAGACTGACGCGCAGGTCTCCCGCATTGGGATCCTCGCTCAGCTTGTTTTCCACGCTAAAAGACAAATGCGGCTTCATGCTTTCCAGCACGCTGTCGAAATTATCCGGATTCACATCCACAAACCGTCGATCTTTCAACCGGGGAAGCGGCTCGGTGGGCTGACCTGTAAAGTCACCCATAACACCTAGAACGAAGGGAAGCTCTTTGAGCTCAATCGCGTCGCCAACCTGCACGTCATAAGAAATCTGAACGCGCGGGGGACGAACGCGGGTGAGCTTCTTTTGTATGCTTTCTCGGGCCATACGTTTTAACCTCTAACTCCAGAAAACTGGGAACCCGGTTCACCTAGTTTGCTCAACAATCGACCACCAGGGTTACCGCCCCCGAATTTTACCAGAATCAGAGCCATCTATCTTACGTACCGTACTATCAATCTCCCCCTAACTATTTGCAATGCTGATGCCAAATATCTAAATAGCTGGGGAGAAACCGACATATCTGCAAACACTAACCATTACGCGGTAAACCCTTTAGCGCCTAGACCGGGCTGAGCACTTTGGCATGCTCCGTAGGTTAACGAGGTTAATGACTTGGATAATAATTGGTCTGGCTTTCCAATTGCTTTAGCTTTCAAGCTTTGCGTCCAACGTGATCTCAGTATCGAAAAGCTTTGAGACCGGGCAGTTCTCTTTTGCTGCTTGCGTGGCACGATTGAACGCCTCCTCGGTTGCATTCGGAATCCGTGCCACCAGAGTGAGCGCACTCTTCTTAATAGCGAAGCCTTCACCCTCTTTGTCCAGAGTTACGACACAGCGTGTGTCTATGCTGTCTGCCTTCAGGTTTTCCAACCCTAGCAGCATGGAGAGCGCCATTGAAAAGCAGGCCGCGTGTGCCGCTGCAAGCAGTTCCTCCGGGTTGGTATTCTTCCCGTCTTCAAAACGGTCGCGGAACGAATAGGGCGAGTTCAGCAGTACATTGCTCGCCGTCGATACGGTACCGTGGCCCGATTTGAGGTCGCCCGACCAGTGTGCGCTTGCATTGCGGTCCATAGATAAATCCTCCTTTGGATTCGCAAATCAGACGCAGAGCAGGGCAGAAGTGGGGCAGGGAAACCGCTTGGAGAAAGCTGAATAGGGCAGTTCAGGCAAGCCGAGCAATCGCCGCTACCATCCGGCCCGGATTCTCAGGTTCACGCCGATAAGAAAAAAGCGGGGCCGACGAGCATGCTGTACACAAACCGGAGTCGAAGATCTGATCGGCAGGCACACCCATCGCTTTCAGTTGACGAGTGTTCGCTTCTGCCAAATTCAGGTATCGTTGGCGGGGTTCGCCAGAGCCCCATTCTGGAAAGAACGAAGCGAACTGACGGGCAACTTCAGCGCCGACCTGATAGCAGCACTCGCGTATGCAGGGACCAATCGCAGCATAGACCTGCGATGGTTTGCCTCCGTAATCTGCGCATAACCGGGCGGCTGTTCCGGACAGAATCTCAGCCGCACTGCCGCGCCAACCTGCATGAACCGCTGCAACCGCATGTGTTTCCGAATCTAGTAAAAGGATGGGAACACAATCGGCAGTGCGGACACCGATACGAAAGCCGATTCGATCTGTGATCAGCGCGTCGCCTTCTTGTTCCCGGTCTGCCAAACCGTCCGCCGTCCAGATATGGCCTGAGTGAATCTGCCGAAGCGTTACATCCGCCTGCGGGTTCCCCAGTCGCGAGCCAAAGCCATGCTCCAGCCACTCAAAACGACTTAGTTCCGGACAGTGATAAATGCCGTCAGCGCGGAGTTCGAAATTCGAGGTCAACGGACCCCGGCGTGTTCCGGAGTTTCTTTGCGTGCGCGGTCGGAACGGTACCAATCGAGAGTCAGACGCAGACCTTGCTCGAAGCTGAATTGTGGCGCATGGCCCAGTTCAGCCTTGGCTCTGGAAGTGTCGGCTTGCGAATGCTTGACATCGCCGGCGCGAGGCGGTCCGTAAGTAGGAGGAAGATTCAGCCCTGCAATTTTCTGAAGGAGATTCCAGGTTTCGTTTAACGTGTAACGGTTGCCGTTGCCCGCATTGAAGACTCGGCCGGAGACTCCGCTCGCTTTCGAGGCCTTCAATAGCAACCCAACGACGTCCTCGACAAAGGT
>CAXTWQ010000104.1:0-13307 GCA_964248065.1 uncultured Bryobacteraceae bacterium | reverse complement strand
TGCATGGTGGGCGCGCGTTCCTCAATCAGACATTTCAAGAAAATAGAGAGAACACCAGAGTAAACGCTAGTTGGGTCCTGCCGCGGGCCAAAAACATTGAAGAAGCGTAGCGAAACTGTCTCGAGGCCGAAACATTCAGCGAATACGCTCGCGTAGTACTCACCCAGCAGTTTCTGAACCGCATACGGAGACTTGGGCTTGGGGGCCATGGTCTCCACCTTAGGCAGCACGTCGGAGTCTCCATAGGCGGAAGAGGAAGCTGCATAGATAACCCGACCCACTTTGCCCTCGGCAGCTGCGTGGAAGACATTGAATGTGCCGTCAATATTCGATTCATGGCTCGGCACCGGCGCCAGTATCGACTTGGGAACAGAAGGCAAAGCCGCCAGGTGGAACACCCGCTCGGCACCCGCAATCACTGGCGCAATTCGGTCATAGTGCCGCAGATCGTACTCGTGAACGGTAATCCGATCCGCCACTTCTTCGAGGTTAGCCAGATTGCCGGTCGACAGGTTATCAATAACATGTACCTGGCGACCTTCAGCCAGTAGAGCCCTGACAAGGGCAGAGCCGATGAATCCTGCTCCGCCAGTCACAACAAAGTGTTTCATACGGTTTGGGTTAGAGCCAATTCAGGCATTTCCTTTTGCAAAGTCTGCAGAGCCCGCTCAATCATCTGCCGAGCGCTACCGGGCTGTTCCAAATCCTTCGCCATAGGCTCAGAGAAGGGAAGCGAGATCCAGCCGTGATACTTGGTCGCTGACAATGCGGCAAACAGAGCAGCGAAGTCATAGTCACCGGTTCCAGGTTCCCGCCCATCGGCTTCGCTCACATAAACATGATGAAGGTAGGGCGCATACCGGCGAACCAACTCGGCATGCGTTTCCTGCTCCGCCGGGGCGGTCCGAGTGTCAAACATGGTTTGCAAAGCAGGGCTGCCCACCTGACGGACAATAGCAACGGCTTCGTCCAGCGAGGTGACAACATCGGTCTGATCGGGCGGCAAAGAGTTAATAATGAGGCGTACTCCCCGGCTCTCAGCAAGTGGAGCAGCATGTGCCAGGCCGTGGGTGAACACGTCAGTCGCCTCGCGCTTCGTCATACCCTCAGCGGCAGAGCGCTGTTTCGGCGACCCAAGTACCATCACGGAATTGAATTCGTCCTTGCAGACGCTTAGGTCCGCACACAAATTGATGGTGCTGTGCAGGTACTCCCAGCTTCGGGTGCGTAGACTCTCGTCGCGCGTTGTCAGTTGTATCCAGTCGGGTGCCGATAAACCCCAATTCAAGCCAGCGAAGCATAGACTTTCTCCCAGCATGTGCCGACACAGCGCTTTGCGCTCGTCCTGGGTAAGCGCCGTTGCGTCATCAGCAAGAGTTGCCGGCGCGATCTCCACCCCTGTGTAGCCTGCCTCGCGGATTTGGAGGCAGACTTCTAGAAACGCAGTCTCACCGAAAATCTCGTTGCAGACTGAAAGTCGGAACGGTACCGGAGCCATGGGAATAGTTTACATTCTTGGCGCCTCTAAAATGCGAGCGACACGAGCAGGATTTTCCTGAATCAAGCGGTCCCAGTACTCTGCAATACTCAGGGTATTCAGCATGACTGCCAACTCAATCCTGCTGGAAACCGACCTCCCCCTGCCCTTAGTTGCCCGCGGCAAAGTGCGCGACATCTATAACGTTGGCGGGCACCTGCTCTTTATCGCCACTGACCGCATCTCAGCTTTCGACTGCATACTCCCGAGTGGTATCCCGCAAAAAGGCCGAGTGCTGACGGAGATGTCACTCTTCTGGTTCGAGACTTTTGCCGAGTTGATTCCCAATCACCTGATAACGGCTGACGTCAATGGCTATCCGGAGTCTCTCCAGCCCTTTCGCGAGGTGCTTGAGGGCCGCTCAATGCTGGTCAAACGGGCGAACATGATCGAGGTGGAGTGCGTAGCGCGCGGGTATCTGGCTGGGTCAGGCTGGAAAGAATATTTGGAGTCTGGAACGGTCTGCGGCATACGGTTGCCCGCCGGATTGCGGGATGGCGACCGGCTTTCCGAACCCATCTTTACGCCTGCGACCAAAGCACAAAGCGGACATGACCAGAACGTTTCATTCACTCGCGTGGCCGATCAGATTGGCGAGGCTCTGGCTGGTCAACTCCGCGATTTAACTCTGACCATTTACAACCGTGGCGCCCGGCATGCTTTTCAGCGCGGCATCATTCTTGCCGACACAAAACTAGAGTTCGGCTTTGTCAATGGCACACTCGTGTTGGCTGATGAGGTGCTCACGCCTGATTCATCGCGTTGGTGGCCCGCCGACACTTGGAAGCCGGGTGGACCGCAGCCATCCTTTGATAAGCAGTTTGTCCGCGATTATCTGGAAACGCTGTCGTGGAACAAGCAGCCACCTGCGCCTGCACTGCCTGCTGATGTCATTGCAAAGACCAGTGCTAAGTATCAGGAGGCGTATCAGCGATTAACTGGAAAAGGTGAGTATCAGTTTAAGCAGGGCCAAAGTCGCTAAGATCGGGAATATGGATGTTATTCACATGTCAGAGGCGGATGTGGTGAAGGATATAGAGGTTGTGCTGGCGAAAGTTCGGCAGGGCAGGGAGATGATCGTCGAGCAGGGCAATAATCCTGTGGCCATCATCAAACCCACTCAAATTACGGGACGTATGGTTTCGGAAATAATTGCGGATCTGGAGATGCGCGGATCGAACGCTGTGATGGACGATACCTTCGCTCAGGATATCGAGGAAGGTCTCAGGGCGCAGAGGCAACCATGGACCCCGCCTTCCTCCGAGTAGTCCTGGACTCAATCGTCTTGATCGCGGCAGAACGCCGGAGTTGACTGTGGCGCAAGCCGGTGTAGCCTTGAACAGCAAGCGCGCAAAGCATGTCAAAGTTAGGTGTTGTGCCCTTTACCTCTGTTGATCTCTGCCTCGGCATCATTCTGCTCTGGTCCGCTATTGCAGGCTTACGAGCAGGCCTGGCGCGCGTCATCATCGGAACCGGTGCAACGATTGTAGGCATACTCTTCGGCTTCTGGTGCTATCGACTGGTCGGCGTGAAACTGCTGCCGTGGGTCAGGACTGAAGCCTTGGCGAACGTGCTGGGCTTTCTGCTCATCTTCTGTGGAGCGCTCATCGTCGGATCGGTCCTGGCTGCTATTCTGTCCAGACTTTTTCGGTGGATTGGCCTTTCCTGGTTCGATCACTTTTTAGGCGGACTGGCAGGCCTTGCGCGAGGAGCTATCTTGATTGCTGCCTCACTCGACTTTGCCATCGCTTTCGCCCCATCGCCTATCCCGCAAGCCGTTCAGCAATCGCGTATCCTGCCGTATGCAACTACTGTTTCCGCATGGCTGGTGGAACTAGCACCACGTGAGTTGCGCGACGCCTTTACGCAACAATTGGAGAACCTGCGCCAGCTTTGGAAGCAGCCCGACAACCGCCACGGGCAGGAAGTCTAGCTAGCCCGAATCATTCTAATAAGATGCTCTTTATCTTTGACCTTGATGGAACCCTGATTGACTCGCGGGAAGACCTTGCTATTTCCACCAACGCCACGCGAGCGCACTTGGGTATGGCACCCCTGCCAGCCGATCTCATTCAGTCCTATGTGGGCGAAGGTGCGGCTACCCTGGTCCGGCGCGCCCTCGGCCCCGACCTCTCCGAAGAGCAGCACGAGCAGGGTTTAACCTTCTTCCTGCGTTATTACCGGGAGCACTCGCTGGAACACACCAAGCTCTACAACGGAGTGGAAGAAGCCGTGAAAGATTTGGCTCAGAGCGCTCATAAGCTGGCGGTTCTGACCAATAAGCCATTCAAGATCAGTGTCGACATCTTGGAAGCGCTCGGCATCGGCTCTCGTTTTTTGCGCATCTTCGGTGGCAACAGTTTTCCGGAGAAGAAGCCCGACCCCATTGGGATCACGACCTTGATGGCTGAGGCGCAAACCGGCTCGGCCGAAACCTGGATGATTGGCGACAGCGGCGTCGATATTCAGACAGCGCGCAATGCTGGTGTTCGCGCGTGCGGAGTCAACTGGGGCTTCAAGCCCGAAGACTTCGCGGCAATTCCGCCTGATCACATCGTCATGCATCCATCAGAGTGGTTGTCGCTGCCGACATACTCTGCTGCGTAGGACTCCATGAGGCCATTGAAGCTTTGCGGATTCGCCTTGCTCTGCACTGGTTCGCTGCTGGCCGCCTCCACCTACTATCGCCACGTCTTGTTCGATAACAGCAATACGCCCGACAGCTACTTCTATAGCAAGGGAACCGTCTCGGCCCCGAGTCAGCTGACGTTGCAAGGAGCCCGTCTGCCGGTCGACACCGAACACTTTCACTCGCCGCCAAACGCGCTTCGGTTGCAATGGACCTCAGACCCGAACGGTGGCTGGCAAGCCGAGATCAGTCTCTATAAGTTTCGGAACCGCAACCCTACCTTCATCGGCGACCAGCTGGTGTTCTGGTGCTACACGCCTGATGCGGAACCGTTCCCCTTGCCGTCCCTTGCGCTTCGCGATAACGCGGGCAACTTTACCCCACCTCTGGACTTAAAGCGGTACGCACCGAAAATCCCGGCTGGCAAATGGTTCTCTCTCGCCATTCCGATGAACGCGTTCGCCTCAGCCTCTCTCCGCCCATTCGACTTTCATCAAACAGCAGCGCTGGTTTTCGTGCAGTCGACGGCTGACGACCGCGCTCATACCCTGACCGTGGATGACATCCGAATTGAGCCGAATGTAGCCGATCAAACCACCACCTTACGCGTCGTCTCAGACGTGCACGCCAAAGGTTACGAACGGCATATCGATCTCTCCTGGAAGCCGGCGCAGGAGGATACTTTCGATCACTACATTATTTATCGCTCAACCGGCGGCGGTCCGTTTGTGCCCATTGCCATTCAAACGCCCGATTTTCATCGCTACGAAGACTTCCTGGGCCGTTCCGGAGAGACCCGACGTTATCAGGTGCGCACCGTAGATAACAACTGGCACGAGTCTGCGCCCTCGAAGATAGCTGAAGCCACCACGCGCCCCATGACCGATGACGAACTGCTGACCATGGTGCAGGAAGTCTGCTTTCGATACTACTGGGAAGGCGCGCATCCTGGGTCCGGCATGACCCGCGAGAACCTGCCCGGCGAGGATAAAGTGGTTGCCACCGGCGCGTCAGGGTTCGGCATCATGGCGCTGGTCGTCGGAGTGGACCGCGGCTTCATCTCCCGCGCCGAAGCCCTGGGGCGCCTCGAACGAATCACTTCCTATCTGAACAAAGCCGACCGCTTTCACGGCGTCTGGCCCCACTTTACTGACGGCGAGACTGGCCGGCGCATCCCCGTGTTCGGCATGCTAGAAAACGGCGCGGATCTGGTCGAAACCTCCTTCCTGATGGAAGGCCTGCTCACAGCCCGGCAATACTTCAACGGCCCGACCCAACAGGAGCGCGCTCTCTACCGAACCATCACCGATCTGTGGCAGTCAGTCGAGTGGGACTGGTTCCGCCGCACGCCCGACGGCGATGCACTGCTCTGGCACTGGTCGCCCGAGTACACCTGGGCCATCAACCACCGCCTCACCGGCTACAACGAAACGATGATCACGTACCTGGAAGCGATCGCTTCGCCCACCCATGGAGTGCCGGCGAGCCTCTACTACACCGGTTGGGCCGGGCAATCGAAGAAAGCCGTCGCGTACCGGCAAGGCTTCGGGCAGCAGACGGCAGGCGACCACTACACCAACGGTCAAGCTTACGAAGGCATCAAGCTTGATGTCGGAGTGGGCGAAGGCGGGCCGTTATTCTTCACCCACTACTCGTTTCTAGGATTCGACCCGCACGTCCGCGACCGCTTCACCGACTATTTTCAGAACAGCCGCAACCAAGCCCTGATCAACCGCGCTTATTGCATCCGCAATCCCGGAGGATATAAAGGATACGGTCCAAACTGCTGGGGCATCACAGCCGTGGATGGACCGAAAGGTTATCAAGCCTACGAACCGAGGCCACGCGACGATGATGGAACCATCGCCCCAACCGGAGCCATTGCCTCGATGCCCTATACGCCCGAAGCTTCGATGAAAGCACTGAAGTTCTACTACCGGGAACTAGGCGACCGCTTGTGGGGACCGTACGGTTTTCGCGATGCGTTTAACTTGCAGGAGAACTGGTTTTCGGGAATTTATATGGGCTTGAATCAAGCCCCGATGGTGATCATGATCGAGAATTATCGGACGGGTTTGGTGTGGAGGAAGTTTATGGCGAACCCGGAGATTGGGGGGATGGTGGGGAAGGTTGGGTTTGAGAGAACAGCAACCTCTCCGGTACAGTAATTTCAGGAATGATGATCGCGGCCTGACTTTATCGATGGTGATGGCCACCTCCCTGCGAGCGCAGTTGAAAGACGCGCAAACCCCTCGAGAGAAGCAAGGCATTCGTTTAGCAACCAGACTATGTCCAGCACGCCTTGAGATTGGCCTGATGCAAAGCCACAATAGCAACTCTTTTGGAACAATCGGCCTAAGTGACAGGCCAAGCCAGAAACTTAACATCTGCCTCAAACCAGCGTTAGATTTGACTTTGATCTTTACTTCGATGTTCAGGCCAGCAATGCCGTGCGTCTTGCCTGAATTTAAATGCCCGAAGCCAACGTAGACTCTTAAAGGGGGAAGAGTTGGCTTCAAACAAACGGCTAATTTTTGTTAGCCATAGCAGCTCAGACACTTGGGTTGCTAAACAGATTGCGCGCGAGATTAAAGACCGAGGTGGAACGCCATTCTTAGACGAAGCCGAGATCGATGCTGGAGCAGACTTCGAGGAGGACATTCTTAAGTTCCTCGAACGAGCACATGAACTGGTTGTCTTGCTTACACCTTGGGCACTTGACCGACCGTACGTGTGGGCTGAGATAGGCGCAGCTTGGGGACGTAGAATTCCCATCGTGGCTCTACTGCTCGGAATCACGCCAAGCGAATTGCAAATGAGACCTGGGATACCAGTACTCCTCAAAAAGCGGAACCTTCTACAATTGAATGAGATTGAGATCTATCTTGAGCAATTAGCAGCACGCATCGCCGAGCATTGAGGAACAGCACATGAACGAGCCAAAAGTTTTCATATCGCATTCAGTTAAGGACGCAGATTGGGTGCGGTCCTTTGCCCAAGCACTACGACAACGCGGGGTATCCGTGTGGTTTGACGGGCTTGATGCTGAATCTGGTGACTCTCTGCCTGATGCACTTGAGGATGGCTTGCGAAACAGCGATGTACTTGTAGCTCTGGTTGACTCGGAATCATTCTCGATGCCAAATGTTCTTTTTGAACTTGGGGCAGCAATCGGAATGGGGAAGCGGGTCGTATCTATAGTGCCTAAAGGTATCGAACCAACTACTCTTCCCTTCGATGTCCGGTTGCGGCGTTACCTGGTTCGCGAGACGCCCGAACAAACTGCTGAGGAACTTTCTAGCTCCCTCCAAGCTGCTTGATTGTACTTTACGTGCCTGGCCATAATGCCGGGTTGCTGTTCCACAACGATCGAGGCAGTCAGTACGTCAATAACAGGTTCCGGCAAATTCTGCAACGATTCGGCATCCAGCCTTCAATGAGCCGGGAGGGCGACTGCTGGAGCAGCGCTTGCTCAGAGACGCTGTTTGCTTCTCCAAGGTGGTACGGCTAGGTAGGCGCTAGTTTGCCACCTACATTAAGCCAAAGATAAAACACTGGACTGGTTGCGCTGGTATAACCACACACGACTGCACTCGATGCTGCACTATATCAGCCCAATGCAGTTGGAGAAGACTGGCAGGGCAGCCGGCAGCTATGACTTGGTGAGGTTGATCAGTAACAAGGCTATGGGAAAGCAGGAAAGCCAAAGTCGCTTTCCAACTTTCCCACAGCCACGACTACTACGATTGCATGACTGGTTATGAGATACGGGCTCTAGGGCAAGATCAATTTGCTGGTGAAAGCCTAGTCGCATTGAAAAGCAGCTGTATATACGGCTCAACATATAGACTTGGGTAAGCGTATTGCTCAAAATATGTCGCACCCCGGCAAATGAACAATGGTTGGAACGGCTACTTGAGGCTTTTGAAATGGTTTTGATTAAGGCGACGCAGAAGCTAAGAAAGTAGACCTGCTGCTTCCTAGTTCCACACACTGCCCCCAAACTTGCTGTCATGCGATGCCGGTTCCAACCTTTGATGCCGCTTCGTTATTTCCAACCCAACTAGAAATCCCTTTGCTACAAGCTTTCTACACGCCTTAGTCAGGCAACCTTGCCAGATGCCTCTGAACGAGTAATGATTCCGCCGTGCAATCCGCCGCAAATGATGTCCTTTTCGATATGTCCTTGTGCTGTAGATCACCCCTATAAACATTGTGTTGTTATAAGCCAACAATTGCTCGTCCAAAAACCCTTACTGTTTAGATGTACGTTAAACAGTCATGCATTATGAGACGACATCCGAGAAAATCATAGTTGTTGTCGTGTTCTATTGAGATTGCCGGTTCCGCGAATCAATCCCAGGGCGAGAAAACTCTTTTCATTGAGGGCTAAGTCACCTACTGAACAAGTCACGTCGAGGGTGCTAGGTACGATTCAAACACTCTACCCTTGTTGAGCCCTGCGAATAGGCTCCTGAACGCGTGATGATTATGCCATGCATCCACCGCAAAATGCCTTACGCGTAACGAGCATGTCGTTAAGTTACTAAGCAATCCTCTAAACACACTTAACAAAGGTATGGTAAGCATAACAAAATAAACAGGTTATGCTGATAAAGAACCACCTACTTGATGTGATATCGGTTTTCTTATTGCTAATTGACATGCAGCGATAGCTGGTCTAGAATTATTGTGTCAAGTAAGTTGCTATGAACGAAAAAAGCCTCGACGAGCTTCTAAAGGCAACAAAAGCGCTCCTGCTCGGACAATTGCAAGCGCAATTGCCCGCGGAAGAACGGGAGAAGCCGGAGGTTGTCTTAGCGCGCGCGGGCTTTGTTGCACGCGAGATCGCGGAACTGCTTGGAAAAAGCCAAGCAGCAATTGCTAAGTCCATTCAGAGGGCGGGAAGATCGGCGTAAGAACGATGGCTCACGACGGACCGGCAACCATCGACGATTTACTGAAACAGGCAAAAACTACCAACCGACTCTTGGCTGCACAACTTAAAGCCCAGATGAGCCAAATGGACGTTATTAGTTTGCTCTCCGACTCGGGACTTAGCGCGCGTGACATTGCGGAGATCTTGGGAACTTCTGCAGCTACGGTTGCTGTTACGCAGCAGCGATTACGGAAGAAGCAAAAGAAAAAATTAGTAGAGAGTAGCTAGCCATTCAAGGAGTCAGTAGTGGGCAACGGTCAGTAATCATACCTTAACTCCGCTCTGTTGTGGCCCGCAATGACTACGGGGTGCGGTAATCAAGGCTTCAGTCTAGAAATGAGGCGAAAGACAATGCCTGAGAAGAATCATGTCGCGGAGGTTCTGACTAAGCTCCTCGAAACGCTACAAGACCTGCTCATCTTTCAGGCGCTCGAGTCGGGCCTCTCTATCCGAAGCGTCAAAAGTTTAGTTCGCGTCGACACTGACCGCGTTACTCGAGTCTCCAAGATTCGCCGTACAAAGTTGCAGAGGAAAGCACCGAGCAATGACAATTGCGGTAACTGACGTTCGCACTGGTGCCGAGCACCAGATAAACGAGGCGGCGAGAGCGCTTGGGCAAGCGTCACAAAGACGAGCTGTGTTTAGAGAGATTCACACTGGGAAAAGGCGCACAAAAACCGTTCAAGAAGTTGCGAGTGCGATTGCCCTCCCAAGGAAGCGCGTTCTGGAGGAAGCAGTCAAGCTTGTGCATAAGCAAATCATCAAGAAGACATCCCGTGACGGTGACACCGCATATGAGCGCGACAACTTCTACTATATTCACCGGGACGAGATACTTAGGCGTGCAGACAGTCTAGGGCGTGGTAACGGAGAGCAGCGACCAGCTAAACAGCCTTCCGATTCTCCGGTTCGGGACAGACCGCCTCGAAGGATTGCCGAGCTGAGAATTAGCAGTGGCAGATCGGCAAAGCAACAATCATCGCCGTCATACGACTTGTTTCTGTCTCATGCTTCAGAAGATAAGGCTGCAATTGCTAGGCCTCTTTTTAACGCGTTAACGCAAGCCGGTCTTAAAGTCTGGTTTGACGAAGCTGAGTTGACAATAGGTGATAGCTTGCGTCGTCGCATCGACGAAGGGCTGGCTCGCTGCCGCTTTGGCGTTGTCATATTGAGCCCAAAGTTTCTGCAGAAAGATTGGCCACAGAAGGAGCTTGACGGGTTGGTCGCCCGTGAAACCGCCTCTGGTAAGAAGGTCATACTTCCGATATGGCACAAACTTACGAAGACGCAAGTTGCTAAGTACTCGCCGACACTGGCGGACCGATTGGCAGCTAATTCCAATAACGGTATTCGCTCCCTTGTGACGAAAATTAACGCTGCCCTAGAGGCCGCCACGGCTTAAGGTGAAAGTACCTACACATGTTTGTTTGGGATCCAAAACTGGACTGCTGTTAGTTTCGTTTCTGTATCACGATCGCACGTATGTGCTAGCCGATAATATCAACTAAAGAACCTTAACTTTGCAAATGGTTTTTGGCCTTACACCGAATCAGATTCTGCGAAGCTGCGCTATGTTCTTCTAATGAGTCGTTCGCTCCTGACGTGTCGGTCAACCGCATTCTTGATTCTGTTCCTTGCTTTGTGCTTCTACGCCTACGCCCAAGAGCAACCCGACCAAGATCAGCAAGACGCAACCGCCCAAGCCAAGCCATCCGCAACCCCATCGAACGCCAAAGCTGATCCCCTACCAGCGCTGCCAGCAGACGCGTCCATCCAGCAGACCTGGTCACTGAACGGGCGCACTCTGCATTACACCGCAGCGGTAGGCGTCATTCCCGTCTACAACCGCTCGGACCCCAGCAAGCCCGAGGCGAAGACCGGTGAGGTCGTTGTCACGTCCTATCTCTTGGATGGTGTCGCCGATAAGACAAGTCGCCCGGTCACCTTCGCCATGAACGGTGGCCCTGGTGCTTCGTCCGTGTATCTCAACTTCGGTGCCATTGGTCCCAAGCACATCCAGTTCGCCGAGCAAGGCGACAGCCCGTCTGACCCCGCACGGCTCACCGACAATCCCGGAACCTGGCTGCCTTTCTCTGACCTCGTCTTTGTCGATCCCATTGGCACCGGCTACTCGCGCTCGCTCGTCTCCATGGCGGATACCAAGAAGTTCTTCTACTCGACTACGCCCGACATCGAGTACCTCTCGCGCGTCATCTTCGATTGGCTGGTGAAAAATGGCCGGCTGCAGTCCCGCAAGTATCTGACCGGCGAAAGCTATGGCGGCTATCGCGGACCGCGCGTCACTCACTACTTGCAAGCGCAGCTCGGTGTCGCGCTAAATGGAGTCGTGCTGGTGTCGCCGTATTTAAATCCGTGGATCGAAGGCAATGGCGAAATCTCGCCGCTTCCGTGGATGATGACCCTGCCTTCCATTGCGGCTGCACATCTGGAGCGCCAGGATCAGCTGACTCCCGAGCATATGGCAGACGTGATCGCCTACACACGCGGGCAGTATGTAACGGACCTGCTGGCCGGTCGTTCGGACCCTGCGGCCACTCCGCGGCTCGTGAAGAAAGTGACGGAGCTGACTGGGCTCGATCCCGCCTTCGTCAAGCACTCCGGTGGGCGCATCGAAACCCGCGCTTATTTGCGCGAGGCCCATCGCGAAAAAGACCAGATCGGGTCCATCTACGACTCCAATGTCACTGCTCCCGATCCGTTCCCGTTTTCTCCCGATCAGCAATCGAGTGACCCCATCCTGGAAGCCATCATTGCGCCCACCACCACCGCCATGGCGGACTGGATCACGCGCGTTGTGGGATGGAAAACAACCGCCCGCTACAACGCACTCTCCTATGAAGTGAATGAGCAGTGGACCCGTGACCGCGTGCTGGAGCGCGGCTCTACTGCCGATTTGCGCAAAGCCGTTGCTGCCGATCCGAAGCTGCGAGTGCTGATCGCCCATGGCTGGGATGATTTGAGCTGCCCGTTCATGGGCTCTGTGCTCACCGTGGACGAGATGCCGGTGATGGGCGACCCCAAGCGCATTTCCGTTCGCGAGTATCCAGGCGGACACATGTTCTACACGCGCCCAGGAAGCCAGGCGCAGTTCCTGAAAGACGTCGAGGCAATGGTGGCCGCGCACTGAAGAGTACTCTCGAAACATCCGCTTGCGTCTTTCTTAATGGACCAAGCTCATGGGCGTGCAATGCAAACTTCTCCTGCTCATCCTGGTTCTTTGCGCGCCCTTTACACTCGAGTCTCGGCCTCAAGTCTCCCTAGCCAGCGAGTTCGTTGGAGCCCACAACGGATACCGCAACGAACTCGGTTTACCTCCGCTCGCCTGGTCCCCGCAGTTGGCCGCACGCGCGCAGCAGTGGGCTGAGTATCTGATTCAAACCGGCAGCTTCGGCCTACGACGAGACGGCATCTTCGGCGAGAACCTATACGAAATCTCCGGTGGCTTCTCCTCGCCCGCGACCGTGGTCAATGCATGGATGTCCGAGGGCCGCAACTACAACCGCAGCACCAATACTTGTTCGGCCCGCTGTGGACACTTTACACAAGTCATTTGGCGCGAAACACGCCTCCTCGGTTGTGGCATGGCTCGGAACAGAAGACGCGAAGTCTGGGTCTGCAACTACGACCCGCACGGCAACGTGCAAGGCGAACGGCCTTACTAATCTGAGATTTGCTGGATTAGGCAAGACTTCAGGCGGATTGTGCAGTCCGCTGGAGCGACGGCCATCATCTAGAGTCTCAGGTATTCACTACGGAAGAGGGTCAGATGGGAAAGCTTGACGGAAAGATTGCGCTAATTACAGGCGGCAGCGAAGGCATGGGTTTCGCAACGGCTCAGGAATTTATCAAAGAAGGCGCCTTTGTCTTCATCACTGGACGGAGAAAGCCGGAGCTCGAGAAAGCGGTCGAGAGTCTGGGTGGGAACGCGGCTGGAATACAAGCGGATGCTGGAAAGCTGGCCGACCTGGACCGGATGTTCGGGGAGATCAAAGAAAAGAAAGGCAAGCTCGACACGGTGTTTGCCAATGCCGGTATCTACGAGCAGATGCCCTATGACAAAGTAACCGAGGAGTTCTACGACAAGTGCGCCGATATCAACGCTAAGGGAGTTTACTTTACTATCCAGAAGGCGTTGCCGTGGATGGACAAGAACGGTTCCATCATCCTGAACGGGTCATTCA
>CAXTWQ010000103.1:0-18666 GCA_964248065.1 uncultured Bryobacteraceae bacterium | reverse complement strand
CCGACCAGGATGACTTTGTTGACACTACGGGGCATAATCACTCGCACTGTAACATATGGTGTTCTTTACGCTGCGTATAAAAGCTGTTCTGCAGATTTACTAATAAGCAAAAGCCCGGTACTAGATCTTAGGCAGAATTCGGGTCGCCTTCTTGTAATTCCAGTTGCGTTTTTCTGCATTTTCTAGGTCATAATGACTAGACGACGGAGCTAAGTTGCTCTGAGCGAGTTCGCGATTACGACCTGACTTGGGGGGATATGGAATCGCCGTTTACTAAAGCGTATTCCTGTTTTGGTGTGGTCCGGCGGTGCGTTGGCCGCCCGCTGGGCCTCGGAGTTCCGTGTATCGTGCTGGGCCTGGCTGGTTTTTCTGCTTTGTCTCCAGCGCAGATACTTCTGAAGCCGGTGCAAGCTGGTGACTCGGTCACGCTGCTGCCTTCGGATATGGCAATCCTCGAAGCCGGGGACGCCCGCAAGGATCTGCCGTGCAGCGTTACTCAGCGGAAGGCCGATCTTGGGTTCGACCTCAGGTTCCATAGCGGTTACGAAGTGGCCGTTCCGCTTCATGAGCTGTCCAGCGGCGGGGGAGAGTTACTGACCATTGTCTTTCGTGCCTATGCACAAGACGATCAAGCGCACGCCGCGTACTTTGTGCAGCACTTCCGGGTTCCGCAAATCGAGGATGAAGCCAAAGGCGATGCGATGTTGCAGGGCATCATTGACGTGGGTCCGGGCAAGTATCACGTGGACTGGTTGATGCGCGACCGCTCTGAACGCGTCTGTTCATCCAGTTGGGACGTCGAAGCGGCGCTGTCTCCCAAAGACAAGCCGATGCCGCTTTTTATCGATCCCAATCAGATCACCGAAACCGCATCGGAGTCTTTTCTCAATGAAGCAATTGAAAAACCTCAGCACCCCGGGGACGGCTTACGGGTGAAGCTGCTGGTGAACTTCGCTCCACAAAAGGCTCAAGCAGCTGCGTTGACACGAACTGATACAGACGCGCTGGTCAGTATTCTTAAAGCAATTGAGCGCGATCCGAACGTCCACCAAGTTTCGCTGGTGGCCTTCAATATGGACGAGAGCCGCATCGTTTACCGCCAGGAGCAAGGCGAACGAATCGATTTTCCCGCCTTAGGCAAGGCCCTGGGAACTATGAAGCTAGGCACGGTGAACATCGCCAAGTTGAATCAGAAGAACAGCGAGACCGACTTTCTTCAGGATCTGATCCAAAAAGAAGTAGGCGATCCTAGTCACCCGGATGCAGTCATCTTTGCCGGTCCCAAGGCGATGCTAAACGCCGATGTACCGCAGCAACAACTGCGGAGCATGGGGGGTGTCGATTGCCCGGTCTTCTACATGAATTACAACTTGAACCCGCAAGCCGTGCCGTGGAAGGACTCCATTAGCCATGCGATTAAAGCGTTCAAGGGAACCGAGTACACTATCGCGAGGCCACGAGATCTCTGGGTTTCCACTACAGATATGCTGCGCAAAATCACAAGTGTGAAGCGGCAACATGCAGTCGGAGCGGCTTTGGGTGGATCGACCCGCTAGCCGACCCACAGGTTTACAATTCGACCTAAGTTGAAAAGCACGGACTCAGTCTTGCCGTAAAGCAATCATTGGGTCAATTTGCGAAGCGCGTTGAGCCGGAAGCAAGGTTGCCAAGGCCGCAACCGCGAGGAGAATTGACGCTGCCCCCAGGAAGCTGAGCGGATCACCCGGTCTAATGCCATACAGCATACCGGAGAGTACTCTTGTGATGTACATAGCACCAAGCCCACCCAAGGCTACGCCAGCCATGGCCAGACTGATCCCGCTCTTGAGCACAAGTCGCACAACGTCAATCGACGTAGCACCAACCGCCATTCTTATACCGATCTCGTTCGTTCGTGCGGCAACCGAGTAGTGCATAACAGCAAACACACCTAGTGCCGCAAGGGCAAGAGCCAGTCCCGAGAAGATGCTGAGGAGCCAAGTCTGAAAGCGCCGTTGCAATTGCTGCTGACCAAGAAGCATTTCCAAGGTCGTGATGGATGAAACAACAGCATTGTGGTTAACGCTATGAATAAGCGTTCGTACGGCCTGAGCTAGCTGTGCAGGGTTACCCGCCGTGCGAACAACGAGACTTCCGATCTGCTCACTTATACGTTGTGACTGAACCTCATATATCTGCGAGAACGGAGGCTTTTCCAGACCGCCAGCCCGGCTGTCCTTTACGACACCCACGATTGTGAGCCAATCGTCATTCTGTCCGCGCGGGTCGAACCCCTTCAGCCGCTTTCCTATGGGGTCCTCGCCTGGCCAATACCTGCGAGCAAGGGTCTGATTAACTATTGCGACGGGCGATGAGGTAGGGCGGTCGCGGTCACCCTGTTCCGCACCAATGTACCCGTCCACGCCTCCCTGTGCATCGGAACAAGTAGGATTCAACTTGTTCAGCCTGCCTACCTACGCTGTCGCTAAGCAGCCAAGTAAGGTAAGCTGAATCAACTAGGTTAGAAATGTCTACCGGCTCTCGCAAGGTTTGTTTCGGTGCGTTCGCGATGCTGCTCTCTTTCGGGCTTGCCGGGCAGAGCTTTGCCCAGCATCCGGATTGGGAGAAGTATCGCAGTAATCTGGCGCCCTATGTGGTTGCCCCGGAGCGCGCTGTGGATCGCATGCTGTCCATGGCCAAATTAAAGCCGGGCGAAACACTCTATGATCTCGGGTGTGGCGATGGCCGAATCCTTATAGCAGCTGTTCAGCAGTATCGGGTTAAGGCAGTCGGCATTGAAATATCTGAGCACTTGGCGCGCGAAGCCGCAGAGCGCGTCAAGAAGCAAGGTTTACAAAACGAAATCAAAGTCGTCCATGGCGACTTCATGCGTCAAGACCTGAGCAGCGCGAACGTAGTCACGTTGTATTTGGCAACAACCGCTAACGACACGCTACGGCCGAATCTGGAGCGCTTCCTTCGTCCCAATACGCGCGTTGTCTCTTATGACTATCCAATCCCTGGCTGGAAAGCGATTGACACTACTGAAGCAGCCGGAACTCATGGCGCCAGCCATACCATTTACCTCTACCAAGTTCCAGAGTCCATCAACAAGAAGCAGTAGCCATTGAGTTCGCCTCCCGATGTTTTAGGCATTGGCCTGAACGCAACTGACACGCTCATCCTCCTTCATGAGTACCCGGCTTACGCGGGCAAGGTCGCTTTTGATCGGGAGTTGGTAAGTCCCGGTGGACAGGTTGCGACCACTATGGTTACCTGCTCGCGGCTGGGCTTGCAAGCCAAGTACGTGGGCACGGTTGGAGATGATGCGCGTGGCGAGATTCAACAGCAGAGCCTACGCGGAACCGGTGTCGATACAAACGGAGTTATCGTGCGGAGAGGTTGCCCGAATCAAACCGCTTACATCCTCATCGACGAGCGTACGGGCGAGCGCACCGTACTCTGGCAGCGCAACGATTGTCTTCGCCTTCGTCCGGATGAACTGAGTGCGGCTGACATTGCCAGTGCTCGGCTTCTGCATATTGATGGTTGCGACATAGAAGCGGCTGCCTTTGCTGCCTCGATTGCGCGAAAAGCCGGCGTTCCCGTCTCACTCGATGTCGACACCGTTTACCCTGGATTTGAAGTGGTTTTGGAAAACGTGGATTACCTGGTGGCTGGCAATGGCTGGCCGGAGCGCTGGACCGGAGAGTCAGATCCGTTTGCAGCGTTAAGCAAATTGAAGAACGCGTTTGGCTTTACCGTTGCTGCTACAACGCTGGGAACCAATGGGGCGCTCGCCCTGCACCAGGATCAGTGGTTTTACTCACCCGGGTTCGAGGTTTCGTGTGTGGACACCACCGGGGCCGGAGACGTCTTCCATGGCGCCTTCTGCTACTCCATGCTGCAGAAATTCGACATGGCGGAGGCGCTGGAATTTTCGAATGCTGCGGCTGCTCTCAGCTGCACCGCCATTGGCGCGCGTGGTCACATTCCGGACCGTGCGGAAGTAGGCAGCTTGCGGAGAAGCGCCCAAGCAGGCCGCGTCCAGCGGCGTGAAGCTCCTGAGGTAGCGCAACGCTGTTCGGCACGAGTCGGAGCTGAAGCTTGATACCGTTACGTGCGCTTCTGCTGCGGCGGTCACCTGCTTCAGTTACATTGCTTCTCATCGCGATTAATACTTTGGCGTTTCTGTTTGAAATGTCCTTGTCGCCTTACCTGCGCGAAAACTTCATTGCGCACTACGCTCTGGTTCCCGATCGCTTCGTTCCAACATCTTTGGTCACGTCGATGTTTCTGCACGGTGGCTGGCTGCACCTGATCGGGAATATGTGGTTTCTGTGGGTCTTTGGTTCCCACGTAGAGGACGCGATTGGATCAGGGCGCTTCCTGCTTTTCTACCTGATCAGTGGTGTGGCATCGGCGGTCGTGCAGTGGCAAGTCACAGCTGGTAGCCCGGTTCCAACAATCGGCGCGAGCGGGGCCATTGCAGGCGTAATGGGCGCATTCCTGTTGCTTTATCCGCGAGTGCGGGTCGTCACGCTTGTGTTCATCATCTTCTTCATCACCACAGTCGAATTGCCCGCTGCGTTCATGCTGCTGTACTGGTTCGCCATTCAATTGCTGAGTGGCTTGAGTTCTCTCAGCAGCTTCGCCCAGGCACAAGGCATCGCATGGTTCGCTCATGTGGGCGGCTTTGTTGCGGGACTTTTATTTATTCGATTTTTCTCTGGCAACCGGCGCACACGCTACTCTTACTGATCGCCGATGCATGATCCTAACGAGCCATTCGACAATCTGGACCCGCTCGACATACTGGCCATTGCTGCGCATCCGGACGATGTCGAACAGACCTGCGGAGGCACGCTGCTGCGCACTGCCGAGACTGGGCACCGTACGGGCATCCTCGACCTGACCGCGGGCGATATGGGAAGCCGCGGTACGCCGGACCTTCGCATCCAGGAATCAAAGGCTGCTGCTGAACATCTCCTCGTCGGCTGGCGTCAAAATCTGCGCTGGCCCGATGCGCGGTTGGAGAATACCGTCTCTGCCCGCATGACCTTAGCCGGGGTAATTCGCCGTCTACGGCCGCGGGTGGTGATCTTGCCCTACTGGACCGGCAGGCATCCAGATCATTACCGGGCCAGCGAGCTCGGCTATGAAGCTTGCTTTCTGGCTGGCCTGCGACGCCTGGAAGAGGATGTGCCGCCGCATCGCCCGTTCAAGATTCTCTACTCGTCGCTTTACGCGAATGTGACTCCGTCGTTCGTGGTTGATATCTCTCGGCAGTTCGATCGCAGAATGGCCGCCTTGCTCAGCTACGCGTCGCAGTACGGAGATGGCGAAACTGCATCGGAACTTTTTCCCTCGCACACTGAGGTTTCCGAGCGCCTGGCTGCTGTGGCTCGCTTTTACGGTAATCTAATCGGCGTGAAATATGGAGAGCCTTTTGTCATAAAGGAGTCTATGCGAGTGGACGACGTAATGAACATGCCTGTCCGAAGTATCTAATCGCAGAACCGGAGAAGAACGTTGAAGAGGATTCTAGTCTCGTTATTGTTGTTGATGCCGTTTGTCACCCAGGCAGAGCAGGCCACCAATCGGTTGAACACTGCCGCTACTGTGCTTTCAGAAGTGATGTCGGCGCCGGACAAGGGCATCCCGATGAACTTGCTTGCGAAAGCTCAATGCATCGTAATTGTACCCGGAGTGAAACAGGCGGCCTTCATCGGCGGTGCGAAGTATGGCAAAGGCTTCTTCTCCTGCCGTCGCGGAGGGGGCTGGTCAGCACCTGGGTCTATACGCATTGAGGGCGGCAGCTTTGGCTTTCAAATCGGACTGCTAGAAAGCGATATGGTGCTTCTGGTCATGAATCGTAAGGGTGCGGACCGGCTGCTTTCCACTCAGTTCACACTTGGCGGTAACGTGGAGGTAGCAGGCGGTCCTGTCGGTCGGTCCTCTTCGGCACAAACGGACGTTAGTTTACGGGCCGAGATGCTGTCCTATTCACGCGCCCGTGGCGTATTCGCCGGAGTATCGCTACAGGGAGCAACGCTTCGCCAGGATGTGAGCGACAATGCGGACATTTACGGCTCGCGTCTGAGCAATAAGGAGATTATTCACGGACCAACGGTCTGGCCGCAGACAGGCAGCGAACTACACGGCGTGCTGAACAAGTACGCAGCCCGGGCACGAAAGCTGAAGCACCGTTCGTAACTGCGCCGGAACGATTGTTACAAGTCGTTGTACAGCCGCGACACTCGACATTTCAGCATGACGGCGACCCACGTTGGTGGGTCTCGCCAGATGCTGATCTTTTTGCCCTCATTGAGTGAGCGGGAAGCGTAGTTCACAGGCAGTTCGAGAGGCCTGTAGCCTTTGCGGATCAGCTTTATTACCAGTTCGTTGTCAAAGTCGAAGCGATCGCATTCGAAAGCCAGACCGTACAGACACTCGCGCCTAAAAACTTTGAACATCGTAAATGGATCGGTCAATCTCTGACGGTATAGGACGTTGAACAGCGTCAAGAAAAGCAGGTGACCGAAGTTAAAGAAATTACCGAGAAATGCGCTGTCGGCAAACTTGCGGATCTTCCAATGCGGTCCATTCTGGTTGTGGCGTGAGCCGAGGACAAAGTTTGCCTTATCTCTCACAATAGGCTCGATAAGCGCGTCGTAGTCGTTGATGTCATACTCGAGATCCGCGTCTTGTATCAGCAGAATGGTTCCTGTGGCGGCTGCGAAACCCTGGCGCACAGCATTGCCCTTTCCGCGAGGCCTGTCCTGCAGAATGAGCTTGACGCGCGGGTCTGAAGCGTACTTACTTACAAGCTTGCGACTGCCGTCCGTGGAATTGCTTTCGACAATGATGATTTCGATCTCGATGCCAGCAATATTCTTTGCGGTTAACTGGTCCAGCATCTGCGTACAGGTCGCGGCCTCGTTGTAAACCGGCACGATGACGGACAGCTTGTGTGCGGTCGGCATTACCTTTGCTCGAGCGAGAGTGAAATTGCGGGTCAGAATCGCGTCACCGAAACCTGCCTTTAGGAGCCGAATCTGCGAATCATCTGCCGTTATCTGCCGAGCAACAAGGAGCAGCACATCACCAGGCGCAACCTCCTCACGAGCAGTGACAAGATCCTCTACCCGAAAAGGAAGAACGGTGAAACGAGCAGCGGTTAACTTAGCGGTTAATTCCTGGTTGGCTCCGACTGTGATTACTGTCCGGGACCCTTGCGCATAGCGAATCAGTTTTAGTACGACCTCAGAGATTTCACCGATACTTGGTTCACTCACCGGCGGTCAGCACTTCCCAGCGCGCTTTATTTTTCTGCAGAGCCGGGTGGGAAACCAGCAGGTGCCAGAGCACCGATTGAAATGCTTCTGCGTGCGCGGTAACATGCTCTGGCGCCACGGTCGGAATGATGATGCAATGGTCGGCTACGGTGGTTGCATATCCGCCGTCGCGTCCCACAATTGCAAACAACTTTGCGCGCACGCGCCGGCCATAATCGAGCGCCGCAATCAGGTTCGTGCTTACATTACGATTTACGTCTCCGCCGCCAACAGACAACACAAGTAGCGCATCTCGTTCGCACAAGCGGCTACCGCGCAAGTAGCTCGCAAATACCTGATCCCAGCCTTCGTCGTTAGTGCTCGCCGTCAGCTCGGAAACGTTATCGCTTGGCGCGTAAGCCTCGAAGCAAGTGGCTTTCCTGAAGTCGCAGGCCGCATGTGAAGCGTTCGCCGCACTTCCCCCAACCCCGAGTATGAACAAACGCCCTCCCTGGTTTCGCACCTCGGCCAGTGCTTCGGCGAAAGCTTCAACAACTGTGGAATCGATGCTCGCCGCAACTGCCGCTGTTTCAGACAAGAACTGCCGGGCAAAGCTCATGAGGAGAGGTGACGCTCCAAATCATGGAGGCCCTGGATCGAACCGATTTCGTAAAAACGTTGACTTACTTCGTAGCAGGCTAGCTCACCCTGAGCAAGCAAATCCTGATACACAGATTGGAGGTCGATTACCCGTCCGGGCGGAAGAGCCTCAAAGATAGACCGGCTAAAAACACCCAGACCGTAGTCGATGTAACGCATGTCAGCGTCATGTGCTGCTTTTTCGTACCTAAGAATTAGCCCGTTCTCAGCTCGCACGTTACTTGAGTCGAAACTGCCCTCATTGCGGTAGATCGTCATTAAGGCCAGTTTGCCCGACCGGTGAAATGATTGCGCAATTGCTTCGTAGTCGCACTCTAAGTATGAATCTCCATAAAGTACGAAAAAGCACTCGGGCAGATAGTCCAGGGCCTTCCGCACCGCACCGGCAGTACCTAAGCGAATATCAGCATCGGACGAGTACCGCAGCGTGATGTCAAATTTCGACCCATCACCGGCGTACATGCGGATGGACTCGCCCAAATAACCGATGCACAAGACCACATCGCAGATTTGATGTGATCGTAGTAGCTGCAGCTGATGAAACAAGAAAGGCTTGCCGTCCACTTCCACGAGAGACTTAGGCACTTGCTCTGTAAGTGGATGCAGCCTGGTAGCGAGGCCGCCACATAAAATAACGCAGGGCAACATACCAGTGTCTTCAGGATTGCGTAACCAAGGTCGTGCCTTGGAAATCGAATCGCATCCGAACTTCTCTGACTCCGGCCTCCCGCATCGCATGCCGGAGCCGCGTTTTGTCTTCGGTATAAAAGAGGAGAAACCCTCCGCCGCCTGCGCCAATCAACTTACCGCTGATCGCACCGTTCTCGCAGGCCAACTGATACCAGCCATCAATAGCGTCTGTACTCATGTTTGTGGAGCGCTGCTTCTTGCTCTCCCAATGGACGCGCATCAGGTCAGCAAAGCCTCTCAGATTGCCTGATTCCAGGGCATCCCGGCTCTGATATCCAATCTGCTTGATGCGGTGCAGATTGTTGGTCATCTCGACGTCGCCCTGCCTTGTCCGCTCATCCTGTTCGCCCAGAATGCTCGAAGCCGCGCGAGTAAAACCGGTGTAGAACAAAATTAGGTTATCTTCCAAATTGGCCGTTGTCTCGGCACTGATCCGTAGCGGAGCGACCGTTACCTGGCCATCCTGAGAGAATTCGAACGTTGTCAGTCCGCCAAAAACAGCAATGTACTGATCCTGCTTGCCGACCGGTTCGCCTAGCTGCACCATCTCAATGTGGCACGCCTGCTCGGCTAGTTCTCTTCGGGGAACCAGCGATTTCGCATTCACATGCAGCGCATAGAGCAGCGCTGTCAGAAAGCTTGCGCTGGAACCAAGGCCGGTGCCGGCCGGAATGTCTGACATGCTGGTGATTTCGAGTCCACCTGCCTGCTGGCCTACCAATCGAAGAGCTTCCCGAATGGAGGGATGCTCAATTTCATCCAGGCTTCGCACACGTTCCATGCGTGAGTACTTGAGGATTAAATCTTCAAAGAACGTCTGGTGAAGCGTAATGTAGACGTACTTGTTGATTGCTGCCGACAGTACGAAGCCCCCGTGCTGCTGGTAGTACGAGGGCAGGTCTGTTCCGCCGCCGCCCAGTGTTATGCGAAGTGGGCTTCTGGTGATAATCATGCCGTGTCTTGCTCCAGCATTTCAGGATGAGCTTGCAGGTAGCGCACCGTGCGAATGACCGCCTCTCGAATAGAGAGCTTCGGCTGCCAGCCCAAGTTGCGCACAGCTTGCGTATGGAGATAGATGAACGGGTTGTCGCCTACCCAGCCGCGCTCGCCGCCGCTATAAATAAATTCCGGGCGTACGCCCAGCTCTTCGCAGATCCAACCGATCGATTGCTGCACCTCACAATATTCATCGGTTCCTAAATTGAGTACAGTCACCCTCGACTTACTCTGCTCGACTGCGGTCATAATTCCATCGAGGCAGTCCTGCACGTACAGATACGACTTACGCTGCCTGCCATTGCCCAGCACATTGAGCCGATCCGGATGCGCTCGCAGCTGCCGCATGAAATCGAACACATGCCCATGGGTATAACGCTCACCAAGGATTGAGACAAAACGAAAAATAAAACACTGGATTTCAAATGCCTCTGAGTACGCGGTCAGAAAGCCTTCCGCCGCCAGCTTGGAAGCTGCATACAGTGATGTCTGGATGGGGAAGGGGGCATTCTCCGGAGTGGGGATCACAGCGGCTTCGCCATAGACTGATCCGGTAGACGCAAAGGCGATTCTTTCAACGCCGTGAGTCCGCATGGACTCGAGTAGATTCACTGTCGCGATCGTGTTTTGATGCAGATCCCGCGTCGGATGGTCGGCGCCGAAACGAACATCAGCGTTAGCAGCCAAGTGGAACACGGTATCGATTTCGGGCATCGCTCGCGCGATGTCTTCCGGGTTGAGTAGATCGCCTTGAATGAGCTGAAATCGCGGATGACTCTGCGCACTCTTGAGAAAATCCATGCGGCCAGTGGATAGGTTATCGAGACCTGTAACCGAGTGCCCCAGCCCTAACAGGCGGTCCACCAGATTGCTGCCAATGAACCCGGCGCAGCCACTCACCAGGCAGCGCAAAACACTCTTCTCTGTAACTGTAAAGCCCGACTCAAGACCTCAATCTAACACTGCGCTTGCCTGCGCCGGAGCTGTTCTAATGGAGCGATGCTTCTGTCGTTTACGCGCCTGTTGCCGATAGCTCTGCTCCTTTTGCTCGGGCCTCCGCAGCCGCTTCGGGCTCAAAGCTCCACTGTGCCGCTATGGCCCACGGGTGCCCCGGGGGCGAAGGGAACTGCGGACGCCGATAAGCCTACCCTCACGCTCTTCCCTGCCCCTGCAAAAGGCAGAGTCCCTACAGGGATTGTTGTCTGTCCGGGCGGCAGTTACGTTTCCTTGTCAATGGCGAAAGAAGGCACGGACGTTGCCGCCTGGCTAAATAAAATGGGCATCTCGGCCTTTGTCCTGAAGTATCGGCTCGGTCCTACCTATCACCACCCAGCGGAACTCCAGGATGCGCAGCGAGCTATACGCTACGTCCGTAGCCACGCAGACGACTACGGCCTCAAGCGCAATCAAATCGGAATCTGGGGCTTCTCTGCCGGTGGGCATCTTGCTTCCACTGCAGGCACGCATTTCGTCACAACTGACATTGGCGACTCAGGCATCACTGATCCCATCGATAAGCAAAGCTCGCGGCCCGATTTCCTGATATTGGCTTACCCGGTCATCACCATGCAGGACCCGTACGCACATCGCAAGTCCCGTACGGCGCTGCTTGGCGAGCAACCGGATCCACAGCTCACCAATGATCTGTCTAATGAACTGCAGGTCACGGCGCAAACTCCTCCGACATTTCTCTTTCACACGACTGACGATGGAGTAGTGCCCGTTGAGAACAGCGTGAGATTTTACCTGGCACTACGGCGAGCAGGCGTTCCGGCCGAACTGCATGTGTATCGGAAAGGGCAACATGGCGTCGGGTTAGCCACCCAGGATCCGGTGCTCCATACTTGGACAGATCGGCTGGCCGATTGGTTGACCGCCCAAGGCCTTCGCTGAACGGCTTCAAAAATTCTCAAATCCGGCACGCTCCAGCCCGCGTTGTGCTTCACGGCTTTGCATGAAGGTTTTCCAAACGAACCCAGTTCTCAAATTTTCCGCCATCAACAGCGTGATGCCCGTGTCGATGCCAACCACGTCGGTGTCGTACCACTTACGCAGAGGATTGAAAGCGTCCACGAATCCGTACTTGCACCAGGCTCCTCCGTAGTTCGCTCGGATGTTTCTCAACACGCGCAGGCAAGCTTGCGGCAGGAACGGCAGCGACCCACCAGCCGCACAGGGCACCACCGTTCCATCGATGGGTCCGGTCTGCGGCGGGCCACCCCAGACAACATATCCTTCCTCAGAGTCGGACGCGGTGATTCCCCATAGATCCTCACCATAATCTGGGAACTGACCGCTTAGCTCCATGCAGAAGCGCTTGTGAACCTCGGTCGCGATTACTGAATTACGGAAGTAATCGAGATAGCGATCGCGCTTGCCCCGGAAGTCGAACCACGCCTGCGAGTACTGATGAATGAACAGGGGCGCAAAAGAACCCAGGTAGCGAAAGCCTTCGTATTCGAATGTAGGCCGCTTCCACGTGTTCCATGCTGCGGCGGGAAGGGCGTGCTTCTCTGATCCCATGCCCAGTAGGTACATCATCATCAGCTCGCTGTAATAGTCCCAGCGGTAAGGAAGAAATCCGCCCTCTGGCGACCACCCATGTGGCAGCAGGGTGGTGTCTTCTGAAAGCCACTGCCACTCCACCCGGTCGAGAATATCGTTTGCAAAACGGGAGATTTCAGGACGGCGAAAATGCTCTCGACATGTGAGAACGCCGCAAAGCAAGATGGCTGTGTCGATAGAAGAAATCTCAGAATCCCAGATCCGTTCGCCGGTTTTCACGTTGGCAAAGTGATAAAAGAAGCCCCGGTGAGTCGGCATCTTTTCCCATAGGAACTGGAGCGTAGTTACAGCACGTGCACGGGCCTCAGCCTCTGTAATATAGCCACGTTTCTCTCCAATGCAAAGTGCACTGAGCCCGAAGCCGGTTGCTGCAACGCTTGCCACGATGCTGGTATCAGGTTTGTGAACATTAGCCCGGTCCTTCACTAGGCCGGTTTGGCTATCACCTTGGTCCCAGAAAAACTGAAAGCTGCCCCGCTCCAGGTCTTCTAAGAACTGATCGTCTTCGGGAGAGAGCTTGGCAACTGAGAACTCGGTAGAGCCTAGCGATTGCGGGAGCGCCACCCCTGCCTTGGCTGAAGCTCCTGCCACCCCGAGCAGCCTAAGCATGCTTCTCCTGGTGAAAGAGTTAAGTCTTCTTGGTTTAAGCACTCGCGCTATTTAATGTTAACGATCGCGAGTAGCGGGAATATCGCACAACCTTATAGCCGCTGATCCTAACGCCAAACCCTTAACCAAAGGTAACGCGAAGTCGGCTTCTGGACCGCTGTTATAATCCATCGATTGTAGGAGAGATCACATTGAGTTCCAATAGGTCGATGACACTTGCGACATGGGTCGGAAGCTTGGGTGCTGTGGCTGCAGCTTTCGTTGCGTATCGGGCTTACTCTCACCCGCCCGGAGCGCCAGGGCAACAAACATTTTACGTAGTTACGAATGGCAGAGGAAATTCGGGTACTGGGCAAAAGTTCAACAATGGAGTTTGCAGTAAAGCGTTGCGATGTCGAAGCGAAACAAATCACCTGCTTTTTAACTGTGACTAGCCCTACTTATGATCGTCGGCTCAATCTATATGACACACACCTCATTGATGCTGATGGCGACAACTTTCCAATTACCAACTCAGTTTGGCTAACGCTTGACCGCAATCATCCGTTTGCATTTAAGCTCCTATTCGACGTCAATAAGGACGTGGCACGTCCACTGAATGTCAGAATGAAGGGACTTATAGATGACTCCACCCTCGACAAGGAATTCGAGGTGAAGTAAACGGAACCTGATTGTGCTCCGCTTTTCCAATTAGGGTTGTCGTCTATAAACTTTCGTTTAGCTTAGCGGAGATGTTGGTGCGCCCGGAGGGATTCGAACCCCCGGCCTAATGATTCGAAGTCATTTGCTACGGCGAAAAAGCCCAAACCTTAAGATATTGCCATCCCGAATCAATTCGCGTCATACGTTAGCAATCTTGTTAAGAGTAAACGACTTGCAATATCCATTCACCGTTTGCTGGGCTGGACTAAAGTGGAGACAACAACTGCTAATAACGGCTGCTACACGGCAAGTAGTCATACTTCTAGGCGTACTTACTATTGCTAATTCGGAACACAGGCTGCTGTTCCACGCTGAGATCGGAGCTAAAAGAAGCTTCAAAAAGGTGTTCACAATGGTACCCTGCCACAATGATCGGAATTGTGCCAAAACGCATAAAGAAGAAAGCGCCGGGTAGGGTACGACGAACGTATGCGGAACTGCTGCTTGATAAGCTCAAGGAGCTAACGGGCGGTAAGCAACAGCTTGTAGGAAACAATACGCTACGCGACAGCCTAGGATGGGATGAGGCTCGGTACAAGCGTGTTCAATCCCCAGCTTGCTGACCAAGGGCGGATCATGGTCGGACGCGGCCCGGGCGGCAGCGTAGGACTTGCAAGCACTCCTGGTAGTAAAGGGCTGAGAGTTTTCTTATCGTACTCGCACTCTGATGAGCAATTGAAAAACGAGCTTGTCAAGCATCTTGATCCGCTACGGCGATTGGGCTTAATCGAGTCATGGAACGATCGGAAAATCAAACCAGGAGACGATTGGGAGAGAACGATTTCAACGAATCTCGAACATGCACAGATCATTCTCTTACTTGTAAGCATTGACTTCATCAACTCTTCGTATTGTTATGACATTGAATTAGAGCGAGCGATGGACATGCACGTAGAGAATCAGGCCAGAGTGATTCCGGTCATTCTTCGGACCTGTATGTGGCAGCACACGTCGTTCTCCAAGATTCAGGTACTTCCTAAAGACGCACGAGCTGTCTCATTGTGGCAGGACCGGGATGAGGCCCTTCTAAACGTTGCCGAAGGGGTTCGACTGATCGCTCAGGAACTACTTCAGCAGGTGTGATTTAGAGCCACTTCTATAAGTCATAGGACTTGAGGCATAGTTACCAACGTTTCTACGATGGGTTGATTCAAGCCACTTTTCCAGTGAGCTCTTTTACATCGCCAAACCTCAAATCACTGTGAAATAGTAGCTCAACGCATAGCCGTCTGCCTACAATTTTCTTATTTCTTCGGAATCAATCCAATCTCCACACATATCGCTTTTATGCTCCTAACGGTCGCCTTCTCTCGAAATCTCTCGATGGCTGCTATCACCTCCGGCCTTCTTACCAGCTGGCTCGCCTCGGTTCTGACCGTTCGAGGCTTGCCGTTGCTGGTATAAGCTCTCCGATATGCCTCACTATGGGGGCAATCATCTGCTACATGGATGGCGAAAGGGCGCTGCTTCGAAGTGAGTGGCATGCCGTTAAGACTGAACGCTCCAAGTGTTAAGAACCCGGACATCATATTGAGCGTGTTGCACCGGAAGTGGCTTATAGAGGGGGTTACGACAGCCGTTCATCCCACCATACGCCCCAATTCGGAAATTAGACGAAACTTAGCTCGTAGCGCGGTACTGCATAGTAGGAAGCCATTCGGTCCGGCAGTGCCACCCAGAGTAGGACCCTATCTGACTTGCCCATCTACCAAACGCCTTAAGCTCTTGGCAACGTTCTCAGCAAAGCTAGAGGATGCACTTCGGGCGAAACGGCTGCTGGTGATGTTATCGGCCCACAAAACAACGCCTCCTTCTTTGCTGAATAAGCGCATCCCGCCTTGAAGGTAAAAGTGCCCGTTACTCAACGGTGTTTCAAGAAGACCAGAGCCGGTGAGGATGGCATCAGCATTGTCCGCCTCTTCCACAACGGAGATACCTGAGACCTTCGACAAAGCGCTAATTAGCTTCGCATGAATCATGTTGGCGATATCAGGATTAGTACCCTGGAAAGGCGTTACGTAGACGGTTTTCACGTCCTTCAATCGGGTGGGTACACTCTGCGCTTCAAGCGGAACACTGTAACCGACCGAAGCCCCAACCACAAACGCCGTCATTAAAAATGTTTTTATCCAGTTCTTCATCCTGCAACTCCTTCTTGAGTCTTATCGGCAGAATGAGCCCAGCTGTTTAGGCAGTCGACTGGTTTGTTCTTGAAATGGCACTTTGCGTACTCGTACTTTCAGTGATTTACAGAGGCCAAACAAGAAGACGTTTTTGGTACAGCTCTGAGATGCTCAGTAGGTTCGCTAGTTCTTTGCAGTTCAGGCAATAGGGAGTTACCTGGATAGGATAAAGCTGTACGGGGGCAGCTATTCAAATTAGCCTGACACCCCACCCGCCTAGGTAGGGCCAGACCCAGAACAGACCGTCATCTGTGGAGAGGCACTAGCGCCAAATGTTATAAGAGCACCCTGCCTAGGCAACAAACTATTTGCACCTGCGGCAGCTTAGAAAGCAGCTACCGGCATCTTTGTGATGTAGCGATGAACCAAGATTGCATAGTCTCCGCTCACATCGCACACCTACCGTAAAGGCACAGTTTGTAAGGCGCTACTTCGGAGCTGGAATGTGTACGGCTGCAAACTTACATTCAATTCGCACTTTTCATGCTTGTGGGGATTGCCGATTTTGGAGGTCACGATAACGAGCTTAGATGCTGGCTTTTTCCACGTGGCCGGATAGTATCCGCCGCCGTCAGTAGGCAGAAAGGGGACACTACAAGAGAAGGTAAAGTCGAAGCCTTGTCGAGGCTGGGTTCCAGAGACGTTTCCCTTACCGAATCCTCTTGGCCCGAATGCTGTGTTGATCCACTGCACTTGAAGGATCTCGACATGGAGGTCGGTAGACGCATCAATGATGGGTACTTGGCGGTTCCCAATTGTTGGATCGGCAAGTAGTCGAAAGTTGACTTCTACCTGCGCTTGAACGGCAACTGCTTTGCCGCCTTTCAGCGCAGGCCGGAAGCGCCATTTCATCACCGCTTCGATAGCCTTTTCATCTAGGCCCAAACCAAGTGGACGGACTACTTGAATCTGGTGAGGCAGCCCAATACTGTCGATAACGATGGAAAGGAGAACCGTTCCCTCAAGTTTAGCCTTTAAAGCCTCTTGGGAATAGATTGCTTCCTCCTTGAAGATCAAGGTCGGCTGCAATACAGCACCTCCGGTTCGGTAAACCCCATTTCCGCTATCGCTACTATCGTCTGAAGCATAACCACTCCCGTGCCCGCTGCTCAGACCCTGGTAACCCTGATGACTAGAAGTATTAAAGACCTTATCAAGCGGGTCACCCGTAGCACTTACGGTGATCTCGGGAGGCATCGGAATTCCAACATGTTCAATGTGACGGGCACTGAGATTAGCTTCTTCGGGACTAGCGTTATCCATTCTGTTGGTCAAACTGACTATCGTGTCATCCGCAACACCACGAGCTTTTAGAGATGCTACACACCCTGGGCTCAGCTTCAAAGCCGGATGGTTGAGGCGAGGAACCAATTTGTCTATTTGTTCGGAAGAGAATCCACCATTGCAAATATCAGCGTCAGACAAAGCTCGCCAGTGAGATTGGAGCCTGGAAAGAAAATTCAAAGTCACGGAATCGGCAACACCCTGCTTTTGACAGAGTCGGAACATCTCTAGAACCGAGACTTCGCTAGGCCCTTGTAGGACTGCTAATTCTGACAAGGGCAGGCCATACTTCAGACCAACGGCCCAGAGTTGGGCATCACCTAACCGGAGCTTTTCCATAATCTTGCTCCTCCCTGGGGATTGTCGAAGAAGTCTCAATGTTCGTTCGTTCTTGACGGTTACTCCTTTCATCGAGCTCTCCAGGAATACAGCCACCCCGGTCCGGCCTTTGCCTTCTAAGAGCGACTGCAGTTCAGCCTCGGAGAGACTAAGGGAGCAATGACCTGCGATCATTCTGAGCTGGTCGATGTTTGCAGGAAGACTTGAGGCCAATAGATCTGCCGCAGTAATCTCGACAACTGGGGTTGTTCCAAACAAACCAGATGTGTACTTCTCCGGCAGTGGCAATGTGATGATGCGCTCCAAATCCAGAAGGCTTAGTCTGTCTACGCGGAAGGCTGAGAAAATGAGATCACTTTGTTCACTGGAGAAACCTGCCGTAAGCGCAGCAATCAACCTTGACGCTGTAACCGGAGTTCCACGACATGGGAGCATCAGCCGGAGGACCTCGGTTGAGATCTTGCCCTTGTGCTCGGCATCTGTGATGGTCTTAATTAGCTCATCGGGCTTCGAGGCTTGCTGACAGCTATCGGCTGCGTAAGCGCCGCAGGTTAGCAGCATTATTGGCAACAAAACTTTAACAACGCTCAGACCAGAAGCAAGAACTCGGATAGGTGTCATCAAGTGCAGGCTAGCTCGTGCTTGAGAGGAAGTGAATGCCCCCTTAGGAGTACACGGTTCCAGTTCCTTTACTGCGAAAGACGGATTTATCTGAGGAGACTTCGTCCATCATCTTTCGTGAGACGGGCTAGCGAAACCGGAATCGCCTCATCTAACTAGGTCAAAGTAGCTTCGTTCCCTCCACGGCTAGAATCGAGTACAGTAGGGGAACTTTCAAGAACCTTCAGTATTGAATTCATTTTCATCTAGTTCCAAAGATGCCGGCAAACCGCTTCGTTCCCTTGAGAGACTCTTTTAGGCGTGCTTTATGAATATTATTCAAGCCTCTAGCTACAACAAAGGCCGAGGCCGCCAAGACTTGCCATCGGAGGTTTTCGATGTTCATGAAGGGTCTCTCGGTGGCGGTTACGATGGCAGACAAAAACCCTATTTCAACTTCAAAGAAGCCGAAGCTTTCCTGATTTGTTTGCTTCCACTTGAAAGCCACATAGGCAACTACAACCGCGAGGACTGCAAAGATCAGCTTCTGCGGACTTTCAGACGCAAATTGAACTGTGAAAGTCGCCAGGTCGAAGGTTTGAAGCGCAAGAAGTCCGACTATGCCGAAAGCGAAAAGCCACGACCCAACGTTGTACGCCTTGCTTGATCTAGCACCGAAGATTCGCCTAGAACATCTGGCGGCTGCTTTGGCGATAGTCGACTACGTTTGGTGCGCCCGGAGGGATTCGAACCCCCGGCCTAATGATTCGAAGTCATTTGCT
>CAXTWQ010000102.1:0-18767 GCA_964248065.1 uncultured Bryobacteraceae bacterium | reverse complement strand
CGGAACTGCATAGTGACGAGGCCGTTATGCGTATGGGTTCGCAGACTAGCTTCGGCTTCCTTAACTTAAATGATGCGGTGATCCAGATTAAGCTAACCGGGGGAGACATGTCGTTTCGTCTACATGATCTAGCGCCGAATCAGGTGTTTGAGGTTGACACACCGAATGCGGCCTTCCAACTTGCTAGGGACGGAGTGTATCGGTTTCGTGTCGACCCCAACGGCAACATGACTTTCGTTGTGGTTCGGAGCGGGCAAGCGCAGGTGACCGGCGGAGGCCAATCGTTTGCGCTCGATGCGGGAAACAGCGCGCAGTTAACTGGCACGGACCAGTTGGCCTTCGATGTCGAAGCAGCACCGGCTCCGGACGAATTCGACAACTGGTGTGCGGGTCGGGACGAACGTGAGACTCGTTTGACTGCGGCACGGTATGTCCCTCCAACTGTGATTGGCGCTGAGGATCTGGACACCTATGGAGACTGGCAGCCCGCACCAGAGTACGGTCCGGTATGGTATCCCCATCACGTGCCTGCTGGATGGGCGCCCTATCAAGCCGGCCATTGGACCTGGGTTGAGCCTTGGGGTTGGACCTGGGTCGACGCGGCACCCTGGGGCTTCGCTCCGTTTCATTACGGGCGATGGGCTTACATCGGAAACCGTTGGGGCTGGTGCCCTGGTCCCATTGCAGTTAGCCATCACGGTCCTGTGGTCCGGCCCTACTACGCTCCGGCTCTCGTAGCTTGGTTCGGCGGTTCTCATTGGGGTGTATCGGTCACCAGCGGTGGCCCGAGTCTCGGGTGGGTTGCACTGGGCGTTGGTGAAGTCTTTACGCCGGCTTACCATTGCAGCCGGCCTTACTTCAGCAATGTGAACGTCTACAACACTCACGTGACAAAGACAGTTAACATCACGAATGTTTACAACACTGTTTACGTGAATAAGACGGTTTACAACCAGCAGTTTGTCAATGGCCACGCTCCGAATGGCGTGTACTCGATGCGGCAATCTGCATTCGCCTCTGGCCAGCCTGTGCGGCAGGGCGGCAACGCTGTCTCGCAGACTCAGTTTGAGCAGTTTCGAAGTAGCGGGGCGGTGCTTGCGCCCGCAGCAGCTCCGCAACGGCAGGCAGTACTGGTGAACAACATCAATCGCGTGGCGGCGCGCCCCAACCCCCAAGTCATGAACCGGCCCGTGATGGCTGTACAGACACCGGCAAGTGCGCCCGCTTCGTTTCAGGCGCGCCAGCAGTACTTGGAAAGCCATGCTGGTCAGCTCCACGATTTCGGGGCTATGCACCGGCAGATCGCTCCACAAACTACCAATCAAATTGCAATTGTGCGAGCCGAGCCCAAAGCGCAGCCAATACAGGTTCGACCTGGAGAACAACTTCGAGGAGCGCACAACGTTTCAGTCCAGCAGGCAGCTTCCGCTTCAGCCCAGCCTGGTCAACCACAGGCGTTCGGATCCTCTTCCAGCCCTCGGCTTCCCGCTAACTCTCGAGTACAAAATCCTGCGCCGCCGGTCATAGCTGCTCCGCCCGAGCGAGCCCGGGAACGGCAACAACCTCAATCAGAGAATACATTCCAGAATCGCGCTCGGGTACCCAACAGCGTTCCTGCTCTGCGCTCAGAACCTAAGCCAGGCACCTCAGGGGCAGTTGTGGAACCCCGGCCTTCGCCGGCTCAAGCACCCGCGGCAACGTCACGGTATCCTGCGCCGGAAGTTCGCGAAGCTCATCAGCAGCCGACTGGTCCTGCCACGGCTCATGTGCAGCCGTCGGCCCCGGCTCACCAGGAAGTAACGCAGCCTCCCCACGAAGACCACCATGCCCCCACAGCAACGAAGCCCGAAGCTGAACACAGGCAGCCTGAACATAAGGATGCGGAACGCAAGAATGCGGATCACAAATCGCAGTAATCACGCATCACTTTAGCTTCGCGAGTAGGAGGTCCGAAACCGCTGGCCATTCCCGGTCTGTGACGCTGTAGTAAACGGTGTCACGAACCCGCCCGCCAGTGACAATCATGTGGTTGCGAAGTATGCCTTCCTCTTTTGCACCAAGGCGCAGGATTGCAGCACGTGATTTCGCGTTTAGAGCATCGGTTTTCCACTCGACCCTGACGCATTGCCAAGCTTCGAACGCGTGACGCAGCATGAGGTACTTCGCCTCCGTGTTGACGCGGGTTCGTTGGAAAGGGGGAGACACAAAGGTCCAACCAATCTCTACTCTGCGATTTAGCGCATCTGCATTGCCGTATCGAGTGCAGCCTACAATCTCACCGCTGGCGATATCGACCGTGGCAAATGGTAGGGCGGTCCCGGCTTTGCGTTCAGCCAACGCTTTCTCGACATAGTCTTCAAGATCCTGCAGATCAGTAATCTTCGAGGTAGTCCAGCGCCACAGGTCGGGCTCGTAGGCAAAGCGCGCCAGCATCGGAATATGAGTTCGCGCTAAAGGTTCAAGCCTTACCTTCGAGCCCGTAAGTGTGCAAGCTTCCAAAAACACGTTGCCTACTGGTGACTTAGCGACATGGCGTGTCGAACCTGCTCCATTCATTCCAGGATCTTGAGCATGCCGTCAACTGACTTCGCCGTAACTTGAAACATAGGGCATACCGAGACCCGGCGTCTGGAACAAAGGATTCTGCTCACGAGAAGTTAACTTCCCATGTCATAGAAGAACTCTTCCTGCGTGATCTTCCCTGCGGCGACAGTGTAGAGCGCCGTTTCATCCAGCGTGAATCGATTGCCGGCCATTGGTCCGGCCTTCGGGGTCACATCGTACTTGAATCGAACAATGAAACGGTCGCCATGTGGCCACGGACCTTCTGCTTCGATGCCATGAACATCGTGGTTCTGCAACCACCAATCATTCTTGCCCCTGATTGCATCCAGGCCTTCCATGCGGGCTGGCATCGCCGCATTTCCCATCGCCTCGATGCTGACGATCCCAGGACTGTAAAGCGCGTCAAGTGCTTGCAGATTTTTCCCTTGACGGCACAACTCCACTAGCTGCTTTCCGACGGTCAACGTTTCGCTCATATAAAACTCCTTCGAGATTATTCCACAGACGCACGGATCTTGCGCTTGTTCAGGGCAGAGCTGGTAGAAAGCGGGGCCTCCGATAAAATCGATACGTGCACCGGTGTCTTCTTCATAACAGCGAAATTCGAACCGTCAGCGAGCCCCTGCTCGCCCCTGGCCAAGTCGGGTTTCTCAATGGCTGGGGCGTGTTCAGTACTTTGCGTGTGGCTTCGGGAGTGCTCTTTGCTTTTGATCGCCATTACCGCCGTATGCAGCACGATGCGGAGCGTCTGCACGTATCGTTTCCTTTTGCGCCGGATGAGCTCAAGCGTTTGCTCCTGAAGCTGGTGGAAGCTAACGGCGCTTACGAATCGACGTTGCGTGTAGCGGCAGTCCGCAATCGTGGCGGGCTGTTCGAAGCACCCGACCTCCGGCGCGATACCGATCTGATTGCCTTCACAACAGATCTCAATCAATGGGGCAATGGCGTGAGGCTTGGCTATCGGCCGAATGCCCGGTTCGGCGCTTCGCCGTTTGCCGGGACCAAATACACGTCGTGGGCAGAAAATCTGACGCTCTATGAGATGGCTCACCAAGCCGGGTTGGACGAATATCTCCTGCTGAATGAAGCCGGCGAGCTAAGTGAATGCACGTCAGCCAATATTTTTGTTATCCGTGGCGACCAGGCTTGGACGCCGCCGCTGAGCACGTCAGGGTGTTTGCCGGGAGTGACCCGGGCGCTGCTTTTGGAAGAGATACGGATCTCGGGTTTGCAGATTATGGAGCATGAAATTTCCGTTTCGGAATTTGAGACAAGCGATGGGGCTTTCATCACATCTTCGACTCGCGACGTCTTGCCTGTAGTGAGCGTGGACCGCGAAACCCTACGGCAAAGCCCGGAGCTTGTAGCCGAATTAGCTACTGCGTTCTGCACTTTGCGCACGCGCTACATAGAGCAGGAATTGCAGAAGGGCAGAACTTACGCAGCATGAAGCGCTCGTCGTTCGTGTGCCCATCTTGCGGCAGCGCTAATGTTCGCCGGTCGCACCGGCAGTCCTCCAACGACGCTCTTCGCATGACCCTCGGTCAATATCCGCTCCGATGTCACGACTGCGAACATCGCTACTGGGCCAATATCCTGCTGCTTTCGAAGCTGCATGTTGCGAAGTGCCCACATTGCCTAAACTTCGCGCTAACCACGTGGGACCCCAAGCAGTATCGAATTTCGTGGCTTCGGAAGCTGCTGATGAAGTTAGGCGCACACAGATACCGATGCAATCCGTGCCGGTTCAATTTTGTCAGTTTTCGTCCAGCGGCGCAGGATTAAGCACGAACGTGCGCGACAGTCTCATGCTTTTGCTGTGAGAGCACCAGCAGGCAGCCCACCTGTTCCCCAATGGTGCTCAGCATCTCCATATCGCTGCCGGAATGAATCCGGGACTCGCGATGCTGCACATTGATGACACCGACCACCTTGCTTTGCGAAATGATCGGAACCGATAAGAAGGCTTCGAAGACATCCTGGGGCAGGTCTTTGAAGAACTTGAAGCGCGGGTCATTATAGGCCTCGCGTGAGATGGCGAGCAACCGGCGCTCACGAGCTACCCAGCCAGTCAGCCCCTCGTCCAAGCGCAAGCGTACGGATCCGATTTTGCTTTTACCCTCATCACCGGAAGCTCGCAGAACAAGCTCGGCTTCGTCAACCAGGTAGATCAGGCAGGAATCGCAGAGAAGGAATTCGCGAACCAGCTCAACAATCTCATTCAGTACATCATCGAGTAGCAGATCGCGGGCCATCAAGCGGCTAACCCGCTGAAACAGCCGCACCTGCTCCTCAGCCCGTTCCAGCCGAAGCTCCAAATCCCGAGTCCTGGACACCGCCGATATTATGGCAGAACGAATGGAGGAAGGCCGAAGGTGCAATAATTTTGAAGAGCACTTTCGAGAGCCCATTCAGGTGCGAGGCTGCGGGCCGCTAGGCAGTCTGCCAGTAGTACGATTGAGTGGAGCAGATCGAGGACAAGGCCCTTGCATGTGGACTACCAATAAGAGAAAAGAAGACGAAGTACCGCAAAGGCTGGACAGGCCGGCTGGTGTTCCAGTATCGACCACGACGCCTGCGGAAGCACCGAGGAAAGAATCAATAAATATGTCAACGCCCGCCCGACCTTTCGACACAGAGCCCGTATCCGCTCGTGGTACCGGACCTGCTGCATTAGGCAAGAATGTAACGATCAAAGGCCAGATTTTCGCGCGAGAAGATCTGATGATTGATGGCGAGGTGGAGGGCAACGTTGAGTGCCAGGAACACCGTTTAACCATCGGGCCGAACGCTCGTGTGCAGGCCGGATTGAAGGCTCGCGAGATCATCATTCACGGCTCGATTCAGGGCAATGTAGATGCGACTGATAAGATCGACATCCGCAAAGAAGCCAAGTTAGTTGGCGATATCAAGACTAGTCGCATTGTCATTGAGGACGGGGCTTATTTCAAGGGCAGCATCGACATTTCGAAGGCAGCGGCAACTCGTCCTGCGGCCCAGGCAGGCGGCGCACAGCCCGTAAGCACGGCTACACCGGCCGCATCGTCGGTGGTGAACACCGCTGCTGCCGCGACTGCAGCGGCCAAGTAGTCGGGGTGGAGGCAGCATGAAGATCGCTATCGTGCTGCCTTTCCCGCGCGCTTCCCTCGCCGTTCTCTAACGTCCGTTCATTCAAGGCTGCTATGAAGTTTGGTGCAGGCAAAGGAATCTTTCCAAAGCTCTCCCCAAAAGAAAACACTCCGCCCACCATCACACGGCAAAGCAGCGGTTTCGATCAGTTCTGTTCGGTGCTGAGGGAGTCGCAGGACCTTTCCATTTTGGACATGTCGGGCGCCAGCCAGGCAAATATAAGCTTCATCACCGGATACGGGCACCGTATTTCTTCGGACGACATCATCGGGACAATGGGCGAGTGCTTCGGAAAAGACTTTCTGGAGAACCAGGGAGCAGCAAGCAATGCGCAGCGATTCCTGGACCAAACACTGATGTTCCCGGATTCGTCTTTCGATGGAATTCTGGTCTGGGATGCACTGCAATTTTTGAAGACCCCGCTTATCGAGCAGGCGGTGCTTCAGCTCTTGAGGGTACTGCGTCCCGGTGGACAGATGCTCATGTTCTTCAACGCGATTGAGAAAGCATCTCAAGTTCCGGTGTACTCATATCGAATCAACGATCATCGAACAATCACGCAGTCTCCGCGGCCGGGTGCTGTCTATCAGCGAGGCCAGTATTTCAACAATCGAATGTTGGAGAAGCTGTTTGAGCGAGCCGGATCTATCAAGTTTTTTCTTACGCGGGACCACTTGCGCGAATTGATTGTACGCCGTTAACTGAGGAGAGCGATTGGCTTTAGAAGATGATTTGCTGCGGCAGCGGCAGGAGCGGATCAAGCAGATAGAAGCGCTGGGTTTCGCGCCGTATGGACACCCTTACGAGTACACGCACACCGTTCCTGACGTCCTGAAAGAGTTTGGCAGCTTCACCTCCGAGCAGCTACAGCAGCCAATAGCCATGCGTCTGGCCGGGCGCATCAAGACGTTGCGGCGCATGGGCAAGGCCGGTTTCCTTCACCTGATGCAGGGTGGCGAAAGCCTGCAGATCTACATCAAGAAGGACGCTGTAAGTGAGAAGACATATGCACTGTACGAGTTGCTTGATGTGGGCGACATCATCGGTGCAAGTGGCTATTTGTTCCGCACGCGAACCGGTGAGTTAAGCCTTCACGTTGACGAGCTTGATTTCCTGTCAAAGATCATGCTGGCCTTGCCGGAGAAGTGGCATGGGCTTGAGGACGTGGAGACGCGATATCGCCAACGTTATGTAGACCTGATCGCCAATACGGAGGCACGGGACGCGTTTGTTGTACGCGCAAAGATTCTTCAGTCATTGCGGCGGCAGCTGGATGGTCGCGGCTTCCTGGAAGTAGAGACGCCCATTATGCAACCGCTTTACGGCGGAGCTGCGGCACGTCCCTTTGTCACGCACCACAATACGCTCGACCTCGACTTATACCTGCGAATAGCGCCTGAGCTGTACCTAAAACGTCTTGTGGTCGGCGGGCTGGAACGTGTCTATGAGCTAAGCCGGAACTTCCGCAACGAAGGGATCTCAACACGTCACAACCCGGAATTTACGATGCTGGAGCTCTACCAGGCTTATACCGACTTCCGCGGTATGATGCAGCTATCGAAAGAGCTGCTTGGGCAAGTCGCGTTGGATGCGACAGGCTCCCAACAAATTACGTACGGAGACCAAACCATAGACTTCGGCAACTTCCGGGAACTGACCATGCGCGAAGCTGTGGTTGAATTCTGGCCCGACGCACAGGCGCGGCCGACCCTGAATAACGTGCGCGATCCCGATTGGCTGCTGAAACATTCGCGGCAGAGTACGCCCGGAAATGCCCTGATGGAACTCTTTGAAGAGCACGTCGAAGAGCGCCTGATTGCGCCAACCATCATCTACGACTTCCCCTTGGAAGTGTCTCCCCTGTCCAAGAACAAGCCGGATGAGCCGGATTTTGTGGAGCGATTCGAAATCTATGCCGGCGGCATGGAAATTGGCAATGCCTTTACTGAGTTGAACGACCCGCAAGAGCAGCGACGCCGGTTCGAGGCACAGCTGGCCCGCAAAGAAGGCGGCGACCAGGAAGCGCACATGATGGACGAAGACTACGTCCGTGCACTCTGTTACGCGATGCCTCCCACGGGTGGTGAAGGAATCGGGATTGATCGATTGACGATGCTGATGACGAATTCCAAATCGATTCGGGACGTGATCCTGTTTCCCTTGCTGCGGCCCGAAGGAGAAATCGGCTTGGTCCATCGCCTGCGCCAGATTGATGAAGGTTAGTGTCGCGGTTCGAGTGGATTATCGCGGTCCGATATCTGCGTGCTAAACGCAAACAGACCGTGATCTCGATCATCACGGCCATTGCGGTACTGGGCGTCGCGGCGGGCGTAGCTGCATTGATTATTGCCTTAGCCATCAATAACGGCTTTCAGAGTACTTTGCAAACGGCGCTGCTGAGTGCGACAGCCCACGTCAGCATCCTCGAACGCAATCCGGCCTACGGTATTGAGAACTGGGCAAGATTATTGCCACGTCTCCGCCGTATTCCGCATGTGATCAGCGCCACGCCCGGGCTCTATGCACAAGTAGCTGTCATGGGGCCGCTGGTGGGTTCGGGCGCCGTGCTGAAAGGCGTACCGCTGGGCGCAGGAACAGAGGTGCCGGATCTGTTGCGGCACCTGAAAGCAGGCAGTCTCGATGGATTCAGGCAGCCTGGAATGGGGAGCGCGATTGCCCTGGGGTCGCGATTAGCTGAGCAGACGGGTGTACGCGTTGGCAGTACGTTAACCGTTATCAGCTACCAAGGTCAGTTAACGCCTTTCGGAAGGGTGCCCAGCTTATTTCGTTTTCGCGTGGCGGCGATTTTCGAATCAGGTTTGTATGACCTCGATTCCACTTGGGCGTTCACTTCCCTGCCCGCGGCACAGCAGGTACTGGATCTAAGTGATGTCGTCAACACAATTGAACTACGGCTCGATGACATCTTCCAAGCCGCGACCGTAGCGCGTAAGGCCGAGCAAATTACCGGGACCGAACTAATCGCTAGCACGTGGATGGATCAGAACCATTCACTGCTGAATGCACTGCGGCTGGAGAAGATCGTCAGCATCATTACCGTGAGCCTGATCGAACTGGTCGCGGCGCTCAACATTCTAGTGGTGCTAGTCATGCTCGTCATGGAGAAGCAGCGAGATATTGCGATCTTGCTCTCTATGGGAACAAGACCGGCGCAGATCCAGCGAATCTTTATCCTGCAAGGATTGCTGATCGGCGGTCTGGGCAGTTTGCTAGGCCTGGTGCTTGGCTATGGCGTGGCTGCGCTCTTCAACCATTACCGCTGGTTCAGACTGGATGAGCAGGTGTATGCGCTTAGCTACGTACCGTTTTTGAGCCACTGGACAGACGGACTTTGGGTCGCCGGGCTGGCACTGCTCACAAGTCTTCTGGCAACGCTGCAGCCAAGCCGAACGGCCTCACATATTGCCCCCGCAGAAGCGTTGCGGTATGAGTGAAGAAGTAAGCACCAAACTTATTCACGCCTCTTGTGCCAAGTCTCCGAAGTAAGCTCCCAGATTTCAGTTAAGAATCGACCTGAAACATAATCTCGCTCCTCGGTTGCAATCACCCGCATTCCGGTCTTCTCGGAGATGCGCCTCGATGCGGTATTGGCGATTGCCTTGGGAGCACATAGCGTCTCGAAGCCGAGCACATCGAACCAGTAATCATTTACAGCAGTCACAGCCTCCGTCATCAAACCCTTACCCTGCCACGGCAAACCCAGCCAGAAACCGCGATTGTCCCAATGTGTTCGATGTAAGCTGATTGCCCCGATATGTTCGTCAGGCAAATGTTTTAACCGAAGCGTCCATTGCCACTCCTCGCCGCGCTCAATGGCAGGCATCGCAAGGTTTTTGTAGTACGTGAGTGCCCCGTCCGAAGGGTACGGCCATGGAACTTTCGCATTCAGGTATCTCACAATTTCCCAATGCGGAAACAGTAATTGGGTCTGAGCCGAATCTATAAGTTCAAGCGGCCGCAAGATCAGCCGATTGGTTTCGAGTTCTATGCTCACCCAGCCGATGCTACCGAACAGAAAAGTCGTAGACAAGTAGCTGCAGATCTTCCTTGTCGTCCGAATCAGAGTCCGAATACTCCATCAGCGCGTATTCACCAGGGTCAAGCGGCTTCTCCGGCCATACCTTGTACAAGTCGCCCGCGAGCTGCTGCTCAAAGGTATCCATCTGCTTTCGGTCCTCAATGCTCTCGTGAGAAACAGCGATGATCGAAATATTTTCAACGATGCGCATCCCCTTGCGACCGGTCAGACGAATGATTCCGAACTTCTCTTGTTTTGATAAACGAAGATAAAATTCTGGCCGTTTTTCAGACACGTTGAATTGAGAGTGTTCGCCTTTTATCACCACAGTTGCTTTGCCGGGAATAATCGGTATCGGCGACATGTACTGAATGACCCGGCGCTTCTTGTCAGTGATGATTTGGAAGTCGGCCAGCTTTAAAGGCTTAATCACATCGGCCGGCTTGTAAAAAGCACCGCTCTCTACCGGTATGGAAGCGATTTCTTTCGCAAGAGCCCGCTCAGCCTTCTCCTCTTCGTCCAGTTCTCGGCTATTGCGAGCAGATGCCTCAGCTTTGCCCTTGTGCTCCTTCTCCGTCTTGTCTAGGTCGACTAGGTCTTTGGGAATCTCTTCGTAGTCGCCGCGCTCGGTGCTGTAATATCGAATCCGGTCGCCTTGTACCTGATACTCGCGAACCAGGTGAAAAGATCCATCTTTCAAGTAAAGCTTGAACGTGTCCGCCAGCAACAGCGCTGTGACAAGCAAAAACAGGGACAACAGGCGCACAACTCGATCTTATCCCTGCAGGAGCACCGTAAGCTCTCGGCCCGCTGCGCTAACCTTGAAGAGTAATGGCAAATATCGGTGAGGTGATTAGCTCTGCGGCGGCCATCGCCAAGGGCATGGGCATCACGTTCAAAGAAATGTTGCAGCCCGCAATCACCGAAGAGTATCCGGATGGTCCGGCGAGGCTGGAAGAACGATTTCGTGGAGCGCACGTGCTACAGCGGGACGAAAATGGCCTGGAGAAATGTGTAGCTTGTTTCCTGTGCGCTGCGGCTTGTCCAGCGAACTGTATTTATATTGAGGCAGCGGAAAACACGGCGACTGAGCGTTTTAGTGGCGGTGAACGTTACGCCTCGGTTTACAACATTGACTACACCCGCTGCATCTTTTGTGGCTTCTGTGTGGAAGCTTGTCCGACCGACGCCATCACGCACGGGCACGGCTTTGAATTAGCCAGCTACAATACCTCGACTTTGGTTTACCGCAAAGATCAGATGCTAGTGAAACTGCCGGAAACCGGAGCGCCACCATCGCAGGACAATCCGGTGCCGGCCGGGGCCGAAGCGAAGCCCTAACCGGAGTTAGTTTCCGGTTCTGCTTCCTGCCCCTTGTTTCGCTTTCAGGTTTTGCGCTTTCACCTTCGGGTGACAGACAAACCCCTCGCTTTTTCAAACCCGGCTGCGAACACGATTCGCGGTGCGTTTGGATTTGCTTTGCTTTCCGTCAGCCCCGCCATTTACAAAGCCGTCTATGAACCAAACGCTGCGGGTCCAAGCGGATTGGAAACGCCGCCTCGGCCATTCGTCTTAAGACTTCGTTCTCTCAATGACCGCGTTGTGCTTCCCGGCCAGACGTTCAGCTTTGCGCTGCACCTGTTCGCAGAGGACGAAAACATCGCCGTTGCACTTCAGCAGGCCGTCGCTCATGTGGCCAGTGAGGGCCTGGGTCCGGCACGGAGTCAATGTGAGCTGTTGTCGGTTGAAACAGAACAGCGAGCCCTTAGCCTTGAGCCAGCGAAAGTCGACGTAAGTGAGATCAAGATTTGCTTTCAAAGCCCGACCGAATTGAAGCATGGTGGGCAGCTAATGCTGGAGCCTGACTTTGCTCCTCTATTTCGGCGAGTGCAACAGCGGATTGAAACACTTCAGAGCCTATACACCTGCGTTGAGCCATCTCCACGTTTTGCAGCACTCACCAGACAAGCCGAACAGGTTACACGAACAGCAATGGCCATCCAGCAAATTGCACTTTCGCGTCGAAGCAGCCGGACTGGGCAGGAGCATCCATTAGGTGGTTTTGTCGGGTCGGCCATCTACCAAGGAGCAATGGCGGAGTTTCTGCCTGGTCTGCGCGTGGCCGAGTGGACCGGCATTGGACGCCAGACCACTTGGGGAAAGGGAGAGATTACAGTAGAGATTCCCTAGCCAAGTGGTACGACTATGATCGGCGTTGTTGTCGGCGCCGGAGAACCGCCGTCAGGCTCGACGCTTACCGCAACCGCATTGGTGGTAGCCGGGTTGATGGCTGTATTGGAGATCTGCACCGTATCGCCATTCGCATCTGAGCGGAACAGGCCGGCTCTGCGCGGAGCGCCTGTGGGCGGAACATACCAGAGTTCAAAGGTCCGATCCGGGCCTATCCGTGGCAGGCGCGAAGCAGTAAAAACAAAACCGCGAGCACGATTAATAAACACGCGGCCTTGCGGCTGATTGGCGCGCCCGAACTGCACGGTTCGCGTTTCAGACTGGCTCAACGTCTTCAGAGCAGACTCAAGCTGATCACGTTCATGCTGGGCAGCAGCCAAGCGATTCTGAAGGCTATCGGTTTGGCTTCCAAGCCACAGACAGAACACAGTTAAAGCTACACATGCCGCACCCAGCGCCAGCATGCCTCCCAGCCATGAACCCTGCTTCTTTGGTTCTGGGACAATCGCCGGAGCCCGCTGTGGAGTGATACTGTTCAACACTCGTTTACGCAGGTTCTCAGGCGGCTGTACGATATCGGCTAAGCCGGCGAATGCCGCTGCGAGAATCGACGCCTCGCGTACACGCGCCGTACAGTAGGTGCAGTTATCTTCCAGATGCTTTTCAATCTCGGCCGCTTCTTCGCGATCGAGCGCACCCAGCACAAATAGCTCGTACAATTCGTCCATCTCAGCGTGCGTCATCGCGCACCTCCTTTGATGGCCGAACGTAAGGTGATGAGTGCTGAACGCATCCAACTCTTTACCGTTCCTAGCGGCTCCTGCAGTTGTTTTGCGATCTCCGTTTGTGAGAAGCCCTGGAAGTAAGCCAGTTCCAGGACTCGTTTCTGATTCAGATTTAGATTGGCGAAGGCTGCGTTAACAGCCCGGCTCTGATCGATGATGGACTCGGCATCCTGCCCACCTGGATTGACGCGCGTACGCTCCGCATGCTCGATGGGACGCAACTTGGTCGTAAAGCGGGCGTGCGCTGAACGAATATAATCGATAGCCATGTTGCGGGCGATGGACAAAATCCATACTCCAAGGGCGCCCTTGGTGGAGTCAAAACTCTCGGCATGGCTCCAGACGCGAATGAACAGTTCTTGAACCAGATCCTCTGCAACACTTTGATCGCGGGTGATCCGAAGGAACAGTGAATACACGATGGGCGCGTAACGGTCATAAGCCGCCTCTAGCGCCTCAGGGTCATGCGTGCGAAGCCGTTCTACTAACGCGGCATCGCCGGGAGATTCACTCATTCGTTCGCTGGATAGATGCTCTCACACATACCTAGCTCACACAATTGCTGCTAGTACTTTCGAGCGAACTCACGCCTGAATTGTACCGGCGGCTTTCGCGAACTGAAGTTCTGCGTTCCCGTAAGCTCTTTTTTGCGTATACGCGGATGAGCGCCACGGTGTACGACTTGTCAGAGATCAACCATCGCTTCCGTAATGTAGTCGCAGAGCACCAATCGCGCGTGTTCAGCATTGCATTTCGGATTCTCGGCGAACGAGGTATAGCGGAAGAGGTGGCGCAAGATGTCTTTCTGGAGCTCTATCGATCAATGGAGGGAATCAAGTCTGACGAGCACCTGGTTGCATGGCTGCGGAGAGTGGCTGTTCATCGTGCAACTGACGCTTACCGGCGCAGGCCCCGCACAATCCACAACGCCGTCGAGTTCGAGGACTGGATGGCCAATGGTGTCAAGACAGAGGAGGCTTCGGCTATGCCCTCTTATGTTGAAAAACTTCTTCTGTCACTTCCTCCAATACCACGCTCAGTTTTGATTTTGCGGTACGGGGAAGACATGTTACCGACGGAGATTGCCGAAGCGCTCGGAATGCCGCTGGCAACCGTGAAAAGCCATTTGCAGCGATCGCTGAAATGCTTGCGCGCGAAAGCTGGACACGGGTTGAAGGAAGGAGTCCGCCATGGATGACGATGAAGATCTCGAGCGATTGCTGAAAGAGGAACTGTCACAACTGAGGACTGCCCCACCCGGATTTGATGCCAGACTCGACGCTCGGTTGCTTGAAGCTTCCAATGCCCATTCAGCCACTACCAGGCACAGACATTTCCGGCTCTTCCGGCCTTGGGCAGTGGCGGCTGTGGTAGCTCTTACTGTCCTAGGCGGCAGCTACTGGAATCGAGAACATGAACACCGCCTTGCAGGTGAAAAGGCGCGAAGAAACGTGTTGGTGGCTTTGCGTATCACGGCTACCACTTTGGATGGAGTACAACGCAAACTTGCGAGAAGAAACAGGGGTGAAATTAGATGAGATGCCTTCAAAGGCTCCTGATGGTTGCGTCTTGTTGCGTTGCGGTGATGCCCGCGCAAAACATTACACCACACTTTCCGGTTGAACTGGAAAAGGATTTGGCTGCACGTGCGAGCACATACACCGAGGTTTCACTCGATAAGAAAATGCTTGGCTTCGCGAGTAAGTTTATGGATGGCAAGGACGAAGATGCTGAAGCAAAGCGTGTAATCGAGAAGCTACAGGGTATCTATGTACGCGAATACGAATTTGACAAGCCAGGCAAGTATACGACCGCAGACCTCCAACGCATTCGCAACCAAGTTGCAGGTTCCGATTGGTCTCCCATGGTCCGTGAGCGCTCTAAGAATGGAGAAGAGGATACGGACGTGTACATCAAGATTGTGAATGGCCAAGTTCTTGGAATGTTTATTCTGGATGCCGAGAAGAATCAGCTTGATTTGGTTTATATCGCGGGGCCGATAGATCCGGCTGAAATCTCCAAACTAGGTGGTACGCTCGGGATTCCAAAGCATCTTCCCGGTCAAATACAGAAGGGCAGCAAATGAGCACGTCTCGCCTTGCCCTCGCCGCGCTGGTTCTACTAGCATGTGGACCACGCATCTCCTGGACTGCCGATAAGGACTTCAGAAGCCTGGCGAGAGAAGTGTCTCGCCGTTATGCCACGGAGGAAACCCATGTTCCAATGATGGGATTCGTAAGCTTATGCACTCGCGTAGCAACGCTCGGTGGCGTGAGAGGTCTTCAGGTAACGGAGTTCGACAATATGAAAGAGCAACTGGATTTAAATAATCTAAAGGCCTTGCTTCGCGAAACACTTAGCTCCGATTGGCAGCCGTTCGTCAATGAATCCAGTCAGGGTGGCAAGGAACAGTCCGTGATCTTTGTGCGACCGACAGGCAACGCAATTCGAATGTTGATAGCTGACTTCAACAGTGGAGAGTTGGATTTGGTGCGGCTGGAATTGAAAGCGAAAGCATGGGCGAAGTGGATGAATAACTCTGGTGAAAGGCCCCACCGCTGGTACTAGCGTGCAAACTCTTACCGCACCAAATTAGCTCGGACAATAAAGCGTTTAGGTGCTGGCCCTACAAAGCGAAATGGATAGCAGGTAACCAGAGTGAGGACTGCTGCCTGTGTGTCAGCCAACGCAGCCGTATCACTTGGGTCAACAATGGATGTTGCTACTACCCGGTACGTGGATTTCGTGCTTCCTCTTACAGTAACCAAGTCGCCTGGGCGAATGTGGCGAAGTGGCCAAAAGGCGGAGTCACGGTGTCCAGCGATAACGACATTTCCCTGCCGGCCCACCATGGCAGTGCCGGGCATGTGACCCGCCGCAATCGCAAGGCTGTCTTCGTCATCGCCTTCCACCATGGCAACCGATAAGCCAATGCGAGGAACAGTGATCTGACCGAGAACATTGGGAGTACTCTTAGAAACGGCAGTGAGCGGGCCGGCTGCATGGACTGACTGCCGAGTTACCGCATTCTGAAAGGAGCGGTACCGCAGGAGCGAGACCGTGAACAGCGCCAGGCAGACGAGTCCGGCCACTATGAATCCCCACTCAACCAGCTTGCGAGCCACGCAGGTCTAACCAGGCCGATTCAGAGAACCGGTACGTCGCTTGTCCGTATTGCGCTGACGAAGAACTTTAACCAGCGCTTCGAGCCGACGGTTTCTGGTCTTAATCTGCTCGATCTCTGTTGAAGTCTCCGATCGGTTGCTGTGGGCCAGTGCCGGATGGTTGGTCTGCTCAGTGTCATACGGAACCGACACAACCCTTTGCGTCATGTTGGAAAAGTTCACGCGTGCCCAATGCTGTGGAACGCCTCCCGGCTTTCCGTCAAAACAGAAGCTCATGCCAAAGCCAAACAAAACGCCGCAAGCTACCGCCGAGGTGATCCATATCCCACGAGAGTTTCTGTTCCTGTGAGGCGAAGCAGGACTGTTTGCATCGAGGTAGCGGATGACTGCAATGGAGGCAATGTTCTCCGGCTGCGACTCAGGCGTCATAGAGAGCTGGTGTGCAGCAGACATAAGCGCTGTTACCGAGCGGGCAAGGAGCGCAGGTTGCGCTGAGACCGGAGGCCTAGACCACCAGCAAGCAATAGGAGTCCCGCAATTCCAAATCCGTAGGTGTTGCTGGCCGTATGCGGCATACGGCGCGCGTGAGCTGGGGGCATCGCACTCGCTGGCGCTGAAGCTGTCTGAACGAGAGCAACCGGCTGCTCGGCTGCCGCAGATGGCGTCGGTGCTGATGCAGAGGCTGTCGGTGCTGATGCAGAGGTTGTCGGTGCTGATACAGAGGCTGTTGGTGCTGATGCAGAGAGTGTTGGTGCAGGAACCGCAACCGGAGCCGCAGCAGTAGCTTCCGGCGTCGCGCTTGCGACTGGGGCAGGTTGCGCAACCGAAGCAGGCGCTGGGGCAGCAGCAGCCGCTGGAGCAGGATCAGGGCTGGGCGAGGCAGGAGGCTGTGAATTAGCAGCAACCTCACTTCCAGCAACCGGTGCTGGGGCTGACCCGGCATGCGAGGCAGAAGCTGTTTCGGTTTGTTTATTTAAATCAGCCACCTTGGCCGCTTCAACTCCCTTGCCTTTTTGATCGGGTGTAATCTCCTTGGGTGAAAGCAACCATAAGGTCACCACCTTCATGTCGTCCTGGGAGAGATTCTTCGGCAGCTTATCGTAGGTAGGATCAACCGCCAGCACAGGCTTTGCACTGACACCGGTGATTTTCACTGCCTCTGCTTTGGGATAGACAAACTCGAGCGGAACCTTACAGGATCCGCACATCCAGCCTTGCAACACTTTCTTGTCGGAATCGCCGTTGGGAAAAACGATGAGCTGGCCAGACCCGGAAGCACTCAACTTTTCGCTCGGAATCGCTAACAGCAGATCATGACTCTTGCCTTTCACATCAGCAATACGAACGATGGCCCGATCCTGCAGCCGGTCCTCAACAGAAAAGATGTACTCGCCGCTCTTGAGCGTAGCGCCAGGGATCTGCATTTTGCCATCGAGTGTGATGTGCTGCGAATCAGTCGCCCCGCTAAGTGTCACCAACGAGCTAAGCCCGATCAGTGAGGTAATCAAGAATACTTTCATGAAGCCTCCCTATGCCGCCTTACTTGCGCAGCGAATCAATTAATAAACGTTGGATGAGCTCCAACTGGATGATTTATCAGCTTATTTCTCGCAAATTCACGCGCAAGTACTAGCACTGGAACGGTAAGGACCGGCTACTCTTTTCGAATTCACGAGCTTAGTGTTTGTAGTTCTGAATGTAGCTATCGCGCGGCATGCCCCTGCCCATTGCTTTTCGCCGAAGCTGAGCGGCCTGGTCGCGTGACATGCGCCCACCGGCTACCACCAGATAAGGACCGCCCGACCCGGAAGGTGAAAACACCTCGCAGTGCAGGCCTTCGTGACTGCTGTTAAGAGAGTTAGCCTTCCTCTTAGCGTCGTCCTGTGTTCGATATGTATAAAGAACCAGTCGCCACGGCTCCGCTCCTGGCCTTCCCCCTACCGCTGCAGTGCCGGCGTTGGCAGCCGATGAAGAAACTGAAGCTCGCGGTGACGACGGTGCCGTGCCGTCTGGTTGCAAGGTGCGTGTTTCCCAGCCAGTGCTTGCAGGTTTGGCAGGCTCGTTACTCTTACCTGAATTTTGCTTGGTTGTAGCCTGACCGGGTGTTGCGGTTCCACCCGAAGCAATCGCAGCAGGCGCTGGGGCAAGCGGAGCCGTCACTCGGGCGGTAGTAGCAGGCTTAGGCCGGAGAATCCAAATCAGCCCAACTACAACAAGCAAGGCGACCACCGCCCATATCCAAAGGTTGCTCGAGGCACGCTCCTCTCCGTTGTCAGCCGGCATGTCGCGACCAACCACATCCTCCCAACGTGGGCGCGCAACCAAGGTAGGACGCACATCGTCTGATTTGCGGATAGGAGCCGTCGCAGATGCCGTGTCCGATTTTGCCGCGATTGGTGAAGGAGTGGCCGGCGTAGATGCAGCCTCCAACGGCATTGGGGCTATGACCGCGCCGGGCGTTTTCAAAATTTGGGGTTCTTTGATCCCATTTGGGGTCGGCTCAGGCCGTTTTGCTGGATTTTGGACGGTCGTGATCCCCGGGGCCACACTCGCGATATCCTGAATATAGACTCGCGGGGCAGCTGGCAAATTTTCAGCACCATCCGCCTGAGCTGCCAGTTCAGTTTCTGCAGGAGCAGGAACATCCGGCGCCACCACCATAGGGGCAGGAGCAATTTTCACCCGTGGCGTAGGTTTCAGCTGCCCGGACAGAAGCGCGACCACCTCGCCGAGAGTTGCCCGACCACCCGGATCGGCCTCCAAACAGCGAAAAGCGATAGTAGCGAAAGGCTCTGGCACATCGTCAAGCTGATCTCGCAGATCCTCAGTCCAGGCGTTTTGAGTCAGCGCCTCGAATAAGGTAGCGCCGAAACACCATAGATCAGCTTCTGCGGTCAGATTTTCGCCTGAGCTCTCTGGCGCAAGATAAGCAGG
>CAXTWQ010000101.1:0-18843 GCA_964248065.1 uncultured Bryobacteraceae bacterium | reverse complement strand
TACGTGGTGACGCCGGACAGCAAAGTGCAATCGCGCAACTTGACAATTGCGACTACGGACGGTTTGACGGCTGCAGTAACGGGCGTGAAAGTAGGCGAACGGCTGGTAGTGGATGGGTTCGACCGCTTGCAGGATGGCGTGCAAGTGGCGGTGCGGAAGACACCGGCCCCCAATTCGAGAGGCGATGGACCAGGCTCTTCACCAGCAGCTGCGGGCAACGAGGAAGAAGCGCCGGATCATAGGCAGCCCGACAGCACGCAACAGCACGGTCAACAGAGCCGGATGGCGCAGCAGCCGCAGGGGCGATCAGGACGGCAGAAGTGAATCCATCCCGCCCGTTTATTCTTCGACCGATCGCGACATCGCTGCTGATGGTGGCGCTGCTGCTGATCGGCATCATCGCCTACAAGCAGTTGCCCGTTTCGGCTCTGCCCGAAGTGGATTACCCGACCATGCAAGTGGTGACATTCTATCCGGGGGCAAGCCCCTCGGTGGTGGCGTCCTCGGTAACGGCACCGCTGGAACGGCAGTTGGGGGAGGTGCCCGGGCTCAATCAGATGCTCTCAACGAGTTCCGATGGAGCGTCGGTCATCACACTGCAATTCGTACTGAGTTTAAACATCGATGTAGCTGAGCAGGAAGTGCAAGCAGCTATCAACGCAGCGCAAAGCTTTCTTCCTGCGGGCTTGCCGATGCCGCCCATCTACACGAAAACCAATCCGGCCGATGCGCCGATCATGACGCTCGCTCTTACCTCAAACACGCTGCCATTGCAGCAGGTGGAGGATTACGCGGATACTCGCATGGCGCAGAAGATTTCGCAGCTGTCCGGCGTAGGCGCTGTCACTATTAGCGGTGGGCAGAAGCCGGCAGTACGGATTCAGGTGGACCCCACCCAAACTGCCTCTTACGGCTTGAATATGGAAGACATCCACACTGCTCTGAGCGCCACCAGCCTCGATTCGGCTAAGGGTAGTTTCGATGGGCCGAGCCAGGGTTTTCAAATCAATGCGAACGATCAGTTGTTGAGCGCAAAAGATTACAACCAGGTGATTGTGGCGTACAGGAACGGTGCGCCGGTGATGCTGAAGAACGTCGCACGAATTGTAGACGGAGTGGAAAACACGCGGCAGGCAGCCTGGATGAATCGCACGCCTGCTGTGATTGTGAACATTCAAAGGCAGCCTGGCGCCAATATCATTCAGGTGGTTGACCGGGTGAAAGCGTTGCTGCCGAAGCTTCGCTCCACTGTTCCTTCGTCCATAACCATTGCAACGCTAACTGACAGGACTAATACCGTACGGGCCTCGGTGTCCGATGTTGAATTCGAGCTGATGCTGTGTATTGCCCTGGTGGTGGCGGTGATCTTTGTCTTCCTGCGCAATCTGGCAGCAACATTCATACCCGGTGTGGCGGTTCCACTTTCCCTGGTGGGCACGTTCGCTGCTATGTTCGCCCTCGGCTACAGCCTAAACAATTTGACGCTGATGGCGCTGACAATTTCCACTGGTTTTGTTGTGGATGACGCGATCGTGATGATCGAAAACATTATGCGCTACATCGAGGAAGGCGAGAAGCCGCTGGAAGCAGCCTTGAAAGGTGCTGAGCAGATCGGGTTCACCATTCTCTCACTCACCATTTCACTGATTGCAGTGTTGATTCCGCTGTTATTCATGGGCGATATCACGGGACGGCTCTTCCGTGAGTTCGCAGTCACGCTGGCGGTAACTATTGTGCTGTCGGCAGTGGTGTCGCTGACCTTGACGCCTATGCTTTGCGCCAAACTGCTCCGGCACAAGAAGCCGGGTTCGGAAGGGCGATTCTACAAGGCGTCAGAGAAAGTTTTCGAAGGCGCTATTGCGTTTTACGGACGAACACTGCAATTCGTCCTGCGCTTTCGTACAGTGACGCTTCTGGTTGCAGTAGCGACGCTAGGGGTGACGGTATTTCTCTACATCATCATTCCCAAAGGCTTCTTCCCCGTGCAGGATACCGGAGCAATTCAGGGCGTATCGGAGGCGGACCAGAGCATTTCCTTTGCTGAGATGAGCAGAATGCAGCAGCAGGTGCAGGATGTGATTCTGCGCGACCCGGCAGTGGAGAGCTTGTCTTCATTTATTGGCGTCGATGGCACAAATACAACCATGAACAGCGGGCGCATTCAAATCAACCTGAAAGCTCGTGAGCAGCGCGATGGCAGTGCCGCAGACGTGATACGCCGCTTAAAGCCCGAGCTGGCGAAGGTGTCCGGCATTGTGCTGTACATGCAGCCGATACAGGATCTAAGCGTTGAGGATATCGTCAGCCGCACGGAATACCAGTACAGTTTGGAAGACCCGAACTATGGCGAGTTATCAAACTATACGGCTCAGTTTGTTGACAAGCTGAAGAGTCTGCCGGAGCTGACCGACGTGGCCAGCGATTTGCAGACGCATGGTTTACAGGCGGCCATTGATATTGATCGGCCCACGGCAATGCGCGTAGGCGTGACTGCGCAGAGCATCGACGATACGCTGTACGACGCCTTTGGACAGCGACAGGTCTCGACGCTGTTTACGCAGTTGAATCAGTACCACGTGATTCTGGAAGTGCAGCCGCAATTCCGCACGCAACCCAAGGACCTGAATGATCTTTACCTTCGGTCCAGCAGTGGCGCGCCAGTTCCTTTAGCAACGTTTACAAAGGCCAGCAATTCCTCCACACCGATTCTTGTCACTCATATCGGGCAGTTTCCGGCCACCACTGTGTCGTTCAACCTGGCTGATAAGGCGTCACTTGGAGCTGCGGTGGATGCGATCCGCAAAGTAGAGAAGCAGTTGCCGCCACCACCGGCTCTGCAAGCTTCTTTCCAGGGCACGGCCGAAGCGTTTATTGCTTCGTTGACAAATGAGCCGCTGCTGATTTTGGCGGCGCTCGTGACGGTGTACATCGTGCTGGGAGTTTTGTATGAAAGCTACATCCATCCGATTACGATTCTTTCGACGTTGCCCTCGGCAGGGGTGGGAGCGCTACTGGCATTGATGATCTGCCGGCAGGAGCTGACGGTGGTGGCAATCATCGGCATCGTGCTGCTGATCGGCATTGTGAAGAAGAACGCGATTATGATGATCGACTTCGCGCTTGATGCCGAGAGGCATGGAGGCAAGCCGCCAGAAGAGGCAATCTATCAAGCGTGCCTACTCCGTTTCCGCCCGATCATGATGACAACCATGGCAGCGTTGCTCGGCGCGGTGCCACTGGCATTCGGGCAAGGCACTGGTTCGGAGTTGCGGCGGCCACTCGGTATCACAATTATCGGCGGGCTGATTCTGAGCCAGCTCCTGACGCTCTATACCACGCCAGTCATCTATTTGTTCTTCGATGATTTGGCTGCGCGCTTCTCTGCCTTTCGTAACCGCGAGCGTCCTGCAACCGGGATGACTCCCTCACCGGCGGCAGGAGACTAGCGTGAGCCTTTCATCGCCATTCATCAAGAAACCGGTAGCGACCACGTTGCTCACCGTGGCAGTGGCGCTGGCCGGGACAGTAGCCTTCCGATTGCTGCCGGTCTCGCCTTTGCCGCAAGTGGACTTTCCGACTATCTCGGTTTCGGCATCGCTGGCGGGCGCAAGTCCGGAGATCATGGCATCGTCTGTGGCAACGCCGCTGGAACGGCAGTTTGGGCGCATCTCGGGAGTCACCGAGATGACTTCATCAAGCACTCTAGGGCAGACAAGCGTCAACCTGCAGTTTGATCTGAGCCGGAATATCGATGCGGCGGCGCGCGATGTCGAGGCAGCTATCAATGCAGCACGCGGTTACTTGCCAACAACGTTGCAAAGTAACCCGACCTATCGGAAAGTGAATCCGGCTGATTCGCCGATTATGATTCTGGCGCTGACGTCGGATAAGCTGGCACCGAGTCAGCTTTATGACGCTGCCTCAACAGTGTTACTGCAACGGATCTCGCAGATCCGCGGCGTGGGTCAGGTAGTGGCGGGCGGCAGTTCCGCGCCGGCCGTGCGAATCGATGTCAACCCAACGCAGCTTAGCAGCTTTGGCCTGCAACTCGACAGTATCCGCACGGCCATCAGTTCCCAGACGGCGAACGAGGCAAAGGGCTTTATCTCTGACGGGAAGAAGACGTGGCTACTGAACGCAAACGATCAATTGTTACACGCAGCCGATTATCAGCAGCTGATTCTTTCCTATCGCAACGGCGCAGCTATCAAGCTGACCGACGTGGGCACGGCGAAGGACTCGGTGCAGACACTGCGGTCGCTTGGCATTGCTAACGGCAAGCAAGCGGCGCTGCTGATTATTTTCCGGCAGCCAGGAGCCAACATCATTGACACGGTAGACGGAATCAGAGCAGCACTGCCGCAGTTGAAAGCCACCATTGATCGATCAATTGATTTGACCGTGACGCTCGATCAGACCGTTACGATTCGCGCATCGGTTCGCGATGTGGAACGGACGCTGGTGATTTCAATTGTATTGGTAGTGCTCGTCGTATTTGTTTTTCTGCGCGACTGGCGATCGACTTTGATTCCAAGCGTCGCAGTGCCGGTGTCGCTGATTGGAACGTGCGGCATCATGTACGTGCTCGGCTACGGCATTGACAATCTGTCGCTGATGGCACTCACGATCTCGACTGGCTTTGTGGTTGACGATGCCATCGTGGTGCTGGAGAATATCTCGCGTTATCGCGAGGAAGGTTTGAGCGCACTGGATGCAGCCTTTAAGGGTGCGGCTGAGATCGGCTCAACTGTGCTTTCCATCAGCATTTCGCTGGTGGCGGTGTTCATCCCGATCTTGCTCATGGGCGGAATTATCGGACGACTATTTCGGGAGTTTGCCGTGACGCTTTCGCTGACGATTTTGGTGTCGCTGGTGATCTCACTGACAACGACGCCTATGATGTGTTCGCGACTGCTTGGAGACGGCCATGGCCACGGACGCATCTACATGGCCACGGAAAAGTTTTTCGATTTTATCCTCAAGGTCTATGAAGTTAGCCTGGCCTGGGTACTGCGCCACTCGGTCCTGATGCTTCTGCTGACGATAGTCACGCTCGCCTTCAATGTATATCTGTACGTGATTGTGCCGAAGGGTTTCTTTCCGCAGCAGGACACCGGCCGCATGAACGGCAACTTCATTGGCGACCAGAGTATTTCATTTCAGAGCATGTCTTCGAAGATCCTGCAGATGATTAAGATCGTGCAGGCCGATGCCGGCGTTGCGACAGTGCAGGCATTCTCAGGCGGTGGCGGCGGAACGAGCACGAACACCGGTCGTACGTTCATCACTTTGAAGCCGCAGGAGCAGCGTACGGCTACGGCGGATCAAATCATCGCCCGGCTTCGTCCAAAGCTCGCGCGCATACCGGGCGTGAGTTTGTTTCTGCAGTCTTCACAAGACTTGCGCATTGGCGCACGGCAGAGTCCGGCGCAATATCAATACACTCTGCAAAGCGACAGCTTGTCTGATCTGACACGGTTCGCTCCGCTACTGACCAACCTAATGAAGAAGATGCCTGAGTTGACGGACGTCAACAGCGATCAGCAAAACAATGGCTTGGAAGCGAACCTGGTAATTGATCGCGAGACAGCAGCGCGTTTCGGGATCACGCCACAGACGATAGACAACATTCTTTACGATGCGTTCGGGGAAAGGCAGATCGCAAAGACGTACACGTCGGTGAACCAATATTTCGTGGTGATGGAAGTAGACCCAATTTTCTGGCAAACTCCGGATGGCTTGCGGAGGATTTATGTGAACTCGACAACAGGCGGACAGGTTCCTCTGGCGGCTTTCACTCATTTTCAACCAGCTACGGCGGCGTTAGCGGTAAACCATTCGGCGACATTTCCATCAACAACAATTTCCTTCAATTTAGTTCCGGGCCTGTCGCTGGGCGACGCAGTGAACGCGATTGAAGCGGTGGAACAGAAGGCTGGGATGCCTGGGACCATCACAACGAGCTTCTCGGGTACGGCGCAGGCTTTCCAGTCTTCTTTGTCCAATGAGCCGTTTCTGATTGCTGCGGCTCTTGCAGCCGTTTACATCGTGCTTGGCATTTTGTATGAGAGCCTTATTCACCCGATCACGATTCTGTCTACGCTGCCATCGGCGGGAGTGGGCGCGATTCTCGCGTTACAGATCACTCACACGGACCTGAGCGTGATTGCGCTGATTGGAATATTCCTGCTGATCGGGATTGTGAAAAAGAACGCAATCATGATGATTGATTTCGCGCTGGATGTAGAGCGGCGAGACAAGAAGAGTCCCGAAGAGGCGGTCTTTCAAGCGTGTTTGTTGCGGTTCCGGCCAATCATGATGACGACAATGGCAGCGCTGCTTGGGGGATTGCCGCTGGCTTTGGGTACGGGGACCGGATCGGAGTTACGGCGTCCATTGGGTATCACGATTGTGGGGGGTCTGCTGTTCAGCCAGGCGCTGACTTTGTACACGACGCCGGTGATCTACCTTTACATGGATCGGCTCAGCACGTTTTTGGGTAAGCACCTGAGGCGACACGAGCCCGAGATTCCGGCCGAGGCTGTGGGGTCTGCGGGATGAACGAGTTCAAACGAGGGGACGAGTCCTACACCATCACGGCGCAGCCCAATGCGGATAGCGGCGGCATCACTTTGCTGTTGAATGGCAAGTTTCAAGAAGGTTCGCTATCGGCGCTGGAACAGTTGTTGGCGGAAGCGCGCAAGATGGCGGCGCCGGTGTATGTCGACCTGAGTGAGGTGACGTTGGTAGATCGAAAAGCGGCCGAGTATCTGTCTCGACAAGCAGTGGCTGATGTGGAATTAATCAACTGCCCGGTGTATCTACAGCGATGGATTGCTGGTGAGACGCGGCGAGAGGTGAGGTAATGAGAATTGACAAGCGGACAGTGGCAATAGGTGCGCTCGGCTTTCTGTTGAGCGCGTGTAATCCGGCACCGAAGTATGCGCGTCCACCAGCGGCAGCACCGATGTCCTATAAGGAAGCGGTGCCCAAAGACTTCAAGGAAGGGCAAGGCTGGAAGATTGCGCAACCGGGAGACGAGTTGCTGCACGGCAAATGGTGGGAGATCTACAACGACCGGCAACTGAGTGCTTTGGAAGAACAGGTGGCAATCTCGAATCAGAACATTGCGTTGGCTGAAGCGAACTTTCGGGGAGCGAGAGCGTTGGTCGAGAACGCACGGTCGGCACTGTTCCCGACTATCACGACGTCGCCTTCTTATACGCGTTCGCGTTTTTCCAGGACATCGCGGGGCGCAACCATTATTGGCGGCGGGGCAATAAACAATGGAACCAACACAGGCACTAACACGGGCACCAACACCGGCACTAATTCCGCGACAGGGACCAACACGGGAACGGGCACGGGAACTAGCACCGGAACTAACGGCGCAACTGGCACCGGCACGAATACAAGCACAGGAACAGGAGTAGGAGGAACATCCAATACTGGAATCCTAAATAACTACTCGGCTACAGCTTCGATCGCGTACGAAGTTGATCTGTGGCATAAGATTCGCAACACGATCGCAACCAATGCTTACGCTGCACAGGCGAGTGCTGCTGACATTGCAACAGCCATGCTGAGCACGCAAGCCGATGTGGCGCAGGACTACTTTGAGATTCGCGCACTGGATGCACAGCGGGCTATCCTGCATCAAACAGTTGTCAATTACCGGAATACGCTGGAGTTAACGCAAACGCGATACAGAGGCGGCATTGCGAGCGATGAAGATGTTTCGCAGGCGCAGACGCAGTTGGATACTTCAATTGCGCAGGAGACCGATGTGAGCGTGGCGAGAGCTACTTATGAACATGCCATTGCGACGCTGATCGGCAAACCAGCGGCCACATTTTCTTTACCGGTTGCTGAGTTTGTTCCAAATCCTCCGGCAGTTCCGTTAACATTGCCTTCGGAACTACTGGAGAGGCGCCCGGACATTGCAGCAGCCGAACGGCAAGTGGCTTCGGCCAACGCGGAGATAGGCGTGGCCAGGGCGGCGTACTACCCGAGCCTGGCATTAAGTGCCACTGGCGGCTTTCAAACTTCGCAGTTCAGCGAATGGTTTACGTGGCCTAGCAGTTTGTGGTCTATCGGACCTTCGTTTGCGCAGACCTTGTTCGATGGAGGGGCGCGACGATCGGCAGTAGACCGCGCCCGGGCCAACTATGATGCGACTGTAGCCACCTATCGGCAGACAGTGCTGACCGCTTTTCAAGCAGTGGAGGACAATCTGTCGACGTTGCGTATCCTCTCGCAGGAGATCGGCGAGCAGCATACGGCAGTGGCGTCCGCTAATCATTATCTAGACCTGTCGCTGGTTCGCTATCGCGGCGGCGTTGATAGCTACTTGAATGTGATCACGGCACAGACTGCACTACTGACCAATCGCGAGGCTGAACTGCAGGTGCAGTTGCGGCAGATGACTTCGAGCGTTGCGCTGATTCTCGCATTGGGTGGAGGTTGGAATGACAAACAGCTTCCCACGATGCGGCAATTATCGGCAAAGCAACCCGCTTCCTCACAAGCTTCCTTCGATTCCAAATCACAGAGTGTAGCTGCGCCAAACCCGCCCGTTTATCCGCAGCAGTAGAGTTCTAAGGAGAACATCGATCTATGACTGACGAAAAGGAACTTGAGAGCTTACGAAAGCAGCTGGCGGCAACGTTGAGTGGAGGCGAAGCGCACCTTAATTTCGCGTCTACTGTGTCCGGGTTTCCTTTTGAGCTAGCCGGAGCTAAGCCGGGCGGTGCGCCTCACTCGGCGTGGGAATTGATGGAACACCTGCGCATCGCGCAACGCGACATTCTCGATTTCTCGCGACCCGGAAATTACAAAGAAAGAAAGTGGCCGGATGAGTATTGGCCAGCTACTGCGATGCCTTCCAGCAAGGAGGATTGGAACGCGAGCGTTGCGAACTTTGAAGGTGATTTAGAGGCTTTGCAGCAACTAGCATTAGATGCCAAGGCCGATTTATTTGCACCATTGCCGCATGGAACCGGACAAACGCTCTTGCGCGAACTGCTGCTGGTTGCCGACCATAATTCGCATCATCTTGGGCAGTTGTTGTTTTTGAAGAAGATGCTGACTGCTTAAGCTGCTGTAGGAATCAATGATTCTGGACAGATTCTTGCCTTTCGGGAGATCGGGACTATATCGTAAAACCGGTTCCGGAAGCGGCTTTGGTGGAAAAGTCGAGGAGTACGCCGGATCGGTAGTTGCCCATTAATTCTGGGAACTGAGAACCGATTGGAATATACTACGTTTAAGTTCTCAGATCGATGATTCTCCTTCGCTCCATTGCGATTTCGATTATCGTGGCCCTTACCGGCTCCGCCTGAGACCTTCTGTATCAAATCAATTCAGAGGCCACCAGCGGATTCGAATCCCGGTGGCCTTTTTGTTTTGGTGCAAACTGTTCGGTTCGCATTTATGAGAGTCTTTACATTCGACACAACATTGCGCGACGGTACGCAGGGCGAATCCGTTTCTTTTTCGGTAGATGACAAACTGCTAATTGCCGAGAAACTGGATGACTTCGGTATTGATTACATCGAGGGCGGCTGGCCCGGCTCGAATCCAAAAGATAAAGAGTTTTTTCGACTTGCGAAGAAGCTGAAGCTAAAGAAAGCGAAGCTGACTGCTTTCGGCTCTACCCGGCTTGCGAAAAATCCGGTACATCAGGATGTCAGCATTGGGGAGTTGCTGGCCGCTGAAACTCCGGTCATTTCTATTTTTGGAAAGACCTGGGACTTCCATGTTCACCGCGCACTGGGCATCACGGAAGAAGAAAACCTTGCCCTGATCACCGACACTGTTGCTTATTTGAAGGCGCATGGCAGAGAGGTGGTCTATGATGCCGAGCACTTTTTTGATGGTTATCTGGCCAACGCAGGTTTTGCGCTACGAACGCTGGAAGCAGCTAAGAACGCGGGAGCAGATGTGCTTTGCCTCTGCGACACCAATGGCGGAACATTGCCACAACAAGTAGGCGAAATCGTCGGACGAATACACGAGCACTTCGGAGGCACCATTGGAATTCACTGCCATAACGATTCAGAGTTAGCGGTGGCAAACACCTTGATGGCAGTAGAAGCAGGAGCGAGCCATGTGCAAGGGTGCATCAACGGTTATGGCGAGCGTTGCGGCAATGCGAACTTGTGTTCGGTGCTGGCCAATCTGGAGTTGAAGCTCGGCTACACAACAGTTGGGCCCGATAATTTACGCAAGCTGACTGGACTGGGGCGATTTGTTGCGGATCTGGCCAACCTTCCAGTCCGTAATGAGCAAGCCTTTATCGGCGGCAGTGCCTTCGCGCATAAAGGTGGTATTCATGTCAGCGCGGTGCTGAAAGATGCGGCTACTTACGAACACATTCAGCCGCAACTGGTGGGCAACCGGCAACGGGTTTTGTTGAGTGATCTTTCGGGTCGCGGGAACGTAAGCTACAAGCTGGAGCAGTTAGGGCTGAGCGGAAGTTTATCTGAGAATGCGCGTCGCGATCTGCTGGGACGAATCAAAACGCTGGAGCACGACGGCTATGATTTCGAAGCGGCCGAGGGGACATTCGAATTATTGGTCAGAGAGGCAACGCGGCCCGATTTCCATCCATTCGAAGTCGAAACTTACGAAGTCTCTACCAGACTGAATCGTACTTCGCCGCTCACCTCAGGGGCTGACGATACCACCACCGTCGCAAGCGTAACGTTACGGGTGAATGGCGATGTGCATTCGCATTCGGCCATTGGATCGGGCCCGGTTCATGCTCTCGATATTTGTTTGAGGCAGTGTCTGGCAACAATCTATCCCGAGATCACGAGTGTGCGGTTAATTGACTACAAGGTTCGCGTGCTGGGAGGCAAGGGCGGCACGGAATCAAAAGTTCGCGTGCTGGTGGAGTGGGGTGACACGCGTACGACTTGGTCCACCGTTGGCGTTTCAGATAACGTGATTGATGCAAGCTGGCATGCGCTGGTGGATGCTCTGCGATTGGAATTGATTCGGTTGCGCGATGGTGGAGCAGCACCGGCGAAGACGCAAGATTTCAGCTGGGCAGTGTGATCCCGCGATACCATCAGCAGTTATGAAAGCGATCGTGGCAGACCCGGTTGGCGGGCCGGAGAACCTAAAGCTCATCGATGTTCCGCGTCCGGAGCCAGGGCCGGGCGAAGTGCTGGTGAAGATAGAAGTGAGCGGGGTGAACTATATTGATGTTTACTTCCGGGAAGGCTTCTACCCTGCTCCGGAGAAACCGGTCCGGATTGGAAACGAAGCGGCGGGCATTATCGAATGGGCGCCTGCCGGTTCTGCGTTCGCTGCCGGGCAGCGCGTTTCCTATGCGATGGCACGTGGCTCCTATGCTGACTATGCGGCCGTGCCCGAGAAGTTTGTTGTCAGCGTTCCTGACAAAGTCGATGCGGGCGATGCTGCTGCCGCCATGATCCAAGGCATGACGGCTCACTACTTGACTCACTCGACTTTCAAGCTGGAGCGCGGACAAATTTGCCTGATTCACGCAGCAGCTGGGGGTGCAGGCCTGATGCTTGTGCAAGTAGCGAAGGTCCTCGGGGCTACCGTCATCGCTACAGTGTCCACTGAAGCAAAGGCGCAGTTGGTGACCGAGCACGGAGCTGATCATACGATTCTTTATACGCAAACTGATTTTGTTGGCGAAGTGAAGCGCATTACGAATGGCGAAGGCGTACACGTTGTTTACGATTCAGTGGGCAAGGACACCTTTGCCAAAAGCTTGGAATGCTTACGTCCGCGCGGGTTGATGGCTACCTTTGGCCAGTCAAGTGGAGCGGTTGGTCCCGTGGATCCGTTAGTGCTTAGCCAGAAAGGCTCGCTTTTTCTAACTCGTCCATCGCTGGCTAACTATATCTCTGAACCCGGCGAACTTCAGTGGCGTTCGACCGATCTGTTCGGATGGATTGCAGATGGACGTGTGCGAAGCCTCATTTACAAGAGGTATGCATTGGCCAACGCGGCGAGCGCGCATCGTGATCTGCAGGCCCGGAAGACCTCGGGCAAGCTGCTTTTGGAGCCTTAGATTCCAGTGGCGGAAACAACAGAGTTTCAAAGGCGGAGAGAGAACCTGATAGCACGCTTCGGCGAGTACCGGATTGACGCAGCCTTGATAACTGCTCTGCCCAACGTGCGCTATCTGAGCGGGTACACAGGCAGCAATGCGGCGCTGCTTCTGACTAGCAGGCGAGCGCTTCTGTTTACCGATCCGAGGTATGCGGCGCAGGCGCCCAGGGAATCAGATTGCCAGGTGAGAATTGCCAAACGGCATTTGCTGAAAGATGTATGTGCATCCATGCAGCGGCTCGGCCTACGGACGGTCGGCTATGAACGAAACCGTATCAGTCTGCAATATTTCGAGCAGTTGAAAGAGTATGGCAAGACAGTAAAGCTGAAGCCCCTGGACGGCGCCGTCGAAGTGCTTCGCATGATTAAGTCTGAAGCGGAGATCGGAAGCATACGCGCCTCTGTGCAATTAAACTCTGCAGCACTTGCCGAGGCGCTTCTGCAGTTTAAGGGCGGCATGACCGAGATTGAACTAGCTGCTGAAATCGATTATCGGATGCGGCGACTCGGGGCGGAGCGAACAGCATTTGAAACCATTGTGGCGTCGGGGGAGCGTGCAGCCATGCCCCACGCGCGGCCCACTGAGCAGCCAATTGAGGCCAATCAACTATTATTGATTGATATGGGTGCCGCTGTTGCCGGCTACGCCAGCGACATGACGCGAACCTTTGCAGTAGGCAAGCTAGACCTGCGGAAGCGGCAAATGTATAAAGCCGTCCTGAAAAGTCAAGAGGCTGCAATCGCCGCAATCAAGCCGGGCGTTACCTGTGCAAAGCTGGATCGCGAGGCGCGTAACACCTTGGCCGGATTTGGGATGGATAAGCTGTTTGTTCGCTCAACCGGGCACGGATTGGGGTTTGAAATTCATGAGCAGCCACGAATAGGGAAGAAAGAAAAAGTAAAGTTGGAAGCGGGAATGATTATCACAGTGGAGCCAGGCGTCTACGAGGAAGGGTATGCCGGAATCCGCATTGAAGATACCGTGCTGGTAAGCGCATCTGGTAGCGAGATCTTAACTCCAACAAAGAAGGATTTGATTGTTCTGTAACAATGTGGCTTGGCGCGGACGGGTAAGAACCCAGTCATGACGATTGACGAGATAAAAGAATTAATTCAGGTTGTAAATGAGACTGGCATTGCCAAGCTGATGGTGCAGCGGGGTGAAAACACAGTCGAAATTACACGGGCTGTTGCCCCCGCTCAGGAGCGTGTGGTTCCGCTCTCCACAGTCATGCCGGTTGCGGTTAGCGCTGCCTCGCCACCTCCTGCTTTCACGCAAGTGGAAGCGGCACCGGAACTTCCGGCGGCTCCGGCCGTCGACGAATCATTACACGATGTGCACGTGAACTCGCCGATTGTGGGCACCTACTACGATGCGCCTGCTCCAGACTCGCCTAAATTTGTCAAAGTAGGTGAGCGAGTCGAACCGAAGCAGGTGCTCTGCATTATTGAATCAATGAAATTGATGAACGAGATTGAAGCGGAAATTTCCGGAACCGTCATTGCCAAATACATTGAAAACGGGCGGCCCGTTGAGTACGGTGAGGCACTGTTCACCATTCGGCCTTTCAAGTCTTAAGGCATGTTTCGAAAAGTCCTTATAGCCAATCGGGGCGAAATTGCACTGCGCATTATCTGTGCCTGCCGTGATCTTGGCATCAAAACCGTCGCGGTTTATTCTGAGGCGGACCGGCATAGTCTTCATGTCCGGTTTGCTGATGAAGCAGTTTGTATTGGCCCGGCCAAGAGTGCACTCAGTTATTTGAATATCCCGTCTGTGATCAGCGCGGCCGAGATCACGAATGCAGATGCGATTCATCCGGGATACGGATTTTTAAGTGAGAACCCGGACTTCGCAGAGGTGTGCGATCTGTCCAGGTTGAAGTTTATCGGGCCGAGGCCTGACGTCATTCGGCAGATGGGTTTAAAGCAGCGGGCGCGAGCACTGATGAAGGCGGCAGGCGTACCGATCCTGCCGGGCTCCCAAGGGGTTCTGAAAGATGCTGAAAACGCTTTGGCTCTGGCCCGGGAAATCGGTCTGCCCGTCATGTTAAAAGCAGCGGCAGGCGGCGGTGGCCGGGGTATGCGCGTGGTTCGGTCTGAAGCTGAACTGCCGGCATTGCTGGCGCAAGCGCAAAATGAGGCACAGGCGGCTTTTTCCAATGGCGATGTCTACATGGAGAAGCTGGTAGAGGCGCCCCGCCATATCGAGTTTCAGGTGCTGGCCGACGAGCATGGCACTGTTGAAATTCTGGGCGAACGCGAATGCTCCATCCAGCGCCGGCATCAAAAGCTGCTGGAAGAGTCACCGTCTCCGTCTGTTCCTGGAGACCTGCGACGCAAGATATCGAAGAGCTTGCGGACGGCTATGAAGAACATCGGCTATAGCAATGCGGGAACAGTCGAGTTTCTGATGGACGAGCGCAAGAACCTTTACTTCATTGAGGTGAACGCACGCATCCAGGTGGAGCATCCAGTAACCGAAATGGTGACGGGAGTGGATCTGGTACGAGCGCAGATTCGCATCGCGGCTGGAGAACACCTGAAAGATATTCTGACTGATTCGGTAGCGATAACCGGCCACGCCATTGAATGCCGCATCAACGCGGAACATCCGGATACGTTCGCGCCTTCGCCGGGCCGCATCACGGGATTAAATCTGCCTGGTGGAATTGGCATTCGCGTCGATACGGCTGCTTACACAGATAGTGTGGTACCGCCTTTCTATGATTCGTTAATCGCCAAGTTGATCGCGCACGGTAAGGATAGAACGGAAGCCATTCAGCGCATGCGACGCGCTCTGAGCATGTTTATCGTTGAGGGAATCCACACCTCGATTCCTCTGCACGAACAAATACTGTCTGACGTCGACTTTATTGGCGGGCGGTTCGATACGACTTTCATGACCAGACTGCACGAGAAGAAGTCAGTCAGCGCTGCCTAGGTATAGTTGCCTGCCCGTGGGGAGTCAACTTTTTGTCGAAAAAGGCGTCCCTGAACCAGAGTGCGTCCGCTTACACTGTAAGTCACTGATCAAAGCGGGAACCAGATGCGCCCCTTAAGAGTCGAGAAGAAGTGGGAGCATGACAGACTTGAATGGTGGGACGGACGACGTACATCCTGATTGGAAAACAAATTTGATGACCACGAGCGCTCGCCCTGTGCAATCGCAGCTGAAATACTACATCCACGACAGTACGGCAGCTTTGCGGTTTCAGCTGCTAGGAATGTTGAGTGAGGGCGACGTGGGGGAGCTGCAGGGTTGCTGGATAACGGCTAAAACTACGCTTGCGGGCCGCAAACTTCTAATCGACCTGAGAGCGTTACGCAGCACCGACGAGGCAGGTAAACAATGGCTGCTGTCCATGGCGCATGAGGGAGCCGAGTATCTGCCCGAATCCTACTTCCGGAGTGGATTAGCTGGCCAGGAGGAAGGTACGAAAAGCAAGCGGCCGTCTCGGCTTTTGCGGGTAGCTGCTCTCTTTCGAGGTCGGCACCTTCCAGCCGGATCGTCTACACGAGTACCGTAAAAGCCGACTCGACGCGCGTAACTGGCTTGTAGGTAGTGTCGCGCTCAACGGGCTCGCGGCCAGCTTCGCGAATGAGCCGAAGCAGATCCTGACGGCGTAGGTGCTGAGCAGTGGTCGCTCCGGCATCATGATAAATTTTCTCCTCAACAACCGTACCATCGATGTCGTTGGCTCCGAAGCGTTGCGCGATTTGCGCCATGCTCGGCGTCATCATAATCCAGTAAGCCTTGATGTGCGGGATGTTATCCAGCATCAGGCGCGAGATGGCAATCTGTTTCAGATCGTCAAAGCCGCTGGTGGTGGACAGATGAGAAAGCGCCGTGTTCGCGGGGTGAAAAGCAAGCGGGATGAAGGTGACAAAGCCGTTAGTCTCATCCTGAACTTCCCGTAAGCGTACAAGATGGTCGGCCAGGTCTTCGGGCGTTTCCAGGTGACCATAGAGCATGGTGCAGTTGGTTTTGAGTCCAATGTTATGCGCAATGCGGGCCGTTTCAAGCCATTCATTGCCATCAATCTTGTGATCGCAGATGATGCGGCGAACTCGCTCGGAGAACACCTCCGCACCGCCACCCGGCATGGAATCAACCCCGGCCTCTTTGAAGCGTTCCAGAGTCTCACGGATGGACAGTTTGGCGCGCTTGGCCCAGTAAGCGATCTCGACCATTGTGAAGGCCTTCAGGTGTACGCCGGGATAACGCTCCTTCAGGCCGGCTATCATTTCGCAATACCAATCGAGAGTTAGCTCCGGGTGCAGGCCGCCCACGATATGAAATTCAGTTACCGCTTCGGCGTAGCCCTTACCCGCGACTTCCCAAACCTGTTCCATTGACATCGTGTAGGAATGAGGGTCACGCGCCTGCTTGCCAAAGGCGCAGAGACGGCAACTGGCTACACAGACATCGGTGGGATTGATGTGACGGTTCACGTTGAAGTAGGTCACATCACCGTGCCAACGTTCACGAACAAGGTTGGCCATGAAACCGAGCGAAAGAATATCGTTGCTACGGTACAAGTTCACGCCATCTTTGTAGGAGAGACGTTCGCGAGCCTCGACCTTGCGAAGAATCTCGCGAAGCTTCGGGTCTTCCATAACGGGCGCGGATGAGGTAAGAGGGGAAGAAATCATTTCAGTAGGTACGAGCGGTGGACCAGAATATCAGCTGTCCAGAAAGCAAAGAACAGCAGACCGACATAGCCATTGACCGTAAAAAATGCAGCGTTCACTCGAGAGAGATCACCGGGCTTAACCAAGCCGTGTTCGTACACCAGAAGTGCGATTACTACGGCGATGCCAGACAGGCTTAACGCATGCAAGTGAAAGACGGCGACAAGTGATACCAGGCAAACAATCATTGCCACATGCAGCAGCCGCGCAATTTGAAGAGCGTTGGCAATGCCAAGCCGACGCGGAATGCTGCAGAGCCCTTCGGAACAATCGAAGGCAAAGTCCTGGCAGGCGTAGATGATGTCAAAGCCAGCGGTCCAGAACATTACGGCAGCCGTTAGAAGCAGGATGCGGGAATCCAGGGAGCCCCGCATAGCGATCCAAGCGGCGGCAGGAGCAATGCCAAGCGCGAGGCCGAGCCACAGATGCGCAAAGCTTGTGAACCGTTTACTGTAGGAATACCCGAGCAGCACGGCAAGAGCAATCGGAGAGAGCCAAAGGCAGAGCGGACCGAGTTGCCACGCAGCTATTTCGAAGACAGCAATGCTGACTGCGGTAAACGCCCAGGCAAATCGCAGACTCAGGTGACCGGCAGGCAAGGCGCGCATGGCTGTACGTTTATTCCGGCCATCAATAGACGCGTCGAGTATGCGATTGAAAGTCATAGCAGCCGAACGCGCTGCGATCATCGCAAGAATGATCAGCGCGAATCGCCATCCCAGACCAACAACGGCAAAGCCACTCTCTCTCCATGCCAGAAGCGCACCGGTTAAGGCAAACGGCAGCGCAAATACAGAGTGCTCGAACTTGATCATCTCGAGAGTCAATCGCAGGCGTCGCCAGAAGCGGATCATAGGAACGCTACCATTTTAGGAGATGCGCGAACCGTACCTTTTGGCTTAAGAGATGGACACTAAGGATTTGCAGCTCCTTCTCCAACGCGTTCGGGATGGCGAAACACCCGTTGATTCAGCACTAAAGGAGCTTCGAGACCTTCCTTTTGAGGATCTGGGTTTTGCCAAAGTAGACCATCACCGAGCCCTGCGTCAAGGCATGCCGGAAGTGGTCCTGGGAAAAGGCAAACAGCCGGAGCAGGTAGAGGCAATTGCAGCTGCGCTTCTGGCAAAGTCACCTAACTTGCTGATTACCCGTGCGAGCGCCGAGATGGCTGAGCGTGTGAAGAAGCTGGATGGCGAGGCAGAGTACTTTCCGGCTTCGGGGGTTGTCAGAGTATGGCGTGATCGCTCGCTGAAAGGCAAAGGCACCATTGCAGCAATCTGTGCGGGCACCAGTGACCTTCCGGTGCTGGATGAAGCGCGACTGACTGCGGAAGTAATGGGCAATACAGTTGACGCCATCTACGATGTCGGGGTCGCGGGCATCCACCGCTTACTCGATCAGCGGCATCGATTGGCCAATGCGCGTGTGGCCATTGTCTGTGCAGGCATGGAGGGCGCGCTACCCAGCGTCGTTGGAGGACTTGTTTCGTGCCCTGTTATTGCGGTTCCGACCAGCGTTGGGTACGGAGCTAGTTTCGGTGGACTCGCTGCGCTTCTCGGCATGTTGAACAGCTGTTCGAGTAACGTGACTGTCGTGAATATTGATAACGGTTTTGGCGCGGGTTACGTGGCGAGTCTGATTAATCGGCTCTAAGCGGCCGCTACCCGCGACGAAGCTTTTGCAGTCGTTCACCAGCAGCATGGAGTGTTTCTCTTCGCTTTGCAAAGCAGAAGCGGATGAGGTGTGCGCCGTCGGCCGGGTGGCGGAAGAAGCTGGAACCGGGCACGGCAGCAACGCCGATCTCTTCCACAAGATGCTTCGCAAAGGCGACATCGCTGGCAAAGTCGAAACCTGAGATATCGCACATAACGTAATAAGCGCCCTTTGGCAGGTACGTTCGCAGGCCAACTCCCTCCAACATGCTTACCGCTTCGTCCCGCTTCTCTTCGTAGCTCCTGGCGAGCTCCGTGAAGTACTCGTCCGGCAGACCTAGAGCCGTGATGCCAGCTTGCTGCAAGGGCGCCGCTGCTCCAACTGTGAGGAAGTCGTGGACTT
>CAXTWQ010000100.1:10237-19673 GCA_964248065.1 uncultured Bryobacteraceae bacterium | reverse complement strand
GTCTTCCTTCCGCAACTTTGTTGCTTCGGAAAACCCAGTTTAGAGTGGCTCAGTTTCGCCGGGCAAGGTCAGACCGCCAGTGGGCCGATCCCTTCGTCCACGAGGCAGGAGAGCACTGGCATCTAGAACTGAAACCCAGTCCCTACCCGGGCCGGTATCTCATTGACACCGCAGAGGAAGAGTAACGGCCATGTCTTCTCCTGGCACCCCTGGCCCTTTGATCGAGAGTCGGATTCTCCTCATCCGGGGTCACAAAGTACTGCTCGATGCCGATCTGGCTGTCTTGTATGCGGTTGAGACAGAAGCTCTCAATCGGGCCGTGAAGCGGAACTGGGCCCGCTTTCCCCTTGACTTTATGTTTCAGCTAACCGTCGAGGAAACAGCATAACTTTTGAGGTACCAGATTGGCACCTCAAACGAAGGGCGAGGGGGTCGACGGTATCGGCCCTATGTCTTTACCGAGCAAGGAGTGGCCATGCTCTCAGGCGTGTTGACCAGTCCGCGAGCGATCGACGTCCATATTGCCATCATGCGCACCTTTGTCCGCCTACGTCAGGTTCTGGCTACTCACGAAGATCTCGCCCGCCAGATGGAGGACCTGCGCTGGCAGCAGGCCGAACAAGGCAAGCAGATCCAGACGGTTTTTGAGGCTTTTCACCACTTGATTGAAGCTCCAACCGATGAGCCGAAGCGAACGATCGGATTTCCCACTTCCCAAGCCGGTGCGACCCTCGCACAGTGAGTAATGACGGCGAGCGCTCCAGCAGCTCTACAAACACGGCGCGTTCCTTGGCGGACGCGCTCCCGGCAGCGTTTTCTCCTGTGTCTGGTATGTGGAAGCGAAGAGCTCTGCAGCTCCGGCTTATGCCGCCGGTACTATGACGCCGCGTACCACTCGGAAACTCATTTCGGCGGGCTGAAGGAGCAAGTCTTAGAGCGTGCCGGCGACTGCTGCCGGGTCTGTCTGACTCCGATCACATTGTGCATCATCGGAAACCGGGTCTCAATGAGCTTCCGTGGCTGATCACGATCTGTGCGGCCTGTCATGCAACGGTGCACCGGTTGCAAGTCCTAGACCGCTACTTGCCGTTGTTGTTGATTGAGTTGTGGCGGGAACAACATCCGGACGCTCCCGCCGCGCAAGGGCAGTTGGAGCTCGGGTCCGTCGCATGAGTGCGCCGGACGCCCGTTATTCCTTGCACCCGTGACGAGCGGCGAGGGAGAGTTGCTGCTGGCTGAGAAACGCCGGCACCTGGTGGAACTGGTGGTCCGGAGCGTGCCGAGCCGGACGTCCCAACGAGTCTACCGGATGGGAGTCGAACAATTCCTGGACTCGTGGGGCGCCCAAGCTGTGGCAGAACCGTTCGGGCGGAGCTTAGTCGAGCGCTATCGGGTCGCGCTCGAAGCACGCAGGTTGGCACCCCGAACGATCAACTTGCGCCTGGCGGTCGTCCGCAAACTGGCCGAAGAAGCAGCGGCTGAACGGCTGCTGCCGCCCGGAAAAGTCGCCGAGATTCGCTCGGTCAAGGGGCTCGCGTGTTGGGTGGAGGAGTGGGCAACTGGCTGACCAAGGCGCAAGCGGAAAGTTGTTAGGGCTGCCGGATCGTTCGACTCTCAAAGGCAAGCGTGACTTCGCGCTCCTGTGTCTCTTCTTAACGGGTGGCGTGCGCCGGGAAGAGCTGGCCAGCTTACGCAGTGAGCAGATCCAGCAGCGGGACGGGCGCTGGTGTCTGGTTGACCTAGTTGGCAAGGGTGGGCGGATTCGCATAGTGCCGATTCCGGAGTGGACACAGCAAGCGATTGCCGACTGGCTCGCCGCGTTGCCCGTGTCCGGTGTTGGCCCGGTCTTAGGCAAGGTGAACAAGGGCGGTCGGTTCGAAGGGCAGGGCATGACCGCTTCTGCTATCTATGCCGTGGTGCTCGGCTATGCCGCGCGGCTCGGCCTGGCCTTCCAGGCGCACGATCTGCGGCGGACCTACGAAAAATTAGCTCACAAGGGCGGAGCAAGAATTGAGCAGATCCAACTCTCCTACGGACATGCTTCGCTTACAACGACTGAGCGTTATCTCGGCATCGATCAGGGACTTGGAGGACGCTCCTTGCGATCATCTCGGGCTTGAGCGCTCATGATTAACATCCTTGCTGCCACGTGAGGCGCCCCGTACAGAGCACGTCTTCGGTCGGCTCGCGTTGAGCATCAGCCGATCTGCTGCGGTTATAAATCTTTAACAACTGACCCAGGCTAGGCCTAGGTTGCTGCGTCGCCTCGAAGCTGCAGAGCGCTAGCAGCGCGCACCCGAGTCACGAGGGGCAGCAGTATTTGCCATATCCTCAAGTTCTCAGTTCCTCGCTACTCTGTCTTTCTGCAACGCTAGTGTGAACACGCCCTAGCTTGATCAGAAGTTAAATTCCTGTCGAAGGCTATCGAGAGCTATGCGCAAGCCGGCTAGCTAGGCAGGGTGAAAAAGAACGTTGCTCCCTGACCCGGCTCCGACTCCAACCAAATGCGCCCACCGGCCCGTTCGACAATCTTTTGACACACAGCCAGGCCCCATGCCACTTCCTTCAATTTCCAAGCCGTGCAAGCGTTTAAAAGACATAAAAATACTCTCTAGGTACTGGTTTTCGATGCCGCTACCGTTATCTTTCACGAAGAACAGATACTCGTCTCCTCGCTCCTGGGCCCCGATGTGAATCTGTGGACTCTCCTGGCTGCGATACTTGATGGCGTTTCCAATCAGATTTTGAAAAATCTATCCGAGTAGCATCGGTGCCAGTCTGACCTGCGGTAGGGCATCGTAGCGGACCACAGCTGCGCTCTCCTCTACCGCGCCCTGCAAGTATTGCGACCGCCTTTTCAATTACGTCCCGGACGCTAATGAGCTCAACAGGCGGCAGTGGTGTAGACGACAGCTCGGCGTAGCGAAGCAGACCTGAAGTGAGCGCCGCCATCTGTTGAGCGTTACTGATAACTAGGTTCAGGTACTCTTCCGCACTCGCATCCAAAACTTTCCCTTGGTACCGCTTCAAGAGAAGCTGCGAAAAACCGGGTAACGGTGCCGATGGGCGCTCGCAAATCGTGACTGGCAATCCGGGCAAACTGCGATAGATCCTCGTTTGAGCGTGCGAGCTCCCGCAAGAGATGCTCACGCTCGACCTCCGCCGTCTTGCGCGCCGTGATGTCATTGGCTGCTCCAAACCATTCGGTGATTTCCCCACCGGAATCGAGCACCGGAATCGCTCGCGAGCAAGTCCAACCCAGGGTTCCATTAACTCGTCGTACTCGATGTTCAAGCTCGAACACGCTCTTGGTCCGGATAGCTTTCTGGATTGTTGCCCGCACGGTGGGCTGGTCATTGGGGTGGATATAGATTGTTAACCAATCTGGGTTGGGACTTTGCGTGTCTTGCACGAACCCTCCATCGCCCAGCTGGCGCATCTCCGTCCAATCGGCACTCATCCGGTACAAGATCTCAGAGCTGGCACTCTACAAGTTCTTTCAGGCGCTGCTCACTCGCCCGCAAGGCTTCCTCTCCTGTTGACGCGCAGTAACATCGCACATCACCTTCGAGAAGCCGAGAAGTGTTCCCTCGCCATCTCGCAGCGCCACCATCGTACCGTCCACAAACACGCGGCTGCCGTCTTTCTTTTGGTGCCAGCGGACATCCGGGGCGCGGCCATCGCGGGCGGCCGTGCTCATCTCTCCTTCAGGTTTCCGGGCCGCATGATCCTCTGGGGTGAAGATGATGTGAGCTGGTTGTCCCAGCCATTCGGCTTCCGTATAGCCCAAGAGGCGTTCCACACCCGGATTCCAGCTCACTAGGCACCCATCCGGGTCCATGAGAAAAACAGCAAAAATCCGTGACCTCCAGAACCATTAGTTCATAGAGAGGGGCGTGGTCGACCTCGGCGGGACGGTCACAGCGAAGCGGTTTGGCAGTAATGATATTTCCTCCTAACGACAGGAGAAGACACAACGGCACTCCGAAGGCGACATTCCCCGAAAGGCGGAACGGGTTTGTACTTATATTACTGAATGCTGTCGGAGTTCGTGGCGGGCCGCTTGCCTCTATGAAACAAGCCGGCTGGATCGGTTAAAGCGATGGACAGCTTCGAGCAGCGAATCACGACGGCACGTCCGCATCTTGATGACCATAAACCGACCGCCCTACCCGGAATGTAACGCAATAGATTCTTGCAACGCTTAAACCCCAGTAAATTGAGAGGCTGCGGCTTTATTGCGAAACCGCTCGATGCTGTTGAAAAACTCGCCTTCGCTGCAAATCGCCAATTAGGGGGATCAGAAATGTCTACCCACCGGCTGTCGATCGCTTATAGCGCGTCTAATCGCGCCGATTTTTCGGGCAAGGTCACGCGCTCATCCTGAGGTGAGTTTTTCAACAGCATCGCTCGTTTGGGCAATGACGCTGTGAGTATTAGTAAACGCTGCGCAACTTTTCTTACAATTAATCAACCGGATCACTTGTCCGACTTGCCGACTAGAACAAAGCCGCTGGGCGGCGGGCGCTACGCGGTGGCGATGAGCAGTAGTGAGAGAACGATAGAGTAACGGGTCACAAGGAGGGTTTCTTTGTGACCCATTTACGCAAAATGATGCTTGAGGAACTCCAGCGTCGTAATTACTCCGATAGCACAGCCCGCGGGTATCTCAGCACAGTTGCAGCATTCGCAAAACACTTTGGAAAGCCGCCGGATCAACTCGGACCAGACGAACTTCGGCGGTATCAAGCCTATCTGCTGAAGAATCGTAAGCTGGCCGTAGGGACCGTGATAGCTCGTGTCTCTGCGCTACGGTTCTTTTTCATTCGAACACTGAAGCGCCACGAGTTCCGGCAAGACCTGCCCTATCCGAAGAAGCAGCAGCGGCTGCCGACTGTGCTGAGTCTTGACGAAGTAAGCCAACTGATTGATGCGGCCGGCAACCTACAGCAGCGCACAGTTCTCATGATTCTCTACGGCACAGGAATGCGAAGAGCCGAAGTCGCCCGGTTGAAAGTCGCCGATGTCGATAGCCGGCGGATGATCATCCGAGTGGAATGCGGCAAGGGCGGAAACGACCGCGACTTTCCACTCAGCCCAGCACTCTTAGAAACGCTACGTGAGTATTGGCGCTGGAAGAAGCCAGGAACCTATCTGTTCCCCAGTGACAGCGGTCAGCGTGGCAAAGACCAGCCCATGTCGGATAAGAGCGTTTGGTACGCCTGCACAGAAGCTGCCCGACATGCTGGCCTTCGAAAACGCGTGACGCCGCACACGCTGCGACATAGTTGGGCCACCCATTTACTCGAAGCAGGGACTGATCTGCGCACCATTCAGATGCTGCTCGGCCATGGAGACTTGGAGACAACCGCTCAGTATCTTCACCTGTCACAACGGCATCTCCATGCCCTGGCGAATCCGCTGGACCAACTGTCTATTTCCAGCGTGAAAGAAACGAGCCGCGAGTATCACCGCAAGAAAGAATGAGCCAACCGGTGGTGGAGGTGGCCGACATTCTCCGCGCACAGGGCAGTCGCTTCCTCAGCAAGTACCAGTCGAGTTTCGGCTATCAGAAGCTGAAGGTGTTTCGCGCGATCCAAAACTGCCGTACAGCAGCGCTGGGCGGACATCTTGATGCTTGTTCGGATTGCGGCCATCAGGCCATCTCTTACAACTCCTGCCGTAACCGGCATTGCCCTAAGTGCCAGGCACAAGCGCGCCAACGCTGGCTTGCTGCTCGAGAATGGGAAGTGTTGCCGACCAACTACTTTCATGTCGTCTTCAGCGTTCCACACGAACTGAATGTATTCGCACTCGAAAACCCAAGTGAATCTGTTGTTCACGGCGAGTTCTGCGTCAGCCCTAGAGATGGCAGCGAACCCCGAACGACTCGGCGCTGAGATCGGCATGATCGCCATTCTGCACACGTGGGGTCAGAACCTATTGCTCCATCCTCATATACACTGCGTGGTCCCGGCCGGAGGGCTCTCGCTAGATCATCAACAGTGGATCAGTTCCCGCTATCGATTCTTTCTGCCTGTCAAGGCTTTACGGCGCCTCTTCCGCGGCAAGTTCATCGCTGGACTGAACGTCTCTATCGGCGTAAAAAACTGGGCCACGCTGGACCTGCGGGTGTATTCAGAGAGTCCAAGCAGTTTGCCAAGTTGGTGGGCCGTTTGCGGCGTCAGGACTGGGTGGTCTACGCTAAGCCTGCCTTCGCCGGCCCGCTGCAAGTGCTGCGCTATCTCGGCCGCTATACTCACCGCGTCGCCATCTCGAATCATCGGTTGTTGGCCTTCGATGGAGAGCGCGTCAGCTTTCGCTGGCGTGACTATGCACATGGCAACAAGTCGCGCGTCATGACGCTTGACTCGGTCGAGTTCTTGCGCCGCTTTTTCCTCCACGTGTTGCCGAAGGGGTTTGTTCGTATTCGACACTTCGGCTTCCTGGCTAACCGCTTTCGAACAGAACGGCTCTCGCTTTGTCGGCAGCTCCTCAGTGTGACTCCTGAGCCGATCCCATCAACGCAGCCACCATCACAATCCGCTTCCACATGGCGCTGCCCGCGTTGCGGCTCCGCCATGACCGTCTCTACGCTGCTGACAGCACAAGAAGTCTCTTCCCAATGCAGACCTTTCGACTCTTCGTAAGACCGACACTCAGTTGCGGCTCTCGACGTGCTGCCAGCACGCCTTCGCACTCGTGTGTCAGCACATGCTTAGAAGAACGTTTCGTATCCCCTCGACCTGTCGATTTTGCAGTCCGCTATCGGCAGATCTCTACTCCTCAGCTTCGAAAACGGTCAGCGGCATTCTTCCCCCTGTACTTACGAGCACCAAACAGGCTTCTTTCTCCATAGGCCGCGCCCGCCGCAAACACCAGCGCCTTCCGTCAAGTCTGCTTATCGAAAACGCCTCGGCTCGATTGGCGTCCGCTCCTCAGCATCCTACTCCGACGCGTTTCCGATCAAGCCTAGCGACTAACCAGCCACGTGGATTTCAGCTGCGATGGGCTCTGATGAGGAACAACCCGAGAACGCTTGCCCTATGGTCGTTAAAGGTTGGTCAACGATTGGCAGCGTCACTCTTAGCCGCAGCCGCCACCCAGCGATCGAGATCCCGCTTGAAGTCGGGACCATACCCAGACACAACGATCAGCCTGCCTTCGCCGCCCACCCGCATGCGCATCAGAAACGTCGGATAGCCATCCTGAATGTGGCCGAGACTGGCGAAGAACGCGTTTGCACGTGTGGTGAAAGTGACCGCTTCATCCAAGGCGGCCTTCCTTTCCGCCGAGCTATTTACTTTCGGAGCCACTAATACCCGGTGATAGTAGGCATCAGCACGGACCGGATCCCTCGTCAACGCCATGTCGGCAGCTTCATCGAGGAGCCTGGGTTGATTGATCGGAACGAAAATTTCTCGCAATTGCATGCGGGTTTTGTGCGATTCCCAGAAGTCACGAAGAAAGGCGATGCAGTTACCGCACGCGCTGTAGCTGAGCATATACACAATCAACCCCTGAGAACCGTTTTGCGTGTATGGACTCCGAGCAAGCTGGTCCCAGAAAGCGTCCGCGCGGGCGCCTGTTACCCACGACCCGTTCCGATTTTGGGCTAGCAGGGTGGCAGTGGGTTGGGCAAATATTCCGAGTAAAAGCAAAGCCATAAGCACACACCGTTTGTTCAGCCACATGAGAGATACAAGCTCCAAGCGGGTCTCGTCTATTCCGAATCGATTTACCTGCGGTCTCGACAACGCAAATATTCCTGCGTTCCTATCCACAACGTTTAAGGGCCATACAAGACGAAGGATGCCCAGAAATAGGGCTGTGGATGGGTTGCGCGCACCTGCTGAGCCGCTGCTCGCAAGGATTCGTATTCATCTTTTCCGTTTAGCCAGTTCCGATAGAAGGCTTGCATCATCTCGGCAGTGGCCACATCATCGACCTCCCAAAGACTCGCTAAGAGGTGCTGAGCTCCAGCGATGTGAAAGGAACTACGCAGACCCAATTCTTCACCCGATTCACCGTGTTGACCTAGACCAGTCTGGCAAGCACTTAAGACGACCAGGTCTGTACCACCCAGATCCATTCCCGATACCTCTAGAGACGTCACAATCCCGGGCTGGTTTCCTTCCTTGGCAAATGATGTCTTCAGTGATTGGTTTGCATTTGCGAGAAACAGCCCCGACCGTTTCAGCGATTGTCGCAGACCGAGGGCAGTTATCTCATCGGTCTCATCTAAGGGTAGGAAAAAGCCGTGTGTAGCAATGTGGAGTACGGCTGGATGTCTTGCCTCTAGCAACGAAGCTGTAGTCGCCGCCTGTCGTTCCAAGAGGCCTCTCACGTGGTAATGATGTTCCGTCAGCTCACGATTGATCGACACCAGTTCCGTATGGGTCTGTGAAAGGTCATCAAGATGGCCGCCAACAGCTGATCGCATCTCAGCAGTCTCCAGGCCGTTATTGTCTGTAGCCGCTGGCGTCGTCCTCATCGGGTCCGACTGCGCCCTGCCGAAGTCGGGATTGCCGATCAGCAGTGCGTCTCGCTGTTCGGGAGCTCTTGGAGGCAAAGCCAGTTCTCCCGTACTGAACACCGGCCGGATGTCGATCTCATCGTGGTCAAGGAGATATCTGCCGTCGGAGTGCCTCCACGCATAGAAGGCCGTTGAATCCAGCGTACCCGCCGTTGCCATATAAATTCGGCGCGCTCCCTTTAGCGCCCCTTCCATGCGTACCCACGTGGCCGACGAGTAGACGGGACGCGCCGGTTGCGGATCCTTTGATAGGAGCACAGCCTGCATTTGCACCTGTTCGCGAAGCAGCGTTGGCTGATCGCCCAGATCGATCATCGTGATGGCATGCTCGCGTCCCGGTAGCATCGCGAGCGCGGCATATGCGGTGCGGTTTAGCGCCCCGTTTTCATCCCTCTCGATAAAGTTTGCGATCTCAACTGCAGCGTCTTGTTCCGGCAAAGCCGAACGGAGTGCGGCTACGGTGGGCAGCGGAGGATAATCCGCCGCGGAGGTTGAGCGCCCGGGTCTCGAACCTTCATCCACACTCCGACCTCTATCCGCGCGCAGGCTCGCGGAAACCAGGACCTTCTGCCACAAGAGCATCTCATAGGCTTCTTTGAGCAATTCAGGGTTCTGACGACGATAGACAATGCAGAAGCTAAGGAATTCGGCCGCTTGCGACTTCAAGCGGATTCCCACTTGATTTCTTTCCTCTTCTGTGAGCGTATGCATCTGGATACGGTACAGCTCTCGAAACTGCTCGTTGCCTTGTCGAAAGGCGGCCAGCGCCATGTTGTAGTCCTGCATCCGAAAATAAACGTCGGCTTCTGCGAGACTGTCTGATGCGCGAGCGAACAGTCCGCGGGACGGAGGTTGGGCGCCGGGCATCAAGCGCAAGGATTCATGCAGCCGCTCTGCTTC
>CAXTWQ010000100.1:0-10227 GCA_964248065.1 uncultured Bryobacteraceae bacterium | reverse complement strand
CCGCGAATCGTCCCTGCTCTATGAGCCTGTCTCTTTGATAAATTCCCTCTTGCAGCTTTAGTTCCGTAACCTCGGCTGGAGTGGACACCAATCTTTCCAGCTCTCGAAACGCAGACTGTAGTCTCGTGCCATCACCGACGTTGCTGTAGATCGTCGCGAGTTGGTGAAGCACGTTCACCAGTTGACTGCGTGCCAACTCGTTCAAATTTTTGCTGTATAGCGTCTTGGCTTCAAGGAGCCAGTTGATGCGGCCGATCACGTCGGCCGAAGTTGGCGTGGCACACGTGGCAAGTTGAAGAAGGTCCCCAGCAATGAGTAAGTCATTCCTGGGAAGAACAAGCTGAATCCTGAGTGCCAGGTCAGCATACTGCTTGGCCTCGAAGGTGCGTCCATCCGCGAAAGCTATGCCTGAAAGATCGTAGTAGGCTCTGCTCAGGATCAGCGACGGCTCCCGTCTACTGGAGACACGGATTATCTCGCGATACTGCGCCTCAGCCTCGGAAAATCTCATCAGCAGCTTTAAAGCGAGGGCCAACTCTATTCTGTAATCCAACACATGGGGTTGATCCGCAGGATATCTGGAAGCGTTACTTAGCAAAGAGGACGCCAACCGAACCACATCCTCGTAGCGACCCTGTGTAGTCAGTTGTTGCAACTGACGCGCTCCATTGTGCATCTGCAGCAGGTCCGTATTCTGGGCTCGCACGGCGGTAACAAGAAATATGCAGGAGCAAGCAAGAATGGCAGCTGCACGGCGAACGGCGTGTCGTTGTGCGGCGATCATTCGTGCAGCCACCCCAATAATTTCCATGACCGATCCTGCCACTCTAGAAAAACAAACTCATAGAATGTGCTGTCGTCTTTCCTTCCAATCAGGGACGAAAGGATAGCGATAATCCTCCGGTCTCCAGTCCTTGGTATCGGATCGAATGTCATCACGTGAGAATCGCTGAAGATCGCAGTTTCGCTCGCCATATCGCTTTGCAGGCGGGTCAGCATGCGGTCGGACAACGACGTAGACCCGGGAACCAGGTTGGCGCGTACGGCCGCGAAGTCCCCTGCAAATATAGCCTTACGCCATGAAGCTGTCAACTCTTCCAACCGCCCAATGTCCTCAGCCTCGTCGGCGGTTCTATGCAGTTCTACCGGTCGTGCGCCGTCGCTAGCGCCCGTTAGAAGTCGCTGCCCAGAGTAACGCAATTCGAAGTCTTGTCCATGGTCTGCAGAACTACCGTCCGCCCCTTGCATTCCGGACTGCTGAAGCAAATGTTGGCATAGCGGACCGGCGCAGTCGAGGAACCGGAGATGCACAGCAACCTTCCCGGATGCAGGCGTCAACCGCGCAGTGATAGCTTGCCTGCCAAAGGCGGTCGTTGTCGCTTGAAAGTCAGCATCACCGGACCAGCGGCAAGCTGCTTGCCTAGCCAATTCTGGATCAACCCATACCCACCGTGCCGTGCGCTCCCAAAGGCCTCTCAACTCCAGCGGTCGGGTTGGGACCGGCGCAAAACCCACGACCTGCTCGACCCATTCGATGGCGATGCAGTTGTTACTCTGCACCTCGTTGTCAACGACGTAACCGCCGCGCCATTGTCCAGCCACGTCGTCAAGTGAGACCTGCGCAACGCAACATGAGGGCAGCAGCCACAACGCCCCGGTTAACAGAGGTAGCAAGTGAAACATCCAAGCTAAGCGAGGCAATGCAATCATTCCTAATCCTCAGCAGCAATCATGATACTTGTTGGTTTGCTGGTGACCTATCCATGAAAAGCATTTCTGGAAGGTGTCGCTGAAGTATTCTTTGGGCATGTTCTCGCTTGCGAACGTTCGGTATCGCTTCGTTAGCCGCTTGCCATCCTCGGTTCGATCTGCCATTTGGGGATGTCTTCCGCCGGTCGTCCTCGCTTGCACGGTCTACACCGTCTTTTTCTTCTTCGGCAAATACCTCGCCTGGAGTAATGCCGCCGAACAGGCACAAGACGAGATGTTCGCCTTCCAGTCTAATCGTCAAAAAATTGACCTCAACAATGAGAGAAGAGTTCTTTTCATCGACTTCGATGAACACACCCTTTCGGAGCAAGGCGATCCCCCGCTAATACCGGCCCCGCTAATCACTGCCACACTCGAGCAACTCGCAAAGTCAGCGTCACGGGCATGGGCCATCTTCATAGATATAGACCTCACTTATCTCCCGCCGGGCGGTCAACTCGACCAGTTGCAACACGCACTGCTCACACTTCAAGCACATGGTGTCCCCGTTTTTCTAGAGCGCGAATTGCTCAGTGGATTTCCCGGTCATTCGCCGCACTTTCGAATGACACCGCTGTCAACACTGGTGACAGGATCACCGACTATTGCATGGTTCAGCTTGGTTACCGTTCCCAGCGCACAGGCCATCGAACGCCATTTACTCTATAAGGTCAGCGGCACTGTTGGCCTCGACGGGGCGACAACCGAGCAAGTACCGTCGGCCGCACTGGCCGCCCTACTCTTACAGAAGACTAACAGCGAATCGGCCGCGAAAGATCTTCTCACTTCCGCCTTCGAACACCCGCGGTTAGCTTGCCCGGAAACTGTTCCCGAAGAAACAAGCTGTTTTGCAACTAACCCCCCCTTGGTGCTAGGCGAGAAACAGCAAACCATACGCTACACGCTACGCTGGCGTAACAGCGGATCTCTGCTCCAGTCAATACCCGTGGAACGGTTTCTTAAAGGACGAGAATCAGACCTGTCAATTGCACCTTCTGCTTTCGACAAGAACATCGTCATCCTTGGCTCCAGCGCGCCTGATCGTGGCGACTTACACCAGACCGCTCTCGGCGAGATGCCAGGGAGCTTAGTCCTCGCGAATGCAATTCGAGCTTGGCTGTTGTACGGGCCTGAGAAGCCGCCCTCTTATTGGCACGAGCTTTTGGTCGTTGTTCTGGTAGCGTCGCTATTGGCATTTCTCAACTACGTTGTTCTGCCGATAACTCCGGAGCGGCAGCAAGGAATCATCAGGACTTTGTTCTCGCAGGCCGTTCCCGTATTGTTGCTTTTAATTTTTTGTGCCGTGGGTTTTTCCACCGGAGTGCTCTGGCTTATCCCGTTGCAGAGCGCGAACACGATCCTTATCCGCTCCCCGACGGAGAAAGGTTCTATTCTTGCCTGGCTTGCACCGCGTTGGCGGAAACGAAGAGCAAAAACCGCTCAGAGACATCTTCCATGACTACTCCTAAGATAGGCTTATTTTTGATATTACAGGTCTTCGGCCCGTCGTCAGTCTCTGCGCAAACTCGCTGTAATGCCATTCCACCCGGCGTCATCTTCGACTTCAAAACACCTGCAAGTGACTACCACTTGATCAGGACTGGCCAAATCATACCATTCGGTCTCTACTTGCGACTTGATCCGGGAGACCGTCTCGAAATTCTCGGGCAGAGCTCATTTGTGCAGATACAAGATGCTTCAGATACCTCAACTCGCTATCAAAGAATAGATGCTCCGCTATGCGTTAATCCGGGAGCACCCCTGCCCTGGTACTCCGACGCATGGAGCGCACTATCGCGAAAGCTTTTACGAGCGCAGGACGGCAACTCGCACACGGTGTCATCACGCGGTCCGAGCGCCTTATTATCGTTGGACATGTACAGTCTTCGCGTAGGTACTGCAACCGTAGGCGAGGGCCTGCGAAGCTTTGCGCTTTCGTGGAAGGGAGGCGTGGCGCCTTTTCACCTCACGTTATTTTCTCCATCCCAGCAAGTGGTTCTGGACGAATCCCTGATTAACCAACACTTGATTGTCAAACGCGCACCCATCAGACTGACTACAGGAAAATACGAGATCCGTTTGACGGACGCGCACGAGACCACCGTCCGCGGCTCTTTCATGGTGAGAGACCCCATCTTCAGTCATCAAGACGGCGCAGAAGAAACCGATATCAGTCGCGTGACAATGATCGCTCATGTATTATCCGATCATCCGGAACGCAGCTTCGACGCCTATCTCTGGATTAGCCCGCAGGTTACAAGACCCTTGATGCGACATCTCATGGAAGAGCTCGCGGAAAGTGACCAGGCCCCCAAAGCTGTTGAGGAGCATCAGTGATCTCACTCCTAATCACAGGCGAACCGGCCCGTGCTTTTCAGTAGCAACGCTCAGGTAACCTGCGCTTACAGGAACTTGCTGATCACCGCCTGCCAATTCGGTATTTAGTAGTTGGGCTTTTTGATTGAAGTCTTAGCGAGCGTTCGGAGAGATGGATCCACTTGGACGTATAACGCGCAAATCGTAGATGTGGGCCCTTGGCGTAGATTGATCATATGTACGCAGCAGGGAGGAAGCACCGAGGATCTATCCGGTTGCATAAACCTTTGATGCTGTTGAAAAACTCTTAGCGCCAACTCGACCAAGGTGATCATTTATCGCTGCTTCCGGCTCTTTGCTTTGGTTTATGTACCGGACCAGTCGTTTGATGTTTTGAACCGTTGCGCTAGTAGGAACTGCTCGCCTGCTCTTGGTAGACCGCGCAACCGCAACTTACGAAGGTGAATTTGGTTGCGCAGTTCCGAGAAGAGCGCCTCAATCTTGTTGCGGGCCCGTCGTACCATACCAAACTCCGGCGTTTGACTGATCTTTCTGACATGCTCGCGCACATCCTGGTACCAGTTGATCTTCAGAGTGCGTTGAGGCGCGGGTGTGCACGCTGACTTGTGAGAGCAATCTCTGCATTGCGACGGCTTAGCGCTGAACACAAAACGCTGCGAGCCTCGACTCATCCCTGGATAGTGAAGCAATTCGCCGGCTGGACAGCGATAGGCGTTTTTTTCCGGGACGTGAGTAAACTCATACTGCGTGTAGAAGCCTTTTGTTTGTTGCTTTCGATCCAGCACGGGTATGTACGGCGTCATCTGACAATTCGAAAGCCAAGACAGAAACTCGCCCGTATCACACTCACGTACGGACTGTCGCTTCGTTAGTCGGTTTAAGACGGCTCGAAATCCAGTGTTTTGGCGTAAATTATGTCGAAAAACTTGCCGGGTCCGTAAGCTTACCTTGCTAGCTCAATGACACTGCAAAGGTGAGAGTTCGCGAAAAGCCATTTGGTTGCGGGTCATACCCCTTTATATTGGAAGGAGGTATTGACTTTCTCCCAAGGGTCGCCCTAAACCGAAAATCATCTCAGGGAGTTACTGCTGCTTCAGCTCGTCACTTCAATAACGTTACAAAGCCATAAGAAGAAGCACTGACGTGACAGCACATCCTGGCAACTCGTCGAGGCACTGTAGAGATGGGCCTTGATCAGCGTAGGAACTCTTCACACACAACCATCTTTAGCGAGGATGGTCGGCTAATGATCTGAACTTACCAGCTAACAACACAATCTAGCGTCTGCGCTTGATCTGAAGTTTAATCCGATCGTTAACCGCCCGCCCTACGTCCTGGCTGGTGTCGAGAAAGCGGGGCGTTGTCTGCACGTTCGCGTGCCCCAGCAAGAACTGAATCTGCTCTAGATCGCCTCCGGCTTGTCTGCAGAGCTGGGCGCACGTCTGACGGAGATCGTTCGGTGTTAGATCCGGCTTTCCAATGGCAGAGCCGACTCCTTTGACAAGGGAATAGACCGCGTCGTCACTCAACGCCTTTCCCGTTTTAGGTGTGCCGTTCTTCCGCAAAGGACAGAACAAAAGTCCTTGGGTCATTCCGGCCGCCTCCAGCCATGCGTCTAGCAGTTGTTTGACCCAGAAGGGAAGAGGAACGATTCGGCACGATCGAGTGTATCGCTCAACATCGTGCTAATCAATATTAGATTCTGAATTCAAGCAATGAAAAGAATGTACCACAAACCATCTGTTGATGCTGCTAGGGGCTATTGCTACAGCAAACGCTACAAAGCTGCCCATCGGGGCAGACCAACAGAAACAACCGAGGTAGTCGCCTGTCGGCCACGGTACGACCGATCAGAAGGTTACCGAAGAAAGGAAATTCGTTTATGCCAAAGAAGGTCTCGCCGTCTTCCTTCCGGGTGGGCCGGAGTGGAGCCTGCGAGGCAATCCTGTGGGAGCTTGTGAGCTGGCCCAATGTGGAAGGCCAGTCGGAAAAGCTCCTCATTGCTTCCCATCGGATTGGAGAAGCTATTGACTATATGGTTCGGCTCCATCCCGAGTTCCGTATCTTTCAAGTGCAAGGGGGAAAGATCATCGAGATGATTTCTGGTTCGCCGCTGAACTGAACTACCTCTCCTGATCGATCCGATCAGAACTCTTCTTTTGCAGCAAACTTGCCTGAACAGCGCAGGGAGCCCCTGGCCTTCGCTTCTCCTCCTCTTCTCTGGCCAGGTTTGAATGATAAGAGCAAGAAGCAATGAATCACAGCTCAGTGATTCATTTCAGCCGTGGGTACACGTTAGCATCCACCCAAACTCGAAGCACAAGAAGGCTGTTGTGGCCTGAGCGGCTTTTCCCCTGACAGTTGGTGGAGCGTGCGCAGTTGGGTAAGACAGACTGGGTTCCCCTTCCCTCTCGGAAGATCAGCGTTACTTGTTGTCGATGAACCAATCGTCTGAACCCGTTTCCGTCCATCCCTCACGAAGCTATTGATCTTTGGCTTTTCGAGATTCGACTTCACGAACCATGTCGGATGCGCGCACTCCTAAGGGGAGAGCGAGCTTGAGGAGCGCAGTCAGGCTCGGGCTCCGCTCTCCACCCTCCAGAAGGCTGATGTAGTTCCGCGTGTACCCGCTTGCTTCGGCCAAGTTCTCTTGGGTCAGGTCTTTTCTTTTCCGTAGTTTGGCGAGTTCTTCGCCGAACCATAACAGTTCGGGCTCTTTGTTTCGTTTGGAACGAACCCGAGTACGTGCCCTCACCTACAACAATGCTGTAGAATTTGGGCGAAGTGGTCTACCAACTATAGTTGGAATAACAAAATACACCGAACCTGTTTTTAGGTTCGGTGTCTCTAGGAGTAAGCAAGATGAGTTCGGAATGTTGCCCTGATTGTGGCTCTGATCTTGACCCCGATGACGATTCGCATGCCGGGTTTTGTCCCCTGTGCGGCACCCATTCCTCTGAGTCGTTTGACGACGACGATAACGGAGAATCCGCAGACTTAGATGAGTTCCTTCAAACAGGAAGGAAGCACAAGGCTGTCGACACAAGGAGGGAGGCGACCCTGCCGTTGCTTCTCGCAAAGTATAGAGCGGACCGTCGTGGACTTCGATTTGAGAAGCTCCTGCGGGATGTCTGCCTGGAGTGTTCGGGCACTGACGTCTCTAGTGAGCGTGGAAAACACGAATGCCTCAACCGGAAGTGCAAAGCCAAGTGGTATGCCAACCATTGTTGGAAGTGTGCAGACGGCGGAGTGGATAGCCGGGACGGAAGTAGCCTGAAATGCGTTCGCTGCGGCTGGAGAAATTGCTTCAGCTGTGGCGCTTGCAGTAAAAGTTGTCCGCGGGGAGCAGCCTCCTAATGATGGGAGAAACGTTGGTACCGGTTTCTCTTCGAGAGACGATTCGCTCCTACGATGCGCGAGAGCGCCGACAGCTGCAATGGGCGATGGTGGCTGCCCTTGTTGGCTCCTCGATGATGAGTTTGTTCATTCAGCGTTGGCGAAGCGGCGTCCAGGATTGGTTCAAGTTGGAGGGCTTAGGAAGCTACCCTCCTCTCTGGCTGGGGGTGGCCCTGGGCCTGCACCTTCTTTCATCCGGCGCCTTTGTCCGGAAGCATCAGCGTTTACAAACGTTCACTCTGTTAGCCGTTCCTGTAATGTCCCTCTGTGCCTGGTACGCCTTGTTGAACACGGGCCTGTTTTGGCTGATCTCTGGCTGGTTCGGGATTTCCTATGGAGTCTCAAGCTACGGGCTTTTCACGCTCGGTGGCACAACTGTTTGTCTCATCGTTGTTCTGCGTTGCTGGCATTCGCGGCAACCGGTGCCAGTCTCTCCTTCCTCCCCCGTGACCTCTTCTCCCCGGCAAACGGGAGTGCCTGCCCAGAGAAGGGTCACGTTCGCGGACATTGGTGGCCGTGATGATCTCAAGAAGGAGATCCGCGAGCTCGTAGAGACTCGCCTCCATCCGGAGCGCTATCAGGGCTACGGCATCGTTCGAAATGGCATTTTGCTGCATGGCCCTTCCGGAACCGGCAAGACCAAGCTGGCCGACGCCATTGCCGGCGAGTTTGGCCTCGATCTGCAATTCATTTACTGCTCTTCACTGAAAGGAGGTTTAATTGGGGAAACCGGGGAGGGATTGCGAACTGCTTTTGCGCGGGCGTTGGCTCAGAGACCCTGTGTCCTGTTTATCGACGAAATTGACGATCTAGGAAGCGAACGTCAATCAGGCAGCCAGGATGGAGGCGGTGCCGGACGTGAGTTCAACGGTGTCGTGTTGGAGTTAATGCGTCTGGTCACCCAATGCCGCCCGCTTCCCGGATTGGTGCTGTGTGCGGCTACCAATCGCTACGATGCTCTGGACGAAGCGCTACGTGGGCGCTTCGATCTGCATCTACGAGTAGACCATCCGGATCAGCAGGGCAGAGAAGCCATCCTGCGGTCGCTTCTCCAGTCCAAACCGTCCGAACATTTTCCGCTGGCCGAGCTGGCTTGTCAGACGCCAGGCTACTCCGCCCGGCGTTTGCAGGATCTGGTGAATCGGGCGACGGCCATGGCCGCCAAAGAAAGGCGCAAGGTCGGTTTATCGGACATGACAGCAGCCCTTGCCGCTGGTGGCGGTCAGGATCGAGATCCGGTCCACGCGGTCCACTGGACCGATGTTTGTCTCGAACCTGGGACCGAAGGCGAGATCAAACTCCTGATCAAGCAACTGAACGGAGAGTTTCCCGAGTTGCCCATCCCCAACGGGCTCCTGCTCTTGGGCCCAACCGGGACGGGGAAGACAACGATCGCTAGGCTGATTGCTAGCTGTGTTCATCGCAGTTTCTACGCGGTCACGCCTTCTGACCTACAGTTTGACCCCAAGCGGCTCTCGCGGATCTTTGCCCGCGCGATCCAGCATTCTCCGTCCCTTCTCTTCTTTGACGAGATCGACGGTATCACTCCCAATCGGGCATCGGGCTTCATCTCCGAACAGGCCCGCACCTTTGTGGAGCAGTTCCTTCTGGAGATCAGTGCTCTCCGGCCGGAACACCGGGTCTTCTTGATCGCAGCCACCAATCACTTTCACGATATCGACCCGGCGATCCGAAATGGCGATCGCTTCTCCGAGCATCTGTCGATTCCGCTGCCCGGGGAAGAGAGTCGTTACCGCATCCTGCAACTCATGCTGGCCGGAACGGTGATCGAGTTCGATGAAAGGGAGGTCAGCCGTACGGTCCTCCAGGGTCTCTCGATCAGCGATATCAAAGGAGTGATCGGCCGTGCGAAACGAAACGCGGCCAAACGAGCCATGAGGGACAATGCAACTGCTACACTCCCTCCCCTGACCTGGGCAGATATGCAGGAGGCTCGGGACGCCGTGTCTCCTTCTCTCCCTGGTCACTAGCGGCAAGCCAGGAGGGTCGCCCATTTCCAAGAAACAAGCACGGTAGCGAAGCAGGCAAACTGCTTCGGAAATCCGTGCTTGTTTTTTGTTTGTAAAACGAGAGCAGAACTGAAGACTCAACGAGAGGAGAAAGAGAAATGTACAGGGTGGAGCAAGAGTGTCGACAGAGGTGAACGAGACATGCAAAGTAAACGAGATCGCCCTTTACCGGATTGCCAAAGGAGATTGTCTTTTCTCCACACCCCAGACGGACCGGCTCACCTTGCGAAGGCTGGAAGGAGGAGACCGCAACTTTCTGGTCGCTCTCGACACTGATGCAAAAGTGATGCGCTCCGTTCACTTTAGATCGTTGACCCTCCAAGCCGCTCCACCATTGGCACTTTGTGATATCGAGTTTGCATCGCTCTATCGGATCTTCTACAAATGGCTGCTGGAGGTGGGAAGGGGATCGTACACCAGTGAGTTATGTGCGGGTATGTAAATATCGGCAAACTCGGAGGAGAACGAATATGACAGAAAGTTTTCAAATTGGGTATCAGCTTGCGCCAGCCCAATGGAAGAAAGGCTATGGGACGGAGGCTGGCTCTGCCGCGATTGACTACGCTCTCGGGACGATTGAATCGGACCGCCTGGTGACGTACCCGCGACAAGAGAACAGGCGCTCTAAGCGTGTGCTCGAAAAGCTTGGCTTCATTCAAGACGGAACTTGTGAGAATGCTGCTCGCAATCGGTGCCCGTTCCTCGTGCTGACGAG
>CAXTWQ010000099.1:17942-20742 GCA_964248065.1 uncultured Bryobacteraceae bacterium | reverse complement strand
TTGAAACCGCGAAGTCCGGAGTCATCCAGTCACTCTTGCCTGCACTGCGGTCTACCGATAACTCAACCGGCCGTCAATACATTCAAACCGACTGGTATCGATTGATTCACTATTCGGTACTGATTGCGTCGCCATCTGAATCCTTCCAGCTAGTCACTTATTGCCCTTACGCGCATCTGGTTACGGATCTCCGCATCCGTAGGTTCGACCACCCGGTCTAAGACTTTGTCGCCCGGATTCAAACCTGACAGCAACTGCACACTGTTCACGTCGCTAATGCCGACCTTTACCGGTGTCCAGATAATCCGGTCACCAGCAAGCTTGTATGCGCCAGCAACTCCATTTAGGTAACGAAGGCCTGCCTTTGACATCAGCACCGTGTTATCTGCCGTACTGGAAATGATGGTCGCGTTCACAGTAACTCCCGGCAGAAGGTCATGGTCCGCGTTATCTACCACGGTAGAAACCTCTCCCACTGTGCGTGTTCCCAGCGCTACAACCTGCGTGGGTAACTTATCTACAACGCCGTTCCACTTCTGGCCCGGTCGCGCGTCCCAAGTGATAACAACTTTATTCTGCTTTGCCACCCGGCCCAGATCCGGTTCGTCCACATACACTAGGACTTTCACCTGATCCAGATTGCCGACCGTTGCAACCAGTTGACCTGGCTGCAGGTACGTTCCCACCTTTGTGTCAAATTGGTAGACCATGCCGGTCATGGGGGCTCTGATTACGCCTAGTTCCAAACGGTGCCGAGCCGAAGCCACCGCGGCTTGCGCATCCTGATAGCGGGCTTTTGCAACAGAGATATCGTTTGTTGTCACCAGCGTGGTTTTCTGGCCTTGTGCGGCAGCGAGTTGGAGCTTGGCACGCTGCAACATGTCCTGCGCTTCCATTACCTGAAACTTAGTCGCTGCGTTTTGTGCTTGCATCCGCAGGTATGAATCATAGTTGCGTTGCGCCACGTCTACGGCGTTTTGCGCAGCCGAAATAGAGCTGCTCACCGTGGAGAGCGTAGCTGGCTTGCCACCCGCGCCCAAAGTCTGCGCTTCCACTTGCGCTTCTTTTTCCTTGGCCAGTGCAGCGGCCAATTCAGCCTGGGCTGCGGTGAGGTCGAGCGAAACCAGCGGCTGGCCTGCTTTTACCTGATCGCCTCGGGCGATGTGAACGGACTGCACGACTCCTGCCATCTCCGCGCCTGCTGCCGCCCACTGCACGGGCTCCACTTTTCCGTTCGTCGGAACGCTACTCTCAATTCGTCCGCGCGTTACGCCCGAAACATGAACTTCCGGTACAGATTGACCACGTCCGATCGCCCACCACAAAACCAGCAAAACTGGCACAAGTAAAATAAGCCAATACTTCCTCATCCGATCGGTAACTACAGAGGCTCCCGACCATATTGTCCCAGACCCGCGGGAATACTACTGGGCCATGGAGCAGGGTCGGTCCGCTACACTGTGGGCAAATGTTCAGTTATCGGGTTCACCGTATAAAGGACATGCCGGCCGAGACGTTCCGCTGGGAACCGCATACCGGGGGCTTGGTCATCGTGAAACTGAAGGACTACGAAGGGGGAGAGCTGATTGAGGCTGCTACGCCCTACGCTGCCTGGAGACTGTTAGAAAGCGGAGGACACCGGCTGCGCCCTGGAGATTTGCTGGAAGTTTTAACGGCTGCCGAAGATGCCCCGCCGACCTTATTAATTACGAAGTACATCGGGTTTGAACCGGCGCAGTGGTTTGTTCCTGAACGGAGGAGCACTGCCGTTCCCTCCCCTTACGCTACAGGCAGTTCTGAAGGAGGAACTCAGGAGTCAGTCGCCTGATCGGGTACTGTCTGACGGGAAACGCCTCCCTCAAGCCCGCTTTGATCAAAGATGCCAAGCTGCTCGTTCGCGATATTACGTGTTACTTCCGGGCGAGATGAAGCCGTCCGTGCTGACTTGCCGATGATGCCGCGCAATTCAGTTCCAAGAATGGCTGCTCGCGGAATAAAAACTCGCTGGCGCAGGGACCCGGAGTGCGGTGGGGTTGCTGAAAATCCTGCTTCTGGCCACTCAGCCAAGTTATGCGAGAGGAGCCCGTCCAGAACATCGCCGTCGCGAAAGAAGAACCGCGTCCACAATCCGGGCAGCTTCGGCCGCCGGTCGTAAATGCTGTGTTCGGAAAACAGCGTGGCCGGTCCGCTTTCAGCGAGAAAGCAAATTGCTTTCACCTCACTGTAAAGGTACCTTTGCACCTTACCTTCCAGCGATATAAATTCGATCTCGTCAGCCGAGCTGAAGCGGTTGCCTCCTGAGAAACCCTCAAGTGGCTGCCGGTCAAAGCGGTATAGAATCACACGTTTAGCGCTGGTTCCGGCCAAAAGGATGTACTAGAATTGCCTTCCCTTTAAACAATTTCGTGATTATTGTATCATTGCGGGAGTGGAGGGTGCCTGTAATCTCGATTCGTTGACGCACCCGTACCTCTATTTTTGCCGTGCCGAGAGGGGTTTGTCCTCTAATACGCTCGAATCCTACCGGCGGGATCTTCTGAGGCTGGAAGCTTTTTTGCATTCCACGCCCATTCGGGAGGTTACTTTAGAAGTGCTGCGGAGCTACATAGATAGCTTGCGAAATGCCAAGCTGTCGAATCGGACGATCACGCGTCACATCGCCACGCTTCGTGGGTTTTTTCGTTTCCTGGTAGATGAAAAACACCTGTCGAGTGACCCGACCGAGCTGTTAACGGCCCCTAAAATCGGCAGTTCCCTTCCAAAATACCTTGACGGTAGCCGGGTTAACCAACTTCTCGAC
>CAXTWQ010000099.1:14651-17932 GCA_964248065.1 uncultured Bryobacteraceae bacterium | reverse complement strand
CTCGACGCGCCAGGAGACGACACGGCCCTAGGCCTTCGCGACCGGGCCATGATCGAACTCCTATATGCGACTGGCGTGCGCGTAAGTGAGCTCATTCAACTGAAGGTTTCGGACCTGGACGATGCCGCCGGTCTTCTTCGGGTGACAGGAAAGGGCAACAAGCAGCGGTTGGTCCCGGTTGGTACTCGCGCTTTGCAATGCGTGGAAGCTTATTGCGTTGCGCAACGGCCCAAGCTGCTCCGTGGACGGGTAACCCCTTTCTTATTTATCACTGCCCGCGGAACCCGCATGACGCGCCAGGGTTTCTGGAAGCTGCTGCGCGGTCATGGCAAGGAAGCCGGCATTTTCAAGTCACTGAGCCCACACGTCATACGACACACCTTCGCAACACACTTGCTGGAGGGTGGCGCTGACCTTCGCAGCGTCCAGACAATGCTGGGCCACGCTGATATCGGAACAACTCAAATCTACACACACGTTATGCGATCTCACCTGAAAGAGACCGTTGATCAGCACCATCCACGGGCAAAGAACTTGGAGGCGAAAGCCTCTGGAGCAGTGCGCAAACCGGGAGCCAACCCAGCATGAGCGATTACATGTTCATGCTCGACAGCCACTTGAGTGGTGACCAGACCCGAGCCGTAGCGGAGGTGCGGCAAGCGGCGGAGCAGGCCGGATTAAACCTGTTTCTCACTGGTGGCGCCATGCGGGACATGATGGCCGGCTTTCCCATTCGTGACCTTGATTTCACAGTCGAGGGGCCTGCTGTCAAGTTGGCTAAGGCTCTAGCTGGACGGAACGGCATCGAACTTGTCTCGGTCGATGAGGCGCGCAAGCATGTGGAACTTCGCATGCCCGGCGATGTTTCAGCGAGTCTGGCCATGGCTCGGCAAGAGAAGTATCCTAAGCCGGCCGCCAAGCCTCAAATTACTCCAGCCACTATTCATAACGATCTCTCCTGCCGCGATTTCACCGTGAATGCGATTGCGTTGTCTGTCGGTGGCGCCTCTCGCGGTCTTTTGCTGGATCCAACCAACGGCTTGGGAGACCTCGCGCGTAAAGAACTTCGGGTCACCTCTAACCACACGCTGTATGACGATCCTTCGCGGCTCTTCCGGCTGATCCGTTTCCGCACACGCCTGGGCTTTACCATTGACGACCGCACAGCCAGTCAGTATCGTAATGTTCGCGAGGCTGGATTGGCCGAAAAGATTTCGCCAGCTGCGCTCGGCCACGAGTTGCGGGCTATTGCAATCGACCCAGCTGCTGGGGACGTCTTGAAAGCGCTTGAAGACGAAGGCCTGCTGTCGCTAATCTCCCCTGCTCTGGCCGGAGCTAAACTAAATCTCTCTTCCTTTAGCAAGCTACAAAAAATTCAGCAGTCGCTTCCGTTCGGGCTCCAGTTTCCGGTTGACCGCCAGTCTCTGTTCCTATCAACGTTGGTAGAGAAGCTGTCGAGTAAGGAGCGCCTGCAACTTCTTGCTGCCACAAGTATTGATAAGGCGGCCCTTGATATTGCATTAAAGTTGGAATCACGAGCAACCAAGTTCGAAAAGGAGCTAGCGGCAGCCAGGTTGTCCCGGCCATCGACAGCTTACTCGATGCTCTCCAAAGTGCCAGGCGAAGTTCTTCTCTTCGTGCTGATGCATTCAAACCAGCGCGTGGTGGTTGATCGCCTGAAAAACTATCTCCAGAAATACTTGCCAATTGCGCAGGAAGTGACTGACCGCGATGTGACCGAGCAAGGTGTTGAGCTTGGCAGCCCGAAGTTCTTGAAGCTGCGGCAGCAGATGATCAATGCGAAACTAGACGCGCGACCAAAGAAAGTGGTGGTTGAGGAACTGCCACCCGCGCCCGCTCCGACTCCGACAACCGGGCCGGGTCGGCGATCCATCAGCAGTTTCGGCCGTTAACCTTAGCTACTACCGCCCGGCAGTAATCGCCAGTACCAAAGTTTCCATCACGACGCGGTCATCCCGATATCCTTCCCGGAACTTCTTGTCGGTGTCATAGATAGCAGTCACGGCGGTTTCCAGCTTTTGGGCCGAGAACGCATTGGCGGTAGCCACAACCTGCTCGGCCCGGTCACGCCACATACGAACGCCCAGCTTGGTAAAGAAGCCAACAGCTTGCTGGGCCGAAGTGATCCGGCCCTCTTTCGCAGCTAACGCCAGCCGAAATTGCGTACTCAAGAAGCTGAGAGCCAGCGGAAGATACTCACCCTCGCGGACGAGAATATTCAGAGATGCCAGAGCAGCTGACCGGTTTCCCTGCCCCAGCGCATTGACCAGCGAGAAAATTGTGCTCTGTGCCGCATTGGGCACCAGTGTTTGGAGGTCATCCACCGTCACCGGCTTATCCTTGCCTGCGAAGAGCGAAAGCTTCTCGATCTCCAGAGCCAGCCGATTGGCATCTCCGCCAACTGCATCCAGCAAGAGGGCCAGCTCCGCTCCACCAAGCTTCAATCCGGCTTCGCGGGCTAGCTGCTGAGCAAGAAACCGAATCGACTCAGGCGTCATCTGGCGAAATTCCACAACCACCGGCGCCGCAGAATAGAACTTTTGAACTCGCTCCAGCTTCGGCCTGTCGTCTCCAGAGAAGTCGTAGCGGCTACATTCGAAGACTACGGTCGTGCCCGCAGTTGGCGCCTTCAAGTAAGCAGTCAGGAGCGACTCCGCACCCTTCTCCGAGCCACCTTCCTCATCCACAGAGCCGCTTGTCAGCCGCCTTGGCAACGCAAGTTCAGCGCTGCTCACCCAGATCAGGCGATCGTTTGCGAACAGCGAAAGCGAACGAGCGTCGTCCAGAACTTCCGAAAGGCTGACATCCTCCATGTCGATCTGCGTTAATCCCTCTCGCGCCGGATCAGCGGGTAGCGCGCGGTCGACCAACGCTTCACGACAACGGCGGCGCCCATACCCTTCCGGTCCCAGAAAGAGATAAACCGGGGCAAGTGGCTGCTTGGCCACCCGGGCAAGAAACTGATCTGGATTCATTGAAACCGACCCACAGATGTCTAGAAACTTTCTAGGACAGAGGTGACCACGTCACGGCTAACATCGCGTGCAACACGATCGAGCGCAGGACTCACTTCGTCGAAGAACTGGTGCGGATTGACCGAGATGCTGTAGTTCTGACGAAAAAGCAGATTGGGACGATCGAAAAGCAAACGGCCTGTTGCGCGTTCGAGAAACCGGTAACCGACAAAAACAACAACCTGAACGTTGGTTGCCTTGCCCGAGGATGGGTCGAAGATGGTCGGTACAACGTTAGCGCTGTTT
>CAXTWQ010000099.1:0-14641 GCA_964248065.1 uncultured Bryobacteraceae bacterium | reverse complement strand
GTTTACAACGCCGTTAATTACGGCATCGGCCAGGTCAGGATCGTTCTCAATCCGGAACCGGCTTTTTACAATGAACTCGCGCTCAATTTGCTGCGGAAGTAAGTCTACAAGGCGATAACGGGTAGTCAGGCTTTGAAAAGCAGGAATGTGAATGGTCTGGATTGACTTCGGTACCAGATCGGCTTTGCCGCCAGTGTGATAACCGCAACCGACAGTCGCCCCGGTAGCACCGCATAGAAGGCCTAGTGCAGAACGACGCGTCAACTCAGCGGTCCTTTGGAAGCGGCTTTGGCAAGGGGCACGCTGCGAACTAAATCCGCTGCAGCTTCGGCCACAACCCGTAAATTGTCCATCACGATCCAGATCCAGACGGCGCGATTGTTGTTGCGATCCACTCGCACGTCGCCCGCTATCAACCCACTCTGACCAGCAGCGCCAACGTTGTCAGGCGGCTCCTCGGTCTGGCGCCGAACCTCAATCTGAGCTGAGGCTAGCGCTTCTTCTATTTCGTCGACCTTGGCTTCGGCATCGAACTCCACCCAGAAAGAGAGGCTGTAGCCATGAAACACTGGGGCCTGCACCAGGCGGATGGAGGGAATAGGGAAACCGCTCCGGTTTGTCTCGCGGCTGAGAAGTGTCGCGAGGTCGCGGGAGATGCGCGCTTCGGTTGCTTCCAATTGCGCGGGAGCATCTTCGCCCACGCGCGGCAGAAGATTGAAACTCACCTGAGTATCAAAGATGACCTTCTCCAACGGCTTGAAATTCAGCAGCGCAATCGTTTGCTGATGGAGTTCCGAAACCCCGGGCTTTCCGCGTTCGCTGGCCGGTTCGAACACATTCACAACGATTGATTTGAAGCTCCGGTGCCGCGCCAGTCGAGACATGGTCAAAGCAATAGCACTCGCAACCGGATGAGCGATAACCAGCAGCCACTTACCATCCAACTCTGGCTCCCTCAAGATTGGAGCGACAATTCGAGCTTCTGGCAGAGCCTCCAGCAGACCCTGGCAGTCGATGACAACCGGAGGCGGATCGTTCTGCCGCGCAAGTTCCAAGAGCTTTACAGCATCGGCTGCGGAGCCGGCCAAAATAGCTGCTCCTATGCCACGAAACGACTTTGCGGTGAGCGACTCTTCCCCGGTAGCTTCCGCTGCGGTGTCGAGCTCTCTGTCAACCGCATCTTCGGCCGCAAACTCGCGCAGGCGCGGCACAACGTTGCGAGTCTTGAAAACGTCCTTAATTTCACGTCCCAGCAGTGTTGCACCGCCCAGGATTCCGATCTGTTTACTAATTTGATCAGCCAACTTGATGCTCCGGCGCAGGCAGGGCCGCTCGCGATTTCTGATATCGCCGCAGCACGCCCCCAGCGCGAATAACAATTCCACTTCCTACATAGGTGATGGCCATCGCAAGCAGAACCGCTTGCGGCCACTCCCAAATCAGCAAAGCTGCAATACCGATCACCAGCACGATCAAGGTTGGGTGAGGCTTTGAAGTATTCACCTGCTTAAAGCTCGGGTAGCGCCAGGAACTGACCATCAAAAGCGAGATAATACCGATGAGAATCAGCCAGGTAACCGACATGAGAGGCACACGGATCGGCGCAGGATTCACAAAGATGATAGCTGCCACAAAGCCCGCAGCGGCAGGAATCGGCATGCCGACGAAGTACTTGCGGTCAGGCCGGCCAGGATTTTTAGGCATCGGGTTCGTTTGCACATTGAATCGCGCTAAGCGAACAGCGCCGCATAAGAGATAGAAGAAAGACAGCACATAGCCAGCGCGGCTCAAATGGCTCAAAATGGCCGGTTCGCCTGAGGCATTGGTAAATAGAACGCCCCACACAAAAACGAGAACAGCAGGAGCGATGCCAAAGGTGATGATGTCGGCGAGGGAGTCCATCTCACGGCCGAAGTCGCTGACAGTGTTGGTCATGCGCGCGATGCGTCCATCCAGACCGTCAAAGAAGACCGCAAAGCCCAGCGCCTTGGCTGCCAGAGCGAAGTGAGGGTTATAACCGAAGTCACCGGCCTGAATCTGCCGACCTGCCTCAAAGCATTGGAGGATAGCAACGAAGCCGAGGAAAATGTTGCCGCTGGTGAAGAGCGTCGGCAGCGCATAGGCCGCTCGTCGAGGTGGCTTGCTGGGTGGGCGCACAGGGCCAACAGGATCAGCGAGGTTCAGAACTTGTCCTCCAGAGAAGGCCTAATAGGAATTGCCGGGGTGGCCAGGATTGACCTGCCAGCAGCTACATGATCGCCGACTTTGACCACCGCTCGCCACTCCGGGCCAAAGATAATGTCCACCCGGGAACCGAATTTGATATAGCCAATACGCTCGCCGGAAGCCACGCTGTCTCCGGGCTTCTTGTAACAGACTATTCGGCGGGCAATCAGCCCTGCAATCTGCCTGCACACAACAGTGCCTCGGGCGTTCTGGATCACCAGCGTATTCTGCTCATTTTCCACCGAAGCTGCATCATGACTGGCCACAAGAAATCGGCCCTCCCGGTAAGTAACTTCAGTCACTTGACCAGGAACCGGGCTCCGATTTACATGGACGTTAAAGATATTCAGGAATACGCTGATTCGGGTCTCTCCGTCGCCTAGATCCTTCACAGAAACAACCTTGCCATCGGCAGGAGAAACGATCAAATCACCGTCGGGCGCCGTCCGTTCAGGATCGCGGAAGAAATAAAGACAGAAAATACCTAGCAGCAGGAACGGATACGCAACCCAGGCAGCGGTCAGATAAGCAAGCAGGATGCCTGCAACCGCCAGTCCTATCGCATAGTAAATGCCGTCAGTAACAATCCGCAAACCACAATTTTCTCACGTGTCCAGTGTTTAGTCTAAGCCGGCAGATGCAGAAGTCAAGAACTCCTATTGCTTTCCAAATGGACGTGTGTCATGCTTCGTGTTGGGAAACTACAGATCAGAATGAACTCAAAAGCGGACGTGCTTCAAGGAACGCTGGCGTTAATGGTCTTGAAGACTCTCGAAGTGCTGGGGACGCTGCACGGCTACGGCATTGCCCGGCGGATTGACCAGATTAGCGGCGATCTTCTCTCTGTCAATCAGGGCACGCTTTACCCCTTGCTGTTGAAGCTGGAGCAAGAGGGGTCAATCAGTTCGGAATGGGGTACTTCTGAGAACAACCGGAAAGCGCGCTTTTATAGGCTGACACGCGAGGGGCGCAGACGATTGCAGGCCGAGACACATGGGTGGGAACAGACGGCCGCGATCATTGCACGCTTCTTTGCGGTAAAGGCGGAGGACTTGAAATGAGAGCTTTGCGACGAGCGATAAAGCGCCTGACTTCCTGGACCAGACAGCAGAGGGATGAGGAGCGGCTGCGCCTTGAGATCGAAGAGCATATTGCGATGCAGACCGCTGATAATGTCCGAGCCGGTTTATCCCCCGGCGAGGCCCGGCGTCAAGCCGCGTTGAAGTTTGGAGGCGTGGAGGCAGTCAGAGAAAGCTACCGGGATCAACGCGGGCTGCCGTTCCTGGAAATTTTAATACAGGATACCCGGCACGCGTTGCGGCGTCTGCGAAAGGCTCCCGCATTCACCATCACCACCGTCCTGACACTGGCGCTCGGCATCGGCGCGACCACTTCGATTTTTACTTTGGCGTATGCCGTGATTTTTAAGTCACTAGCCGTGCCGAATCCCAGCGAGTTGTACCGCTTAGGGAAGGAATCACGCTGCTGCGACCAAGGCGGCTTCAGCCAGGAGAAAGAGTTCTCGCTCGTCTCCTACGACCTTTACAAATACTTTCGAAGCAACACCAATGATTTTGCCGAACTTGCCGCATTCTCGGCTGGCGAACCATCTTTCGGAGTTCGGCGTTCGCATAGTACTGATCCGGCCCTAAGCTTTCCAGGCGAGTTCGTCTCCGGCAATTACTTCGAGATGTTCGGCGTCAAAGCCTATGCTGGTCGGACTATTACTGCTCAAGACGATCGGGCAGGCGCCCCCTTAATCGCGCTGATGAGTTATCGCTTATGGAGCCAGAACTACGGGTCTGATCCGTCTGTTATCGGAGGCACCTTCGATCTAAACCAGAAGTCCTTTACTGTCGTGGGGATCACTCCTCCGGAGTTTTTCGGCGACACGCTGCGTCAAACCCCACCCGACTTCTTTCTGCCGCTAGGGACTGAACCATTTGTGGAGGCAGACGCCGATCTCAACAAAGTTAATCTTCATTGGCTAGACGTGATCGGCCGCATCCGGCCAGGTGCAAAGCCCACTGCTATAGAAGCTCAAATGCGGTTGGAACTTAAGCAGTGGTTGCGTTCGCACTGGGCTGATATGAATGCGAACGAGCGCGCGGTGTTTCCTGTCCAAACAGTTTTTCTCAGTCCAGGAGGCGCCGGGATTAGTAGAATGCGCGAAGCCTATGAGCAATGGCTCCAGATCCTGATGATAGTCACATGTTTTGTGCTGCTCATTGTTTGCGCGAATATTGCAAGTCTTGCTCTGGTTCGCGGTATCCAGCGCCGTCAGCAAACATCTTTGAGCATGGCACTTGGCGTGCGAACGTGGCGGCTAATTAGGCAGACTCTAACCGAAAGCATTCTACTCTCTCTGGCAGGTGGCGCAGCGGGTCTGCTGATCGCCTTTGCAGGTACACGCTTGATCCTACATTTGGCGTTTCCGCCGGTGGCTGGAATGGCTGCTATCCCAATTAGCGCTTCGCCCTCCTTGCCGGTGCTGCTGTTCGCTTTCGGAGTCTCATTGCTCACCGGAGTTGCATTTGGTATCGCCCCTGCTTGGGTTGCCACGAAAGTCGATCCTATCGAAGCACTTCGAGGCGCAAGCCGATCCACCGGACGCACCAGCTCGCTACCACGGAACGCGCTTGTCATCCTGCAAGCCGCTCTCTCTTTCACGCTGCTCTGTGCTTCAGGACTGCTGACTGCGGCGCTCAACCACCTACAAAACCAGGATTTTGGGTTCAGTCAGGACCGGCGGACAATCGTCAGCGTTAACCCGAGGCTCGCCGGCTATGGGCGCGACCAGCTGACGCCGCTATACCAGCGCATACAGGATTCACTCGGAGGCATTCCAGGAGTATCCGCTGTCGCTCTCTGCTTGGATTCACCTTTCAGCGGTAACACCTGGGGAGGTGGCGTCTGGATCGACGGACGGCCAAATCCCGGACCCAACGACGACAATCTTGCCTCGTGGAATCGAGTTACCGCTTCATACTTCGACGTGATCGGAACACCCATCATCAGAGGGCGCGGCATTACTCAGCAGGACACAGCTACATCTCGACATGTAGCTGTCATCAACGAGAATTTCGCGCGCAAGTTTTTCAAAGGACAAGATCCAATCGGCAAGCATTTTGGACGCTCCGAGAGTGGATCTTCCCGTCTCTATGAAGTGATTGGCGTTACCAAAGATGCGCGTTACATGACCTTTCGACTGAATGAACCCGTTCTACCGTCTTTCTTCTTGCCTGAATCGCAGCACGATATTACAGGCAATCCGCCCGCAGAGGTCAGCCCGAGTTCTCATTTCCTGCATGATGCTCTTATCTTTACAAGGCCCGGCGCAACTGTATCATTGGCACAAGTCCGTCATGCTATGGCGTCGGTAGATCCTAACCTTCCGGTGATCTCTATTGAACCTCTGCGGGAGCAAGTTGCCATCCAATTCACTCAGCAGCGCCTGATTGCCCGTCTCACTTCCTTCTTTGGGCTCCTTTCGCTCATTTTAGCTTCCATTGGGCTGTATGGAGTGACGGCCTCCAACCTCGGCCGCCGTACGAGCGAGATTGGCGTACGCATGGCGCTGGGTGCTACTCGCAAGAATGTTGTCGCGCTCGTCCTGCGAGGAGCATTCAGCCTGATCCTCTCTGGACTTCTAGCGGGAATTCCGCTGGCGTTTGCCGCCGGAAAATTTCTAGGAAATCAGCTTTACGGCTTAAACGCCTACAACCCTGGGGTGATACTCCTGGCAGTTGCGACGCTTGGGATCTCCGCGCTAGTCGCATCTTTGATTCCAGCAATTCGGGCAAGCTCGATTTCACCACTGGAGGCGTTGCGGACGGAGTAAGGGTGTAGCTGTAATTTCAGTGCGAACTCGCAATGTTGCCGATAGCTGATTCTTCTTTGCCTAGATTACTGGCGTTCAAAGCTTTCACCTTGCTCAGCGCTTCTGATGCTTTCGCATTCTGCCCTGATAGGCGATAGGCCTGGGCTAATTGATAAAAGATCTGCTGGCTTTCAGGGTTCAGGTCGGCCGCCCGTGTCAATTCTTTAATTGCAGTCTCGGTTTGCTGCGAGTGCATGGCCGCCTTTCCCAGATAGAGGTGTAACGCCCAGGAGTCAGGATATGTGGCCTCAGCAGCAGTCAAATGCGCAACGCCTGCCGCAAAGTCGCCAGTCTGAATGAGAAAAGCGCCAAGCAAATACTGGGCGTCGGCGTTGTCGGGCTCCCTCTTGATCAACTCATTTAGTTGCCCAATGGCCTTTGCATTTTCACGCTGGCTTATGTAGACCTTTGCAAGCGCAAGCTGCACGCCTGGAGAGGCCGGATTACGCCGAAGAACGTTCAGGAACGAAGCCTCAGCGTTCCCAAATTGTCCAGCATCATAGTAGGCCTGACCGAGCAGAAAGTCAGACTGGTCGGGGCTAGCAGCTGAGCCGAACAGCTCTGAAAATACCGGCTTAGCTTTGTCGCCCTGTTTCGCCCGCGTATACGCAACGCCTAATAGATAGAGAACAGCCGCCTTGTTCGGATCGGATAATCGAAGCCGTTCCAGCCTCGGGATAGCATCATCTATATCGCCGGTGTAGATCTGGCAAGTAGCCAGTAATTCCTGGGCTTGAATATTCGAACGATCGGCGTCAACAACCTGCTTGAACGGTTGCAATGCCTGCCGGTAGTCCTGTTGCTTGACGTAGGCCAGCCCGAGGTTTATCAACAAACCTGTCTCGTTCGGCGCGTTTTTCAATGCTTCACGATAAACCGCAACTGCCTTCGCCTGCCGGTTTGTTCGCGAATAGATCACGCCAAGATTGCCGAGCGCACCCGTATTCTTCGGCTCCAGCTTCAGCACCTGTAAGAATTTAGTCTCAGCGACCGGATAGTTTTTATCCTGCAGAGCCTGATTGCCTTGCCCGAACAATTGGGCCGCAGAAAGATCAGCCGCGGTCGCCTGCCCTGAGAGCAGAACAACCGCAGCCATTGCACTAAGGAATGTAAGGAGGCTAGAAGTAAAACTTCGCGCCAATCTGAACTTCACGGGGGTCACGCGTCGAGTTTACCTGCCCGGTGTTGCTGCTATTACCGGTGCTTCCAATGTCACCCGGGTTGCTCAAGTTCAGGACATTATTAAGTCCGGCGAACTGCGTATGGTTGAACGTGTTGAATGTCTCCAGCCGTAGTTGGAATCGAACGTTCTCGGTAATGTTGATGTTCTTGTACAGCGAGATGTCCCACTGGTTGATACCGGGTCCACGAAATACGTTGCGACCCAGCGTTCCTAGCGTACCTTCCGCAGGACGCGCAAATGCGCCAGCGTTAAAGTACTGCTGCGCTGTCTTGTTATTCGGGAAGACTTGTCCACCGATATAGTTGGCCGTCGCTCCCCCAAAAGTGGTCCCGGAAACACCGTACTCACCAAAACCGCTTCCGTCCAAGTTACCCGGATTAGTGTTGCCTGACAGCACCGAAAACGGAGTTCCGCTCCAGAACCTGGTAATACCCGCCGCTTCCCAACCCCCCAAGGTGTACTTCAGCAATGACCCTCGGTTTCTCAGCGTTGGAAGGGTGTAAACATAATTCACCGTAAAGGTATGTTCACGGTCAAAGCCGGCCGGGCCGTAATTACTTCGCCGATCAAACCGATTCGCAATTTGGTTCGTATCGTCGTCAATCACATCCAGAGCCTTTGACCAAGTGTAGTTAGCGCTGATAAATATATCTTTCGTAAAGCGCCGGGTCAGTTGTACCTGCAGCGCATTGTAATTACTATTTGCGCCGAAGTCCGTAAAGTGAATGCTCCCGTACCCAAGGTAAGGCCTGAGAGCGTTGCTTGCGCCATTTACGTTTGAGAGAACGTTGTTACCCGTTGTATACCCAAGCGGCTGCTGGTTCAAATCATACGAGTAAGCTAGGTGCGCAGCCTGGTTCCCAACGTATCCCACATCGAGCGCAGTGCTGTTGCTGAATTGATGCTGGATATCAAAGCTCCAGGAATAGATCGTGGGAATTTTGCCGTTCTGGTTCAACGCATTCAGGCCGGCCGGGAAGAGCGTGCCACCGCTGACTAAGCTCGGCGACAGGTTCTGAATATTGCCGTTGTAAAGGTTAGGCGTATAGGTCAGAGGCGGATTGCCCAAAGCGTCAAAGCTATTGACGTTCTGGCGAATGCGCTCATAGAAAATACCGCCACCACCGCGAATGGCCGTCTTGCCATCGCCGGTCGGATCCCAGGCGAAACCAAGCCGCGGTCCCCAATTATTGGTGCGGTGCTGCACATAACCAGTCGGCGTTCCGTTTTTGCCATCCTGCACGATGCCGTTGTACGGATTGCCGCTACCTGGAACAATGCTGTTGAACGCCACTCCCGGAGTCGTGTTGATGGTCACTGCCTGTGCCGGATTGTAAAGCGCCGGATTGAAGTAGTTGACCAGATATTTGCCTTCGGAGAAAGTGGGTCCCAGGTATGCCCAACGAACGCCCATCTCCAAAGTCAAATTGCGGTTTACCTTCCAACTGTCCTGCAGGAAAGCTTCAGTCTGATAGAACTTGAAATTCCCGAAGAACACACCATTGGTCTGAGTGACATTCGAGTAATTACCGAGTAAGAGATTCGCTACGCCATTGCCGGTATCATTCGGATTCAGCTGACTGGGGTTGAAATTGAAGTTCGGAGCTGACGTCCAGTAAGGCTGCTGTCCAGCCGTGTTGACGTCCACAAACGCGCCGGTTTTGATCGTGTGGTTTCCAAAGATCTTTGTGAAATTGTCGGTAAACGCAAATGTCTTTGCCTCGCTGCGCCAAGTGGAAGGGAATGGCGAAACACTAAAGCCACCACCCGTGTACCCGGAGAAGCTCGGACTCGCCTGGATACTCGGGAAGATGTTCCGGACGTTCGAATTGGGAAAGAGCTGCTGGAAGGTGAACCCAAGCGCACTCTGATCGTAAGTCGATTTTGGTGCCGAAGTATCCACCAGTTGTGTCAGGTGATTATAAGTGAATATAAACTCGTTGGTTGTGGTCGGCGAGAGCGTGTTCACCAGGTTAAACGCGTAACTCGCACCTGGCTTCTCGCGAAATTGCGGGAGCACCGGAAACGAGTTGCCCGAGAAAATACCGAAGCCTGCGCTCTCCTGCTGTGCATCGTCAACCCAGCGGAAGAATGCATTAGCCTTTGAGCTGATTGCATAGTCAACACGCAACGCTTTCTGATCCTTGTCAAAGTTGTAGGTGTCCTGGAAAGGGATACGGACAGAATCCGGGTTGCCGGGCGTTTGTGCGAACGTAGTCTGACCGCGATAGGCGCGCGACAGAAGGTTCTGAAATGCCGCTGTCTGATTGCTGAATTGCGACATCGGAACACGGTTGTTCGGATAAGGCGTACCGCCGATGATGTTGTTGTTGGCATCCCGAATAACTGTTCCCGGCTCGAATACCGTTCCTACCTGATAAATGGTGTTCTGATTTGTAACTGTATTCTTGATCAGCTGTGGCGAGCCATCAGGGTTGAACCGAAGCGAACTACTGAAGTCGCCATTCAAGAGGGCTGGCGCAGGTACATCGTAGTAGTTTCCGCCCTGGGGCCGGCTGGCGCGGGTGCCTTCATAGTTGAAGAAGAAGAATAGCTTTTTGTTGCTGGGTGGCGACACCTTGGGAATTAGCAGTGGACCGCTCAGGTTACCGCCGAACTGATTGAACCGGAGCTTGCTTTTCCCAACCCCTTGCAGGTTGTTGAAGAAACTGTTGGCATCGTAGGCGTCGTTGCGGTTGAATTCATACGCTGTGCCGTGAAAGTTCTGTCCGCCGCTCTTCGTATTAGCCGCAATCAGCACGCCGGCAATGCGGCCATACTCCGCATTGAAGACGCTGGTCTGTACCTTGAATTCGCCCACTGCGTCCAGGCTGAGCTGAGTGTATTGGCCATCGTTGGCACCAACGTCAGTATTGATGCTGCCATCTAGAAACACGTTGTTCTGGCTACCGCGCAAACCGTTCACATGGAAAGAATCCGTGTTGTTAAACGCAAGCCTGAAATCGGAAGTATCGTTTGACGTTACGCCGGGTGCGGTTCGGATTAGAGACTGAAAGTCGCGGCCATTCAGCGGCGTTTCAAGCACCTGTTTAGAGGTAATGGTGAAATCCTTCTGTGCGGTGCTTGTTTCCACAAGTGGAGAAGTAGCTTCGACCGTTACCTGCTCGCTGGCCGATCCAATAGACATGGGAAGAGAACCAAGATTAAGGATCTGGTTGACATCCAGACTAATTCCGGTTCGCTCCAGCTTCTTCATGCCGGCGCTGGTGATGCCGAGCGCATAAGTGCTTTGCCCCAGAGGTTGAAGGGTGAAGTAGCCTGACGCATCGGCATCGGACTCCTTCACGACTACACCCTTGGACGTATCCGTCAAGATGACGTGCGCGCCGGGAATAGCAGCCCCGGCCTGATCTAACACCGTCCCTTGAATCTGCCCGTTCTGGGCAAGCAATGGAATTGCTGCAACAACAAAAAACAAAAATGCGCGTTGACAAGAACGCAAGCCTACTTGGCTCATCGACCAACCCCCCTTTGGAATCACGAGACAGATATGCCCACGTAATTCTGATTACGCAAATCTACCATGAAATCTCTGATTGGGGAATCTCAAAAGTTCAATTCACCCCGACAAAAATGAATCGCTTTGGTGACTTTCAACAAATTGAGAGATGAGTGAGCGTTGGGCGCGCGTTTACGCTGCCACTTCCGAGTGTGCCGCGCATTGCCAGATGGCAGCAACATGCCGTATCAGATTGATTTCGTTTTCGAGTTCTTCAGTGGTGGGGCAGTAATACATGTGGGCGGCCGGGTAACGGAGCGTGATCTCTCCCTTGTCCCCTTCGCACTTTAGGACGGTGAACTTACTCCACTCGGCAAACAAATCTGGAATGCCAGCGCGATCGAGCCTGTGTGCAAGATAGGTGAAGCTTGGGCATATAGTTCGCCAGGCGCCCTTGCTTGGATTGATCCCTTGCGGGTGGAACATCACACGCCAGGAAGCGTCATCGCGAAACGGAAACTTCAGCGTAAGGGCGAAATAGTATTTCGCGGAGCAGTAATGCGCAAGCGTATCGTGCAGATAACCAGGATTTGTTTTCTGCGTCTCCACGCGAATGTGCACCGGAGTGCCTTTGACGGTCCCATGAATCCCGTTATGCCAGCCTTCAAACTTTCCATTCAAAAGCTCAGTGAGTGGAGTCCATTCCGATTGCTCGGCTTGTAAAGCACCTTTGCTCCACAAGAGGCTTCCGGTAACGGCGAAAATGGCAAGCGCAATGGCAGGAGCCACAGGAACCCATTTGGTAATTGAGTGCGAGCCTGTACTTATCTGAGCAGCAATTCCAGCTGCAGCAAAGGCTGCTCCCAGCAGTACCAGATTCGACAACTTGATGTTCACGCAAATAAGTAGGTGAAACGAAGAAAAAGTCTAAAGCGATTATTTGTGCGTCCTTTAATAGAATGTGTTTCGATCGCCAACGGAGAAACCATAAAGTTTCTGTTTAGGTAAGCCGATATGCTTATTGAAGCCGCACCATTATTAACTGATTGAACAACCTGAATGTTCGACCGTCTGAAGCGCATGATTGCGCGCACACCAGAAACTAAGACCGCTCGCCACGAAGCCGGCTTATTTTTCGAACTCGCCGTTGATGGCATTGTCGTTATTAATGACAGCGGCATTGTCCTTCGGGTTAATCTGCAGGCCGAACAGCTCTTTGGCTGGGGACACGAGGCGGTTCTACAACGCTCATTCAGCTCTTTGATGCCAGCGGGTACAGTACGAGCGCAGTTCGATACGTACCTGCAGATGCTGCGATCCACCGGCAACCATCCGCTTGCGGGCAGCTGTGTTGAGGTGCCCATTCGCAGGGACCTGATTACTGACCTGGCAATTTCCCAGTACTCAGAAAATGGCAGGCCATTGGTGGCCATGTTCTTTCGCGATGTGACAGACCGCAGGAAACTGCGCGAGAAGCTATCTCAACAGGAAGATCAGGTAGGGCTGCTGCTCGCCTCTACTGCCGAAGGTATCTACGGCATAGACCTGGAAGGTAACTGCACCTTTGCAAACCGGGCCTGTGCCGAGTTGCTCGGCTACGAGAGCGAAGGGGATTTGCTTGGGCGCAACATGCACGACTGCTGCCACCACACAAGGGAGGATCTCACTCCATTACCGGTTGTGGATTGCTGCATCTATCGCGCATTCATCTGTGGCGAGCAAGTACACCGCGATGACGAAGTGCTCTGGCGCAAAGACAAGACTTGCTTTGCGGTTGAATACTGGTCGTATCCCATACATCGCGGCCCTTCGCTGATCGGAGCGGTGGTGACATTCATTGACGTTTCAGAACGAAGAAAAGCGCAGCAGGATCTGCGCTCCTATCAGGAAAACCTGGAGCGGCTCGTGGACGAACGAACCGCAGAATTGCGCCAAGCGAAAGAAGCTGCCGAAGCTGCCAACTCTGCCAAAAGCGATTTCCTGGCCAACGTGAGCCATGAATTACGGACGCCGATGAACGGAATTCTCGGGATGACGTATCTGGCGCTGAACTCAGGAGTTACCCATGAGCAGCAGGACTATCTGCAAACCGTTCAAAGCTCAGCCGAGTCACTGCTGACAATCATCAACGACCTACTTGATTTCTCTAAAGGAGAAGCGTGCAAGCTTGAGAGCAACCCGGTCCCGTTCGACTTAAGGTCTCTGCTAGCAGAGACGTTCAGGCCGCTCACCTATCGGGCCCGAGAGAAGGGACTCAAGCTGAATTGGAATGTCGAGTCAGTCATTCCCCTCTTGCTTATTAGCGATCCACTAAGGCTGCGTCAGATTCTCACTAACCTTGTCAGTAACGCCGTTAAGTTTACCGACAGCGGCTCGGTATCGCTCCAAGTTTGCGTGTTCGCCGAAGAGGCTGACCGAATCTCGCTCCAGTTTGCAGTGCGGGATACCGGCATTGGCATAGCTCATGAAAAGCACGAGGAAATCTTCCTCCCATTTCACCAAGTGGACAACTCGTTTACCAGGCGCTTCGGAGGAACAGGACTGGGCCTTTCCATTTGTCGGCAACTCACAAAGTTGCTCGATGGTCGCGTGTGGCTCGAAAGCGAACCCGGCACTGGCAGTACGTTCTATTTGACTTTGCCATTTCTCAAAGTCATTGAGGTCGGGAAAGTGACGAGCGAGTCTGAAGGGAAGCCCGCGCGAGCAGAACTTCAGTTGTTAACGTAGACCAGCCTTAGATTGTAAGGTGAGGAGATGAGCTTCTCGCGCCCTCTCTGCTGCACCGCCCCATGAGCGTAGACGGCCGTCTCTCGGTGGGCTTCGATTTCGGTACCACCAACAGTTCCGTTGCGGTTGCCACTGCCGCCGACGCAGTCCATTTGACCCGGTTTCCATACAGTGGGGGCACAACAGAATCCTTTCGCTCGCTACTTTACCTGGAACGGCTTCGAGAAGGCTCGCGCAATGTCATCAAATCCTGGAGTGGTCCGGTCGGGATCGACCACTACTTGCAAGCGGACGATAAAGGCCGATTGATCCAATCGCTGAAGTCATTCCTGACTAGCCGAAACCTGCAATCAACGGAAATCTTCGGCCGGCGATTCCAATTGGAAGACCTGGTAGCCAACATCATGCGCGATGTTCGTGTGGCGGTGGAAGCGCAATTTGGCCTTCCTGTTAGGCGTGCAACCGTCGGTAGACCTGTTCGATTCGTGGGTGCCGAGTCCGGCGAAGATGACCAATATGCAGTAGGGCGACTTGAAGAGGCTTTGCACCGTGCCGGTTTTGAGCAGGCATCGTTTGAACTCGAACCAGTCGCCGCGGCGTACTATTACGAAGCGCGCCTTGACCACAATGAACTAATCCTGATTGGCGACTTCGGCGGTGGCACCAGCGACTTCTCTCTCCTTCGTGTGGGGCCGGATTACCGCAAAGAGTTTGGCAGGCCGCGCGAGGTTTTAGGCAATGAAGGTCTGGCGCTCGCAGGCGATGCATTTGACGCCAAGATCATTCGGCATCTGGTTTCTCCAGCTCTGGGCGCCGGCACCTATCTCGATTCCAACGGCAAACGATTGCCCGTGCCTAACTGGGTCTACTACAAACTGGAGCGCTGGCATCATCTGTCATTGCTGCGCTCGCGCGAGACGCTGAATATGCTTGAAAGCGTTGCGCGCCAGTCGCTCGAGCCGGAAAAGATCACGGCACTTCTTTATCTGATTCAGCACGATCTTGGCTATCAGCTGCACCGGGCGGTGCAGAGAGTGAAGGTGACACTGTCCCATGCCGAACGAAGCGTATTCCGGTTCACCGATGGCGACGTTGACCTCGATATTGAAGTCAGCCGGGCAGATTTTGAGTCTTTTATTTATTAGGAGATGGCCGAGATCTCCAC
>CAXTWQ010000098.1:19476-21145 GCA_964248065.1 uncultured Bryobacteraceae bacterium | reverse complement strand
GGGTGAGTGGGCGAGCCAAAGCCAGGAATGGAGGGTGTGGCGGGCGGGGAAAGCCGTCCGTTGCTGAACCGGTAAAGGACCAGAGGCGGGTGCTCAGTTCCAGACGTCCCTTTCGGATCAGGTGCGCCAAAGGCGACTGCCACGAGAGAGCCGTCGAAATTGATCGACACGGAGAGCGGATGCTCGAAACCTGGAAGCTGCTGGGCGATGCGAGGGTGATCGGCATCCGAGAGATCGACAACAGTGAGCAGGTGACCTTGTGCCAGGTCGGCGAGTTTGGCATTCGGTGTGTTGTCGCGGCGAGCGGCAAGAGTTTCGATCACAATCGCGTAGTGACCGTCTGGGGTGACCGCAACGCAGGTGGGTGGACCAACCACGGAATTGGAAACCGGGACCGTGGCGGCGCGAAACCGTGAGGCCGGGCCATCAAGACGAATGACAGAGAGCTGATCAATACCGGCAGCAGGCCCGAGCTTTCCGTCAATGTACGCCGATGGCAGCATGTCAGTATCGGAGACGGCTACAAGAAGCCGGCCTTTGAAGTCCAGGCCTGGAGTGATGGGCGTCTGCTGCGCGAAGACGGCGGAGAGACAGGCGAACGCGGCAATAGCGCGCCGGGTAAAGCAAGTTGCGAGTTGAAGCATCAGGTCGTCAGCGCTTTGCGTTCAACGTCCAGCTTTGCACTTCGATTTTGCCAGGCTTGCCACCCTCGGCAAACACCTGCAAAGTCTCTGCGCCAGCATGAGGAAAGACAAGTGTGGTGAGAGCGATGCAGCCACCATCGGCAAAGACTTCTAAGGAGTCAGCGTCCACCAGGACACGCAATTGCAGTGTTGCACCATCTAGTTTCAGCGGAGCCTCCACGCGTGCCGGAAACTTTTGGTTGAACCCAACCTCGCCCGACTTGGTGCGATCGACGGAAATCTCATGGGAGCCACGGTCGTACTGAATTGTCGTCTCACTGCCACCCGCATCCACCAGCTTGAGCCCGGCGCTCTGGGCAGCCTTGAGTTCCAACGTTGCAGCAATGTCAACGGTGTGCCCGGATGCTATCTGCTGAGTCGATAACTGCTTGTTCACAGCCGCAATCTCCGTTCCCGTCGCCGTCTGCTCCTGGCCTCGCAAGCTTTGAAGAGCATCGATCGGTTCCTGTGCTAACCGCAGGCCATCAGCAGTCTTGCGAAGTGATAGTTTGCGCGGTACCGTCATTTGACCGCGCCACGGGCTGGTCGGCAGATCGGCCGCGTACTGCCAATTGTCCATCCACCCCATCATCACCGCGGGCTCGGTCTTAGGCAGATTATTAAACGTCAGCGAACAGTAACAGTCCTTGCCATAGTCAGTCCACAAAGTCTGCGAAGGCGGGTTGTCATTGACGAAGCGTGTGCCGTCGAACTGGCCGATGAAGTACTGCTCGCCCGACCCACCCTGCAACGCGCCTGGGTTTAATCCAATCTTCAGCACCCACCGAGTGCCTCCGCCGTTCTCGATCGGCAGCTGAAACAGTTCCGGACACTCCCACTGTCCGCCCCTTGCTCCTTCCGGACCGAACTCGCTCACCTGCTTCCAGTCTTTTAGATTCGGCGACCCATACATTCGAACCTTATGGTCATCAGGCAGAGCCACAGCCATCCCCCATTGCTTGCTCACTTCGGACCAGAATACTTTA
>CAXTWQ010000098.1:0-19466 GCA_964248065.1 uncultured Bryobacteraceae bacterium | reverse complement strand
GGTTGCTGTAGGCGAGGTTCTGGGTTTGCAGCGCTTTACCTCCATTCTTAGCCGTTGGGTGTCCGTTGTAGATCGCCACCAGACAGGGCTTGCCTCCTGTGCAGAAGCCACTCGTATTCGTCTTATCGACGACCGTACTTCCGGTGAAAATCATCACGCCATTTTCTTCCGGCAGCGCTACTGGAAGCTGCTCCCAATGAAGCAAATCCCGGCTAACGGCATGCCCCCAACTCATGTGCCCCCACTTGTCCCCGAACGGGTTGTATTGGAAGAACAGGTGGTACTCGCCCTCGAAGTAAACGAGACCGTTTGGATCGTTAGTCCAGTTCCTGTCGGGAGAAAAGTGGAATTGAGGACGGTACTGCTCTTGGGCTGACAGCAATAACGTGCCGCTCAGTAGGGCTAACGCGAGTCTCAGAAAACTAAGGTCAAACATAAACACTTGATTGTATGTGCACTCTGCTGGAAAGGCCGGGCTAAAAAGTCATCGTCATTTTCCTGTGACTTATGCCAGCTATACCTCAGGAGGAAGTTTCGCCTTCCAGTTTGCGTGAACGTCGGCTCTGACCAGTCGTACCGTTCTCTGGCGATTCTTTTCACAATCAAGGAGAGTTAATGACGGTAGTTACTAAGTTGAAACAAGTTAGTTTCCCCGGTAGCCGGTACATGCTGATGGCAACTCTATGCTTAGGCCCGATTGCGGCGAACGCTGCTTCCTACACAACCTCCGTTTTCGCCACAGGCACCGGTGTGAGTGCCACATTGCCCAACTCAGTCACTTACGGCAACGGCTCGTTGTGGGTGGATGGAGTACAGCAAAGGTGCTGCTTCCAATAACTACAACGGAACAAGCTCAATCGTTCAATCCAGCACGTCCGGCGTAGTACAGAATACTTACTCGCTGGCCGGCAACGTAGACGGCTTGAATTACAACCCAGGTACATGCACACGCTGGTGTCCTCGCCTTTGCTGCTTATCGCAAGCGCAAAGCGGCTTAGCTGCTATAGGAGGGAGAAAAACTCGAAATTGCAATACTCTTCAAGAAGACGAAACTCCTGAGCAGCGTACTGATTCGTTGGCGCTCGATGAAGGTGTGATCATAGGGATCAATCAAGCAAAGAAGTTGCCACTTTACTCCGAGAGTTTGATTCAGCAGTGCTGGAAGCGTCGACTTGGGATCGCTGAACACATATTGGGGGTTGTTCCATTCAGTCTTGTCACGCTTAGATACGCGAAATAGATCAATGCCCACAAGCGCCAACCTATCAAATCTTAATGCCTTAGACTGGCGTGCGACAAACTTCTGTTCTGAATGCCCGCTCTGCTTCCGAGTTGATCCTTTATGACGGGCAATGGACAATATGTCCAGATGGCCGACGATGCAAGACCATCTCGGAAAGAAAAGGCTACGCCGTCACACATGATCTATACGAGTCGAGACATCACATCGGCGAGGAGCGCGTTTTACGGCAAAGCGACAGAATTTATTTCGTTGCCAGTTCGAGCATTCACATCAAGAGCTTGCCAATGCAAGATACTCATGGGCGTGCGATCAATCGTTAAACAACCTATTGCTATGAGCCTTGTTGTTTCTGTGACTAACAACTCCTTTGACTAGGAACATAAAGCCCTTCTGTTCGTCCTTCTCAGCGTCAGAACCGAAAGCGTTGAACTTGAGAACCGGACTCCTATTGGAAATCGAAAGAGAACGCTTGGTTCATGAGGCTATCGCCATCCAGGTCCAGGCCGGGACGTATCTTCACTTCTTCGATTACCCGGATAAATGCCTCCAGCACCGCCGACTTAAATTGGCCGTCCCTAAAGAAGGCTTCGCTAACCCTTTTGATCTCCGGGTGAAAGTCGTAATCACTACGCGGAATCGGAGCGAGGATTTGAAGCTGCTTGATCGAGGATTTGATGTCGATCATGCATCAGTGTTTCCTTGCAATCTCATCGGCAAAGGGATCCGACATGCCCGTTCCGGAAAAGGCCGAAGTGTAAACCTTGAATCCGTTTACCATCGGGTGTGGTTCTCCAAACGAACTGCGCAGAATCGCCAACGTGGTGTTCTGCCATTTGATGGCTTCCTTGGATGCGGGAGTCTCGAACACCGCGTCGAGGCACTCAAGTTGCTACCGAAAAGTAATTGCTCAAAGGTCAATGCAGGCCATGTCTTTGCTGTAACGGCATGCCTCTTAGCCATAACTCTAACGCTCACCTCTTAAAAGAAGGGGCTGCGTTTTGAATTTGTCAAGGTGCAGTATGGCACGACGTATCGCTCTGTAGTCATCAGACGGAATGCTCACAGCCGCACCGGAGTCCTCCAGATCGAGCAGCTTATCTGGGGCCTTTGTAGTTGCAAGCAGATCTACATAGCATCCATAGTCCAATTTATATACGTCGTACCGTGTGCCGGGTTCGTCATGTCCCGAGATGTTTCTCTTAATGATGTGGAGCACTCGAGCGTCAAACAGCGCGTCTATGAGTGGATGCCTAGTATTCGACCGAAGGAGAAACGCACGTGCGCGCCTGTGACCTATTACGTCATCAACGATCCAGTGGAGCAGTTGCTCGGCTTCGCCGTTAGATCGGACTGCGCTCTCTTTGTCCCTTTGGAACCAAGTTCTAGCTGCCACCCGGACGGTTGGTATTGAAATCCTGTCCTGGAGTCCTCTCTGCGCGGCGATGGAAAGGATGTTGAACGCATCGCGAGGCACACCTTCCGCGGAACGAACAAAATCCTCAAACGCGTTTCGCTGCGTGAACGCTGCCTGAATTAAAGCTTCGGCGTCTTCGAACTCCGGTTTGTCGGCGCTTTCGGATGAATAATGTTTGAAGAGCAGCTGCTCAAAAAACTCAGTGGCGCGTGCGGAGTTATTGTCGAATACCATATAATCATCAAGATCAACGTCAGCGGAAGCATCAGCTCCAACTTCGATTCCTGTGTAGTCAGGGGAGGAGCCAAGCCTGAAATTCGAGCGTTGCTCGATCGCGGCGACCTTCACCGTAAGCCCGGAGATAGGAAACATTGCGCGTCGAACCAAATCGGCCAGGTATGGCTGCAGCTCCAGCGGAATCGTACTCCATTCGTCCAAAACGACAAGCAACCTCCTCGGCGAGAGAGCCTTCACCAACTCTGACAAGGTCTTATTGACGTTTCCGAAGTGAACCCGGTACGTAAAATGGCCTGATTGTTCGAGACGGCCCTCGTGTTCGGACGACGCAGCATGATCGTTGCTTCGACTCGCCTCGAAGCTCGGCTTGGCCGACAGGGCTAGCTTAATTTCAGAACCACTTTTCTGTTCCGAGTGAGACACGTTCTTAACTACTCGCGTAACCTCGCCAACTACTTCTAGTTCCGTAGTTGCCCCAGCTAGCCTGTCGAGAATCGGCCCAAGTGCCGCCAAATTCAGATCCGCCTGGATCACATAGTCCAAAATTGCTTCGTGTATAGACCCTAAAACGTCTAAGAGAAGTCGCGTGCCTCGTTGTGCAAGCGGTATTTGACTGTCGCCGTAGACGCCGCCAGATGACCCGATGTTGCGGAGGTCTACATACACAGGAATTGCTGATTGTGCTTTCGCCTGTTCTGTTATAAAAAGCAGCGCGTGAGTTTTGCCAGTGCCTCGTCGCCCATAGATTATTTGATGGTCTCGAGAAGACAGGACGGGGATCAGGGGCCCTAATTCGACAAAAGTCTGAACGAGAGTTTTGCGGTCTACAGACTCGGCACGACGAGAGATTCCGAGGAATGCGGTATTAATTTGATGAGAAATATTCTTTTCGCCAGCCACACAAACATTTTATTCGCACTCTGTCATCGCGTTCGCTGTTCGTCGTCACGCCAGCAATCGTGAACAAAACGCTCGAACAGCGAAGAGCGTCTGTGCAAGGGCTATGATCCCGAGGGAGTACGCAATCCATTTGGACGTAAAGTCGGCTTCTAGGTGAAGTGGACATGCCGACTACCCATGGGTAGTCGCCAGGAGTTTACCGATCCGAAGGATTGTTCCAAGTTGTGCCAGAGTAACGGATCATCCTGAAACAGTTTGCCCAGCAGTCCTGTCCGAAAGCACCTCGACTGGTTGACGGCTCAACCAGCATTCGGATAAAAGGCGGCAGTCTCGGCATCAGGAATCCGAGATGAAGCCCTCTGAGGAAGACCTGAACTGCATCGGTTAATGTGGGAGCAAGTTATTTCACTACTGTCGGAGCACCTCTGTGTCTTCACTCTCTTTCTTGGTTACGTGGTAACCACACTGGGCGTAATCGGCAGCGGCTCGGAGGGAGTCTTTCCTTCCGGGGCGCGCTCTCCAATCTGCTGCCGCCAAAGCGCATAGTAAAGTCCATGCTGCGAAATCAGGTCAGCGTGGCTGCCTTGTTCCACAATCTTCCCTCGCTCTAACACATAGATCTGTTCAGCGTGCATGATGGTTGAAAGCCTGTGCGCGATCAGAATCGTCATCACATCGGACTGCTCGCCTACGCTCTCAATGGTCCGGGTGATCTCTTCTTCGGTAATGGAATCGAGTGACGATGTTGCTTCGTCGAACACCAGCAATCTTGGCCTGCGTAGAAGTGCCCGGGCGATCGAAAGCCGCTGCTTTTCCCCGCCCGAGACTTTTACGCCGCCTTCTCCAATCAGTGTGTCCAACCCTTTGTCGGCACGGGCCAATAGTGAATCCGCCGCGGCCCGGTGCAGCACTTGCAGACACTCCGCATCCGTTGCCCCTGGCCTGACAAATAGTAGGTTCTCCCGGATCGTTCCTGAGAATAGCTGGGTGTCCTGAGTAACAAACCCTATCTGTGCCCTCAGCTCATCCTGATCGATCAACTCGCGGTCAATCCCGTTGTAGCGAACAGACCCGGTCAATGGACTGTAGAGCCCGACCAGCAGCTTCACCAATGTCGTCTTGCCCGCTCCAGACGGGCCGACAAAGGCGATAGTTCCACCTTCGCGAAGATGAAAACTGACGCCGCTCACAGCCGGGCGGCTTGCTGTCCGATGCTCAAATGTCACATTGTCGAACGCCAGAGATTCCAGACGGCCAAGCGGTACCGGGTGCTCGGGCTTCGCTTCCGGAGGGATCTGTAATATCTCATTTAATACAGCAAGGGAAGCCTCCGTTTCACGATAGATATTGATAATGTTTCCTAGCTCTTGCAGCGGCCCGAAGATGAAAAACGAATAGATGAACAGAGAGAAGAACTGCCCGACCGTGATGCGTTGGGTGAAGATCAGGTACAGCATCAGGAACAGGATGCTGGTGCGCAACAGATTCACCACCGTGCCTTGCACGAAGCTAAGGCTTCGGAGATAGCGGACCTTTTTCAGCTCAAGCTTCAGGATTTTTCCCGTTGTCGAGTTGAGACGCTGAACTTCCTGCTTTGCCAAGCCCAAAGTCTTGACCAATTCAATGTTTCGAAGCGACTCGGTTGTCGAGCCTGCCAGCGCGGCCGTCTCAGCAACAATTACCTTTTGAATCGTCTTGATGCGCTTGCTCAGAACAGAGCTGATTCCGCCCAGCAGAGGAATGGTGAGCAGGAACGCCGGAGCAATCACCCAATCGACACGCAGCGCATAAATAGTGACAAATACAACGCCTACCATCGAGGTAAACAGAATGTTTACGAAGGCGGTGATGAAACGCTCGACATCCGTCCGGACTTTCTGAAGCTTGCCCAGCGTCTCACCGCTCCGTTGATCCTCGAACACCGCATAAGGCAGTGAGAGCGAGCGTTCAACACCATCGGCATAGAGCCGTGCGCCCGTTTGCTGCACGACAACGTTGACGTAATAATCCTGGAAATTCTTAGCTACGCGCGAGATAAAGGCAACGCCCACCGCCGCCCCGAGCAGCAACGATACGCCACCGATAAATTGCCCGGTGCTGTATTGGTGGAACTTCGTCGCATAGCTATCAATGATGTGGCGAAAAATGAGCGGATCCAGCAAAGAGAAAATCTGATTCACTGCCGCCAGCACCAGCGCAAGCAGAACCAGCCGCCAGTAGTCCTTCAAATATTGGAAGAGGAGAGCCACAGTTATAGCCTAGTAGAGATGCAGCTTTCGCGCCGGACTTTGCTTGCCAGTGCTCTGGGCGCGGCGGCTTGCGATCGTAGGCCACAGTTCCGCGATGGCAAGATTCATCTGCGCCTGGCCACCTGGGGTGAACAGGTTGAGCTCCTGGGCTTTCGTCGCGTCATTGCTCGGTACCAAGCTCTCCACCCCAATGTCGTTGTTCACCTGGAAGAGATCAGCTATAACGAGCGCTCGCAGGTGGACACCCAGATTGCGGCCGGTGTTGGGCCCGATTTGCTTCGGCTGCAATATCTTGATGTTGGCCGTTACACTCCCGGAGCGGCGCTCATTGATCTTTCGCCCTACATTCCAGCAAATCTAGGAGAGCAATTTACACCCCAGGTCTGGGCAGCAGTGCTGCACAATGGCAAGCCCCATGCCATGCCCCACCAGACTGACACCAGCGCCATCATTTATAACAAGACGATGTTTCGAAAGCTCGGCATCTCTGTGCCGCAGTCTCTCGACCAAAGCTGGCACTGGGATGAGTTTATCGACGTCGCGCGCCACTTAAAGAAAGCTTTCGATTTCGGGTTCGCCATGAACTGGACCATGGGTGGATCATTCCGCTGGCTGAATTTTCTGTATCAGCATGGCGGCTCTCTGCTTACTAATGATATGCAACACTCGGCTATCCAGTCCGATGCAGGACGGCAGACTCTGGAGTGGACGCAGTCGTTCTTTCGCAAAGGCCTGGTCCCTATGAGCGACTCTGCCAAGTCGAGTGAGCAACTCGAAAATCTCTTTGCTAACGGCGTGGTAGGCATGTACTTTGATGTCGGTCCGCAAAGCATTCGCGAGTTGCATACGAATTTCGATTGGGATGCCACCTTTATTCCGCGAGACAAGCGGTTTGGCTCCGAACTCGGCGGCAATGCCGTGGGAGTTACCCGCAATGCGGCGCGTCCAGACATCGCCGCAGACTTTCTTCTTTTCCTGACAAACGAAGCAAACATGCGCGACTTCGTCATCTCTGCTCAGTTCCTGCCGGTCCGCCGTAAATTGCTGGAAGAAAAGCTCGATTACCGTTTCCGTCCGCAAGAGATGGCAGTACACCTGGCGCAGTCCACAACTGTTCCGGTGGAATTAGCGCAAACTGTGACGCTGCCCGAGTTTCACCGCATCGAACGTGCATTGGGCAACGAACTTGATCTTGCGTTCACCGGTGGTCAATCGGCGGACACCACGGTCAAACATATGGAGCAGGCCATTGAACGAGCACTTACCAGCGCATGAAGCAGTATCTTCGTACGCCTTGGCTCTTTCTCGCCCCGCACCTGTCGCTGTTCAGCGTGTTCATCTTCATGCCGGTGCTGGCCATCTTTGTTCTCAGCTTGTTCAATTGGAATCTGCTGGGCGGCCATCGCTTCATTGGGTTCAGTAACTACGCTGAACTCTGGAGCGACCGGCAATTTTGGCACGCGCTCAGCAATACGCTGTTGTTCACGGCAGTTATCGTGCCCACTACTATGGCAATCGGCCTGGCGCTCGCTCTTGCGCTGAACCGGCCGATCCCAGGCAGGAACTTCTTCCGCGCCGCCATGTATTTGCCTACCGTGATCTCAAGCGTAGTCTCGGCCATCATCGCAGCGTGGATCTTTGACGACCACTATGGCATTCTGAACGCCTCTTTGGCTGCTCTCGGCTTGGGTCGCGTGCCCTGGCTTTCCTCAACCCATTTCGCGATGCCAACCATCATGTTGACCACTCTTTGGCTACGCATCGGGCTTTGCATGGTGGTCTACCTGGCAGCGCTGCAGGATGTGCCAAAAGAGTTGCTCGACGCCGCGGATTTGGATGGCGCAAGCAGCTGGTCGCGCTTTCGTTATATCATCTGGCCGTTACTGCGGCCCAGCACTAACTTCCTGCTGCTGACCAACTTGATCTATGGCTTGCATGTGTTCGATCTGATTTACGTGATGACCGGCGGCGGCCCCGCTTTCTCCACCACTGTCATGGTGCAGTATATATTCGACGCCGCTTTCGAAGAACAAAGGCAGGGCTATGCGTCGGCCATCGCGGTCACACTGTGCCTTATCCTAATCTCCATCACCAGCTTGGCGCTGCTGCGGAGAAAGCGCGTATGAGAGGCCGGCCACTGCTGATAGCGGGCCTGACGGCAGCTTCGCTCCTCGCCCTGTTTCCGATATTCTGGATGACGATCACTGCACTGCGCCCTCCAGCTGAAGTTTTCTCCCGCACGCTTCACCTGTGGCCTTCGCACCTTGCGTGGAATAATCTGTCACGCGCTTGGTCCACCTTTCCCGTCAGTCGCTGGCTTCTCAACTCGGTTCTCATCTCAACTTTGGGCGGCGGGCTAACTGTGCTGCTTGATCTGCTGGCGGGCTATGCGTTCGCAAAATTTCAATTTCGGGGACGCGACGTTCTGTTTGCTATTTTCCTTGGCACATTGATGCTGCCAACTCAGGTCCTGCTAGTTCCGCAATTCCTTACGATTGCAGCACTGCACGGCGTCAACACCCTCTGGGCGGTGATTGTTCCGCGCGCAGCCGAAACGTACGGCGTGTTTCTGGCGCGGCAGTTCATGAGCAACGTTCCCGATGAGTTGTTGGATGCCGCCAGGCTCGACGGGGCCAGTGAATGGTCCATCTTCTGGCGTATCGCTGTGCCGCTGAGCAAGTCCGGCATCGCAGTGCTGGCACTGCTTTCCGTGCTGGGCAACTGGAACGATTTTGGTTGGCCGCTGGTTGTCTTACAAGACATCAACGCGCTTACGTTGCCACTGGGAATAAGCCTGCTGCAGGGCGAACACGTTACTGATTGGCCTGTGCTGATGTCAATCGCGGTACTCTCGATCCTGCCGATTGCCGTGCTGTTTGTGTTACTCCAGCGCTACTTTATTCAGGGCGTTGCGCGAACCGGCATTAAGTGAGACTGCAGCAATTGGCCAGACTCTGAGCTGAACCACACCGCATCCTGCAAGCTCAACGCGAGCCGCACCTCATGGCCCGGCCGCAAGTTCGTAGAAGCAGGAAGCCGCATTACCAAATCCTGGCCGCCCGCCAGACAGGTAGTCAAAATCTCATTACCGAGCGGTTCCAGCAAAAGAACTTTAGCAGAGACAACATGATTGGCCCCAGTTCGTCCCGTACAGATCGCGATGTGCTCGGCACGTAAGCCGAGAGTGACGCGATCTTGGGCAGACGCGCCTCCCGGACTGGGAACGGACGTGCCCAGAACATCTACGCTCTGACCGTCTGAAGAAACGACGCCATCAATCAGGTTCATGGCCGGGAAGCCGATGAACTGCGCCACAAACTGGTTTGCAGGGCAACGGTATACGTCCAGAGGCGCACCAACCTGCTGTACTTTGCCGTCCTTCATCACTACCAGGACATCAGCCATGCTCATGGCCTCTACCTGATCGTGTGTCACAAAGACGGTAGTTGCGTGCAGCCGACGATGCAGCCGCATCAGTTCTGTTCGCGTACTGGCCCGTAACGTTGCGTCCAGATTGCTGAAAGGTTCATCCAGCAGGAATAACTTGGGCCGCCGCACGATGGCTCGCCCAAGTGCTACCCGCTGCTGCTGACCTCCTGAAAGCTGAGGCGGCCGCCGGTCTAGAAGTGTGTTTAAGCCTAGTAACTCCGCTGCGGAAGCAACTTCGCTATCCCGTTTGGCGCGTGGTGTGCCCCGCATCTTCAACCCAAACTCAAGGTTCTCGCGAACCGTCAGGTGCGGATACAGGGCGTAGTTCTGAAACACCATGGCCACGTCACGGTCTTTTGGCGCCATGTGCGTAACGGGAACACCGTCAATCAGGAGGGAGCCGCCAGTCGAGCACTCGAGGCCGGCAATGATGCGGAGCAGGGTTGATTTTCCGCATCCGGAGGGACCAACCAGAACGACCATCTGGCCGTCTGAAACTTCCAGGTCAATCGGCCAGAGAGCCTGCACTCCCAAGCCATACGTTTTCGAAACACTTATTAACGATAATTGGGCCATCGGTGAGGAGGTATGCGGCGAACCCAGATATAAAGTGGCACGGCAAGGATTGGATGTCTCAGATTATGGCAGCTGTAACAAAATATTCCACTGAACCAATCCGGATTAGGTTCCTGGTACCACCCCGCCATCGACACTTAGGACCGTGCCGGTGACAAAGCTGGCGGCTTCCGATGCTAACCAGAGGTAAGCATTGGCGATATCGGTTGTCTCGCCCAGCCGCCCCAATGGGGTGTGGCTGCGCATTGCCTCAAGGGTCTTTTCAGGCATTGTTGTAAGCATTTCAGTGGCAATAAATCCAGGCGCGACAGCATTTACGCGAATCCTATACTTGCCGAGCTCGCGTGCCCAGACCTGCGTCATCCCAATGACTCCCGCCTTGCTGGCCACATAGTTGGTCTGGCCGAAATTGCCATATAGCCCAACCACGCTTGAGGCATTCAGGATTACGCCTCCCCCACCCTGGATCATGCGGGGTACAACGGCTCGGGTACATAGGAATACTCCCCTTAAGTTAACTGCTATCAAGGAATCGAACTGAGCGTCACTCATGAAGCCGGTCTGCGCGCCATCTTTCCATTTCACTAGCTGTCCATCGCGCAGGATTCCGGCATTATTGACCAGCACATCGATCGCCCCCCAACGGCTGATCACCTCCGCAACCGCCTCACTAACAGACTCGGCCCGGGTCACGTCTACCTGCTGCGCCATCCCTTCGCTCATGGGCTCGGCTGTTCGCACGTCCCAGCAAGCAACGCGACAGCCCTCTCGCCCAAACCGTTCAGCCGTGGCTTTCCCAATGCCCGAAGCACCCCCAGTTACCACGACCACCTTATTTTCCAGACCGGTTTCGATCACTTGACCCTGTCCTGCTAAAAGTTGGAGCCAGTCAGTACGCCCCGAACTTGTCTCAGCCTCTCGCCAAACATCATACTTGCAGGATGGAAGCTACTGCCGAGGACATCAACCATGTTGTCCCAAGTCGTAGAGCTGTGCCTGAAGCACTTTGGCCGTTAGCAGCTGTCCTGCTTGTCTTCTTTGCCCTGTACTTCATTGCTGTCCCTACCGAGGGTGGCGATACGCTTCGTTACGCGAACGACATTCTTCTTCATGCAAACGGTCTCCCCAGTCAATTTTGGGAGTTCGGTCATTTGCTCTGGCGCCCTTGGGGCTACCTTGGCTATCTTGTCTGTGGCCCATTTTTCGTGGCGCACTTCGGCGATAGCGAGCTTCAGGCCATCACGCGCTTTCTTGTCGTCACAAACTTCATCTGTTCTGTTGGGTCGGTCATTCTTATCTGGCACCTTCTTCAGCGCATGACCAACACTTTGGTGGCAACATTGGTTGCCATTGCGTTCTGTGGAGCCAATAGCTTCATAGGGTACGCATCGCTGGGCAGCGCTTACGTGCCGGCACTTTTCTTTGAGATATTGTCGCTTTGGTTGTTGGCGCGCCCTCGCTCGAACACGAGCAAAGCTCCCTTGGTTCTCGCTGGAGTTTTGTACGCATTCTCAGTCATGCTTTGGTTCCCGTTCGTGTTTGTGGCGCTGGGTTTGTTGCTCTCTGCCTGCTTCTGGACAGAGAACGATCGCTCGGCTGTCCTGCAAGCCCGTATGGTGCCCTTTGTTCAAGGTCTCACCATAACCGCTGCCCTTGGCTTTTCGGCCGGCGCTGCCGGGTATGGAATTCTGCAGGGCAAATCTCTGCGTCAGTGGATCGTCGACTCTGACAATGGCTGGTCTCAAAGCCTCAATTCGGTCCGTGCCGTTACCGGCATCCCAAGAGCTTTGTTCGAACTATCCTCTGATACCGTGCCGCTCAAGCGCTGGTTTTTTAACGATCCGTACCATCCGGTAACTTTCGGGCAATTGGCCGGAGCATTGCTCTTGAAATTAGCTCTTTTTTATATTGGAGTAGCAGGCTTGTTGTACCTGCTTGGCAGAATACGGACCCCTCACCGCGCCCTGGCCGTGCTCTGCGGAGCCGCGATCCCGCTACTCTTTTTCGCCATCTTCATTTTTGAACCTGGTTCCACCTCACGCTACCTGCCAGTTCTGCCGTTTCTCTACGTAGCTGCCGCGATAGCGCTTCAGCAAAGCCCTAAACGGACGGCTGCATTCTGGGCCGTGGTGCTGCTTTTTGCCTCAGCCCCGGTGCTCAACCTGATGGCTCTGGGGTGGGGCCGGGCTGCTGTGATTGCCTCAGTACGAGAGCAGAAAAGTCAGCTGGAAGCTTCGCTCACCGGGCCTGCTGATATTTACGTTCCCACCCTTCATGAGCCGTTCTACTATGTTCCAATCTCCCAACCGCTCGATCACGGCCTGTACTCACAACGCTTTACAGTGAAAATTCTAATCGAAGTGGCCTCGAATCACGTGCCGCAATGGCGCAGCGAGTTTGCCTCGTCCACGCTCGCTGACTGGCAAAGGAACAGAGACGTTTGGGTTGCCGCCTCCCTGCTTTCCCCAGCGCCCCCGCCCGAGACGTCGTGGGTGGAAGGAGATGATCGCCGCGTTACCTGGAAGGATCTTTACAATCTGTTTCAGCAGATTCAGACGGATCGGACTGAAGGCGGTAAGAGCGGTTTTATTCGCGTTGCCCGCAACGGCGCAAACCGTTTGCTCCTTGAATCGCTGCTCACAACAGACCACTAGACTGCAACGCGAAAAGCCTCACCCAAGTCAAGTTGAGATAAGTCTGAGGTTGAACGCACTCAATGATCACAAGCGTGTCAACCTCTACTTCAACCTACCCGTTACCCGGGGCGGCACTGCCCCACCCAGTGGTTTTACCCCCTTCGGAAACGAAAACGGTAGACGTCCTGCTCGCCGATGAGTTGACGTTAATGAGAGAAGGTCTCACCGCACTTTGCAACAAGCGCGCCGGCTTTCGTGTTGTTTCCCAAGTCGGCTCAGCCGAGGCGGCGATCTCCGAAATCCAGCGGCTGGAGCCAGCAATTGCTCTGCTCGATATGGGACTTTCAGACCTGGCCGCGACTGAAGTTATCCGGCGAGTCCGTGAGCAGGGTCTGCGCACGCGCTGTGCCGTGCTCTCCATTCGCAAAGATCGCAAAACAGTTCTTGAAGTGTTGCGAACCGGCGCTTGTGGCTACGTTCTAAAAACCTCCACATCTGAACAGATGGCCGACGCCATGAGCCAGTTCACGCAGGGTGGCATTTATGTTTCACCCCAAATCGAGGTAATGTCTCTCTTCAGCGAGAGCACCACGCGCTCCGAAGACGACCCGATCGACGCACTGAGCAGCCGTGAATTTCAGGTATTCTCTCTGCTGGTAGATGGTGTCCGGGCCAAAGAAATTGCCGCGCGCCTCGCCCTCAGTCCGAAAACCGTAGACACGTATCGCTCAAGCCTGATGCGCAAACTCGATATCCACGACGTTGCAGGCTTAGTCAAATTTGCTATGCGCCGTGGCATTGATTAGCAGAACCACCGATTCTTAAGAGTCGCCTAGGGACTCACCGGACCGAGATTCCAAAAGTTTTTAGCTCGATTACTTGCAGCTGAGGAACCCTCCCAAAATATCGGCGGTTACGGGTTAGCAGGCCGAGACTGTTCGCCACGGCAATTTCAACGGCAAATAGTTCAGTCAAAAATGCTTTGAGAACAGATGCACTTACCTGCGACTAAGTAAAGTCGCGAGTTCTTCTTAGACTCGGAGGTTCTTCAGCTTGAAACCTATGTTGAGATGTGCTTTTATGTGTGCCTTGCTTTCAGGTGGGTTCGCTGTTACGCAGACGAACGCACAGAATGTGCAAGCAACCGTTTCGGTTACCCAATTGACTTTCGGCAGCTTCGTTATCGGCCGAAATATTCCGGCCGAGACCGGCTACTACACTCAACAGATTCAGATAAGCAACCCTGGAACCTCAACGCTGAGTCTGCAAGGAGTTACGTTCACCGGCGCCAATCCGAATGACTTCCCTGTGACCTGGCAAAATTGCTCGTCCATTACCTCTCAATCACCTTGCACCCTCTATGTGAACTTCGACCCAAGAGGGCTTGGACCGCGAAGCGCAACATTGGTCATCAATGACAATGCAGCGTCATCGCCTCAAACTGTAAGCCTGACGGGGACTGGACTTGCTCCCGGTAACGTCGTATTTACTACGGCATCTCTCGATTTCGGCTCTCAGACTATCGGCGCTCCCGGTATGACGCAAACTCTGACTCTCACAAACGCTGGAGCCTCACAAAGCACCTTTGGCTATTCGTATTTTCAAGTTACAGGCGACTACAGGGAAGAGACCGATAACTGCACGACAACATCATCGACAATCGGCAGCCTTCAGCCTGGCCAAAGCTGCACGGTCACCGTGGCGTTTGTCCCTACCGCAAGCGGCCCTCGAACTGGCAGTATTTCAATCACTACTTACAACGGAGCTGCGTACGTTCCTATCTCTGCCGCCCTGACCGGAACCGGAGTGACTCCTCTCGCCTTCGTGCCTCTCACACCGTGCCGTGTCGCGGATACGCGGTTGTCCGGCGGTATTGTTTCCGGACAAAGCACGCGTGATTTTCCGGTCCAGGGTGCGACATGTGATGTACCTGCTACTGCTGTGGCCTACTCGTTAAACGTCACAGTCGTGCCCTCCGGACCTCTCGGCTGGCTGACGTTGTGGCCGAGCGGCCAGACTAAGCCTACTGCTTCGACTCTGAACTCCACCGACGGGCGCATCAAAGCCAACGCCGCGATCGTACCCGCCGGCACCAGTGGCGGCGTAAGCGCCTTTGTGAGCAACGACAGTCACGTCATCCTGGATATCAACGGATACTTCGTTCCAGTCTCGACACCCTCCAGCCTCTCCTTCTATTCGCTGACTCCGTGCCGTCTAGTTGATACACGGAATAGCAACGCGCCTTTAGGTGGACCGTTCCTGGCCAAAGGGCAATCTCGCGATTTTCCTTTGACGATGAGTTCCTGCGGCCTGCCTGCTGCGGCTCAAGCTTATGCGCTCAATATCACCGCCGTACCGCACTCAAAGTTGAGTTATCTCACAACCTGGCCATCTGGGCAGAACCGCCCTGTAGTTTCGACTTTGAATGCACCTACCGGGGCAGTCACAGCCAATACAGCGGTCGTTCCAGCGGGGCAAGCTGGCGATATCAGTGTATTTGCCACCGACGATACCGATCTGATCGTGGACGTCAACGGCTACTTCGGCGCACCTGCTACAGGCGGCTTGTCTTACTACACACAAACACCCTGCCGAGTGTTCGACACCCGCAATTCGACGAGCGCACAGCCCCTGACCGGACAGCAAAGTGTCACAGTTGCTGGGAACTGCTCTTTGCCAGCCACGGCAAAGGCGTATGTCACCAACGCTACTGTTATTCCTTCAGGACCGCTGAGCTTTCTCACCTTATGGCCTGACAGCGGCACTCGCCCGAATGCCTCGACACTGAATGCTTATGACGGAACAGTGACCTCGAACATGGCTGTGATTCCAACACAGGCCGGATCACTGAATGTATTTAGCACCAACCCCACTCAATTAATTCTCGACGTAACAGGTTACTTCGCACCGTAGAAACTAAGCTTCATAGCGGCATTGCCGCTCGTGGGAGCGCCGGCCGCTCTGCCAGTGACATTGCTCGCCCACATATTTCCGAACGGATCATAGTTGAACGTCCGAGACCAGCCGCCGCTATCGGCAACGCTTCCCAACCGGTTCAAGCGATCGTAGCTGAAACTCTGATGAAACGTCAAAAACTGAGAGTAGCCTGGGCTTCCATGGTACTCGTCGCGGCCAAGCAGGTTCCCCTTATTCGGCGTTCGTGCCGGATGCGGGCACATGTCGTACACAGCCGGGTTCTCCGAGGAGCCCTAGTTCGGGCAGGACACAAACAGGGTGTAGTTCGGATCGTTGGCAATGGCGTCATAGCTTTCCGTCTGTTGCAGGCGCGGGTTGAACGAGATCGCGTGCATGATGTTGTTACCCTGCCCGTAATAGTGACTCCCGCCATGCGGTTCGTAGCAAACAATGTTGAACGGGTCCCCGGGATCGCTACGTAGTTGCTCGTCGTACCTACAGATATGCCTTGTACCAAGGCACCACTACTGGTCAACATACTTAGCGTTGTAGAGATTTCTCCAATAATCCATCCCGTCCCAGCTGATTGCGCCACCCAATTTTTGAGCAAGAGTGTGCGCAATTTCCAACGCTAAATCGTCAGAATCTCTGTTGCGACGTACCAGAATGTTCACCACCGAAAGAACATGTTTTCTTGATAAGGGCCATTCTTGGATTCGATCGAACGCATGTAACGGCAGATCACCGACTTTCATGAAGGCAAGCCAGACCTGCGCAGCTCCTCTGGAAACCGAGAGTACCTGTACCGACGTATAAGCACAGGCCACTCCGATCGGACTGATCACCGAAACGATGTCGCTACTCGACACCTCACACGAAAAACAAAGACTGAAAGAATCCATCCTTTTCGTTCTCTAAATACTCCTTGATCTTATGAAGGCAACTGATGATATTTGTCGAGATCTACGTCGGCCAATAATCTGAAAGCGTACTGCCCGGGGCTGCCAGCAAAGGCAGGGGATACCCACGACGCTTGTTTGGCGGTTTTCGGCGTTGTAAGTCAGCGAGTTGGCTTGGCCACCAACATGTTGTCGGCAATGTCATAGGAAGCGTTAGCAATCCTGCTGTTGGCACCGTACAAACTGCCGCCGGTAGCGATGCCCAGTGACATTGCTCGCCCACATGTTGCCAAACGCATCGTAATTGAACGTCCGCGATCAGCCCCCGCTATCGGCCACGCTGCCCAACCGGTTCAAGCGATCGTAGCTGAAGCCCTGATGAACGTCAAAAACTGAGGGTAGCCTGGCCCTCCATGGTAATCGTCGTACCCGAGCAGGTTCCCATTGTTCGGCGTTCGTGCCGGATGCGGGCACATGTCGTACACACCCGGATTTTCCGAGGAGCCCCAGTTCGGGCAGGACACAAAGAATGTGTGGTTTGGATCATTGAACAGCATGTCGTAACTCTCGGTTTGTTGCAGGCGCGGGTTGAACGAGATCGCGTGCATGATGCTGTTGCCCTGCCCGTACTAGTGAATCCCGCCATGCGGCCAGTAGCCGGTCCAAAAGGTCGGGTTGCCGATATAATTAGTTGTCGCTCCGGCAAAACTACTCCCCCACGTAAGCAGGACGGTTTGCCCCGTCATAGCCCGACGTGACCACTCGCCCAGAAGGATACGTTTGGCTGATCAGAGCGCCGGCGAAGTTGTAATCGTAAGCAAAGTTGAAGGCCTGTCTCCCTTCCAGCTCAAACTACTACGCTCGGAGAAACAGAACTCACCAGTTCTTTTCGTGATTCACCTACAACCGACGCATGTTAGAACTCATCCATTGCTCCACGGAAGGGTGTCTGTGTCAGAAAACAAAGCTTGATAAATACGCACGTTTTCCGAATCAGTGTAATCGAGTTTCAGAGCGATTGGCTCAACTAGAACTCGAGCGCTCAACAGACTCACTCCGTACTTTGTGGTTAATCTAGCGATAATCGCCTCTTCTTGGAGTAATTCATGACTACTCTGATCTATAAGTAGTGTCTGATCTTTCTGAATTCTGAGCAGAACAGCATAAGGCCCAACCATTGAAAGCTGCAGCATCCAATCTGTGCCTCGCTCTCCTTTTATCAAGTAAACGAAACTTCCGTCCTGATTCAGATCCGTACTTTCCTTAATGAAAAAATGTGTCATTGCTTCATCCACAAGTTCTCGATAGGGACGCTCTTTTAACACGTCCCATCTGAAGTGAAAATCCGGCGATTCCAATGAACCGTGTTTGGTTATTAGCTCCCTTTTAATGCTGTTGAATTGTAGTTCAGCAATTCGATCCTCAACTTTATTCATGGCTGTTCCGGACCTTCAGGGTGGCCGTGTATTCGGCCCTTCTGATCTTGATGGACCCTTACTTTTGTCTGGTCTCCACCAAAAGGACCCTTTCCGACTGGCCTTTCGTAATCTTTGACTTTTTGATCTGAGCGGCCAGGCACCGGTGTTCCGGTGGCATGAGTGTCTTGTGTGAGATCTTCGCCTTCCTTTGCATCGTTGAAAGTGGACGTCGGCTTACCTTGGCTGACTCTACGTTCATTCTCCCTGGTTCCCGGATTGTGTGCATCTTGCTTTTGTTTACTGATTTCGGGGAGCGATCCCGACTGTTGCGTGCTTGGTTTAACAGGATCCCTGGCAATAACTAGATCACGAATTCCGTTGACCGCAGCCTGAACTCCTTGGTCGATGGCCTGCAGCCCTTGCTGACCCTGCGGTGTCTGTAGATACTGAATCACCTGGGTTGTAGCGTATGTGGCTGCAGCCGCCTCACCGATACAAAGGTCTTCAATGCAGTGACCGTTTGGATCGGTGTACCGGAGCGGATTGTTTCGGACATAGGCGTACTTGTTCAAAGTCTGTGGATCAGTGATATCGGCATACGGCAGAGCGCGGTCAGTTTCGACATCTTGGCCCGTGAAAGGGTCGATGATGCCGCCCTTGAACTCATCCGGACTCGTAAACCGTCCTAGCGCCGAACCGTAATACCGGGCGCCGAAGTAATCCAACCCCGATTCAAAGTCCCGCTCTTTGCCGGTGAACTGCTGGTTCACTGTATCGTTATACGGTCCAAAGTGAGCATCGCGTCCGCCTTGCCCGGCCAGGATTTCCTCGCCGAACGGAGCAAAGTCATGGCGGGAAATCACATTTGCATTCTGATCCGTGATCAGCCGGGTAGTTCCCAGATGATCGGTGCTCAAGTAACAAGTCGTGCAGGGAGAACTTGCTGCCACCGTCGGGTACTCGGCTGCCAGTTGACCGGCCGCATCGTAGACGTACACCGTTGCTCCCGAGGGCCCGCTCTTTGCCACTCTTCGTCCATTGCCATCGTAGGCGTACTGCTCGGTGCCGCCGGCAAAGGCAGGAGGTGCCGTGACAGTTGTTTGGCGATTCTCGGCGTCGTAGGTCAAAGTATTGGCATTCACCACCAGCAGGTTCCCGGCAGCGTCGTACGGCGTGTTGACTATCCGGTTGTTGGCGCCGTACACACTGCCGCTGGTCGGAGCGCCGGTGGCAATGCCCGTCACGTTGCTCGCCCACATATTTCCGAACGCATCGTAGTTGAACGTCCGCGACCAGCCCCCGCTGTCGGCCACGCTTCCTAACCGGTTCAAGCGATCGTAGCTGAAACTCTGATGAAACGTCAAAAACTGAGGATAGCCCGGCCCTCCATGGTACTCGTCGTACCCAACCAGATTTCCATTGTTCGGCATTCGTGCCGGATGCGGGCACATGTCGTACACAGCCGGGTTGTCCGAGGAGCCCCAGTTCAGGCACGACACAAAGAATGTGTGGTTTGGATCATTGAACAGCATGTCGTAACTCTCGGTTT
>CAXTWQ010000097.1:0-21340 GCA_964248065.1 uncultured Bryobacteraceae bacterium | reverse complement strand
GCTCTACCCAACCGACGCCTGGAAGTACGAGGGCTACAAGTGGGGCATGTCGATTGACCCGAATGTCTGCACTGGCTGCAGCTCCTGCATCATTGCCTGCCAAGCCGAGAACAATATCGCTGTGGTTGGTAAAGAGCAGGTGGCCAAAGGTCGGCACATGCATTGGATCCGCGTGGATCGCTACTACTCAGGCAATCTGGACACGCCTGAGATCTACAACCAGCCGGTTCCCTGCATGCATTGTGAGAACGCCCCGTGCGAAGTTGTTTGTCCGGTCGCCGCCACCGTCCATAGTAATGAAGGCATCAACCAGATGGTCTATAACCGCTGTGTTGGAACCCGCTACTGTTCGAATAATTGTCCTTACAAAGTGCGCCGATTCAACTTTTACTTGTACTCGGATTGGCAGACTCCCAGCATGTTCGGCATGCGTAATCCGGACGTTACGGTGCGCAGCCGTGGCGTCATGGAGAAGTGCTCCTACTGTATTCAACGTATTCAGGAGCAGAAAATTGAGGCTGACAAGGAAGGCCGCTTTGTCCGTGATGGTGAAGTGCTGACGGCCTGCCAGCAGGTTTGTCCTACCGAAGCAATTATCTTCGGCAATCTGAACGACAAAAATAGCCGGGTAGCAAAGCTCCAGAAGCTCCCGCGTAATTACGGGCTGCTGGACGACCTGAACACGCGTCCTCGCACCACCTATCTCAGTTATGTTCGCAACACGAATGAAGCGTTGAGAGGTCCTCGTGGCAACAAAGAATCCTGAACAGCAGATACTCGACCAAGATCTGGTAGTGAAAGACCCGGGGCCGAATGAAATTTTGGGGCCGGGTCACGACTTCAAGACCGTCACAGATCGCATTGCCGGGGTCGTGTACCTTCCCTGGAAGAGTTCGCCGAAGAAGTGGCTGGTTGGCGCTTTTCTTTCGTTTCTGTTGGTGAATGTCCTGGCGGTGGCCGTATGCTACTTGTTTCTCAGGGGCGTCGGCATCTGGGGTATTAACATCCCAATCGCCTGGGGCTTTGCCATCATTAACTTCGTCTGGTGGATCGGTATCGGCCATGCCGGCACGCTGATTTCCGCAGTTCTGTTTCTCTTAAAACAAGATTGGCGTACGTCAATCAATCGCTTCTCTGAAGCCATGACGTTGTTTGCCGTTGCCTGCGCTGGCATGTTTCCCATTCTTCACTTAGGTCGGCCCTGGCTGTTCTACTGGCTGCTTCCCTACCCTAACTCTATGTGGCTCTGGCCGCAGCCTCGGAGTCCGCTGGAGTGGGACGTGTTTGCGGTGTCCACCTACGGCTTAACCTCTCTTATCTTCTGGTACATCGGTCTCATTCCCGACTTGGCCACAATGCGCGACACAGCGCCCAAGATCTGGATGCAGCGCGTCTATGGCGCGATGGCACTGGGCTGGCGCGGTTCGGCGATCCATTGGCATCGCTATCAGAAAGCCTATCTCTTGCTCGCTGGCCTGGCGACTCCGCTGGTGCTCTCCGTGCATACTATCGTTTCTTTCGACTTTGCTGTCAGCCAACTCCCTGGTTGGCACACAACGATCTTCCCGCCTTACTTCGTCGCGGGGGCTGTCTACTCCGGTTTTGCAATGGTGCTGACGCTGATGATTCCGCTTCGCTCTTGGTACAAGCTGCAAGATCTGATTACAATGCGCCATATCGAAGCAGCTTCAAAGTTGATGTTGGGCGTTGGTTTAATTGTTGCCTACGGTTACGGCCTGGAAGCGTTCTTTTCCTGGTATAGCGGCGACAAGTATGAACAGTTTATGTACTGGAACCGTGTCACCGGCCCATACGGTTACACCTACGCGCTACTGATTCTTTGCAATATCCTCCTGCCACAATTGCTCTGGATTGAGAAGGTCCGCTATAACCTCCTGATGGTCTGGCTCCTGTCAATCGTGATCAACATCGGCATGTGGCTAGAGCGCTTCGTCATCGTCGTGACCAGTCTCCACCGCGATTTCCTGCCTTCCTCCTGGGGGATGTACGCACCGACCAAATGGGACTGGATGACCTACGCCGGCACAATCGGATTCTTCATGCTGTTGATCTTCCTGTTCGTTCGAGCGCTTCCTGCAATCTCCATCTTTGAGGTGCGCGAAGCAGTTCATCACGGCCAGGAACATGGTGAGAAGGAATTGGAAGGAGCCACGGTATGAGCGACCATGTAGCGCTGCAGGAGTTCTCTGCCATCCATGGCGCCATGGCGGAGTTCAACACGCCTGAGCAGTTGATGACCGCGGCCGAGACTGCCTATGCCAATGGTTACCGGCGTATGGATGCCTATACTCCAATGCCTGTGGAAGGCTTGGCTGAGGCGATTGGCTACAAGAAAAATTACGTTGCCCTGGCTGTGCTAATCGCTGCTTTGTCAGGAGCAAGCGGCGGCTTTCTGTTTCTGGAATGGATCTCCGGCATCGCCTATGTTCACAACGTCGGCGGACGTCCGATTAATAGCTGGCCGGCTTTCATTCCGATCACTTTCGAGTGCACCATTTTGTTTTCGGCAATCACCTCGCTGCTCTGTGTCCTGCTCATGAACGGGTTGCCTAAACCCTACCATCCGGTCTTCAATGTTCCTGAGTTTGCACGGGCTTCGACGGATCGGTTTTTCCTTTGCATTGAATCTACCGACCCCAAGTTCCGCGTCGAGGATACCGTCGATTTTCTCCGCGCATTGGGTGGGAATGAGGTTTCTGTTGTCCCCGCATAAAGCTACTTTCTGCATCTTGCTGGCTGGTGCGCTAGCCACCAGCGCGTGCCGCCAGGACATGCACAATCAGCCGCGCTATAAGCCGCTGTCACAATCAAGCTTCTTCGGCGATGAACGCTCCGCTCGCCCGACCATTGCCGATACTGTTGCACGCGGTCAACTGCGAGTCGATGATGCCCGGTATACCGGCAAGGTAGACGGCAAGGACGTTACTGCCATCCCAATCCAGATTTCCCGCGCCGATATCGTGCGAGGGCAGGATCGCTATCAAATTTATTGCACGCCGTGTCATGGACGTCTTGGTGACGGCCATGGAATGATTGTGCTGCGCGGATTGCGCCAGCCACCCAGCTATCACGACGAACGGCTGGTGAATGCTCCCGTTGGACATTTCTTCGACGTCATCACCAACGGATACGGCTCCATGTACTCTTACGCTTCGCGCGTTGCAGTGGACGACCGCTGGCGTATTTCCGCCTACATCCGAGCTTTACAGTTAAGCCAGAATGCACCGCCTGATTTGCAGCAGGCGGCCAATGCAGCAGGCGCCAAGAGCGCACCCGGGGGACAACAGTGAGCAATTCTCACCACGACGTAGCAGTTCCGGTTGTCCGGCTTGGACCCGGTGCGGCCAGCGTTGAACGCATCTCAGGCGTGGTTGGTGGCCTCGGCATTCTGCTCTGTGTAGCCGGATTCTTTGCCAATAGCGCTCACTTTTTTCAGTCGTACCTGTTCGCTTTTCTTTACTGGGGAGGCTTCTCGTTTGGCGGCCTCGGCATCTTGCTGCTAAATAATGTCGTCGGTGGTAAGTGGGGCGTCACCACACGCCGTCTCTTGGAAGCAAAGGTGCGTACGCTGCCTGTTGTAGCGCTGCTCTTCATTCCTGTGTTGATTGGCATTCCTCACCTCTATCCGTGGGCAACCGACGCGGTCAACCACAACGAGATCCTGATGCACAAGAAGCCGTATCTGAACGTTCCGTTCTTCATCATTCGTTGCATCATCTATTTCGCGGTTTGGTACTTCTGGGGCCGCCGCATCCAGACGATGACGGACCGGCAGGATGCTACCGGCGATCCGACGCTGGTTGTCAAGCTCCGGCAGTTCAGTGCTCCTGGCTTGCTGCTGTTTGTTCTCACCATCACCTTTGCCTATATCGATTGGGTGATGTCCACTAACGCGGATTTCTACTCCACCGTGTACGGCGGTATTTTGATGATCGGCAACGTCCAGCAAACGTTCGCTCTTACAATCATCGTGTTGATTCTGGCTTCCAAGCAGGATCGTTTTGGCGGACGTATCAGCCCCAAACTGCTGCACGACCTTGGAAACCTGCTCTTTGCGTTCACAATTTTTTGGACCTATCTCTCCGCCTCGCAGTTAATTATCATCTGGCCGGCCAACTTGCCACAGGAGATTGCCTGGTACATCGATCGGACACATGGTCTCTGGAAAGCTATTACCTGGATAGTCGGGCTGACTATGTTTGCCTTTCCGTTCCTTGCCTTGCTTTCCCAAAACCGTAAGCGTGATCCTGCGCGGCTGATCAAAGTGGCTGTTTGGCTTCTCTGCGCCGATGTCATCTATGTTTTCTGGTTTGTCGAGCCGACTTATCGCAGGGGCGGAGTTTCCATTTACTGGACTGACTTTGCGGCTTTTGCCGGTGTCGGGGGTATCTGGCTTTACACTTACCTGGGACAATTAAGACGCCGGCCGTTGTTGCCTTTGCACGACCCGCGCATTGCGGAGCCCTTGCCGGCGTTGGTGGCGGGGGTCTGACGGCTCCACCCTTCACAGTGAGATCAGCATGAGCGACCAAAACACCTTAGACGAAACCCAGAATAAAATGGTCAGTTCTCGTGGCTCGGTTCATTCCGAACCGCACGAGGGGCATGATGGCACCAACTTCGAAGGCACTGACGCCAAATCAAGTATTGTTGTCAGTTCGCTCGCCATCATCGGCGCAACGCTTGTTTTTGTGTTCGTTTTAACCATTGGCATCCACCGGCTGCTGCAACAGAATAATCCGCCAGGACAACTGCCTAGTGCCATTGCGCCAGCTCGAGTGTTGCCACCGGCTCCGCAGCTTTTGGTTCATCCTTGGGATGAGCTGCCAGACCTGCGTGCGCACGAGGATCAGGTTCTGAGCTCGATTGGAACCGATGCGACTGGCCACGTGCATGTTCCCATCGACCGAGCGATTGATGCAGAAGTGTCCCGCTTGACAGTAAGTCCGGGTGCCCCGGAAGGCATCAGAACTCCAGGGGGCGAAGGACGTAACTTCTCTAAAGGCTTGGCAGACATGCCAGCACCCTATCAGAAGCCTCAGATTTCAGGAGAAATTCGTAAGAATGCGCAGTAAGTTGTTTGTAAGTGCAGCCGTAATGCTGGCGAGCGTGCCTTTCCTAGGCGCCCAGTATGCGCGTCCGCAGCTTACGAAGGGCGTAACCATTGAGCAAAAGCTAAATGCTCCGGTCCCGCTCGACTTAGTTTTTCATGATGAGAGTGGACAAACTGTGCCGCTTCGAACGTACTTCGGAGAGCGGCCGGTTATCTTGTCGCTCGTTTATTTCAAGTGTCCAAGCCTCTGCCCAATGAGCTTGCGGGAAACTGCGACGAGTCTGCATCGTGTTCCGCTACAGAGTGGTATCGACTACGATGTGGTGGTCGTCAGCTTCGATCCGCACGATACTCCAGCAGATGCAATAGCCAAGAAAGCGGAGTACGCCAAGATGTACGGCCGCGCCGGTTACGATTCCAGCTGGCATTTTCTCACTGGGTCACAGGACGCGATCAATAAGCTGACCTCCGCGGTTGGGTTCGGCTATCGCTGGGATCAGAGCACGCAGCAGTATGTTCATGCAGGCGGGATTATGGTGGCGACACCGGAAGGCAAAATGTCGCGTTACTTTTACGGCGTCGATTATGCCCCGGCCGATCTGCGTATGGCTTTAGTTGAGGCTTCGCAGCACAAGATCAGCGCTCCGGTGAACTACGTTCTGATGTTCTGCTTTCACTACGATGCAACTCAGGGTAAATACACCCTGAACATTCTAAACTTATTGAAATTCGCTGGCTGTTTGACCGTATTTTGTTTAGCAGGACTCATCTACCTACTGATGAGGAAAGACAATAAGCCCGGGAAGAATGTGGGATGGAGAGAGATTGAGCATGTTGGATAAGTTGACGCTGCTGGCTGAGTTACCGTTGTTTCCGGTAGCGGCTTCTAAACAGGCCGGCCCGATCGACGATTTGTATTGGTTTCTTACGATCACCTCCGTGGTGATGACGCTGCTGATCTTCGCTTGCCTTGCCTGGTTTGCTTACAAGTACCGGCGCCGGGTCAATGTCCATGCAACCCAGATTGAAGGCTCTACTGTTTTAGAACTGAGCTGGTCCATTGCTCCGTTCCTTGTCATGCTCATTATGTTTGTCTGGGGAGCGCAGCTATTCTTCGCCGCCCAGAATCCGCCGCGCGATGCCATGGAAGTCTTTGTCACTGGTAAGCAGTGGATGTGGAAAATTCAGTATCCGAACGGCTACAGCGAAATCAATGAACTGCACGTTCCAGTGAACCAGGATGTCAAGCTGACCATGGCATCCGAAGATGTGATTCACAGCTTTTCGATTCCGGCTTTTCGAGTCCGGCACGATGTGGTGCCAGGCCACTACAATAGCCTTTGGTTCACGCCGACCAAGGAAGGCCGGTACCACTTGTTCTGCACCGAGTACTGCGGCCTCGCTCATGCTGGCATGGGTGGTTGGGTAACTGTTATGAACGAGCGCGAGTACGCCAATTGGCTCTCCGGCGCTGACGCAGGAGGCTCGCTCGCTCAGCAGGGCGAAAAGATCTTTGGTCAGAACGGCTGTTCTAATTGTCACCTCAATGATCAGCAGGGTCGGTGTCCGGTCTTGCGCGGCCTCTATAACAAGCCAGTTCAACTGACGGGCGGCAAAACTGTCGTGGCCGACGACGCTTACATTCGCGAGTCTATTCTCGAACCAAACGCGAAAATCGTGTCAGGCTTCGAGCCAAACATCATGCCGAATTTTAAAGGGCAACTCAGTGAGGGCCAGGTGATTCAGCTGATTGCCTATATTAAATCTTTGTCCCCGCCCGGACCGGCGTCGCAGCAAGGTACGCAGCAACCGGCAGTTGTTATTGCGCCCAGGGATGCGGCCAGCACTCCCACCAGGTAATCGTATCTTAGTAAGAACAGGAACATAGAAATACTTCATGGCAACACTCGCACGCGAAAATCCAGCCTACGTTGAAGCTGTCGAAGAGGTAAACTACCTCAACGTCGAGCACGGGTGGAAAAGTTGGCTGCTTACCACAGATCACAAGCGGATTGCGGTTCTGTATCTAATCTCAATCACACTGATGTTCTTTGTGGGCGGTTTCATGGCCGTCCTCTTCCGTATCAACTTACTTGAACCAGAGGGTATCTTCTCTGCCGAGACATACAATCGGCTCTTCTCCATGCACGGTATCGTGATGGTGTTCTTTTTCCTTGTTCCTTCTATTCCAGCAACGTTGGGTAATTTCCTAATACCGATCATGATCGGTGCCAAAGATCTGGCGTTTCCTCGTATCAACTTACTTAGTTGGTATATCTACGTAGTCGGTGCGGCACTTACTCTATATGCTGTGGCCCGCGGCGGCGTCGATACCGGTTGGACGTTTTACGCGCCTTACAGCAGCACTTACTCCAACTCCTACGTTCTCGCTGCTGCGTTCGGCGTCTTCACTGCCGGTTTCTCTTCCATTCTTACCGGATTGAACTTCATCGTTACCGTTCATAAGATGCGTGCTCCTGGCATGACCTGGTCACGTCTCCCGCTTTTCGTTTGGGCCAACTACGCCACTGGCTTAATTCAAGTTCTCGGCACTCCGGTTCTTGCTATTACGCTACTGCTGCTGGCATTCGAGCGCATCGCCCACGTCGGCATCTTCGATCCTAATATCGGCGGCGATCCGATTCTCTTTCAGCACCTGTTCTGGTTTTACTCCCATCCTGCCGTGTACATTATGATCCTGCCGGGCATGGGAGTGATTAGTGAACTCGTTGCCTGCTTCTCTCAGAAGCGTGTATTCGGCTACAACTTCATTGCCTTTTCCAGCATGGCGATTGCGGTTCTCAGCTTCGTTGTGTGGGGTCACCACATGTTCGTCACCGGCGAGAGCATGTATACCAGCGTTGCGTTTTCGTTCCTCAGCTTCATGGTTGCGGTTCCGTCTGGCATCAAGGTGTTCAACTGGACGGCCACCATGTATAAGGGCTCGGTTTCGTTCGATACGCCAATGCTCTACGCGTTCGGCTTTATCGGGCTGTTCACCATTGGTGGCTTGACTGGTCTGTTCCTTTCTACCCTGGCCACTGACGTCGCCACCCACGGCACTTACTTCGTCGTTGCTCACTTCCACTACGTGATGGTTGGTGGCATGGTGATGGCGTTCCTTGGCGGAATCCATTTCTGGTGGCCAAAGATGACAGGTCGACTCTACCCTGTCGCATGGTCTAAGTTTGCTTGCCTAATCATTTTCATCGGGTTCAATCTCACATTTTTCCCGCAGTTTATTCTTGGCTATCTGGGCATGCCCCGTCGCTACCATGCGTATCCGCCAGAGATGCAGGCGTTGAATGTCCTTTCCACTGCCGGTGCGTCGGTGCTCGGTGTCGGATATGTAATTCCAATGGTGTATTTCGTCTGGTCCTTGCTATACGGCCCGAAAGCTGGCAAGAATCCGTGGGGTGCTGCCGGTCTCGAGTGGCAGATCCAGTCTCCACCTACTACGTTCAACTTTGATAAGACTCCGGTTGTGAAGGAAGAAGCTTACAACTACGGTCCTTTGGAGGAAGTCCTTGGCTGATTCAATCGCTGCTGTAGTTCCTGCCCCGGTAGAGGACGCTCACGATCCCTACCTTAAACATCACTTTGCTACGTCCGAGCAGCAGATGGATGCCGACACGCTCGGCATGTGGACCTTCCTGATCACGGAAGTCCTTTTCTTCGGCGGCATGTTTGCTGCTTATGCTGTTTACCGCAACATGTACTACGATGCCTTTGCCAGCAGCAGTAAGTACATGGACGTTACGCTGGGAGCGGCTAATACGGTCGTCCTCATTTGCAGCAGCTTAACCATGGCAATGGCGGTGCGTGCGTCGCAGCTAAGCCGTCGCACCGACCTAATCCGTTTTTTATACCTGACGATGACATTTGGCACTATCTTCCTCTGTGTCAAAGGGTTTGAGTATCACTCGAAATACGTCGAGCACCTTATTCCCGGGCTTGGGTTCAGCTACTCCGAGACGCCTCAGTTTGAGCGCAATGCCCAAATTCTTTTCCTGCTCTACTTCGCCATGACCGGCATGCATGCCATTCACATGATTATCGGTCTCGGCTTACTCACTTACCTGGTTGTTCGGTCTTACCGCAACGACTTTACGGCCGCTTATTTCGCCCCAGTGGAAATGATTGGCTTGTACTGGCACTTCGTGGACGTAGTCTGGATCTTCCTCTTTCCTCTGCTGTATCTGATAGGAGATCGGTGATGAGTGCGACTCACGTTCCAATTCCTAAGGTGACAACGCTTGTCAGCGTGTTCGGTGCTCTAATTGTGCTGACGATTCTGACCACCGCTGTCTCGCATATCAACATGGGCGAGTTCAATATCGTCGTTGCCCTGTTGATTGCTGTCGTCAAGGCATCCCTTGTAGCTTGGATTTTTATGGGAGTTCGTTACGTAACTTCTTTAACGAAGCTCTTCGTGATTGCCGGCTTGGTTTGGCTTAGCATCCTGCTCCTGCTTACGTTCAGTGACTACTCAAGCCGAAATTGGATCTATCAGCCAAAGCCTTGGAATCACGTCAAGACACCTATGTTTGAGAAGTAGCGCCTGCTTCGGCAGCCCTGAAACAGCGGACCCGGCCTTGTAAGTGGCATCGGGTCCTTTGCCATTTACAGCCTCGTGCTCGAAAATAGATAGCTGTACATTTTACTCGGGAAACTGTGTTTCGAGAAAAGAATCACACTTTTGAGGTAAATAGTAATGGCTGAAACAAGCATTGATGTAATCAAGCGATATCTGGAGGATGCCATCGCGGCAGAAAGAAGCTTCGAAACACAACTGGAAGGCTTCTCGAAAGAGGGCGACGATCAAATTGCGCAGTCGCTGTTCCGTCAACATGCGATTGAAACAAAGCGTCAACACGAGCGGCTAACAGCGCGGCTCGAGACTTTGGGAGGCAGTCCATCGGGTGCTAAGAGCTTGCTGGCTCATATCTTTGGCGTTAGCCCGAAGGCAGCTAGCCTCGGTCACGAGAAGGAAGAGCGCACCACACAAGACTTAATGATGGCCTTCGCTGTTGAAAATAGCGAACTGGCCATGTATGAAGCTTTGGCAACAGTCGCCGAAGCAGCAGGCGATACTATTACTGCCAGCTTGGCTCGTGAGATTCAGGCGGAAGAGAGAGCTACCGCCGAAAAGGTTTGGAAATTACTGCCCAGTGCTGCTGAGGAGTCTTTCCGCCGCATCACAGGTGAAAACAGCATTTCCGGTTCTCGGATGGCAACGGCCTAACCCAACTGTGCGGGAGAAGCCATTTCGGCTCCCGCACCTCCCCTTCCTTAGTGGATCATCGGTTTCAGATTGTAGACGTCTTCGGAAAACAAGATTTCAGCGGCAATCCCCTGGCAGTAGTCTTCGATGCTGACGGTATGACTGCCGATCTGATGCAGCGAATTACCAGATGGCTGAACCTGTCTGAGACGGCTTTCCTGCTTGCCCCTTCAGCTTCCGAAGCCGATTATCGGGTTCGAATTTTCACTTTGGAGAGAGAATTACCCTTTGCCGGGCATCCTACGCTGGGCAGCTGTCATGCCTGGCTAACTGGGGGCGCCAGCAGGCCAAAGCACGAAAGTGTTTTCGTACAAGAGTGCGGTGCGGGCTTGATCTCACTCCAGAAGAATGGCTCTCTCCTGGCTTTTGCCGCTCCGGCTTTAATCCGCAGCGGTCCGGTGGACGAAGGAACAATCTCTGAGGTCGCGGAAGCCTTACACTTGGCTCGATCTAAGATCATCGATGCCCAATGGGCCGATAACGGGCCGGGCTGGGTTGTAGTTCTGTTGGATTCGGCGGAAGCGGTGCTTGCCCTTGAACCAGCCCGGAGCCATTCGAAGCGGCTTGAAATAGGCGTCGTGGGACCTTATCGAGCAGGCAGCGAAACAGCTTTTGAAATTCGTGCCTTCTTTAGCGACCATCACGGAGCGCTGGTTGAAGATCCGGTAACCGGAAGTCTAAACGCGTCGACCGCGCAGTGGCTTTTGGGTTCAGGTAGGGCTTTCGCGCCGTATGTAGCGTCGCAGGGAACACGTCTTGGGTTCTCTGGTCGTGTCCACATCACTCAGGATGAGACTGGCCAGGTATGGGTGAGTGGCCGAACACAGACCCTTTTCTCCGGGGTGTGCACACTTTAAAAGCAGTCGAGGCTTAGAATGGTAGCCGTCCTTTGAGAAATCGAGAGCTACTTTGAAACTACGTCCCTGTCACTTGATTGTTTGCCTTGCCTCCATTGCCTTTTCACTATCTGCTCAGACTGCGCCTAGTATCAGCGCGGAGGTGAAGCGTTCCTATGAAACCGTGAAAAGCAATTTGAGCAAGGCCGCCGACAAGATGCCCGAAGACGGTTACAGCTTCAAGCCGACTCCGGAGATCCGCAGCTTTGGCGAGGTCCTGAGCCATGTCGTAAATGCACAGGCACATTCGTGCTCGGCTGTGACCGGAGACTCCAAAGTAATTGACCTTGCCGGTAAGACCAGCAAAGCTGACATTGGTAGCGCGCTACAGGAAGCCTTTGGCGAGTGCGATAAAGCGTATGCGACGTTAACCGATGCCAATGCATCAGAGGCAATCAAAACGCCTCGCGGTACAAGTACCCGCTTGGGAGCGTTGGCTGGCAACACAACACATGATGTAGAGCAGTACGCAATTCTGTCGGTCTATTTGCGGCTGAAAGGTCTTATTCCGCCGTCCAGCGAAAAGGCTGGCCGCTAGGGTCAGGAGACCGAGGCAGCAGCTTGCGTTTGCTGCTTCTCCTCTTCACCTAAAATGTGCTTCCACCCGACAAGGGTCTGATCACCGGTAATCAGGCGAGCATCTCGCTTTGAGAAGAGATAACTCCATGCCCACGATGCCAGCACACCCAGGCGGTTCCGGAAGCCGACGAGAAAGGCAATATGGACGCTGCTCCAAGTAAGCCAGGCGATAAGGCCTGACCAGTGCGCCTTGAATGGCCACTTGATATTGGCTACCGCAGCGCTTCGACCGATCGTAGACATATCGCCTTTATCGAAGTAATGAAACCTCTTACGCGGGCGTCCGAAGATATCTTGCGCAATATTGTGGGCAGCCTGATCGCCCATCTGCATCGCAGGTTGGGCTACACCTGGAATTTCGCGGCCATTTTCTTTAACGGCCGCCAGGTCGCCCAACACGAAAACATTCTTCAACCCGGGCGGGTTCAGGAACTCGTCAACGATGACCGTTCCCTTCTTGGTCAAAGGCACTTTTAGCATTGATCCTAAAGGAGAAGCCTTCACGCCTGCGCCCCATAGCACCACGGCCGCATCAATACGCTTGCCGTCTACGACTAAGTATCCCGGCTGCAGATCCTCTACCCTGCTATTAACGTGCACGTTGACGCCCAAGCCTCTTAACTGCTCCGCTGCGCTTCGAGACAAGTCTTCCGGATAGCTGGCCAAAATCTTCGGCCCGCCTTCGTACAGGGAGATCGTTATCTGGTCAGAGACCAAATGGTGAAAATCTCGCGCCAGGAACAGCCGTGTAATATCTGAGATCGCCCCTGCCAACTCCACTCCAGTAGAGCCGCCGCCTACGACAGCAAAGTGAAGCGGTGGGTGATTTCCCGTCTCGATTGCCTCGCGTTCGGCGAGTTCGAAACTAAGGAGAATGCGCCGCCTGATTTCCGTCGCATCCTCAATACTCTTCAGTCCCGGAGCCAGTTTGGCCCAATCATCTCTCCCAAAATAAGAGTGCGTCGTTCCGGAAGCAACGCATAGAAAGTCATAACGCACCGTTGCACCCGAGCCGAGAGACACAGTCTGCTCGTTCGTATCGATTCCGGTCACCTCTTCCAGGAGAACACTAACATTCTTTTGCTTACTGAAGATGCCCCGGATCGGCACTGCAATGTCAGCGGGCGATAATACTGCCAGAGCTACCTGGTACAGCAAAGGCTGGAACGTATGATGGTTGCGCCGATCAATCAGTACGATCTCGACGGGTTCGTGAGCCAGCCCCTTAGTGACGTGAAGGCCCGCAAATCCACATCCAATAACCACTACCTGCTTGCGGCGCTCTGCTCCTGCGGGTACTTGTTCGGAAGAGACTTCGTCCACTAACTTAGCCTGCATGAATTGCCTCTTTCGTCTTAATTTTTTTGAGCGCCCATACTAGCGGAACACAGCAAAAGGCCAACATCGCCATATAGCGTAAGTCGTCAATATAGGACCAGAGCGTTGCCTGAGCATCAAGGCTGTTGCCGATCAGAGCGTACGCGCGTAAAGTGGCATTGGCGGATCCGTAAGTACGCGCAAGCATCTGAGAACTTTGAGTGACTGCCTGCTGGAACGGCACGGAAGTTCCAGCAAGGTTGTGTACGAGTTCGTTGCGATGTAAATCCTCGTGACGCGCCAGGATTGTATTAACCAGAGAAATACCGACGCTGCCCCCAACGTTGCGCATCAGGTTAAAGAGACCGCTTCCATTACCTACCTTCTCCTTTGGCAGGTCACCTAGTGAAACCGTGGACAACGGGACAAAGATCAAGCCGAGTGACATGCCGCTAATGAGAATGGCCCAAGCTAAGGAAGTGGGCGAAATATCAAGGGTAATGTTGCCCCAAGACAGACTACAGAGGCCAAAGATTAGAAACCCGATCGAGACCAGGATTCGTGTGTCTACTTTAGACACGAGGAACCCGACGACCGGCATGGCAAGTACTGCTCCCACTCCACGAGGGGAAACAGCTATTCCGGCCGCGGTCGCTGAATACGCCAGAGAATTTTGAAAGAACAGCGGCAGAATTGTGGTGGTGCCATAAATGCAAGCACCAAAAAGGAAAATTAACGAGGTTCCAACGAGAAAGTTTCTGTTGCGAAAGATTGTCAAATCTACTAGCGGCTTGGGGTTGGTCAGCTGGGTATAAACAAATCCTACAAACGCGAGGATCATAATGACAAACGCATACCTGATCCACAACGCGCCAAACCAATCATCTTCCTGCCCGCGATCCAAAATGATCTGCATTGCTCCAAGCCAAAGCGCCAGCAAGCCAAACCCAACCGCGTCTAGGTTACCTGGCTTAGCATTCTTGATATAAGGCGGATCATGGACGAAGCGCGAGATGAGCAGTATCGCAAGGACTCCGATAGGAATGTTGATGTAGAAAGCCCATCGCCATGAGTACTGGTCGGTTAACCATCCACCCAATGTCGGGCCTAAGATTGGGGCAACAACTACACCCAAACCGAAGACACCCATAGCCATGCCCCGCTTCTCCGGCGGAAAACTTTCGGTGAGAATCGATTGCGAAAGCGGCTGCAATGCGCCTCCGCCGGCGCCCTGAACTAAACGCGCAATCAGAATCATAATCAAACTGTTTGCGGCGCCACAGGCAAAGGAGGCAACCGTGAAGATAGCAATTGAGCCGATAAAGAAACGCTTTCGACCGAACTTCAAGGCAAACCAGGCGCTAGCGGGAAGCACCACGGCGTTTGACAGCAGATAGAAGGTCAGCACCCAGCTCGCCTCATCGTTAGAGGCCGACAGGCTCCCTGCCATATAGGGAATACAAACAGCGGCGATAGAAGTATCCATCACCTCCATGAACGCGGGCAGGATCACTGCCATCGCGATAAGCCAAGGATTTACGTTTCCTGGTGCTGACTGATTGTTATCTGCCATTCCGCCTGTGCAATGAGTTAGATGAAAAGTACTTGCAAGAACGTAGATGCTCTTGCACTTCGCTACTGCTTCAGAGTAAACCGACTGGGTTTAGGAAGCAAAAATTTATAAGTCAACAGCCCCAGTACGGTGCCGCCGATATTGATAAGGACGTCTCGAAGAGCCGGATCGCGGCCTGGGAAAAAGCTTTGCAAGTACTCGCTGCAGGAGCCGATCACGGCGCCCGCGGCAACGACTAGATAGTTCTGGCGTGTAGAAGGCAGAGCGCGGCAGAGCAGCAAGGCCAATATAAAAAACATACTGACGTGGAATCCCTTATCCAGTAGCAAGTAGGGGACGCCGCGCTCAGGATGAGCCACCGATGTTTGCCGTGAAAGAAAAGCCCACACAGCTTCGGCCCACTGCTCTGCGAGATTCGTCGAGGAAAAGAAGATGACCCCGATCCAAAGCGCGACCGCAACTCTCCACTTCAGCAAGCGAAAATCTCGGCAAAGCGTTGGAGAAAGAAGTGGTGCGCCCGACAAGATTCGAACTTGTGACCTCTTGCTTCGGAGGCAAGCGCTCTATCCATCTGAGCTACGGGCGCGTAGGGAAATTTAGGACGGCTTACGGAGTGACGCGGTGTGCGGCGATGCTGGTGATCGTTTAGTAGCACTAACCGGGGCCAGCAGTTCCTCGATGTGCTGACGAATCGCCTCCTCCTTGGTCAATTTGTCCCAAGTTTCGTCCTCTATCTTAGGAGTTTGATAGTGAATATAACCCTGCCTATCTATTAAAACCTGCTGAGGAACCACGTAACGGCCATCAGTCCAACCCATAAAAGAAATCATCTGGTCAGCGTTTGGGATGTAGCCAACCGGGAAGCTAACTGAATTATCTTTTACAAAATTGTCGACCTTGAGATCTGCGTTTTCATCCACTGCGACAGCCAAAACCTGCAGTCCTCGAGAGCCGTACTCCTTCTGAACTTTTGACATGAATCGCGACATTGCCTGGCAATGCGGACACGTTGTCCAGATGAACTCAAGCGCAACAACCTTGCCTCGATACTGGCTCAGCAGTTTCTGCCCTTGCCCTGGGATAGTAAACGCCAACTCCGGCGCTTTTCTAAGGGCGTTTGCGCCGGCTGCCGGCAAAGAGACAGCCGCAGCAAGCAAGCAGACAACTGAGGCAACGACTTTATACACGAAATACTCCGACTCTCAGTGTAACGTAGCAGCCTTGATTTGCGGATGCTTCAAGCGCTCCCACTCCGCTGCATCCGAAAGGCCCTCCACGCTCTTTACTACGCTTCCCGCAACCCACGAAACAAAGAAGCCACTGTCTCCCGTTCCTGCCACTAGATTCTCTGACACCAGCGAGATATCACAACGCTTCCACTTGCCCGCTAAAACTTTAGGATAGAGCGCAAAAAACGCAGCAGCGTTCTGATCCGAATCCCATTGAGACGCATACTGCAGCACCGGCCGCTTCTCCTTTCCAACTGTGAGAATGCGAAACTGGCCGCCTCTGGTATGCGGTGAGAGCGACAAGGCCTGCTCTTCACTCACGAACTGTCTGAGCATCATTCTGTGATCGAACTCGCCAGCTGAACCTCCAGTCAATTCATTAGTGTCTTTGCCCTCAGACGTCTTTGGGACCTCAGGGTGCGCCGCTTTGACATGTGAGAAGTAGAGCTCCGGATGAATGACTTGCGCCGAATCTGCAGGCGGCTCTGTGAAAACTTTTGCAAATGCTTGTTTGCCCATCTTGCGATACACGGCGTCGAAGAACTCACTACCGGTCGTGTAAGGAAACAACAGCGATTGCTGAATATATAACGGAGCATTCTTCAGCTCCGGATATTCGGCCATGGAGGCTTCGCTGGAATCGACCACAGAGCGCATCATCTCCGGCGTGGGCTCAGCGGCTTTCCCGGACTGCTTCAACGTATAGGCCATCATCAGCCAGGAAGCTTGTCCCTCCACAACGGCTGAGTGGGCCAGGTTCTCGTCATCATTGGAGGGCGTGTCGTCCATAAAGTTCCCAAGGTCGAAATGCTGGTCGGCCAGCGCATGTGAAAGCTCATGGGACAGAGTTAGAGTTTCTGCGCTCGTTGAAGAATCCGCGAGTAGAAACAGTCGCTTCTGGTCGTAGTCATAGAATGCGGCCGCCTGCTCGGTTAGCAGGTCCACCGTTGACTTACGCAAGTCATAATCTTGCGGAACAAAGCCAAACATTTTGAGAGCGACCTCGTCTGCATGAATCTCTTCAGGTTTTATCGTCTTCTTGATACGCGAGTTGAGGAATCGCCGCAACTGACGCTTCGACATGCGCCCGTATGCAACAGGGTGGACTTCGGAAAAACCGGAAATCTCCGACAATGATTTAACAATCGAATCGATCTGGCTGAAGACCGGGTCAGTTTTGGCGCTAACCCGTAGTGCCATGCCAGACAGGAGCACACCGATAACTGCAGCGGTGAACAGAACACGGCGTTTCATCTAGGTAAAGCTATTTCCAATCTACTAGCATGTGCAATTGCCGGGAACAAAGTATCAATGACCGGAGGTAATTAACGCACGAACGCCATCCCAGACAATCTGAACACCAATACAGAGCAGAATGAAAGAGGTCAGCCGGACAATGACGTTCATTGCGGTATCGCCGAGAAAGCTGGCCAGGCGTTCAGCAAAGCGATAGCTCAGATAAATCGTAATCGCGACCAGAATTGGGCCAATGATCGCAGACAGTATCGGGACCAGGTTACTTCGATGCGGCGTTTGCGTAGCGCCCAGCGTCAGCGCGACGGAGATGGAACCGGGGCCAACCGTCAGTGGCAGTGTCAGCGGATAGAAAGCACGATCAGAGATGTCCTGCCGGGTGACCTTGCGTTCGGCGCAGTCGCGGGCCTGTTCAGGTTCCTGTTGCAGCAAAGTCCAGCCGGCCGAAATCACCACCAATCCGCCACCGACTTGCACCACGGGTATCGAAATGCCAAAGAACTTCAGGATCTGGCTACCGATCAACATGGAGCCGGTCAACAGCCAGAAACTGTTAAGCGCAATTTTGCCCGCCAGCAGGATGCGGGATTCGCGCGAGTAACCCGGCGTCAGACTTAAAAAAATCGGACTGTTGGCCAGCGGATTGACAATTGGAAATAAGGCAGTGAGCACTACCAGGCAGCTCTTTAGAACATCAATAATGACCGCAGTCGGCATCCAACTCAGGATAAGGGCAGCGGAAGCCGAAAGCCATTTTTCAATGCTATTCTGAGAGCGTTCTCCCCCGCCCTTTTATCAATGGATTTCCTTGCAGGTCTCAATCCGCAACAACGCGAAGCTGTGGCGCACGTCGAAGGGCCTATGCTGTTGCTGGCAGGCGCAGGCAGCGGCAAAACGCGCGTTATTACCAATCGCATCGCTCATTTAATTGAGTCCCACAAGGTTCCGGGACCGGCTGTTTTAGCGGTGACGTTCACCAATAAGGCTGCCGATGAGATGCGCAAGCGAGTGCTGAGTCTGCTCACGAATCCGACAACCTCGTACACACCTCTGCTGTCTACGTTTCACTCCTTCTGTGTGCGGCTGTTAAGGCGCGATGGCGCGACGCTGGCTGAGATTCGGCCGGGGTTTACCAGACAGTTCACTATTTACGATGCAGACGATCAGGTCTCACTAGTCAAGTCAATCTACAAGCAAGTTGGACTGGATGAGAAGTTCATGCCTTACCGCGGCATGCTCTCTCGTATCAGCCACGGCAAAAGCCACAATGAGACGCCACTCGACTGGTTTAAGCAAGCGGCCGACCCCAAGCTGACCCGTATGGCGAAGGTTTACGAGGTCTATGAAGAGCGCTTGCGTCAGGCAAACGCGATGGACTTCGATGACCTGCTTCTTGAATCGGTGCGCTTGCTCAAACATGATGAGGTGCTGCGTGAGTTGTATAACCGGCGCTTTGAATTCGTGATGATTGACGAGTATCAGGACACCAATCGCAGCCAATACGAGCTGATGCGGCTGCTCACGCAAGCTCGGCATAACGTTTGCGTAGTAGGCGATGAGGATCAATCTATCTATGGCTGGCGCGGCGCTGACATCCGCAACATTCTGGATTTTGAGCGCGACTATCCGAACGCTACAGTCATTCGTTTAGAGCAGAATTACCGTTCAACCAAGAACATCCTGGAAGCGGCCAGTGCGGTGGTTGCCAATAACAAGGAGCGCAAGGGCAAGTGGCTCTGGACCAGCTCTGATGCTGGCTCGAAGATCGGCTACTACGAAGCTCCGGATGGCGAGAACGAAGCTTTATTTATCGCGGACACGATAGAAAAGCTCCTCTCTAAGCACCCCGGCGAGCGCGTAGCCGTACTCTACCGGACGAACTTCCAATCGCGTCAGATCGAAGAAGCATTGCGGCGCTATGGGCGCAAATACCTGGTGGTGGGTGGATTCTCGTTCTATCAGCGAGCTGAAGTCAAAGACGTTCTCTCTTACCTGAAGGTCACACTGAGCCCGCAAGATTCGGTCAGCTTGTTACGCGTCATTAACACGCCGGCTCGCGGCATCGGCAAAGGATCAATTGAGCAGATAGAGCAGTACGCGCTTGAGCACGGCATGAGCTTATGGAACGCTCTGCCCAAGATGATTGAAGAGCGGGTGCTGCCTACGCGCGCCGAGTCGTCCCTCAAATCGTTTCTGGCGATGATCAACGAACTGGCTGAGGCTGCTGCGGGCAAGCCGGTTCACGAATTGCTGCGGGACATTCTGGTAAAGACCGGCTATGAAGCGATGTTGAAAGCCGATATCTCGCCGGAAGCGGAATCACGGGTCGGCAACCTTGAGGAATTGGTTAACGCAGCCGTGGAAGCAGCCGAGCGCGGCGAAACAGCTTCCGAGTTTCTGGACCATGCAGCGCTGGTTGCAGATGCAGATCAGGTGGATGAGCAGGCGGTGGTTTCACTCCTGACAATTCATAACGCCAAAGGCCTGGAGTTCCCGAACGTGTTCCTGGCCGGGCTTGAGGAAGGCATTTTTCCGCACAGCCGATCTCTGAATGCCGAAGCGGCGATGGAAGAGGAGCGGCGGCTCTGTTACGTTGGCATGACTCGGGCTGAGAAACGGCTCTATGTCACCTGGGCGCGCTATCGTCGGCGGTTCGGCGGCTCACAGCCTGAAGTCTGCCTGCCTTCGCGTTTCCTCAATGAAGTGCCGGCATCGCTGCGAGAGAAGCTTTCCTCCTATAGTCAGCCGTACACCGAAGAAGTGGATCTGTTTTCTGAGCAGTCGGACGTTCGCGAATCTGCCAAGAAGAACATGTACAACGGGCGAACGTATAATTCGGTCGACAACATTGCGCAGTTCTTTGCCGAGCGCGGTATGCCACCGCCTTCGGGGTTCACACGCAGGCCAGAGGCGTCGACAGCAAAGCAGCCGGAGCCAGCGGCATCTGCAAGACCCCAGGGAACGCCGACATCTCCCCAGAGCATTGCTCCACCGAAAGTAGCACCCTCTCCGCAGCCAGCATCCCGCTTCACTCCAACGCCAGGAGCTCGGCCTTCAATGGCATCCGGGACCCCTGCCGGTCGCCCCATGGGCAAGTCCATGCCGGGCAGTTTCCGGTCGGGTACAACGGTGAATCATCCAAAGTACGGGCGCGGTACCATCCTACGTCGCGAAGGCGATGGCGAAGATGCGAAACTAACTATTAGCTTCCCGGGATACGGGCTGAAGAAAATTGTTGAGAAATACGCAGGAATCAAAGTAGACGAATGAATACCAAGCACGTAGCAGATACAGAAGAGCGCAAAAAGCTAAAACGCGCGGCACGAAAGAAAGCAGCCCCGAAAGCAAAGCGAGCCGCCGGCGTTGCACGCGGCGAAGGCAAGAAGAAAATTCAGAGAATCGCAAAGGGCCAGCGTAAGCGCTAACTCTAATTCGTTTGTATCCCGGATCTTGAAGGCCGCGCTGAAAGGTGCGGCCTTTTGAGTTGGAATCCGGACCCCAGGTTGCATCTTCTCCTTGATACAAGAGCTGCATTTGCGCGGGAATGTTTTATTCAGATCAACGCCCCACCTATTGAGCTTGACGGGCAAAAACCCGGGCTATAAGTGAGTAGTTTCAGCGCCTGTTCTGGCGAATGATGACTGCGCTTGCATAGCCGTGCCTGAGACTAGAAACGTAGTCATTGCTTTAGTCGTCGCCGTTTTATCTTGCACAAGGTATTGGTTGCTCGACCCGGGGACTGACTTCGGCAGAACGTGACCACTGAGTCCAAAGTTCTGTTAGATTTGGAGCTACAAAGATTCTGACTGGTTTATCTGTTTATCGGTCCGAGGTTTTGGAAGCGGAGGAAGGCAGATCGGCTACGGCAGTTCCACTGCGAATTAAACGAAATCGGGGGCCGCTCTTCAGCGCACTCATTACAACTTTGTTTTTCTCGTCGTCGTTTGTGCCGAATTCCGCACCGCCTTGTGGGTAAGCCACCAGCGTAGCCTCTTGGCCGATATTGCTGTCCAGCGTTACCGACCGAGTTATCCGTCACGTACCCACCGCGCTCGTTGCCGAGTGCATCATAGATTAAAATTCCTGAAATCGAATCATCTCGTTTCTGTTCCTTACCCAGAATGACGGGTTCGG
>CAXTWQ010000096.1:13457-22058 GCA_964248065.1 uncultured Bryobacteraceae bacterium | reverse complement strand
TTTCGTTCCAGCGCATCCACACACATTAGTTCAGCAAGTTCAAAAAAGTCAGCCACGCGACCGGCTTTCTCCAGACTCTGGTTCAGATCATCGGCCGAGCCAAGGACTCTGACATTGGTCCAGAACTCCCCTTGCAGCTCCCTTATCTGGCCGATAGCCGATTGAAGCCCAGGGGCGTTGCGAGACATGCCACAGTAATCCCAAACGATTTTGCCCAGCTGCCGGTGAAAGGAATCAACCGTGCGCTTTCCATTGATTGCCAGCAGCTTTGAAATCGTATTCTGTACACAAGCAACCGTGTTGCGGACTTCCGGATTCGAAGAATCAACCGCCTCTAACTTATTGGATGCGAGGTAATCGCCAACGGTGTTAGGAACGATGAAGTAGCCATCAGAGAGACCCTGCATCAAGGCACTGGCACCCAAACGGTTCGCGCCATGATCAGAGAAGTTTGCTTCGCCGATAACGAAAAGCCCTGGGATGGTGCTCATTAATTCGTAGTCGACCCATAGCCCACCCATCGTGTAATGGATCGCGGGATAAATGCGCATGGGAACTTTGTACGGATCTTCGTCCGTGATGCGCTGATACATGTCGAAGAGATTGCCGTAGCGCTCTTCGATAGTTCTGCGTCCAAGCCGGTCAATGGACGCCTGGAAATCGAGGTAGACACCCAAGCCCGTTTCGCCAACGCCGCGGCCTTCATCGCAAACGTTCTTGGAGTTGCGCGAAGCCACATCGCGTGGTACCAAATTGCCGAAGCTAGGATATCGTCGCTCCAGATAGTAATCACGTTCGGACTCGGGAATCTGATCGGGTGAACGTTTGTCGCCCTTCTGTTTAGGCACCCAGATACGGCCATCGTTGCGCAGCGACTCACTCATAAGAGTGAGCTTCGATTGATAGTCGCCTGACACCGGAATGCACGTCGGGTGGATCTGAGTAAAGCAGGGATTGGCAAAAAGCGCGCCGCGTTTATGGGCACGCCAGCTCGCCGTGACATTGGAACCTTTGGCGTTAGTGGAGAGATAAAAGACGTTCCCGTACCCGCCGGTGCCGAGAATGACTGCATCGGCTAAATGTACCGAAAGCTCGCCAGTGACCAGGTGGCGAGTAACAATGCCGCGCGCCTTCCCATCGATAACGATCAGATCAAGCATTTCGGTACGTGGAAACATGGCTACCGTGCCGGCCTGAATCTGGCGTTCCAGTGCCTGATAAGCACCCAGCAGAAGCTGTTGCCCAGTCTGGCCGCGTGCGTAAAAAGTTCGGGAGACCTGCGCGCCACCGAACGAACGGTTTGCCAGCGTACCGCCATACTCGCGAGCGAAAGGAACGCCTTGCGCAACGCACTGATCGATGATGCCGACGCTGATTTGCGCCAAGCGATAAACGTTGGCTTCGCGCGCGCGGAAGTCGCCGCCTTTCACCGTGTCATAGAACAGGCGATAAATGCTGTCTCCATCGTTCTGGTAGTTCTTGGCTGCGTTAATGCCCCCCTGGGCAGCGATGGAGTGAGCGCGCCGCGGCGAATCTTGAAAGCAGAAACAGCTGACTTTATAGCCAAGCTCGCCCAGCGTAGCCGCAGCCGAGGCACCGGCAAGACCAGTACCAACCACAATGATCGAGTGCCGTCGCTTATTCGCCGGGTTCACCAGCTTCATGTCGAAGCGTGTGCGATCCCAGGCTGTCTCAATTGGACCGGTAGGAAGACGAGAATTGAGTTGCATTACTTGATGAACCCCGCAAGGACACTGACCGGGATGGAAATAAAACCGGCCGTGACAACCACGGCAAACACGATGGCAAACTTCTGTAGGATGGGCGTGTGGCGCGGATGGTTGATGCCCAGCGACTGGAACATGCTCCAGACACCGTGGCGCAAGTGAAGGCCTAACAAGATCTGCGCAAAAATGTACCAGGCAGCCACGTACCAAACCTGAAAGCCGCCGACGGTATTGCGGTAAATGTCACCTTCCTGATATGTACTGCCCGGGTGAATCGTCCCGGTCGTCAGGTGCAGAAGGTGATAGATAATAAACGCGAGCAAAATGGGCCCGCTCCAGTACATGGTGCGTGAAGCATAAGTCGACACGGTATTGTGCCGTACCGCATAGCCAACCGGACGAGCCTTCAGCTTGCGTCCTGCTAAACCGATGGATGCCCAGATATGCAGTCCAACGGCAGCCAGTAGCCCAATGCGAACCATCCAGAGTAACTCCGGCACTCCATGCAGGAAGTGGCCGTAGCCGTTGAATTTGTCGGCACCGGCGTAAATTTGCATGTTGCCGAGCATGTGCCCGACAACGAAGGCAAACAGGATGAATCCCGTAAGCCCCATGATGACTTTCTTACCGTTTGTTGATTCCCAAAAGCGGGCAGGCTGAATCTCATGCGCGCCCAACGCCGTTGTTGCCATTAACTAGTCCCCAAGAAGATACGATGCTTCGCCGGAGTCGAAGGTGTGGAAAGGCACTGAATGCGCCAGACACGCCCGGGTAAAGCTTCGGTGAGCGACGTTCGTATCCCACCTCCAGGGTATCAAGTTTCCAGGCTGTTTACATAGTCGGCAGGTGCGGATGATAGTCGTAATACGGCGGCCGCTTCAGCTTCACCGGTGGGCTCTTCTTCAGCTCATCTAGCGCAACAGCCACAGCCTTTTCCAGTTGGGGGTCGTGTCCCTCGCGAACGAGTTTCGGGTCCTGGTCGATTTCAATGTCGGGCGCAATGCCGTGGTTCTCTACTTCCCAAGTGCCGCCGGTTCCATAGAAGGCCCAACGGGGCGCCGTGACCATGCCTCCATCCATCAGTTCCGGATAGTTGCCAATGCCAACCAGCCCGCCCCATGTATTCATGCCCACAAGCGGGCCCAACTTCGCTTTGCGGAAATACCAGGGCATCGCGTCCCCGCCGGAGCCGGCAAATTGATTGATGATCATCACCTTCGGCCCAAAGATGGCTTGCGTGGGATCTGTGATGTCTTCGCCTTCCCGCGTTGCTATGGCTGCTAGCGGTCGGCGACTTAAGTACTCAATGATGTAATCAGCGATGTCGCCGCCATGATTGAATCGCTCGTCAAGCACAGCGCCTTGCTTGCCAATCTGTGAAAAGAAGTAGCGGTTGAAACTGGTGTAGCCGCCGAGCCCTGTATCAGGAAGGTGTACATAAGCCAGCTTGCCCCCACTCAGCCCATCCACTTTACGGCGGTTGCCCTCAATCCAGGCTAGATGGCGAAGGTTAAATTCGTTTTCGACCGGCACGACCGTCACATCGCGAGCGCCCGCTCCATCGGCATTCGGACCGACTCGGATGATCGTCTGGTGCCCTGCCGTCTCGTCGAAGAAGCCGTATAGATTATCGGAAGCATGCAGCTCGCGGCCGCGCACAGCCAGCAGATATTCGCCTGCGACGACGTTCACGCCTGGCTGAGTTAACGGCGCCTGCAGTTGAGGATTCCAGTTTTCACCGTTGTAAACCTCTGCAAAGCGATAGCGATTGTTCTCGACTTTGTAGTCTGCGCCAAGCAGACCGACCTTGATTTTCGGCACGTCCGGCTGTGTCCCGCCGCGGATAAACATGTGGCCGACGTTGATGTTGCCGAGCATCTCTTCGAACAGATAGTTGAGATCTGACCGGCTGCTGATGCCTTGCAGCCATGGCCGATAGAAGTCCTCCGCAGCTTTGATGTTCAGGCCGTGAAAGTGCGGGTCGTAGAAGAAGTCACGCTCAATGCGCCAGACCTCCGTGTACATCTGCTTCCACTCTCCGCGCGGATCGACCGAGACTTCCATCTCAGCAGTCTTAAGCAGTCCTTCACCAGGCTTCGGAGGCGCTTCGGCTCCGTTGATAAACCACTGCGTCCCTAGCTTGTACAGTATTTTCTCGCCGTTAGCAGAGAGCGCGTAGCTGCTAATGCCGCCAACCACAAGCTCCGTTTTTCTTGTCTTGAAGTCAAACTTGCTGACGATTAGCTGAGGCGGGCCGGGGTTCAGTTCGACGATGGGACGCTCCTGCACGAAGAGAACGCCTTCTTTGCCAGGGGTGACAGCAAAGAAGTTCTTTTCAGGAATCGGCACGGCAAGAATGCGCTGGTTGAAGTTGTCGAAGTCGATGCGAACGTCAGCCGGCTTCTCTTTCGCTTTGTCTTTCTCTTTGTCCTTGTCGTCGGGCTTCTTATCCTCGTCTTTGTTGGCGTTCTCGTCATCGCTCTGTGGTGCAAGCGGGGAGGGCAGGTCTTTCCGAAGCACAGCCACGTAAACCGCGCTGGTAGATGGCCGTCCGATGCTGGTCATATCGATCCATCCGCCACCAAGAGCAACGTTGGTGCTCGCCAGAAAGTACAGATACTTGCCAGTGCGATCGAACGCTGGTGAAAGGGTATCGCTCAAGCCGTCAGTGATTTGCGTCGCCTTCGAATCCGTAAGGCCATAGACGTAAATGGCGTGCTGATGATTCTCAAGCTGTTTCGCATAGGTGATCCATTTACTGTCTGGCGACCAGTTTTGGCGAAAATCGTAACCGGGACTATCGTAACGGTCCGTGTCCACATGAACTACTTTCTTGCTGTCGCGATCGACATACCAGAGGTTCAGGCGCTTGTCATAGAACGCAATCTTCTTATTGTCAGGCGACCACACTGGCGCATAAAAGAAGGACGGTGGATCGCCAAGCACGATTTTCGTCACGGTGCCGAGACCGTTCTGGTCCCGAATGTGTAATGCGTATTCACCAGACTCGTCAGAAAAATAAGCAATTGATTTCCCGTCGGGAGACCAGGCAGGCGCTCGATCGGCAACCGCGGAACTGTTTGTGAGATTGCGCATGTCACCCTTGTCGGCCGGAACTGTGACAATCTCACCGTGTGTTTCGAACACTGCACGCTGGCCTGTGGGCGAGATATCGGCGTTGGTGATCATCTTGTCGGTGATCTTCACAAACCGCGGACGAACTTCGGCGAGGTCAGCCGCGACATTGATGTCGAGTGTCTTGTGCTTACCCGACTTCAGATCCAGCAGACCAAGCTGACCGAACTGCTCATAGACAATGGCATCAGCCGTGGCGCCGGCTGACTTCATGTCAAGCCCATCGTTCTTGAAGACTTCAGACGTCTTGCGAGAACGAGTGTCGTAGCTAAACAGCGTCGTCGCGCCATTACGATCAGATAGGAAATAAATTTTGTCCCCGACCCACATGGGGTTGAAGTCGTTTGAATTCTCGCGTGGAATAGGAGTCACGCTGGAGTCGGACAAATCGGCGAGCCAGATTTTTAAGGTTTGCCCGCCGTGATACTGCTTCCACGCATCCTGCCAATGAAAGACAGGTTGGTAAGCGATATGGGTGCCATCCGCTGAGTAAGAGCCATCCTCTGCCATGGCCAAGGGGAGCGCGGCAGGCATGGTTCCGTTCACCGCTATCGTGTAGAGCTTGCCGCTGTCGTTGGCGCTCTCACGATGGGAGCTGAACAGAATTTGCTTGCCATCGGGAGTCCAGCCAATTGCAATGTCAGCATCGGGATGATAGGTAAGTCGACGCGGAACCCCGCCACTGGCGGGGACGACATACAGATCAGTGTTGCCCTCGTATTCACCGCTGAAAACTATCTCGCTGCCATCGGGCGAGAAGTGGGGGTTGAATTCGCGGCCTACCCCTGCAGTCAGCCGCCGAGCTTCGCCCCCACTGCGATCCACAATCCATAGGTCGTTGGCGTACTCGAATGCGATCTGCTTTGCGCTAATTGTCGGGCTGCGAAACAGCTGGTGTTTGGCAGACTGACCGAGGCAGGTAAAGCAGCATACCAGAAAGAGACAGATCGCATTGCGCATGAGGGTTTCCGCCATTATACGGAAAGACCGTTAATGAGCGTTAGCGAGAATGCCGGAAAAGCTATGGCGAAAGCGGGCGAAGACCATAAACCAAAGCAAGGTGCAGACGATTCCTAAGGGAAGGCCCGACGGCGCCATGGTTCCGTGGAATAACAGAATGTTGAAGAGAACCGGCGCGAGGAGGACGAGCGCGAGCGGCACAAATCGACCCAGTAAGAGAAGCAATCCGCCTACTACCTGCAATAGAAAAACCGGCACCATATACCCGCTCGAACCCAATACGCGGAAGTAGTCGCTGGCAAGACCGGGTGGTTGCGGCGGCATAGGAAGGAAGTGGAAAAAACCGTTCAGGCCAAAGATCAAAAAGATCAGGCCGAGTAGGTAGCGGGAAATGGTAGCAGCGATTTTCATAAGCTACGAGCAAGCATAAGATGTTTAAACATATATTGCAAACGAAATTATTCTTGACGGGCAAGATTCAGCAATTGATTGAGAGTGATCAGTTGTTCGTCTGAGAGGTGCCGGAGTGTGCGGCGTTCCCAAACCGTAAGGGAGCTATCAATTTCGGCCAGTACCGAAAGTCCCTGTTTGGTAATCAGAGATGTCACTACTCGCTTATCGCTTGGAGCGCGGCGGCGCTTGATCCATCCGCTTCTCTCCATCCTAGCCAGCAGGCGTGGCACATCAGGAACCTGGGCAACCAAACGCTGGCCGACTTCATATTGACAGAGCGCCTGCTCGCCTGCGCCACGCAGAATCCGCAGGACGTTGAACTGTGTGGGAGTCAATCCGAACGGCTTTAACTTCTGCTCCATCTCGTGCCCGAGTACGGCAACGGTGCGGTTGAGGTTTATCATCACCTCCTGCTTCAGACTCGCGAAAGGTTTATTCTGTTTAAGCTCTTGCTGAAGAGAGGACGCCATCTCTCTAAGGGTAGTTGGACGCCCGCTGTTCTCAGTTAGCCATTGTCAATACTTCTGCAAGAAAGCAACGACACTGGGCTCTTGCGCCTGCTTCTGTGCAATACAGACGTCGATCGATTCCAGCACTTGATCCAAGGCGCGCGGCGCACCAGTGTACTGGCCCACCAGAGGCTTAAAGAAGCTTTGGAGCTCATTTTTAGATTGCGCATCGCAGTACGATTGGCCTACGCGCGGAAAGACGGAAAAGGCATCGAAGCCGCCGCCGGTCGGACGGTCTTTGATCAGTTGATCAATATGCGCCTTCATGAATTGGAGGCCCAGCTTTCGCGTTGACTCCTGGCCCTGTCCGGCAAAGAGCAGGCCCGCTCCCTCGATAAATGGAACTTGGCCGTTAAGTACCGCATTCATGCCTGTCTCAATCGCAGCAGGGTCGCGGAAACGTCCCATGGAGCGCAGAATGCGTCCACGCACCTGCCGATCCTTCTCTTCCTTTAGCGCAGCCAAGAGCTTGTCTGCCAGACTCTTATCGCCATAGTAGGCAGCGGTGCCCAGCGTGGCAACAGTCATGCTTGGACTAATTGCCGAGTGGTCAGTGAACCATTTGTCCGCCAATTGTGTAGCCTCGCTTCCGAGTTCTTTATCACCACCGGCGGTCGCCACAGTTGCCAGCAGTTGCGGACGCAGCAGCTTCTGCTCCTCTGTATCGGTCTCCTTCGGAACCCAGCCCATCTCTTTGGCGCGATTCTCGAAATTTTTCTGAATAAATCGCTGGTAGTTGGGTTCCAGGTTTTGGGGAACCAGATGTTCGCCCGGTGCAGTAGCTAAATCCAGGGCGCTTGCTATAACCTGCCGTTCCGGATCGTTGTGGAATTTTTCCACAAGGCCGAGCGCGTCACTCACCGGCAGCTTTCCGGCTGTTTGGAGAGAGCTTGCGTTGCCGATAAGGTCCGCCCGTTCCGGAGCAGTCAGACGTTTATCGACTTCGCCACTGGTTAAAGCAGTCAGCAGGCCGGCTCCATAATTGACCTGGTAGTAACCCTTCCCCTTGTCGTTAGCTTCCACCCAGGCCGGGCAGCCTGAACCTTCCAACGGAACGCTCGCCTTTGCTTGAGTAAGAAGCGCGCAGGAACTCTTACCGTTGTCGCCAGTGCCGTAGCGAACACAAACGGGAAGCTGCCATACCTGATCTGTCAAGCCTTTGGAACCAAGCGGAAGAGATCGCTCCTGCTGTAGCTGCAAGCTCGGCGTTCCTGATTTGCAATCGAGCGCAACGGTCACGAGCGGAACACCGGCTTGATTGAGAAAAGTTGAGAAAGCAGCAGTTATGTTTTTGCCGCTGGCGCTGCTGACCGAATCGAGGAACTCAGGAGCGGTCGAGTTGCGGAATGCATACTGCTTCAAGTAACTCTGCACACCTTTGCGGAACGGTTCAGCACCGACATAGTTCTCGAACATGCCAATGACAGCCGCGCCCTTTTGGTAAGTGATGCCGTCAAAAGCATTGCTGATGTCGTCCTTGGAGACAATCTCCTGACGTATTTTGCGTGCCGAGATCAGGCTATCCTGGCCTTGCGCGTAGAGCTTCGACTCGATGTCCTCAACATTGGTGTGCCACTCCGGCTTCCACTCGGCAATCAACTTTTGCTCCATCCAGGTAGCGAACGCTTCGTTAAGCCAGATGTCATTCCACCAGGCAGTTGTTACCAGATCACCGAACCACTGGTGGGCCAGCTCATGCGCTGCCACGGAGGCATACTGACGCCGACGAACCTCGGTATCGTTGCTGGGCTTAGCCAGAATCAGGGTTTGCGCATAAGTCACCATCCCCGCGTTCTCCATGGCGCCAAAACCAAACG
>CAXTWQ010000096.1:244-13447 GCA_964248065.1 uncultured Bryobacteraceae bacterium | reverse complement strand
GTCGGATTTGTCATAAGGAAACGGGATGTTGAAGTAGCTTTCCTCGCGCGTGATGATGGTGCTGGTAACTTCAGCTGCATACTTCGCCTCGTCCGCGTGGCCTTTCGGAGTCACGATGCGAACGGGGATGTGATTGCGTCCGGCCTTACCAGCATCAACGAAGTCGAAAGGACCAATGCCAAAGGCAACCAGGTAGCTGGGCAATGGTTTAGTCTGGCCAAAACTGATGATCTTACGGTCACCCTGCGTCTGTTCTTTCTGCGGCGACGTGTTGCTGATCGCGGCATCACCGGCGGGGACAGTTAGCGTCAACTGCCACGGCACTTTAAACGACGGCTCATCGAAGCAAGGGAAAGCATCGCGCGCATCGGTCGATTCGAACTGCGTGTAGATATAGTTATTGCCGTTATCCACCATATGAAAGATGCCGGACGAGTCTTTCTGGCGAACCGCACCGGCGTAGCGGATCGTTATCTGACCGGAGCCTGCTGGGAGTTGAGACGGAAACTGCAGGCCGAGGAAGTCGGGCTGATCAGCGAGCGTCTTAGCGGCCAGAGTCTTTCCGCCTGCTACGAACGAAGCATCCTGAACTTTCAGGTCAGTCGCATTGAGCCAGATGGTATCGACAGGCTGCTTGATCGCGACATCGATCGTAATCGTGCCAGAGAAGTCGGGCTTAGCCGGGTCGAGCGTCAGTTGAGCATGGTAGCCGGTCGGGGCGACGGTATCAGGCAATCGAAGCTTCGGAGCAGCAGTTTGAGCAAGGGATAGGGAGCACCCCAGTAAGGTCAAAAGCGCCGGAGCGCTGGAGCGAAAAGGCAGAAAAAACATAGATCAGGCTTTCTAATAAAGTACTCGATCAAAGAACAAGCATGCAGTCGCCGTACGAGAAGAACCGGTAACGAGCCGCGACTGCGTGACGATACGCAGCCAGAGTTAGATCGGTTCCTGCGAACGCTGACACAAGCATGAGCAAGCTCGATTGAGGCAGGTGAAAGTTGGTCAGCATGGCTCCAGTGGCTTTGAACGAAAAGCCCGGTTGGATAAACAGATCAGTCTCGCCACTCATGGCAGTCAGGCCCGCGCGAGCGCAGGCGGTTTCCACCGTGCGAACGCTGGTGGTTCCCACACAGATGAGACGTGCCGCGCTTTGCATTGTTTGGGCGTCGGCTTGGGTAATTTGGAAAGACTCTTTATGCAGGCGGATTTCATTGAGGTCTTGCACGCGAAGGGGAGCAAACGTTCCAAGCCCGACGTGAAGGGTGACATGGGCTATCTGCGCTCCGGCATTGCGGCACGACTCCAACGATTCCGGAGTGAAGTGCAGGCCTGCTGTAGGCGCGGCAACAGAGCCGCGCTGGTGCGCGTAAACAGTTTGATAGCGCTCACGGTCGGCCGCGTCCGGCGTCCGATGTATGTAGGGAGGCAGCGGAATCTCGCCGAGCTTGTCGAGCATTTCGCGGATAGGTTGCTGCGCTTCGAATCGCACGGTGCGCTCACCAAATTCGCCGTGAGTCAATACTTCGCAACTCAAGTCGGGGGAAAACAAAACGTGGTCGCCCAAGCGAACGCGCTTGCCCGGCTTGACCAGCGCGGTCCAGGTCGTCTCTTCTGCATCAAGCGGACGTAAGAGAAAAACCTCTACTTCTGCGCCGGCCGCCGAGTTGCGCCGGCCACGCAAGCGCGCCGGAAACACGCGAGTGTTGTTTAGAACAAGACAGTCCCCGCGCTGAAGATATAAAGGAAGATTGGCGAAGTGATCGTCGCAAAACCGGCCTGCCCTTCGGTCGACAACGAGCATGCGTGAAGCGCCGCGGCTGTCAGGCGGCGTTTGAGCGATCAACTCCTCTGGAAGGTCATAATCGAAGTCAGAAACTTGCGCCAACTTCTTATTCTAGGTATCGAGAGTTCCTGCGACGAAACAGCAGCAGCAGTGGTTGAGGGAGGGCTGCAAGTTCGATCAAGCGTCATCGCCTCGCAGCTGGAAGTACATGCTCGCTACGGCGGAGTGGTGCCCGAGCTTGCCTCGCGCGAACACCTTCGAGCAATCGTCCCGGTAGTCAGGCAGGCGCTGGCGGATGCAGGTGTGAATTATTCGCAGCTGAGCGCGGTGGCCGTAACGTCGGGCCCGGGACTGGTGGGGTCGCTTCTGGTTGGAGTCACATATGCGAAGGCGCTTTGCTTGGCAACCGAGCTGCCATTGATCGGGGTGAACCACGTTGAGGGCCACATCCACTCAGTGCTGATCGAGAACCGTAATGTGCAGTTCCCTGCTTTGGCTTTGGTTGTTAGTGGCGGTCATACGCATCTTTTTTCTGTGGAGCATCTCGGCTCTTACAAGCTGCTGGGCAAAACGCGTGACGATGCTGCTGGCGAGGCCTACGACAAAGTCGCCAAACTGCTGGGCTTCGGCTATCCAGGCGGTCCGGTGATGGATCAATTGGCTTCATTTGGAAATCCGGACGCAGTCAAATTTAAGCCGGTGCGCATTCGCGGGAGCGAACTGGATTTCTCGTTCAGTGGATTGAAGACCGCGGTTCTGCGATGGACCGAGAGTTTGGACATTACCGCCGAGATTGAGCTCCGAAAGCAGAATACTGATCGCTCAGTGGAAGGCTGGCTGGGTGTTACACCGCAACGAACGCTCGACCTGATTGCCAGCTTTCAAAAAACGGTAGTAGAGGAACTGCTCCGACGCGCGGGGCTGTCAGCCGACCAGATTGGAGCAGAATCCATACTAGTCGCCGGTGGCGTAGCAGCAAACCAGGGTTTGCGAAGAGCGGCAGCTGCGACCAACGGATTTCAGTTCTATTTCCCTTCCAATCACCTTGCGACAGATAACGCAGCCATGATCGCGGCAGCCGCCTTTCCTAAATGGGAACGCTCCGAGTTTGCCGGCTTCGATCTGAAGCCGCAGGCTGGCTTGATGCTAGCGTGAGGTATGGGTCCTCAAACACCGGGCGAGCAGCCAAAGCTGCCCATTCCGGGTGTATCAAATATCATTGCTGTCGGTTCGGGTAAGGGCGGCGTCGGCAAGAGCACGGTTGCCGTTAATTTGGCGGTTAGTTTCGCCAAGCTCGGGCATACTGTGGGCCTGTTGGACGCGGACGTTTATGGTCCGAATGTGCCGCTGATGATGGGTGTTCGCGAGACTCCATACGCCCAGGGCCAGCGCATCCGACCCCTGGAAGCGTACGGCATCAAGCTGATGTCCATGGGATTTTTGAACCCTGGCGACAAGCCTCTGGTCTGGCGCGGGCCGATGCTGAACAGCGTGATTCAGCAGTTCTTGCGCAATGTCGATTGGGGCGATCTCGACTACTTAGTCATTGATCTTCCGCCCGGTACCGGCGATGTGCAGCTGACTCTCATTCAGACAACGCCCTTAACTGGTGCCGTGATCGTGACAACACCATCGGACGTCTCGCTCGAAGACGCGCGTAAAGCCGTGCTCATGTTTGAGCAAGTGCGCGAGCCAGTGCTGGGCATAGTCGAAAATATGAGCTATCTGGAGCATAACGGCGAAAAGCTGTATGTGTTCGGGCAAGGTGGCGGAGCACGGACAGCAGCGATGATGCGGGTTCCGTTACTGGCCGAAATCCCCTTAGATCCCAAGACTCGCGAAGGTGGCGACACAGGCAAGCCGATTGCGACTCAGGGGCCATCTCCACAAGGAGATTTGTTCACGGCCCTCGCTAAGACTGTGATTGAAAAAGCAGAAGCGACGAAAACGCGCGCCCGGCCTACTATGACGGTGGCAGATTAGGTTATGGTCTACGCCTGACTTCCTGAAGCAACTACTAGGGAAGACCGGGGAAGACCGGGGACAGACGGAGTGAATACCTGAGGAGATCGGACTCTGGGCTTATCTGGCCTATCTGTCAAGCACCAGCCTCTGGGCTGACCTCCGACCAATTTCCTGACTTAGTTGCTTGCCGGATCAATGTTTCCTCTTCCCCTCTGACGCCGGTTGCGAGCGCTTCGGCCCATTGTGCCGGGTTCCAACCATGCATCCAGTCGGCGACGCTGAGGCACTCGGGCTTCCAATTGGTCCCAAGGTGGTATTGCGCGGTTGACCATGGAAACGATGCGGCGGTGCTCACCAGGCCAGCGCGAACCGGATTGAGCTCGATGTACCGCAGCACCGTCCAAACCCGATCGGCGGGGACCGGCACCGAATAAAAACGGCCCTGCCAAGCATGTCCACTGCCCTCGCCTAACTGACGATTGAGCCGAACGGCATAAGCACCATGGACCGAGCGAATCGTTTGAGACAATGCGCGCGGCCGCCGTTCGCGAACGAGTAAGTGAACATGATTCGGCATTAAACACCAGCCGAGTAGTTCGAGGGCGAAAGCAGTGCTCTTTGCCGAGAGTGTTTCCAAGTACCAGCGGTAGTCATTTGGTTCGAAGAAAATCTGCTGCTTCCGATTGCCGCGGGCGGTGACGTGGTACACCGCACCCTCGATCAGCAAGCGTGCTACTCGTGCCATTGCAACAGAAGTCTAGGCTACGGACTATGTGTCTCAGGTATTCACTCCGTCTGTCCCTTTGACTCCCATAATCTTTACTTTCCGACAGACTCTCAGGCTGTCTTCTTCGTTGCCTTCCTCCGCTAACAGGTAACCTGAAATCTCACCTCGACAGCAATATCATGCTTACGCTTCTTCTAATTATCGTGGCTACGGAAAGCCTGTGGGCTCAGATGCCGGAACACCGACATTCTGAACCGGCCAACGTAAAAGGTCTAGGCTCGGTCTCGTTCCCCATATCCTGCTCTCAAAATGAACAGCAGGCTTTTAACCGAGGCATCGCACTTCTTCACTCCTTCAGCTACAAGGCTGCGCATGGGCAGTTCGGTGCGATTGCAGAACAAGATCCAAGCTGCGCGATGGCTTATTGGGGCGAAGCCATGAGTCTGTACCGCCAACTCTGGGACCGGCCCACCGAAACCGAATTAGCCGAAGGCGCGCAGCTACTCGAACGAGCTCGAACCGCCAAACGCAAGACAGCTCGGGAAGCAGGCTATGTCGCTGCTGCCAGCGCGTTCTTTTCTGCCGATCCCAAGACTCCGTTCGAGAACCGGCATCAAGCTTACCTGGCATCGCTCCGGAAACTGCATGAGCAAGAACCGGGCGATAACGAAGCCGCACTTTTTTATGCGCTAGCCCTGGTGACCTCTCCCAAAGCAACGGACAATAACTTCGAAATTACCCGTCAAGCGGTCGCCATTCTTAAGGGCGTATTCGCCCGTGAACCTAACCATCCCGGAGCGGCACACTACATCATTCATGCCTGCGACAATCCTGCAATGGCGGAGGAAGGTCTGGCTGCGGCGAGGCGCTACGCTTCGATTGCGCCTGACTCCGCGCACGCCTTGCACATGCCGTCGCACATCTTCACTCGTTTGGGTTTATGGGACGACGACATCCAGTCGAATCTTGCGTCGGTAGCTGCTGCCGAACAACAGAACTCTACGCACGACCGCCTGCACGCGATGAATTTCCTCGAGTACGCCTACCTGCAACAGGGCCGCTTCGAGGATGCCAAACGCATGGAGGAAAAAGGCCTCGAAGTTCCGAAGGCAGCTTACACCGAAATGCCGGGGATGTTCAGTTATGTGCGAGTAAGATTTCCCTCGCTCTATTTACTTGAGACAGGGCAGTGGCAGCAGGCCGAACAATCTCCTGTACCCGACGATTTCCCTGATTTTCAAGCGATTGTGTTTTTAACCCGTGCCATTGCAGCCGGGCATTTGCGCGACGGTGCTGCCGCGCAAGCAGCCGTCGCCGGCTACGACGGCAAAATTGAGGAACTTAGAAAGAGCAAATTTGCCTACGCCGCCGATTCCATGACACCCTTTGGCGACGAAGTGCATGCGTGGATGAACTTTGCGCAAGGCCAGACTGCGGAAGCTCCGGCCCTGATGATAGCAACCGCAGACAAGCAGGATCGAGAGGGCAAAGGCGAAGTAGAAATAAGCGCTCGCTCAATGGCTGCAGATATGCTTCTTGATCTACATCGCCCCAAAGAAGCACTTATGCAATACCAGCTTTCGCTTCGCACAGATCCGAATCGCTTTAATTCCCTGCTCGGTGCTGCCCATGCTGCCGACCAAGCAGGCGATAAACAAACCGCCGCCACTTACTATCGTCAATTGCTGACCGGCCGCGAGAAGTTTGAAAACCCAGCGCTGACTGAAGCCAGAAAGTATCTAAGCCAGCCTCAGACAGGGCAAAATCCCTAGGCGACGCTGCTCTCAACCGGAATCTCTGAGAGTTCCAACGGCCGCTTAAACTTGCACTCGTTATTTGGACACTGCGCTACCGGTCCGGCCTTCAGATACTTTTCAATCAAGTAACTGCTGCCGCAATCGGGACACTTCTCTGGAACCGGCTTGCCCCACGCAACGAAGTCGCACTCGGGATAGCGGTTGCAGCCGAAGAACGTTTTGCCGCGCTTGGAGCGGCGCTCGACAATCTCACCGCCGGAACAGTTCGGGCACGGTACACCGATTGTTTTCTGCTTGACGTACTTGCACTTCGGATAGTTGCTGCAAGCTATAAACTCGCCGTAGCGCCCGAACTTCTGAACCAGATTGCTTTCGCAGTTCGGGCACTTTTCCTCCAGCGCAACATCCTTGCGCTGCTCACCACCAATTTGCTTAGTAGTCTTGCAATCCGGGTAGCCTGAACAGGCAAAGAACTGACCGAAGCGCCCCTTCTTCAGCACCATAGGCCGACCGCAGTTCTCGCAATACTCGGCTTCATCCTGCTCGCCGAATGAGGCTTTATCACCGTCGGCGACTTCCTGCTCCACTTCGCGGGTATTCGTACACTCGGGATAGCCGGTGCAGGCGATAAAGCTACCGTGCTTGCCCCACTTGATCACCATGGGCTTGCCGCACTTCTCGCAAAGAAGATCAGTGGGCTTCTCCATACGCTTGATGTCGGCCATATTGCGAGCCGCATCGTCGAGGTCTTTTGTAAAGCGGGTGTAGAAATCTGCGATAGCAACACGCCACTCGATTTTGCCGTCCTCGATCTCATCGAGCTCTTCTTCCATGCGCGCTGTGTATTTCACATCGAACAAGGAATTGAAGCTTTCCAGCAGCAAGTCTGTGACAACCATGCCGAGTTCGGTTGGCGTGAACTTCCCGCCTTCCTTTTTTACATACTCGCGATCCTGGATTGTAGAAAGAATAGAGGCGTAAGTGGACGGACGGCCCACGCCATCAGACTCGAGCTTCTTGACCAGTGTTGCCTCGTTGTAGCGCGGCGGTGGCTCGGTAAAATGCTGTTCGGGCAGAATCTCTTTGAACCGTAAGACCTCGCCCTCGGTTACCTGAGGAAGCTTGTGCTTCAGCTCTTCGTCGTCCTCATCCTTTTGATCTTTACCTTCTTCGTAGACCTTCAGAAAGCCATCAAATTTCAGGACGCTACCGGTAGCCCGGAACAAGTAATTGGCGCTGCTCTTGCCAGTAGCACTGATATCGATCGTGGTCTGGTCGAAAACCGCGGGATTCATCTGCGAGGCGACAAATCGCATCCAGATTAACCGGTACAACTTCAGCTCGTCTTCGGCAAGAAACCCTTCCAGCGACTCGGGTGTACGCAGTACCGAGGTGGGACGGACGGCCTCATGGGCATCCTGCGCGTCTTTTTTAGTTTTGTAAACGTTCGGCTTTTCAGGCAGATAGCTGTAGCCGCTTGCCTTGGCAGCTTCCTCGCCATAACGCTCGCTGATCATGGCCCGTACTTCGGCCAAAGCATCTTCCGACACACGCGTAGAGTCGGTACGCATATAAGTGATGAGACCGATTGAGCCTTCTTTGCCGATCTCCTTACCCTCATACAAACCCTGCGCAAGCATCATGGTTCGCTTAACGCTGAATCGAAGTTTGCGCGAGGACTCCTGTTGCAGAGTTGAGGTGATGAAGGGCGCGACCGGGTTCCGCTTCTTCTCGCGAGTGGCAACCGACTTGACCACATATGAAGCGTCTTCCAGATCAGCGACAATGCCATCGGCTAATTGCTGATTTCCGATTTCAGCTGCCTCGCTCGACAGCTTATGGAGCCGCGCTGTTAGGACCGGCGGCTTTTTCGCATTTAGGGCAACGTCAACGGTCCAGTACTCACGCCTTTCGAACGCTTTGACTTCACGTTCCCGTTCGACAATCAGCCGCAGCGCTACCGTCTGCACACGGCCTGCTGAAAGACCACGACGAACCTTATCCCACAGCAGAGGCGAGATCTTATAGCCCACCAACCGGTCCAGCACCCGCCGAGCCTGCTGGGCTTCGACCAGGTGAACGTTCACGGCCATCGGCTTGTCGAACGCCTTCTTCACCGCGTTGGCCGTAATCTCGTTGAACATCACGCGGAAGATCGCTGGACTGTTGGCTTTCTTGGATTTGGACTCCAGCTCTTCTTGAAGATGCCAGCAGATAGCTTCGCCTTCACGATCCGGGTCAGCCGCGAGATAGATAGAATCGACGCCCTTGGCTGCCTGCTTCAGTTCGCTGATGAGCTTCTTTTTGCCTTCGATGACCTCATACTTCGGCGTGAAATCCCGATCGACATCGACCGCCAGATCCTTTTTAGGAAGATCCTTTACATGACCCAGCGAGGCCTTAACGATGAATTGCTTGCCTAGATATTTCACGATGGTTTTCGCCTTCGCCGGGGACTCAACGATGACGAGTGATTTAGCCATAACTGCTTCTTGTACCTGTTGCCAATCGAGGATTCAAACTGAATCCTGGGAGAACGCTTTTCTTTTACCACACTTTGACAAAGTTCTTGCCCGGTAGCTGCCGGACCAGACCTGCCATTTGTAGATCAAAGAGTGCGCTGATCAATTCGGATGAAGAGACCCCCTCAAAAGATTCAATCAGTGTGTCAAGCTGTTGAGGCGTATCGACTTGCAGTTGCCCTAAAAGCTTTCGTCCGAGTGCTTTCAGAGGCTCTTCGGGTAGCGGTGCCGCTTCCGTTTCAGCGTCACCGGCCTCCAATAAAATCTTTTGCTGAGCGTCAGAAACCAGATCGCGGCGGACGGCAGTGGGCAGTTCGTTGGTGATATCTGTCCACTCCTGAACGAGTTTTGCGCCGCCGTCCTTGATCAGTAAGTTCGGGCCCCAACTCATTTTAGAGGTGATATTTCCGGGCACGGCGAATACCTCTCTTCCCTGATCCATCGCGAGCTTGGCCGTGATAGCCGAACCGCTATATTGGGCGCCCTCAACGATCACCACACCGAGAGACAATCCGCTGACAATTCGATTCCGGATTGGAAAGTTTTGCGGGAACGCAGGCGCACCCATGGGAAATTCAGAAATAATCAGGCCGCGCTTTACAATCTCGTCGTAGAGCTTTCGATTTTCGGAGGGATAAAGAACATCCACGCCGCACCCAAGTACAGCAATGGTGTTGCCGTCTGCCAGTAAAGACGCCCTATGCGCAGCAGTATCGATGCCGCGAGCCATGCCGCTTGTGATAGTCAAGCCCGCTTTGGCCAGGTCGGCACTCAAGCGCTCCGAGGCAGCAATTCCATAAGGAGTCGGTCGCCGGGTACCCACGATAGCGATACCGTGGGAGCCCATCAACTCCGTTCTGCCTTTTGCAAACAGCAGCAGAGGCGGATCGAAGATCTCTCGAAGCCGCGCCGGGTAACGCGGGTCATGAATTGTGATTAACTCCGACCCGGTATTCATCAGCTTCGCCTGCTGCTCTACGGCATCATCGAAAGAATATCCGCTGGCAATGTTTCGGGCCATGCCCGTGCTAAGGCCGGTGGCTTCCAACTCTGATGCAGACGCGCGAAAGATGGCCTGCGGTGATTTGAGCTTCTCCAGCAAACGTAGAGTCCCCAGCGTCCCTAAGCCCGGCACCATCCGCAGCGCCAGCCAGTGCAGCACCTCCTCTCCGGTTAACTTGGTCACGGCTGCTTGCATCACTGGCACTTCACTTCCTCCGCTTCCTGCCTACTCGAAACCTCAACCGGGACCCAACGCTCTAAGGTCTCCTGTAGTGCCCTCATATTAATGGGCTTAGAGATAAAATCGTCCATTCCCCGCTGTAGGCACTCCTCCCGCTGACCAGGCAGAGCATTGGCCGTGAGCGCGACGATCGGGGTTCGCCGATGCGACCCCTCAAACTCGCGAATCGCAGCTGTCGCCTCGTACCCATCCATCACCGGCATCTGGCAATCCATCAACACAGCCGCAAAGCTCCGTGATTTGACGAGCTCGAGCGCCTGTGCGCCGTCTCCCGCCACGGTCACCGCATACCCGAGCCGAGCTAAAAGTTTCTTGGCCACCAATTGGTTAACCGGGTTATCCTCAACCACCAGCAGCTGTACAATCTGCTTGCTCTCATCTACATCTTTCAGGCTCGGAGAGCGGCTCGAGCGGCTCTCTGGTAGTTGGGACGCAAGCGGAAATTCAGCGGTGAAGCTGAACGTACTTCCGCTCACTCCGTCGCTTGCAACAGTTATGCAGCCGCCCATCACTTCCACTATTCGTCTAGAAATAGCCAAGCCCAGTCCTGTGCCCCCGTACTTCCGGGTAGTCGAGCTGTCAGCCTGCACAAACTCGCCAAAGAGGCGATCCTGTACTCCGGGCGGGATACCGATGCCTGTGTCAACTACTTCGAACCGGATAGTCGCGCGATCTTCCTTCCTTTCGGCTAGGCTTACCGTCATCGAAACGCGTCCTACCTCGGTAAACTTGATTCCGTTTGAAAGCAGGTTCAGCAACACCTGCCGTAACCGTCCAGCGTCTCCTACCAGGAAGTCTGGAACTCCGGTGCGAACCTGCGTCAAAAGCTGAAGGCCACTCCGGCGCGCTGTCTCCCCAAGTAATGCCGCGACATCCCCAATCAGCTTATGCAAGCTGAAGGCACTTGACTCCAACTGCAGCTTGCCGGCTTCCACCTTGGAGAAATCAAGGATGTCATTGATGATTGTGACCAGACCTTCACCGGATTCGATTATGGTTCTCAGATAATCCTGCTGATTGTTATCCAGTGGGGTATCAAGCAGCAGACCTGCCATTCCAATGACACCGTTCATAGGGGTCCGAATCTCGTGGCTCATCACTGCCAGAAAGTCACTCTTGGCTTTATTGGCGCGCTCGGCCTCCGCTTTCAACAGTTGTTGTTCAGCCAGGCGCTGATCCAACTCTTCGGTGCGAGCACTCACTAGCCGCTCCAGCTCTCTTTGCCGCCCGACCATCACCCGCATACGGCCGATCCAAAGAAAGTAAGCGCCGCTTAGCACAAGTAAGACTAGGGCTAAGCGAAAAACTCGGGTTCCCCACCAAGGCGGAATCACCTCAAAGCGGAAAGTCGCAGCTTTTGACAATCGACCTGTCGTCGTGTCAAGGGCTACCGCTTCGAATTGGTAGCTTCCGGGATCGAGTTGAGAGTAGTGCGCTTTGTGCCCTGCCGTGGTTTCCCATTCAGTATCCAAGCCATTCAGTCGATATTGGAAACGGATTGCTCCCTCATTACGAAAGCTTAAGGTCGCCATGTTGACAGTGAAAGGATGCGGTGCCCACGCAATCTGGGACCCGTCACTCACAAATCGTGAACCAAGATGGGCACCAGTTAGAAGAGGAGTGGGTAATTCGGGTGCCTCTGACACAGACTGCGCTTGAAAGTGCGAAAGCCCTGAGCTGGTACCCAGCCAGACACTGCCATCCTCGTCTGCAAGGAACGCTCGCTCGTCTCCATCGTTCCTGATAAGACCATCATCCTGAGTAAATTGACGCCACCTTACTCCGTCATAGACATTCGCTCCATAGTCGCCAAGAACCCAAAGCCAACTACGTCTATCAACGCTCAAATCCACAACCAGGTTTGAGGAAATAGGAGTCTTAGGCTTAGCCAGCACGTGAGTATTCGTCACCTTTCCAGTGCTGTCGATAGTAAGTTGGAGCAGGCCAGGGAAAATACCGCCAATCCATAACTCGTCTTTGCCTCTGGGGGCGAGATAAAGAAAGTTCTTCTCGACCGGCAATGGAGGGAGAGCAACAGTACGCCATTGATCTCCGTTATAGGTGTAAAGAGCATTGGACGAAACTGCCCAGAGACTGCCATCCTGCCGCAGAGCCAGATCTACCGGGCTGTGTTGGTCCCAGCTACTGGACGACACTTTCCGAAATTTTCGGTTTGGCCCAGGAGGACTTAGGTACAGCGCATCCTTAGCAGCTACCCAGACGCGATCGGACTTATCGATGAATACTCGGGTGGTCGCACCTTCCAGTTTCCATTGGTGGAGCTCAAGCGTATCGAGGTGGATCGCAACTACGCCTCCCGTACAGAGACCGGCCCAAATCGAACCATCAGAAGACGTGGCTAGGCTACAGACACATGGCAGCAAGGGCGAGCGAATAGTTCTAAACTTGACCTGGCCGGCATTACGGTAAGCCAGTCCATGTTCAGTACCGACCCATACTCGTCCGCCTCGATCTTTGGCAATCGCCCAGACAAACTTATCAGGCAAGCCCTCTTCAGGGGTGAAATGCTCCCAATGTTCGTACCCGAGCCACTTGCGAAGCCCGTGCGCAAGAGTACCCATCCAGACCGAGCCCTCCCGGTCCACCAGCAGTGACGCAATGATGTCATCGGGCAAACCGTTTTTGGTAGTGAAAAGACGCCAGGATCCGTTCTCGTATCGCGCTAATGCAGTCTTGGTTGATACCAGCATCCGGCCTTGCTGATCCTCAACAAGCGATTCGCTCGGGCGGTAATACGAGTTGGGCAAATTCCGCTTAATAACGTGAGTCTCTCCAGGGGGAACCACGACTATGTCTTTGTCGCCCAACGCCCAGGTGCAACCAGTCCGGTCTCGAAGGATACGGTTCCAGCTCTCGACGGGAACGCCGTCCAACTGGCGCCAGTTAGCCGAATGAACACTTTGGACCACGTATATCGAACGACTGCTACCTACCAGGAGCGTGCCATCGGGGTTTACTGAAAAGCTATGAATTGGACCAGGAAGTCCGGCATGAGTTGCCTCTTGAAGTATCGGATCTACGAGCCAACTTCCATTTTCGTGTCCCGGTCTGACTGCGACTAGTCCGTCCTGAGTCAGCACGGCGATTTGGCCGTCAGGAAGTCTGACAAGAGAAGGCTGCCGTGCACCTGCCAGCGATCGTCCCGAAGAAGTAATCTCGCGAAATCTGCCGTCTGACTCCTCTAC
>CAXTWQ010000096.1:0-234 GCA_964248065.1 uncultured Bryobacteraceae bacterium | reverse complement strand
ACGTATAAGCCTCCAGAACCGGCCACCCACAAGCGCCCGGCACCATCGAGCTGGAGGTCACGAATCTCCATGGTGGTGATTCCGTTTTCCTTGTCAACGGGCTGAAACGTAGCTCCGTCATAGCGGAATAGGCCGTTCTGCGTACCTACCCATAGATAGCCGGCACGATCCTGCAGCAGAGAGATGACATTGAGATTTCCTAGTCCTTCGCTGTATTCCTTAAAGGTATAGTTC
>CAXTWQ010000095.1:21939-22264 GCA_964248065.1 uncultured Bryobacteraceae bacterium | reverse complement strand
TGCACGGACGCTCTCAACGCTGAAACACCAGGACGATATCTACGTAGTCTTCTTCGACGGCGAAGAAGCAGTGGGCGAGTGGAGCGAAACCGACAGCCGTTATGGCAGTCGGCATTTGGCAAGTAAGTGGTTAAGTGACGGCATATTACCCACAATCAAAGCACTCATTAACGTGGATATGATTGGCGATAAGAATCTGGACGTCAACAATGACGCTAATTCCTCGACAAAATTGCGACAAATGGTGGCGGCGATCGCGACCCGTTTAGGCGACAGTCAATACTTCAAACAAGATACATCTGGAGGCATTGACGACGATCACATG
>CAXTWQ010000095.1:19514-21929 GCA_964248065.1 uncultured Bryobacteraceae bacterium | reverse complement strand
ATCTGATTGACTTTGATTACGGGCCGAACAATTCATACTGGCATCAAGCTGCTGACACAGCGGATAAACTCAGCGCCCATAGTCTCCAGGTGACCGGAGATGTAGTACTCGCGCTCGTGAAACAACTTGACAGTGAAACAAAGTAAGTGAGCGCGAGCTCTCAATTAAGAAGACAAGTGAATGATTGATGTCCAGCAATAATCTAGCTTTTGGGGCGGGCGTTGGCGTAATGCCATGGGCGGATGCAGTGTACGATCTGGAGAACGGCACGACTACGCATGAGCCTTACGGCGACGCGACAGTTTATTTCGAAGGCAAGACACAAGAGCTGAGCTATTTGATAGCGGGCTCTCTGCTCTTGAATCCAGGGGAAGAACCGCATCCACCGCACCAGCATCCGGAAGAAGAGTTTCTGCTAATCGGCGAGGGTACCGGTGAAATCCTGATTGATGGGAAGACGATGACCGTACAGCCGGGCAGCATGATGTTCAGCAAGGGCGATTCGCTACACGGGGTCAGGAATACAGGAACTGTTCCGATGCGCTTCTACTTTTTCAAGTGGCTGAAGTAGGCTTACCGGGAAGCACTCGCAGATGATTTCAGCTCGTTGTCGATAATTGGCCTGATGTGTTGGAGGTCCAAAGGGCCGTTGTATTTCTGGCCGTTGATGAAAAATGAGGGTGTGCCTTCAACGCCGGCGCGGCCGCCATCTTGAACGTCTCGCATGACAGTTTCATTCACTTCGGTAGACGCCAGATCGGCCTCAAATTTTTTCATTTCGAGCCCTGCCGCTTGCGCCAACGCTCTGATACCCTCCTGCGATATCTCATGCTGGTGAGCAAACATGGCGTCGTGCAGTTCCCAAAATTTACCCTGCTTCTGAGCTGCTAATGCTGCTTTGGCAGCGAACTCAGCCTGCGGGTGCATCTCAAGCGGGAACTGTTTGAAGATCAGTTTGACCTGTGAGGGATATGCCTTCAGAACCGCATTGATCTCGCCGACAGCTTGTGCGCAATAAGGACATTGAAAGTCAGAAAACTCAACGACGGTAATCTTCGCTGCCGGCTGACCGAGCACTGGCGAACCAGCAACCGGAATCTGGATCGCAGGTTCAAGTAACGCTCGCTGCTGAGGCTGTTCGGTCTGCACGTGGGCCCACTTGGATTGATTGATAGCGCCATTGATTTCGGCCTCTGTAGATCCATCTTTCGCTGCTGCAATCGCGGTTTTTGCCAGATTGGTGCTGTAGGCGCACCCTGGATCTTCTACCCGGCACTGGGCCAGCTTACGTCCACACTCACAGGAGCAGTCGTGATCCCGAAGAACCTTTAAGACTGTGGCTTTCGCTTTCGAATCCAGCCCCGCGAAATCAACGCCGGGGAGGCTTGTGGCACTCTTCCATTCCTGCCCGAAGCTTAGAACCAAGCAGGCAAGAAAGAGGCTTCCTAGCCGAAGAGCCTGCAAAAGACGAAAACACATAATTCCAGTTTAAGTGGGCGGAGAAGAAAACGGGGCAAACGCCGGAAGTTAAGGCGCGGTTCTAGTCTAGCTGGCGAAACGGGAAATGACCCAGTGGCCGGCGGCCTTGTCATAGGCAAACGAAACGGTGGCGTCGAACTCCCGAGGGCTCGGCCGATTACCGCACGACACGGCATGATCGATGTCTATCGCGACCGGATTCGAGGATTGGTCGGGAAGGTCCAGCTTATAACTGCATGCGGGATTCTGCTTCTGAATATGCTCCAGCCAAACCTTAGCTTTAGGGTTTAACTGCAGCAGAGCCGCGGCTGCATCGGGTGTGAGAGCGGGAACCTCAGCCTTCGGCGGCGTATTGCAAGCAACAGTGAAGCAAAGGAGGCTCGACAGTAGAGCGATAGATTTCATTCGTGGCATCGTAACACCGCTCAAGCAGTTTTCTTGGGCAGGTACTTACCGAACTTCAGGTAAAGCGCACCGACCCCCACCGCAGCTCCAGCTACCAGAACAGAGGTTGCAATCCCAGGCATCTGGTCATCCGGAGCCGGCGGTAGCACCATTAAGCCTTTCTCGTCAGTTCGAATGGGCTCGTTAACATAGCGGCCATGAGTGGGAAAGGTGAAGTGCTGGGCAAGCTGCTGAAGTTGCCCCTTGGAGTTCAGCATCGGCATCCCGTGCCCGGCGGCTAGAAGTCCTGGACGAAGAGCAGCCAACTTTAAAACCGATGCACGGGCTTGCGGCCAGTCCATTGTGGTCGGAGTGGCTGGACGGCAAGCTTCCTGTTTATTTCTGACACTACTGATCAACGAGTCCCCATTGACCGTTGCGATTGCATCTCCCGCCAGCAGAACGCCGTCACTCTCGCGATAGAACGATAGGTGCCCAGGCGTATGGCCGGGAGTAGCGATCGCCTTCCAGCCGGTCAGTCCGGGAAATGGA
>CAXTWQ010000095.1:0-19504 GCA_964248065.1 uncultured Bryobacteraceae bacterium | reverse complement strand
GGAAAGGGATTAGCTTCGTCGATGGCTGCAAGCCGGCTACCCAGGTTTACGTTCACCTTTGGAAAGAACCGGCTGATGGTAGCGAGAAATCCTGGCGCTGTTGGATCAGGTGGCGGATATTGTGCACGCCCAGACAAAAACGGCATCTCCGCGGGATGGGCAAACACCTGCACGTTCCACTCTTCTGCCAGTGGCTGCGTGGAGCCGACGTGATCAGGATGTCCGTGCGTCAGTATAATTGCAGCCGGACGCGCGCCGGTGCCGAAGAGAGCTTCCGCTGCTTTCTTAATAGCAGGCGCTTTGCCCGGGAACCCGGAGTCAAGCAGAAACCAGTTCCGGGCATTGCCAACGAAATATGCATTGACGAACGACAGTGGCAGGTGAGTAACTTCGTGCGCAATCTTTTTGGTGGAAGCCATGCGAATCTCAGCGTACCAGCCTGCAGCGGATCAGGAGGGTAGATGTTCGGCTGCAATCTGAGCAATATCGAGAAGGCGAGGAGCGTTCGGCAGAGCTGCCAAAGAGTCCCGCAGCATTGTGTTGCAGAACGGGCAGGCGGCGCCAACCGTAGGGGCGCCAGTAGCGGCTAACTCCTTCCCACGCGCTTCACTTACACGGCCTCCGGTTTCTTCTCCTAGAAAGACAAGACCACCTCCGGCGCCGCAGCAGAACCCGCGTTCCCGGGAGCGCGGCGGATCAATCACCTGGGCAAACCGCGCAACCACGCTTCGAGGCTGCTCGTATGAACCTCTGTATCGGCCGAGGTAGCAGGGATCGTGAAACACGACTGCGCCCTCGCTTGGAGCAGTCGGCAACTGCGTTTGATGCCGAGCCATAAACTCGCTATGGTGCTCAATCTCAACAGCGACGCCGAACTCGCGCCAGTCTTCGGCAATGGTACGGACGCAATGCGGGCAAATGGAGATGATCTTCTTTACCTGAGCCTGGGTAAGCGCCGCGATATTGTTCTCGGCCAGTTGCCCGAACACCAGATCGTTTCCTAAACGCCGGGCCGGATCTCCCGTGCAGCGCTCCTTCTTCATGACGCCATAGCTGGTCCCAAGATGGCGCATCACTCGCGCAAACGCCGTAATGATCTCGCGGCCCTTTGGATCGTAGGCCCCCATGCAACCCAGCCATAGGCAATACTCCTGCGATCCGTCAAAGATCGGCAGCTCCTGCTTGGCGATGAACTTGTCGCGCTCGCTTTGGCTGAATCCCATAGCGTTGCCGTTGCGCTCGAGATTCAGAAAAAGCTTGGTGCCGTGGTCGTCTTCCCAAGTCCCCGTGTTGACTGCACCACGGCGCAGGCCCAGGATCATCGGCAGGTGCTGGATTCCCACCGGACATTGATACTCGCAAGCACCGCAAGTGGTGCACTGGAATATGGCTGTCTGCGATACCGATGCTTCCAGAATCGGCTGTTCGCTTGCGGGTCCCTGGTCATTGAGATAGTCGCGAATGCCTAGCGCGATCAGCTTGGGATTCAGCTCTTTACCCGTGTTGTTGGCCGGGCAGTGCTCGGTACAGCGGCCGCACTCAACGCACGAGTATGCCTGAAGTGCTGTGATGCGCGTTATGTCTTTGCCCGCCACGAGCCCGAAATCTTCATCGCCGGAGAGCGGAGGCACGTGACTGAATCCGTCCCGCTTGAGAAAAATCGTCAGCGGACTGAGCAGCAAATGCAGATGCTTGGTGTGCGGGATAAGCGGGAGGAACGCCAGCAGCGTCAGCGTGTGGACCCACCACAGCGAACGGCCGGCGAGCGTATTGTCCGGGACCCGCCAGCTCGCCATGTAGCTGATCATCAGTAGGAAAATCAAGGCCGTGATAATGCCCGACTCAAACGACACCGGACCCAGCCAACGCGGGCGGGTCACAAAACGCCGGAACGCCAGGCCTGCGATTGACACCGCGCAGGCCAGCGCAAAGGCAAAGGCAAACCAGAAGTAAAATGCGCCAAAGAAGTGCTCACGGTTCAGGAATGGCAAGCCAAATCCGGCGGCGATATGGTTCAAGGTGACGAGCGCAAACGCGAGAAACCCCCAAAAAACGAAGGCGTGCGCAATACCTGGCAGTGGTCGCTCTTTAATCACCTTTCCCTGGCAAAGCACCTCCCATACGAAGCTCCACACCCGCCGCGACAAGGGGTGGAGGTGGAAGTCACTTTCGGGCTGCGCGCCCCGGATTCGGGTAACAACGACCCGAAAACGTTGCCAGAACAAAAGACTGGACGTTAGGAGTAGGGCAAGAAGCAATATCCTGCCCGCAATAGTGCCGTACGGCTGCAATCAAAGCCCTTTCGCTCGCTCGCGATAGTACCGCCGATTGTGATTTCCACACTGTTTCTAGTAGCATGAAACTTCGTGCGATACGTTATTTCAGGAGCCGCAGGCTTCATTGGATCACATTTATGTGACCGTCTCATAGACGCGGGTCATCAAGTGGTCGCGCTTGATAATCTGATCACCGGGCATCGGCAGAATATCCAGCATTTGCTGTCTAACCGCAGCTTTGAGTTCGTGGATTGTGATGTCTGCGAACCGCTTCCGGACTCCATCACCGAGGGACCTACGATTGATCGTGTGTTCCATTTGGCTTCACTCGCCAGCCCGGTTGATTATTTGAACCATCCGATTGAGACGCTGGAATCAGGATCCACCGGAACCCGGAACATGCTGGAGTTAGCTCGCCGGCATGACGCGCGCTTTCTCCTCACCTCCACGTCTGAGTGCTATGGCGACCCGCTGGAGCACCCTCAATCGGAGACGTATTGGGGCAATGTCAATCCAGTAGGTTTCCGCTCCTGCTACGACGAGAGTAAGCGCTATGCCGAAGCACTGACCATGGCGTTTCACCGCAAGTACGGCTTAAAGACGAACATTGCGCGGATCTTCAATACGTATGGTCCGCGAATGGCGCTCAACGATGGACGCGTTGTTCCGGCATTCATCGACCAAGCGCTACGAGGCGCCAGCCTGACCGTGTTCGGAGATGGCTCCCAAACGCGAAGCTTCTGTTTCGTCTCTGATTTGGTCGAGGGACTTCTGCGCTTAAGCGAATCGGAAGAGATGTATCCGGTTAACCTTGGAAACCCGGCTGAGATGTCGATCATGGAATTTGCCAAATCTATTCGTGCCCGCTTCGGAAGCAATCTGGCGATCGATGAAAAGCCACTCCCTTCGGACGACCCGAAGAAGCGGCGGCCCGATATCTCAAAAGCCAAACGCATTCTTAACTGGGAACCGACAGTTACTCTCGATGATGGATTGAAAGTGACGATTGAATACTTTCAAAACCTGACGAAGAGCCCATCTGCACTGCAGATGGAGAGCAATGAACCGGTGGATGTGCCGTCAGTTAGTTAACGGGCTGTAAGTCGGTTTCTACTCCGATCAAGTCCGCAATATTTTGACTCGAGATATTTGCTAGTTATCTCTGCTTTTCCCTGTTCGAAAGCAGAGATGCCCTTTTCTACACTTGTTTGACTCGGGCTCATCTGTGACAGTAAGTTCAAAGGCGCTGGTAAGCGATACGGTTTATACCAATTTCTTCAGCCACGAGACAGCGGTGCGGCTGCTCACGTCGCAGAGAAGGTCGTTCCGTAAGATTCTCATCCGAAAAGATCATCAAACCGGTTCGCGACCTTCCGACCCCCCCCGGTATGCCGATTGCTGAAGTTGCGGCGCGCTTTGGAGTTGCCCTCTCCGCCCCGTATCGCACTGTCCTCAGGGCCATCATTCGACACCGGGACAATTGAAGAAAGACGCGCCGTAGCGCGCGTTAACGGAGATTCCTATGACTACTCGTGTGTCCGCGCTCGCCGGAGCGTGCCTGTTTCTGGTTTTCAATGTGCTTGTTGACGCGCAAATCTGTCAGAGCCGACCCCCTGGTCCCCGGCAAGAGGCCACCGAAGACAAAGATCCCGCAGCCATCATTGAGCTTGGTGCAGCTACAAGCTGGAATGTGACCGGAGGTGCGGCGACCTTTGCGCCGAATCTCGCAGTCGAAACCACGCCGATAGAGAACTGGTTGGAAATTGAGGTGGGCGTGTCGCCCTTTTATACCCGAAACGCTACGGAATGGGACACTGACTTGCTGTTCAAGAAACCTTGGGCCATCTCAAAGAAAGCAGAGTTCATGCTGGGCGTCGGTCCTGAATGGGTCCATCTCAAGCAGAATGGCAGGGCCACCAACTCTATAGCTGGCGAGGTGGCAGGAGATTTCATGTTCTGGCCTACCGGCAAGCACCGCTTTGGCTGGTTCCTGGAACCGGCCTATGACTACAGCTTTGCGCGAGGTCATCAACAGTCCATCGGCATTAGCGGTGGTCTGCTCATCGCAATTCACTGATGCCGGATGGGGTTCAGCTTCACTTACGAAATCCTCGCTGTGGAAAGAGGCACCATGACGGTGAACCCGCTCCATCCTGAACTTCTCCAGAGTCCTCGCCGTGAATTTGACAGGAAGAATCATTTATCGGAGACTCGGTTGCATGCTTGCTCTCCTAACCCTTCTTGGCGGGCACGCGAATCAGCGATTGGGAATCTTCGAATACGCCTTTTTTACTGCTGTTGCCGTGTCTCTGTTTTGGAGTGTAGCTCAGGAACAGACCCGTGCCAATCGGATACGAAGGTATGCGGAAAGAGCAGGCTTTTCGTATGCTAAAAATCTTCACCCCTCAAGGCTGCAATGGAACAGTACCGCCCTTCGCGGGGCAACAGCAATCAAAAATGCAGTTCTTGGAGAGAGACACGGAAAAGAGTTTGCATTCTTTGACTGTCAGTTCAGAACGAAGAAAACCACGTGGTATCGGAGCGTTATGGCCTTACGATCGAAGGCGAGGCTTCGAAGCAGAACGGCTTGATCCGAGTCTTGTGGCTGAGTCGGTTGATGACTGGACTTTACTGTACCGGCACAATGAATTGTTTTCGCTAGAAGAACTCGAAGCGATGATCTCCGGCTCGTAGTCGGCCAGGGCTGTTTGTGTTGCCAATGCACCGTACCCGTGCCATTACAATAGCTAAACTCGCATCTTATGAGTACATCCACCAAGCCATTTGTTCCATTCGTCCCAGAAGGTCAGCAAATGCGCGAGCTGACAGTTCGAGCCATCATGCTCGGGTTGGTGATGACGGTGGTGCTGGGGGCAGCAAACGCTTACCTTGGCTTGCGTGCAGGTATTACAGTGGCAGCGACTTACCCGGCCGCCGTCATCAGCATGGCTGCTATGCGCGCCTGGCGCGGCTCACTGCTCGAAGAAAATATTGCGCGGACAAGTGGGTCCATCGGCGAAGGCGTAGCCTCTGGCGCTATCTTTACTATCCCTGCTTTCATCATTTCGCACGCTTGGCCCACCTTCGGTTCTGCTGATGCTTATTGGAAGTCTACGGTTCTGATTCTGGTTGGCAGCGTTCTGGGCGTTCTCTTTATCTCGCTCGTACGACGAGTGATGGTGGAAGACCCCGAGCTTCCCTTCCCTGAATCCATTGCTGCTTCGGAGATTCATAAAGCGGGCCAACGCGGCGCTGAAGCTGCCAAGTATCTGTTCTGGAGTATCGGAGTCGGGGGTCTTACTTTCTTGCTTGGGCGCTTTGGATTTTTTGCTGCCGATGCGGAGTTTTCTGTGCCAGTCGGTCAGCTAGGAGCGAGCCGCGTACGGCTGGGCGGGTTTGCTTCTAATCGGTTTCTGCAAGCGGGAGGCGTTTCCACGTTCGCAGCGCCAAGCATCAGCCCGGCTTACCTCGGAGTCGGTTACGTCATCGGCGTTCGCTTGGCGGCGTTGGAATTTTCGGGCAGCGTACTGGCCTGGGGACTCATGGTGCCGCTGCTTATTTACTTTCTCGGCCCGCAGTTGCAGGCCTACTTGCCTGCCGGAGCACCGGTTGCTTCCTGGAGCGATATGGCCGGCAGCGTTTGGCGATACATCGTCAGGCCCATCGCGGTCGGCGGCATGCTGGTAGGCGCCGCTTATACGCTCTTCAACATGCGCACAAGCTTGGCGGCGGGACTGGCCAGAGCTCTTCGTGACGTGCGGCAAACTGCCGATCAGACTGCAGCGCTAGGGCGCACCGAACGTTATATGAGTTCAAGAGTTGTCTTCAGCCTGATTGCTTTGGTGTTCGCAGTCATGATTGTGCTCTACATCTACTTCTCCGGCGGCGTTGTCAGTGGCGTTGTTGCCGCGATAACCATGCTGATACTCGGGTTCTTTTTTGCAACTGTTTCGGGCAGCTTGTGCGGCATGATCGGGTCCTCTAATAATCCGGTGTCCGGCCTGACGCTTTCTACCCTGATTATTGCTGCGTTGCTGATGGTCTCGTTGGGCGTCTCCGGTATGGGGGGTGTAGCAGCGGTGTTGGGCGTGGCTACCGTGGTGTGCGTCTCGTCGGCCGTAGCGGGCGAACTCCTCCAGGATTTCAAGGTCGGATACATTCTTGGCGGTACCCCAAGGAATATTCAGATCGCTGAATTAATCGCCGTGGTGGTCGCAAGTCTGGTGATGTATTTTCCACTCTTTCTACTGCAACAGGCCAATATAAAGACCGGCGGATCTGGGTTCGGTGACCGGCAGTTAGCTGCTCCACAAGCGGGTTTGATGGCACTGCTCGCGCAAGGCATTGTGGGCGGTGACATGCCCTGGCCCCTCATTCTGGTCGGTATCTTCATGGGGCTCGCGCTGATCATCATGCAGGTGAGGAGCCCCATGCTGGTTGCAGTCGGCATGTATTTGCCGCTGGAGACTACGTTCGCGATCTTCATCGGAGGCTGTATCCGGTGGGTCGCTGATTGGGCTGCGCGGCGGCGTGGTCTTACTGAGCCGCAGCGTGCGCGTGTCGAGAACGCGGGCGTTCTAACTGCCTCCGGTCTTATTGCCGGGGAGGCGGTGCTGGGTCTGGTTTGGGCTGGTCTACAATTTACCCCGGATAGAATTCGCACCCATCTTCAATTGCTGCCGCATCCTTCCTATGGAATCGGGCTCGTGGTGCTACTTGGTTTGGCAACAATGCTGGTGCGATATCCCATGCGCAGTGCTGGGAATTCGGGTGAATCGCACAATCTCGTGTAGCTGATGTTTTCTATGCGAGAGCATCAGCAGAAACGACGCAGTTTGAATCGTTCACTACCACCTCACTTCGTGCTTTCTCAGGCTGGGGCCGCGGCGCACCAACACGATTCCCGAGAAATGAATCGGCTTGTCTTCTGTAACTTTGACGTGTAAGTTTTTCCGGTCACATCTTTCGGCTCGATTTTCGTAGGTCTACAACTCACGTCGTATGTCTCTGAAATCACGCCTTTTCTGTATCGGAAAACAGACACTGGCCGACCGTCGTTCGCCTCAATCGAAATCAAGCGGACGGCTACAGTCTAGGTCGTTAAGAGACTTTCGGAGGCGAATGCAATCTCAAACCACCAAAGGGCGCGCTAAGCGGTATCAGGCGCCGGAACAAACCAACCGCCTGGCAGAGCAGCTTAGTCAGTTACTAATTGGCCAGACTGACGCGATCGATGCGATAGTTCCTTACGTGCAGATGCATCAGGCAGGGCTATCTCCCGAAGGTCGGCCCATCGGCGTTGTGCTCCTGCTTGGTCCAACCGGCACCGGCAAAACACGGACAGTAGAAGCGCTGGCAGAAGCTCTTCACGGGGATTGTAAAAATCTTCTCAAAATTGACTGTGGTGAGTTTCAGATGGAACACGAAGTTGCCAAGTTGATCGGCGCGCCTCCCGGGTATCTTGGCCATCGTGAAACGCAACCTATGCTGACGCAGGCAAAGCTAAGCTCAGCCGCTTCCGACACTTGCGACATCTCGCTTGTCCTGTTCGACGAGATCGAAAAGGCAGCTCCTTCCATGACTCGCCTGCTCCTGAGCATCCTGGATAAAGCAACTCTGCGATTGGGCGATAACACGTCCGTCAACTTCGAGCGAACGATAATCTTTCTCACCAGCAATCTGGGAGCGAAGTCAATCGGGCGCATCAATAAACCCGATTTTGGGTTCGAAGCAATGTTGCCTGCCGGTCCACCCGTGGAAGATGCAAAGCTACAGAGCATCGGCATGGCTGCCGTGCGACAGAAGTTCTCTCCTGAATTTGTGAACCGGATCGATTCAGTTGTTACTTATAAAGCTCTCGACCGAAAGGCATGCGATGTCATTCTCGACCATATCCTGGCGAGTTTCTCGAAGTTGATTGACGCTCGCCTGGGCCTGCAATGCTTCAAGCTGCAATGCACCCCAGGTGGCCGCAAGCAGTTGCTCGATTTAGGTGTCAGTTGCGAATTTGGTGCGCGTGAACTGAAGCGAACCGTACAGAGAAACTTTATTCAGCCGGTGGCGGCACTGGTTGCAGACAACAAAATTCTGCCGGGCTCGACGGTGATTCTCGATGCCAAGAATGGCGAGTTTACAATCCTCATGCGTCACTAAAGCCTTCGCGAAAGCTCTTCCCATTAAGATCAGTAAAATAGGTCTTGATGAGCAGGCTTTACACTCGCAATGAATTAGTCAATCAACGCGCCTGCTGGCGATCTGCAGGCAAACAGGTGGTTTTTACAAACGGCTGTTACGACATACTGCATCCGGGCCACGTCCGATTGCTGGAGAGAGCTCGCTCACTAGGAGACGTGCTCATTCTGGCGCTCAATACTGATGCTAGTGTGCGGCGTGCCAAGGGCCCAACCCGCCCGTTCTTCAACGAGTCCTCCCGGGCCGCACTGGCTTTGCAACTGCAAGCAGTTGATGCGGTTGTCCTATTTGATGAAGACACCCCGCGCGAGTTGATTGCTGCTGTTCTGCCCGACGTGCTGGTGAAAGGCGCAGACTGGGCTCACTTCATCGCTGGGCGGGAAGAAGTGGAAGCCGCAGGCGGGTCGGTCCATGCTCTCTCTTTGGAACCGGGCTTTTCCACCTCCGACATCGCTGCCAAGATTATTGCCGATTACGCCGCTGGATTTGAAGGCTCGGGTGCAACACTGGCTGCTGCATCCTGTCGGCCCTGAGCTGCTGTGGTCCATCCCGCAACTCAGGAGCTTCTTCGATCGGCCGGGCGTCACCCTGCCTTCCAATCTCTCCTTCAGCACCTCACGCGGCGCGAGAAGGGTCCTTTCACCCTCAACGGTCTGGCCGGTACCGCTAAAGCACTGTATTTGGTCCTGCTCTATCAGGCCACTGAGCGTCCTCTACTTGTAGTGGTCGATGGCAACAAAGAAGCAGAGACCCTGCTCGAGGCCACAGAAGTTTTCTTTGACATCCTGCTCGATGGTCGCGACCTGCCTGCGCCGCAACTGATTCCTGCCCTCGACGTCCTGCCACACCAGCACCTGTCGCCGCACAACGAGATTGCTGAGAAGCGCGCCGTTGGCCTCTGGCGTCTGTCGGCACAGAAGATCCCGATCACGATCGTTCCTGTTGCATCGGCGCTGCTGCGCACCGAGTCAGCTGACTTCTATCGCCAGCTTGCCATTTCCCTTCGGACCGGCGAAGAGATCCCGCTCGAAGAGCTTGTACAGCACCTGCAAAGCATCGGCTACGAGCGGCGCGAACCAGTTGAAATGGTCGGCGAATTCTCATTGCGAGGTGGCATTTTCGACGTCTTTCCAGCCGAAAGCGCCAAACCCGTTCGCGTAGAGTTCTTCGGCGACGAAATCGAATCCATTCGCCAGTTCGACGTGGAGTCGCAACGCTCAGTGCTGAAAGTCAACAGCGCCACGCTGCTTCCCTTAGCCGAGTACCCGCGCTCGCGTGCCTTACTGAACCAGCTCGCCAAAGCCGCTGACGAACAGGAGCTAGACCTCGCTAATCCGGGCGAAGTCTTTCCCGGCTGGGAATTTCTAGTCCCGCTAGTCCGTGAACGAAAGGACAATATTCTTTCGTTGTCTCCAGATGCCCTTTTGGTGCTCGATGAACCAGCTGCCATTGACTCCGCTGCCGATCGCCTCTGGCAGCGTCTGGAGCATCCGGAGCGCCCGGCACCGATTGCGCCGGAAAAGAACTTTCTGCCCTGGAGCGAGTTGCGTTCCGCATTCGAATCCCGAACCCAGATCAGAGTACAGCAGCTCGATCTCGTCACAGGAACGGAAAACCTTGAGCTCAGCTTTGACATCCCAACCCGCCCATCGCTGACGTTCGGAGGCAACATGCCCGTTGCGGTCTCCGAAGCGAAAAGCCTGATCGAAAAGGGAAACAGAGTAGCATTCTTTGCCACCTCGACCGGTGAGGTTGAGCGTTTAGCTGATGTGTTGCAGGAATACTCCGTGCCATATCAGCTCGGTCTTGAGAGCAGCAGCGGCACCCGGCCTTCGCTTGCCGAACGGACGTACCACGCTGGCGCTACAGCGAGCGCATACCTGGTAAAGGGCTGCATCCGGCGCGGCGCTGTTCTTCTCGAATCCGGGCTCGCGATTCTCGGTTCTGAAGATATTTTTGAAACCTCGGACCTAATCGCACGCCAGCCTACTAAGTCCCAACTCGCTGCTTTCACGGCCGACATGGCGGACTTGAAGCCGGGTGACTTCGTGGTTCACACAACGCATGGCGTCGGCCAGTTCTTAGGCACTCGCGAGATCGCGCAAGGTGACCAGAAGGGCGACTTCATGGTTCTCGAGTACGCGGGGGAGTCCAAACTCTATGTCCCGCTCACGCGTCTCGATCTGGTTCAGAAATATCGCGGTGCTGGTGAAGCGAAGCCGCATCTGGACCGGCTGGGCGGCGTCTCCTGGGAGAAAACTAAGTCGCGCGTCAAAGCCAAGATGCGCGACATGGCTGATGAGCTGTTGAAGCTCTACGCACAGCGTCGCATGGCGAAAGGTTTTAGCTTTTCAAGCGACAGCAACTGGCAGCGCGAGTTTGAGGACTCTTTCGCTTACACGGCCACCAAAGACCAGCTCAACGCCGTCAAGCAGATCAAGGGCGACATGGAAAGCGAACAGCCCATGGATCGGCTGCTCTGTGGCGATGTGGGCTTTGGCAAAACCGAAGTAGCCATGCGTGCAGCCTTCAAAGCGTTGGGCGACGGTAAGCAGGTTGCGGTGCTGGCCCCCACTACAGTCCTTTCGTTTCAGCACTACGAGACATTCAAGCGGCGCTTCGCTTCCTTCCCGGTTCGCATCGAGCTCATAAGCCGTTTCCGCAATTCGAAAGAAGTAAAAGTGACTCTGGAAGACTTGGCCGCCGGCAAAGTCGATGTGCTCATTGGTACTCACCGCCTGTTGTCCAAGGACGTCAGCTTTCCCGATCTGGGCTTAATGATCGTCGATGAAGAGCAGCGTTTCGGTGTTCGCCATAAAGAACAGTTGAAGCAAATACGGCACAACGTTGACGTCCTCACCATGAGTGCGACCCCTATTCCCCGGACCCTGCACATGTCGCTGCTCGGCCTCCGCGATATGTCGGTGATTGAGACGCCGCCAAAAGATCGGCTCTCTATCAACACCGTGGTTGCGCATTTCAATCCTGACTTAATCAAGTCAGCCGTGGAACAGGAGATGGCCCGCCAGGGGCAGGTCTACTTCGTGCATAACCGTGTAGACACCATCTTCATGCGCGCGGCTTTCCTGCAGGAGCTGCTGCCGCAGTGTCGTATCGGCGTTGGACACGGGCAGATGGGCGAAGCGGACTTGGAGAAGGTTCTGCTCGGCTTCATGAAGCATGATTACGATGTTTTCGTCTGCACAACGATAGTTGAAAATGGGCTCGACATTCCACTTGCCAACACCATCATCATCGAGAACGCGGAGCGCTATGGCTTAAGCGAACTCTATCAATTGCGTGGTCGCGTGGGCCGTTCCAACCGCCGTGCGTATGCGTACTTGATGGTGCCTGCGGATACGCAACTGAGCGAAGTCGCACGCAAGCGCCTTGCTGCCTTGAAAGAGTTCAGTGACCTAGGAGCCGGCTTCAAGATCGCCGCACTCGACCTGGAACTGCGCGGTGCCGGCAACCTGCTAGGCGGTGAGCAGCACGGCCACATCGAAGCGGTCGGTTACGACACCTATGTGCGCCTGCTCGAAGAAACAGTAAAAGAACTCAAAGGCGAAGAGGTACCGCTTGAGATTCACTCAACGCTGAACTTGGGCCTTGATATCCGCATCCCGCCCACTTACATTTCCGATGATGCGCAGCGGCTTCGTTCTTATAAACGCATTGCAGATGTGAAAGACCCGGAAGGTGCAAAACGCGTTGCGGAAGAGATGAGCGATCGCTACGGCCCGGCACCGGAGGAAGTCAGAAACTTGATTAGCTTCTCTCTGTTGAAAAGCTATTCGGCACGTGCCGGAGTCGAGTCTGTGGACCGCCGTCAGGGATTCGCCAATATTAAATTTCATGCTCAATCGCGAGTCGACCCACTGAAGTTGATGAACCTGGTACATGAGAAAGAAGGCGCCCAATTTACGCCTGCAGGTGTCTTGAAAATTCCGCTCTCAGCCTCATCGGACGCAGCCCGATTACTTGAAGAACTGCGCACTATTCTTGGCCAGCTCACCATTGACGAGGCTCCTGAAGTGACCCTCACCTCTGACCCCAAGCTGGCAATTCGTCGGCGCCTTTAACAGAATTGATCCCAATAACCGCAACATCGCTGTCGTTACACTAAGCAACTTATGCCCACTCCTTTCGAAAGTGCTCAACTGAATCTGAAGCTGTTTGAACTCCGCCGTGATCCGCTCCTCCGCGCAGCGCGATCTTGGTTTATTAACGACTTCAATCCGGAAACTTTCGATGAGTTGGCGAATTTAGCTGGCGGCGAACACCGTACTTCATTCGCCATGGTGATTGGCTATTGGGAGATGGCTGCCTCTATGGTCACCACGGGTGCAATCGACTTGGAGTCATTCAGCGCAGCACACGGCGAACTCTTCGGGGCCTACAGCAAGGTTCACCCTTTTCTTCCAGAGATTCGCGTTGCAGTCGGGGAGAACATCTTCTGCAAAAACCTTGAGCTGCTAGTAGCATCGATGCGCGAGGGCGAAGCATTCCTGGCACGTCGGCGTGCAGCCTTGTTAGCCGCAGCAAAATCCCGCACTCCGAACCAGGGCCAGACCGTAAATTAGCAACGGAGCTATAACATCGAAGTATGCCGAATCCCTGGCTGGCCGTGCCTCTGGCTGACTATGAGGGGCATATGCAATCGGCTGAAGTGCAACAGCTTGACCCCTTATCAGGGCTATTTGCGAAAGCTCTTGCCTATTGCAAACCTGACTCCGCCGCCGTGCTGGGCATCGCAGGTGGGAATGGACTCGAGCAAATCGATCCGACCGTAACAAAGCGTGTTGTCGGACTCGACATTAACGGCTCGTATCTGGACGCAGTCCGGCAACGCTTCGGAGGGATGACTGGGCTGCAGCTTGTCTGCGTCAATCTGGCCCAACAAGCTGTCGATCTGGAACCAGTACAACTGGTACATGCCGCCCTGGTATTCGAACATGCAGGAGTGAATCAATGTTTGGACAACGCATTGTCATTAGTGGCTCCCGGAGGTTTTCTATCTGCTGTGCTGCAATTACCAAGTCAAATTGAGCAGGGTGTAAGCTCCAGCAAATTCTCAGCTATTCAGAACTTGAAACCTCAGTTTTCGCTGATCGATCCACAGTGGTTCCAGCAGACACTCGAACAACGCAACTTCAAATTGAAAGAACAGACACAGTGTTCGCTACCGGCCGGCAAAGCATTGTGGCTGGGCATCTTCGGCCGGCAAGTGTAGAGAACGCGCAAAACTCGTTAATCCGCATCGAGCGCGAAAAGTGGAAACTTGTCATAATAAGTTCGTAGCCAACCACGTATGAATCTCAGAGTTGTTTCGGTACTGGCATTTGCCGGGATATGTTTCGCCGCGGATAATCCACCTTTGGTCGTAGACCAGATTGTGGCCAAGGTGAACGGCGACATCGTGAGCCAGGATGAGCTGCAGCGATTCGCTCATGAGATGGCGAAAGAGATGCAGGCTCAGGGGACTCCGTCCGGTCGCGCTGATGAGGAGATTGCCAAGCGGCAGAAAGATGCTTTACGAGATCGCATCGACGAGTTGCTGCTAACGCAAAAAGGCAAGGAACTCAACATCAACGTCGATTCCGATGTCAGTAAGTACATGGCTAATCTGCAGCGGCAGTCAAACCTGAGCGATCCGGAGAAATTCCACGACTGGGTACGCAAGGAAGCCGGTTTATCGTTCGAAGATTTTCAGCAGCAGACTCGTAACCAAATGCTGACTCGTGAAGTAATCGGGCAGGAAGTGGGCCGCCACATTAACATTTCCGACAAAGAAGTCCAGGACTATTACAACGCGCACCAGAATGATTTTGTTCGCGAGGAGAAAGTGTTCCTCAGCGAAATTCTAATCTCCACTCAAGGCAAGAGTCCGCAAGCAGTTGTCGCCGCAGAGAAGAAGGCAAGACAAGTCTCCGAAGACGCAACTAAGGGCCAACGCTTTGCCGATTTGGCACGCGACAACTCCGATGGGATCACGGCCAAGGATGGCGGCGCCTTAGGCGGGTATAAGAAGGACGATCTCAATAAGGATTTCGAGACCGCTGTCTGGGGTCTTCCCAAAGGTGGGGTGACTAAGCCGATCAAGATCGCCACTGGCTTTGAGATCTTCAAAGTAGACGAGCACACCAAGGCCGGGTTGCTGCCGCTGGCCGATGCCAAGCCTGAAATTGAAAGCGCATTATACGGCCCCAAGATGCAGCCGAAGGTTCGCGAATATCTGACCCAGCTTCGTACCCAGGCTTTCCTGCAGATCAAACCTGGTTACATCGACACCGGCGCTGCAGCGAAACAGAACACAACCTGGCAGGACATAGCTCAATTGAAGCCTGAGACCGTGACCAAGGCTGAAGTGGAACAGAAGACGCGGCACAAGAAAATCTTATGGGCGATTCCGATTCCTGGAACTTCCACTACCATGACTGGCAAGAGCAGCTCGCGTTAAAACAGACATGAAATCTCCGTACGTCGGCGATCTGACGCCGAACGACGTTATCACTGCGCAGTTCCTGGTCACCAGCAAAGAGATTCGTCAGAAGAAGACGGGCGAACCATACCTGTCACTGCAATTGGCGGATAAAACTGGCGAACTGGAAGCCAAGATGTGGGACAACGTGGCCGAGGTGATGGACACCTTTGAGCGCGACCACTTTGTTAAGGTCAAGGGCCTGATGCAGCTCTACCAGAAGCGGGCTCAGTTCACCATCCACAAGCTCCGCCGCCTGGATGATCACGAAGTCGATTTTGCTGATTACTTTCCTTGTGCAGATCGCGATCCGGATGAGATGTTTGCCGAACTGCGCGGCATCATCTTGGAAGTGGGCAATGCTGACCTGCGCGGATTGCTGAACCTAATCTTCGACGATGTGACGATTGCAACTGCCTTTAAGGCGGCCCCAGCGGCGAAGACGATACACCACGCCTGCCGTGGCGGACTCTTGCTTCACGTTCTATCGCTCTGCGCGTTGGCCAAGATGACGGCTGCGCACTATCGCGACGTAGATCTCGATCTGGTTCTGTGCGGCGCTATTTTGCACGATATTGGCAAGATCGAAGAGCTCTCCTACTCGCGCAGCTTTGGCTACAGCTCTGAGGGCCAGTTGCTTGGACACATCATCCTCGGGCTACGAATTGTCGGGGACAAAGTTCGGCAGCTGCCATCCTTCCCGCACAAGCTTCGTACATTGATTGATCACATGATCGTCAGTCATCACGGCGAGTTGGAGTTTGGTTCGCCAAAGGTTCCTGTCTTTCCAGAAGCACTGCTGCTTCATCACCTCGACAATCTGGATTCCAAGATGGAAGCCGTTCGCAATGCAATCAAGCGCGAGGTGCTGAATGAAGGCGAGTTTACAGGATGGGTTCCCTCGTTAGAGCGTGCCCTGCTACGCAAAAAGCGCTACCTAGGCGACCCTGCGCTGCCGCAGCAAGAGAAGCTCTTCGTTCCCAGTCCTGAGCTGGACCCTGCTCCTGCGCCCCTTCCACCCGTGTCTGCAGTACCAACAACGCTGCCACTTCCCTTGGCCCTGGCACTATCGTCAACACCTGAGGTGCCCTCATCACATCCAACTCCAGCCACCTCGCCAAAGTTTAACCCGGCTCCGTCCCCACGCAACACGCTCTTTGGCGACAAACTACAGGCTGTTCTGGAAAATTCCAAGTAGGAATCCAGGTGCTACGATGGTGACTTGCCAGGCTCCGGGCTTCGTGCAATGGGCGGTTGCAAACCCCGCCAGGTCCGGAAGGAAGCAACGGTAGCGGTTTAGCTTGTGTGCCGCGGATCACCCGGGGTCTGGCATAATCCGTTCCTCCCCTCGTCAGCCTCATGTACCAGGTCATTGCGCGCAAGTACCGCCCTCAGGATTTCACCGAACTTATTGGGCAGGAGCATGTACAACGCACGCTCGCCAATGCAATCGAAAGCAATCGACTAGCCCATGGCTATATCTTTTCCGGCCAGCGCGGCACCGGCAAAACAACCGTAGCTCGCATCCTGGCGCGTTGTCTCAATTGCATTCATGGGCCGACTGCGAAGCCCTGCGGAGTCTGTTCCAGTTGCGTGGAAATCAGCGCCGGCTCCTCTCCGGATGTGATCGAGATCGATGCTGCGTCTAACCGCGGCATCAACGAAATGCGCGAGATTCGCGAGAACGTCCGCTATCGGCCGGCTCGCGATCGCTACAAAGTTTTCATTGTTGACGAAGCGCACCAGATCACTAAGGAAGCCTTTAACGCACTTTTGAAAACTCTTGAAGAGCCGCCTGAGTGGGTGGTCTTCATTCTTTGCACAACAGAGGCAAACGAGATTCCGAACACAATCGCCTCACGTTGTCAGCAGTTCACCTTCCGCTCGGTCGATTTTGCTGAGTTGATGAACCGGATGCGGTACATCGCTGAGCAAGAAGGCATCACCACCAGCGATGAGGTCTTATCGGTTATCGCACAAGCCGGCGAGGGCAGCGTTCGCGACTCCCTATCGGCACTCGACCAAGCCATTGCGTGCTGCGGCAACACGCTCGGCGTGACCGAGATCCGTTCGTTGCTCGGAATGTTCGGTGCTGACTCTCTGCGTGCCGTTGCCGATGCAGTAGAGAGCTCAGACGGCGCCGCCATGCTCGCGATTGTGCAGGAGTTGGAGCATACCGGCCAGAGTCTCCAGCACTTTTGCCGGGAACTGTCGCGGTACTGGCGCAATCTGCTTGTTGCCAAAATTACGGGCACAGAAACGAAATTAATTGCCGCCTCTGCTCCTGAGCAGCAGGCGCTGCGTGAAACAGCCGATCGCTTCAGCGAAGAAGACCTGACACGTTACCTCAACCTGACGCTGACGGTCTACAAAGATCTACAGACTTCCTTGCAGCCGCGGCTTCACTTAGAGCTTGGTCTGATCAAACTGGTGCAAGCGGGCAGGCTGCAATCGATTGAGCAGGCTCTTGCGCAGCTTGGAAGCAAAGAACAAGTAGGTAACAAAGAAGTGTCGCCGGTCGCGGCAGGCTCAATGCTAACCGCAGTAGCTAGAAAGAGTGCGCCGCGCCCACCTGCTTTCCAAGCTTTCACAAGACCCGCGCCAACGCCGAAGCCGGAGCCCGCAGTCGCAGCCCAACCAGACCCCGAGATGGTTGCCTTACAACAACCTGAGCCTGTGCCACCAGCTGCCGCCGAAGAACCGGACGACATTCGAACTCAACTGCACCGGGCACTCCTGGGAGCGGGTTTGGAGTTCAGCGCTGATGCCATCATCCATGCAGAAGTAACGCTGAACGGCTCTGACATGCTGATCCGGGCACCGAAGAGCCAGGTCTTTTCGTTGAAGGATGCATCTGTGCAGAAGGTTGCGAGCCAGGTAGCAGGTAAGCCCGTGCGGGTACGCGTGGAGGCTGCCGAGGGTCTCGCGGCCGCTGCTCCCTCACAAGCTCTCGCAGCAAGTCAGAACGACAATGGCCTGCGGGAACGGGCGCTCTCGCATCCCGGCGTAAAGCGTTTTCAAGAACTGTTTCCCGGCTCGCAGGTGCGTACCGTGCGAAATTTGAATGAGTAGACAAGGAGCCAAACCATGAAGATGCCCGGCGGCGGAAATATGCAGAACATGATGAAGCAGGCGCAGCAGATGCAGCAGAAAATGCAAGAGCAGATTGCTGCTATTCGCGTCGAAGCGTCTGCAGGCGGCGGCATGGTCACGGTGAAGATGGACGGCCAGAAGCATCTGCTCGCAGTTACCATCGATCCTGAAGTTGCGGGCGATGTTGAAATGCTGCAGGACATGGTGCTGGCAGCTGTGAACGAGGCGGCAAAGAAAGTCGACGACGAGTCGCAGTCGAAAATGGGCGGCATGCTTGGTGGCATGGGCCTGCCTCCCGGACTCTTCTAAGTTCCTTCATGCCGGAATTTGCAGAGCCGTTGGCGCGTCTGATTCAGGAATGTAAGCGGCTGCCGGGCATCGGCCAAAAGTCCGCACAGCGCATTGTGTTTCATTTGTTGCGGGCACCGCGCGAAGATGCCGAGAGTCTTGCACAAGCCATCTTGGATATCAAAGACAAGCTTGGCATCTGTGAACAATGCAATAACATCAGCGACGGCCAGTTGTGCTTGTATTGTCGCGACCCCAATCGTGACAGCAGCCATCTTTGCGTGGTGGAAGAGCCACACAACATTCTGCCGATCGAAACAACGCACTCCTTCCGCGGCCTCTATCACGTGCTGCATGGAACAATCTCGCCCCTGCGCGGGATTGGACCCGAGCAGTTGAAGATCAAAGGCTTAGTCGACCGGATCGGCAGGAGCCAGGTGGAAGAAATCATCCTCGCTACCAATCCGACTGTGGAAGGCGAAGCGACTGCTGTCTATCTTTCCAGATTGCTGAAGCCGCTTGGGCCGCGCGTCACGCGCATTGCTATGGGCATTCCTGTTGGCAGCGATCTCGAGTTTGCAGATGAAGTAACTATGTCGCGGTCACTTGAAAACCGGCGGGAAATGTAGCTGCTATGAATCCAGACCTAGAGATCTATTTGCAAGACGCATTCAAAACTATGCAGCCCACCAATCCAGCCATTGCACGCGTCATGGTTGAGCCCGAGTACGAATCGCAAGCCGCTCCCGTTGACGCTGCCCTGTTGAGAGACGAACTCGCATCGTTGCTTGCTTCCTTTCATACCGTCGACCAGCGCGAGTTGAGCACCCATGCCGGTGAGGAAGTTCCAGGCCTGGACCGGTGTCCGAACCTTTCCCAAGTCGTGCGCCGGATCACGCTGCATGCCGACCAGGAAGACGGGCCCTGGGTCGAGGTCGCTCCTCCCGGATACTGGATCTAAACTGGAATCAGTGTTAGTTACCATCGCTTCGCAACCGGAACGCCCGAATTGGCTTCGCGCACCCGCGCCGGTGGGAGCTAATTACCGCGAGTTGAAAGACCTGGTTACCCGGCTCAAGCTTCACACAGTTTGCGAAAGCGCGGCGTGTCCCAACGTTGGCGAGTGTTGGAATCGGCGCACAGCAACGTTCATGATTCTGGGCAATGTCTGCAC
>CAXTWQ010000094.1:1021-22371 GCA_964248065.1 uncultured Bryobacteraceae bacterium | reverse complement strand
TTTGGCAGCCGCCGGTATCAAACCCAACTCAGTGGAGGCCTGGAATGAGGCCGCTACTGTGTTCATCGTGAGCCAGCAGTATCCGCAGGCGCTCGCCGCATTAGATAAAGTGCACGGGCTGAACGGGGACAGCGCAGGAGACTTCTACTACCGGGCTATTGCGCTCGACAAGCTGCATAAACTTAAGCCTGCTATCGAAAGCTATCGCAAGTTTCTGGAGATGAGCAACGGTCGGTTTCCTGACCAGGAGTTTAACGCCCGGCAGCGTAGCAAGACTTTAGAGCACGAGGTGAATCGTTGAGCCGCTTGAGCGTTATGACGCTGCTTCTACTGGCGACCGGCTTCCTCTCGTCCGGCCAAATCCCAATGGCAGAGTTGAAGTCCGAGCGTGATCCAGTGAAGAGATCGGATCACGCCCTTGCCATTGCGGATCAGGCCTTTGACAACGCTAAAGGATTTTATAGCTACGGCGCTATGCAAAAAGGCGACGCGCAACTGGAGGACATGATGAATGCTCTGAATGAATGTGTCTCGTCCCTTAATGAAGCCCATAAATCAAGGTTTTACAAAAAGCCAGAGCTGCGGGTCGCAAACCTGCAGCGCCGCCTTCAAGGGCTGTTGGACGAAATAGGTGCAGAAGAGCGAGGGTGGGCCGAATATACTCAGCGCAAGCTTGCTGAAACCCACGATAAGCTGCTGAACGGAGTGATGAGCCGATGATCCGATGTCATGTACTTGTCTTGGCTTTGGCGACTTCCGCCTTGCTGACCGCACAGGACCGCGACTTTCTAAGCCCTAACGAAGTTGATCAGATCCGCCAGGCGCAGGATCCGAACGACCGCTTGGTGCTGTATATCCACTTTGCCAAGCAACGGATTGATCTGGTCAACAATCATCTTGCAAAGGACAAACCCGGACGCAGCATCTTTGTTCATAATGCGCTGGACGATTACAACAAGATTATTGAGTCCATAGACTCGGTTTCCGACGACGCGCTGCGCCGCAATAAGCCTATCGACAAGGGCATGCTGGCGGTTGTCGATGCCGAGAAAACGTTCCTCGATCAATTGGGGAAGATCGATGAAACGCCGCCTCACGACTTTGAGCGCTTCAAGTTTGTCCTGGAGCAAGCAATGGACACTACCCGCGATAGCCGGGAGCTTTCTCTGGCCGATTCACGCAAGCGAACCACCGATCTGGCTGCCGAGGATAGTAAGGAGAAGCGAGATCGCGAGGCTTTAATGCCGGCCAAGGAAGCAGCGGAACGGAAGAAAGCACAAGCGGCAACCGAAGGCGAAAAGAAGAAAGTTCCATCTCTTTACAAGCCGGGCGAAAAGCCTCCGGATCATCCTTAGCAGGCACTGACCGGCCGGACTGTCGTACCCTTAAAGGAGAGGCGCTTCCAAGATTGGCTCATCACCATCACCACCACTCAACTACGGGATGGGTCCTCTACGCTTCTCTCATCGGGACTCTCGGGTTTACCGCTCTCGAAGTAGTTGCTGGATTTCAGGCACACAGCCTGGCTCTTCTTTCTGATGCAGGGCACAACTTCACTGACGCCCTTGCGCTTCTGCTAGCGGCCATTGGCTTCGCGCTGCAGGATAGGCCAGCTAACCAGCACAAGACTTATGGTTATCAGCGAGCCGGGGTCATTACTGCTTTTGTAAATGCCATTACGCTTATCGTCGTTTCGGCTTTCATTCTGTTCGAAGCGGTCTCTCGCCTGATCCATCCGGCAGACCTGAACGATCGCACCATGATGTGGGTTGCCGCCATTGGACTCGCTCTGAACGGCGCTATCGTCCTTGCGTTAACTCGCGGCAATAAGTCTGACCTGAATATCCGGGCTGCTGTGGTTCACATGGCGGGCGATGCTGTAGGGGCAGTCGCTATCATTTTGGGAGCGGTTGCGATTCACTTTACCGGATGGTCTTTCATTGATCCGGTCCTTTCCATTGCGCTGGCTCTCTTCATCATTTATACGGCTTGGGACATTACCCATGAATCGTGCAACATTTTGTTAGAAGGGCTGCCACGCGGCATTGAGCTCAGCAATGTCACCACAGCGATGGCCGCAGTGGACGGAGTCTTAGACGTGCATGATTTGCACATCTGGAGTCTGGGCTCCAGCACTCATGCGCTTAGCTCCCATGTGCTGATAGAAGACATGCCTCCTTCGTCGAGTGAAGGCATTCTCAAGAGATTAGTTCAGGTGCTGGCTGGCTTCGGTATCCATCACACCACCATTCAGTTTGAACATGTCCCGTGTGTGCTTCGTGACAGTGGCTGCTGCATGACTCCGGCCGAACGTCACGCATCTTGCGATCACGATCATCACCACTGAGTCGAAGCTATTTAGATCAGTCATTCTTCAGGATTGCCCGACGGAAATGCTGGTGCGCTACGTCAGCCACGGCCAGGCACGCAAGGCCGTCACCCACGGCTTCGTGGCCGGAAGCTGACACGCATGCGGCCACTATGCCCACCATAAAGATGGTGACCAGATCGTCATTCGATCGGTGGACCATGAAGCCTTATTCTTCGTAGCACGGGTCCGGGAAGTGTCGGACATGATCAGTAGCAAAGCGACTAATATTGGCGGCAACGTCCGGTCACTCGCAGCGGTCCTCCGAACTTAGTTTCGAAAACACCAAAGAACTCTATATCCCGTTTTCGACCACGGTCCAATCCTGCCTTCTAGCTCGATATCATTTGAATCAGTCGCTCTCGGAAGTTCGTGGCCGCTTGATTGTCCAGAGTGATCACTAAAACCGTATCATCTCCTGCTACGGTCCCAACAATCTCTTCGGAGTCTTCGCGATCGATACTGACCGCCAGCGTGTTGGCATTGCCCGGCGACGTTCGCAGGACAACCAGGTTTTGCGCGACTCGGATGTCTTGTAAGTACTCATTTGCAACGGTCTCCAGTTCAGGGCCGCCCGGCTCAGTGGAGAGCTGCCGATAACCCTCAGCAGTTTTTACCAAACGGAGTTCCCGCATGTCACGAGAGAGCGTCACCTGTGTAGTTTGAATGCCGAGTCCGCCCAGCTCACGGGCAAGTTCATCCTGAGTGCAGATCCGCTTGGAGCGGATCGTTTTCAGAATCTGGCCTTGGCGATAACTCTTGTTCATACATCTCCGAGTTGTAACCTAAACGACTTCACTCGTTCCCCAGCTTCCGCCAACGCGCTATTTACAGCTGCAGGCCCAGTTCCGCCGGGAAGCTCACGGCTCTTCATGCCTTCTAGAGGCTGGAGCAGCCGTGCCATATCCTCGCGAAATTCCGGGGCAAATGCAGCCAGCGCTTTCCCGGTCCAGTCGGACGGACGTTTGCCGGTCTTTGTACTTTCCAGAACTAATTGACCAACTAACTGGTGAGCCCGATGAAACGGCACGCCCGTACGAGCCAGCTCTTCCGCCAGATCGGTTGCAACAACCCAACTCTCTTCTGCCGCAGCAAGAGGAATCGCTGGACGCAGTACGACAGACTCGGCCACAGCTGCCGCCATCCGAAGCGACCCGGCAGTTTGATGAAAGGCGTCGAACAACGGCTCTTTGTCCTCCTGCATATCGCGGTTGTAAGTCAGTGGCAAGCCTTTCATGGTCATGAACAGAGAGGTCAGATCTCCGAAAACGCGGCCCGTCTTGCCCCGGATTAGCTCAAGTGAATCGGGATTTTTCTTCTGGGGCATCAGACTCGAACCGCTCGTCACTCCATCGCCTAGTGTCAGCCAGCGGAACTCCTCGCTAGAGTACAGAATCCAGTCTTCGGCAAGCCTGCTGAGATGAAGCATTGCCGTACTGCATGTGTACAGAAAGTCGAGTGCAAAATCACGATCGGCAGAAACATCCATGCTGTTCCGGGTGATGGCCGGGAACTGCAGATCTTTAGCCATAGCCCAACGGTCAAACGGGAAGCCGCTACCGGCCAGAGCTCCTGACCCGAGCGGAAGAACGTTAATCCGCTCACGTGCCTGCAGCATACGTTCGAAGTCTCGCGAAAACATCTCGACGTAGGCGAGCAGATAGTGCGGCCACAAAACAGCCTGCGCTCTGCGAAGGTGCGTATAGCCGGGTATAACAGCATCTGGATACTTGCCGGCCAGAGTAAGCAGGCTCTCCATCAGCCTTACCAAACCGCCGAGGATTACATCGGCACTGGCCCGAAGATAGAGCCGAACGTCCAAAGAGACCTGCTCGTTGCGGCTACGCCCAGTGTGGATTTTCGCCGCCAGCGGACCGACTTTTTCGCCGAGCTTACGGATAACAAAAGTGTGGATGTCCTCGTCTGTGGCGCCGCGCAGGTAATCCGGGTGCCGAGCCTCCTCCCCAATCTCAGCGAAAGCAGCGAGAAGCTGCAGGCAGTCGGCTTCAGTAAGAATGCCCTGCGCAAGCAGCGCGCGCGTGAAGGCCTGTGAACCTTCCACGTCGGCGAAGATCAATTTGCCATCAAAATCCAATGATCCGTAAAACTCCTCAAACACTTCCGAAGGGCCGTATTCAAACGTTCCGCCCCAGAGCTTCATCCGCTTACTTCTGCAATGAAGCTTCAACCTTGATCGGCAGACCGACAATGTTGATGAACCCGAGAGCGTCCTTCTGGTCGTAACTGGCGCCCATGGTAAAACTGGCGATGTCCAGACTATACAAACTGTTCGGGCTCTTGCGGCTCACCGGCTCCAGATTGCCTTTGTATAAGCGCATTGTGATCTCGCCAGTCACGGGCTTGGCTATGTCGGCAAAGAACGCGTCCAGCGCTTCGCGCAAAGGCGTAAACCACAGGCCGTTGTAGACCATTTCAGCGTAATCGAGCGCTACTTTCTGTTTGTAATGCAGCGTGGTCCGGTCGAGGGTGAGCGCTTCTAGTTCACGAATGGCGGCCATCAGGATGGTGCCCCCGGGAGTTTCGTAGCAGCCCCGGGACTTCATCCCGACAAATCGGTTCTCCACCAGGTCTATGCGTCCGATGCCGTGCTCTCCGCCCAATTCATTCAGCTGTTCCAGCAACGAAACAGCACTGAGCTGCCGCTGGCCATTTAAGGAAACCGGAATGCCGCGGTCAAAGCCCACCGTCACGTCAACTGCTTTGTTCGGCGCCTCCGCCGGGCTTCTGGTGAGCATCCAGATTCCGTCAGGAGCAGCATTGGCCGGATCTTCTAATTCCCCGCCCTCATGCGAAATGTGCCAAATGTTGCGATCGCGGCTATAAATCTTTGTCGTTGATTGGGCAATCGGAACGCCATGCTCGTGGGCATACTCAATCGCATCCTCGCGCGAAACAATGTCCCATTCCCGCCACGGTGCAATCACCGGCAAGTGCGGCGCGATTGCCTTGTACGTTAATTCAAAGCGGACCTGATCATTACCTTTGCCGGTGCAGCCATGGGCAAGCGCATCGCATCCGGTTTGCAGAGCTACTTCGGCCTGCCGTTTAGCCAGCAGAGGTCGCGCTATGGATGTGCCAAGTAAGTACTTGTGCTCGTAAACCCCGCCCGAGCGCACCAGCTTCCAGAGATAGTCGGTGACAAACTCCTCACGCATGTCCTCGACGTGGACTTCAGAAGCACCGGTCTTCAGTGCTTTCTCCTTTAATCCGTCAAGTTCTTCACCGCCTTGGCCAATGTCTCCACATACGGCTACCACCGAGCAGCCATAATTCTCTTTCAACCAGGGAATGATGATGGAGGTATCGAGTCCACCCGAGTAGGCAAGCGCTACCTTCTTTGCATTTACTTTGCTCATAGAAGCTTTCCAGATGTAATGTGAAGCGGGCGCACTGAGGCCAGCTTCCTATCAGTTCAAAACTTGGACGTTTGAGGCTTTATTGCAGCAGGGTTAGAAGCAGCGCTTTCTGGGCGTGCAGACGGTTTTCGGCTTGCTCAAAAACCAAAGACTGCCGGGACTCGATGACAGCATCAGTCACCTCGAGCCCGCGCTTGGCAGGAAGGCAATGCATGAACACTGCGTCCGGGCGCGCCTGGGCCAGCAGAGCCTCGTTGACCTGGTAAGGCGCGAACACTCGGTTCCTCAGATCGGCCTCCCTTTCCTGGCCCATACTGGCCCAAACGTCCGTATAAATTGCGTTTGCCTGCTGAACTGCAAGGGGAGCATCCGTGCTGACCTCAACAGAACCGCCGCTCTCTCGTGCCAGCTGGCGCGCAGTTGCAACGATCTCAGCATCAGGTTCATACCCGATCGGTGTCGCCACGGTGCAATGCATTCCGAGACGGGTGCCACAAAGCAGCAGCGAGTGCGCGACATTGTTTCCGTCGCCAACGTACGCCAGCTTCAAACCGCGTAAACGTCCAAAATGCTCCTTGAGTGTGAACATGTCCGCCAATGCCTGACATGGATGGTACAGGTCGCTTAGAGCATTGACAACGGGAATTGCTGCCCAGCTGGCCAGCTCATCAATTGTTTGTTGAGAAAAGGTACGCGCAACCATGCAATCGGTCCAGCGCGCCAGGTTGCGTGCGATATCTTTGATCGGTTCCCTTCCGCCAATCATTCCCGCTTGAGCCACGCAGTCTCCACCAAGTTGCTTAATTGCAAGCTCAAAAGTCATGCGCGTTCGCAGCGAAGGTTTCTCGAACAGGAGTGCCAGATAGCGGCCTTCGAGCGCGCGGGCAAACCGCTGCCGAAACTGCTTCACTTGCTGTGCCAAATCCAGCAGGCTTACCAGCTCGTGACTGGATAGGTCCAGATCGTGCCGGAAATTTGGGACGCGCCCTGGAACTACCGGAAGTTGTGAGTACGCTGCCACCAATCAAACCTCCTGTGTATCTTTATTCAGCATTATGAATAATTACACAAACAAGTGTTGGTTGCAAGTTTTGGGAGGACCGGGTAGTGTCACGCGCTCGGCTTCAAATCCCCGAAGACTGCTTACGCCACGCTCAAGGGCATCGAAGTCATGCGAATGATCCGGAAGTGCGCCAGTGCATTGTCCTGCAAGCCGGTATCGCTTCCGAGATGCAGTTGTTCATTAGGCCTTTCGGATCTACACATGTACTTAGCTGTTTGCAATAGAGCCGCTCAGACAATCATCACCTTAACGTTCATCTTTCTAAATAGAGCAACCAGCTTTTCCGGGGCTTTCGTGTCCGTAATAAGAACGTCAATCTTGTTTGCAGGCCAGAACTCATAATTATCGGATGCGCCCAACTTACTGTGATCGGCGATTACGATTTTGGTCCGGGCGCGCTCAATCATCAAGCGATTGATTGCGGCTTCGTCGGCGTTGCCCGCAGTCAAACCCCAGTGAGGGTCAATGCCTTTTACGCCGATTAACATTTTATTGATCACTAGATGACGGACAGCGTCAGCGGCGACCGGTCCGCCAAGGGAAAACCAGTCGCCCCGGAGTAAACCGCCGAGGACGAGCACATCGACGTCACGGCGTTGGCTTAGCTCCATCGCTATATTTACCGTGTTGGTAACGAGCGTTATGCCCTTGCGGGCGGGGATGCTGCGAGTGAACTGCATGGTGGTTGTGCCGGGCGTAATGCCCACAAAATCGCCATCTTCGATGAGCTCCGCTGCGGCGGCACCGATCCGTTGCTTCTCCTCGGCATGACGGCTGAGTTGCTCCTGAAACGAAGAATCGTGGCGGAAGGACTGATACAGGAGGGGCTGCACCGGCACGGCACCTCCGTGAGTACGTTTCAGGCGACCTTGGAGTTCAAGTCGCTGCAAGTCACGCCGTACGGTTGCGATAGAGGTCCCGAGTTGAATAGCGATCTCTTCTGCAGAGAGCGTTCCATCGCGCAGCAATTGCGCCAGAATCTGCTCGGTGCGCTCGTCGACTGTCTCTTTCTTGGCCACCTTTACACGTTGAACAACGCCGAACAGATATTAATGCGACTTCGGGCAGAGTAACATGCCTGAGGCATAATGCGTGTTTCACCGCAAAACGATCACCATACTGATTGACTTAAGTAAAACCAAGCAGAAATATCTTGACAGCCTGAAATTTTAACGGTATCGTTCTTTTTCCTGGATTTAGCTTTGAAAGGTTGTGTTCCATGTTTCGAACCTACTCGGTCCGTGTCGCTGTTCTCCTTACCCTTTTGCTTCGTTGCTCCTTCTCATGGGGGCAGGTAACGACCGCCGATATCGTCGGGACAATCACCGACAACAGCGGTGCCGTCGTGCCAAATGCTCGGGTAACCGTTACGAGCCTGGAGACACAAGCTGTGCGACAAACCACGACCAGCACAGGCGGCGAGTACGTAATTTCGCAACTGCCGATTGGCCGTTACAGCGTGCATGTGGAAGCTCCGGGATTCAAAGCGATTACGGTGTCGGACACGACACTCGTTTCGGGCGATCGTGCGCGTGTCGATGCTCAGATGCAAGTAGGCGAGATGAGCCAGACGGTGGAGGTGCAAGGACAAGCACCTGCCTTGCAAACCGATACCTCCTCGCTAGGAAGCACGATTACGGAGAAGGCGGTTCAGGACCTACCGTTGAATGGCCGGAATTTCACGATGCTGGCGCAGCTTGCACCGGGTACTACGGCCGGCTCTCCATCCGCGCTATCGAGCGGTACGCGGCCGGATGATCGGCGGCAAACAGCAACCATTGCGGTTGGCGCGCAAGGTAGCCAAACGAACAATTACATGGTCGATGGAATGGACAATAACGACCGGGCAATCGGTACCGCCATTCTTCGGCCCTCAATCGATGCACTTGCCGAGATGCGGGTACAGACTTCGTTGTTCACTGCTGAGGTAGGACGTGTGTCCGGCGGGGTGATCGATCTGCTGACCAAGTCAGGATCGAATGAGTTTCACGGGACTGTATATGAGTACTTTCGGAACGATAAGCTCGATGCGCGAAGCTTCTTTACGCTGAGGAAGCCCGAATATCGGCAAAGCCAGTATGGTGGCAGCGTCGGTGGTCCCATCCTGAAGAACAAGACATTTTTCTTTAGCGATTACGAGGGATTCAGGCAGGTGCAAGGGCAGCCCTATACGGCGAGCGTGCCTACCGCAGCGATGAAAGCGGGCAATTTCAACGGTGTCGCTACGATCTATAATCCGGCAACGCTGGTGCAAACCAGCCCAGGAGTTTATTCGCGCAGCGCATTTGCAAACGACACTATTCCCGCTAGTTCTTTTAACCCGATCGCGGTGGATTATCTGAACCTGTACCCGGCGCCGAATCAGCCCGGCCTAGCTAATAACTATATTTCTGCCTTCGCCAAGACTCAGAATTACAGTACCTTCGATACCCGGATCGACCATCACTTCAATGACCGTAACCTTCTGTATGGGCGTTATTCATTCAACGACACGACTTCGTTTTTGCCCGGGGACCTACCAGTTATCGGCAGTATCCAGCCAGGAGGCAGCACGGCGTATCCGGGCCCTTCGCTGCAGCGCGCGCAAGGAACTGAACTCGACTATGTGCACATTTTCTCTCCGACGCTGCTGTTCGAATTCAAGGCCGGTTGGGTTCGTTATGCGGCGCACACCCAACCCTTAAACTTCGGCAACAATGTGTCTCAACAATTTGGGATCCCGTACGCCAATCATAGTTTGACTTCCAGCGGCTTAACGCAGGTTCAACCAGCTGGTTACGATAATTTGGGCGATGCGCAGTACTTACCGATTATCCAGATCGACAACACTTTCCAGTACATGGGGGCATTCACGTATAGCACCGGCGCGCACAACATCAAATTTGGAGCGGGCCTAATCCGGCGGCAATTTACCCAGGCACAGGGGCAATCACCAAAAGGCGTGATTGGATTCAACGCAGCGGAAACCAATAACGGCGCGGGCGCTGGCGGTTACAGCATTGCTTCCATGCTGCTTGGTGCCGTTGACACGGACAACCTGATCGACAACCCTATCTTCCCTGGGTATCGGAGTTGGGAACCGAGCGCTTATTTTCAAGACGACTGGAGAGCCTCGAAACGCCTGACATTAAATCTCGGCTTACGATACGACATCTTCACGCCGTATACCGAAGTGGCAAACCGAATATCAAATTTGAATTTGAGCACTTTTCAGATAGCCATTCCGGGGCAGAACGGCGTGTCCTCCACGGCGGGGATTCACACTTACTACGATAATTTCCAGCCGCGGGTAGGATTCGCGCTCCAGTTAGGGCATGACACGGTGTTGCGCGGCGGCTACGGATTGTCCTTTCTTCCGGGACAATATATGTCGCAGAGCTTCTTGAAGAATCCCCCCTTTGTGAGCACTCAGCAGTATACGAATAGCGCACCGTATCCATTTGCAGTCAGTTTGTCGAACCCGTTCTCGCCACCGGTGCTAACTTCAGCTAATCCGCTCAGCGGCAATCTTTCGGGAGTGAACGACTTTAACCTTCATCCTACATACACGCACATGATGAGTTTGCAGATCCAGAAAGAGATCTTTGGCAGTGTGTTGGGTGTCGCCTATGTCGGAGAGTTGACGCGTAAGCTTGGAATTTACCCGAACATTGATCAGCCGGACCCGGGACCTGGTGCTGTACAACCGCGTCGCCCTTATTACAACGTGCTCCCACTCGTGACGGCTATCAATTACGTGAGCGACTCGGGCACATTGAATTATCATTCGATGCAAGTTACCTTTGACCACCGCTACTCGCACGGGCTGGTCGTGGGCGGAAATTACACTTGGGCCCATGCTCTAGGCACGGCACTAACCGGCAATAGTCCGGCTGTTGAGAGTAACTGGAATTTAGAATACTCAAACAGCTCACTTGATGTGCGGCACCGCGTCGCACTCACGGCCAATTATGCGCTGCCATTTGGGCAATCGCTTCACGGTATTACGAAAGCGGCAATTGCAGGCTGGCAGTTGAACGGAATTTTCGTATACCAGACGGGACTGCCATTCACGGCAACTAACAACACACAAAGGGCAAACGTGGGCGCTACCGGGAACTCCGATCGACCAAATCGGATTGCGAATGGTAAGTTGTCGAATCCTTCCATCGGCGAATGGTTTGATGTGAAGGCGTTTGTGGGCCAAGCGCTCTATACAGCGGGCAACTCCGCCCCGTATCTTTTATATGGCCCCGATCAGAGACATCTCGATCTATCGCTCTTCAAAAACTTTCCAATCCGGGAGAGATTCCAACTACAATTCCGTGCGGAGAGCTATAACATTACGAACACGGCAAGCTTTTCCAATCCAAATAGCGCTTTAGGTAATGCGGCATTCGGCAAAATCAGCAGCATAGTGGGAACCCCTCGGCAGATTCAGCTAGCACTGAAGCTGTTGTTTTGATCACTACGAGTTAGCCGGCTGCATTGAACGACTGCCAGATGAAAAGAAAAATAAACCGTTCGGCTATAAGCTTTCTGTTGCTTTGCAGCGGGAGCATAGGATTGGCGCAACGCTCGCCGCGACAGATCATTGACCTAGACGGCAACTGGGACATTGCCGATTCGAAGTCGGCAACTGATATGCCATCGACTTACACGCACAAGGGTCCGGTTCCAGGTCTGGCGCACTCGGCGGCTCCGGCATTTCCGGACGTGGATCTATTTGACAGTCGTGAAGTGATCGCGAATCGTGTGTCGCGAGGACAAATGGCCGGCGATGCTATCGCAAGAATGACGACTCCGGCCGGGACCCCTCACCAGGACAGGAATTATTTTTGGTATCGAAGGGCTTTCACAGGACCGCGACAGCGCGCCCATGCCGAGTTGCGCATTAATAAGGCCCAATTCGGAGCCTCGGTGTGGCTGAACGGACAGAAGATCGGTGAGCACCTTCCTTGTTTCTCGGCAGCCATCTTCGACATTACGAACACAATGCGCTGGGCGGGCAGCAATGAATTGGTAGTACGCATTGGAGCGCATCCGGGCGTGCTTCCAGATAACGTTAGTGCGGGAACCGACTTCGAGAAAAACCGCTGGACTCCTGGCATCTATGATGATGTGGCGGTAATTGTCTCGGACAATCCAACGATTGAGAGTGTGCAAGTCGCGCCCCGCATCAGCCCGAGTGAAATCGTAGTTCAAACGAAGCTGAAAAACTACGGGAGTAAGACCGCACGGTTCAACCTGCTGCAGACGGTACATGGGTGGAAAGCGTCAGGCGAGGTGGCGCACCAGGCTGAGCAAGTCACTATCGAAGCAGGCCAAGAAAAGACCGTGTTGCAGACTGTTGCGATTCCCAACGCGAAGCTGTGGTCACCTGAGCAGCCCAATCTTTACGTGCTTGAAACCAGCACGGGCGGAGATAGCACGTCGACCCGATTCGGTGTCCGTGAGTTTCGATTTGACACAGCCACCCGGCGGGCTTACTTGAACGGAAAACCGTATTTTATGCGGGGCTCGAACATTACTCTGCACCGCTTCTTCGAGGATCCGGATTCCGGCACCTTGCCGTGGGATGAGCAGTGGGTGCGCAAGTTGCTCGTGACCATTCCAAAGAAGATGGGTTGGAACAGCTTCCGGTTCTGCATTGGTCCTGTACCGGAAAAGTGGCTCGACATAGCAGACGAGGCGGGGTTGCTAATACAGAACGAATATTTCGTGTGGATCGGTAAGCCCAGCTGGCACGACCGTAAATATACAAAAACGTTCGACGCTAACGAGATGATCGGCGAGTACTCGGAGTGGATGCGCGACAACTGGAATCATGCAAGCGTCGCGATTTGGGATGCCAACAACGAAACGTGGTATCCGGACTTTACGAGTAAGATCATACCTGCAGTACGTGGGCTCGATTTGTCGAAGCGTCCTTTTGAAAATAGCTACAACGCTCCAGTTGGGGCTAACGACCCGGTGGAAGATCACCCCTACGAGTTTCAGCCTAGATCGGGCGCGCAGTTTAGTATGACGGAACTTGAAAACCGAGGCGGTGGGGAAAGAAGCGCAGCCACTATGCCGAACGGCCACGCCATGATTATCAACGAATATGGCTGGCTTTGGTTGAATCGGGATGGGAGCCCTACGGAGTTGACCAAAGAAGTCTATCCTAAGCTACTCGGCCCAAATGCAACAGCGGATCAGCGTCTTGAGGCAGATGCCTACAACCTGGCGGGCATCTCGGAGTTCTGGCGCGCTCATCGCAAGTACGCGGGTCTTCTGCATTTCGTTTATCTAACTGGTTGCGATCCAAAAGCATTTACCTGCGACAACTTTGAAGACGTGCGGTCTTTGAAGCTGAACCAATACTTCGAGAAGTACATGGCGGACGCGTTTCAGCCGCTGGGGGTTTATATCAATTACTTTCACCCGACGCTACAGACTGCATCTAAACAAACGTTCGAAGTAATGATGGTGAACGATAAAGCAGAGGAAATCAGCGGGAACCTTGCTTTGACAATGGAAGACTCTACAGGGAAGGTTTTAGCCCAACAGAACACGCCCTTTTCGCTTGGCGATCTAGGGGCGGAGACATACGTCATCGACTTCAACGTCCCGGCCGGCTCTGGTAAGTGCTGGCTGAAAGCAATTGCCCAAGCGAAAAACGGTTATCAACATACGCCGGTTGTAAGCCGCCGCCACGTTGAACTTGTCCCGCCAAGCACATCCATAAAATGAACACACCAGCGGTTGCCGCTACAACCATCAATCTCGCCACAGGCTCTCTTGGGGGCCCGGCCGTGACTGAAATAGTGCGGACGTTATCTGATCTAAGTGGGATATTTCGGACCACACCGGACCAGGGACCGGATACGCTTGTTTACCGCGTCCAGTCGTATCTACCGGTGGCAGAAGGAGTAGAAGGCGGCTTGTTCTGGGGTACGACGTTTCTGGAGCCAGGGCAGGCCGGTGATGAGTATTTCATGACCAAGGGGCACTTCCATGCAAAACGCAATCGCGGCGAATACTATGTAACTGTGCTGGGCGAAGGCGGGCTGCTGCTGATGTCGGAGGCGCGTGAGACACGTGTCGAATGGATGAAGCCGGGCAGCGTGCATTATATTCCCGGCTTTACAGCTCATCGAGTGGCAAATACTGGTGAAAGTCAACTGGTATTCACTGCCTGTTGGCCGAGCGATGCGGGGCACGATTACGAGAGTATCGATCAAAAGGGATTCAGCGCACGGCTACGCAAGATTGCTGGGCGACCGGAACTTGTGGGGGAATGGTGAGCGTTCTCGCGGTCGACTTGGGCGGCAGCCATGCTACATGCGGGCTTCTTTCATCGGAAGGATTATTAGCTTACGAAACGATCCGGACCGATGGACACAACGCTCTAGCAACGATTCTTCCTGAGATCGCAGCCGTTCTGCGCCAACTCCTGCTGAACTATGGACACGGCAGCAGGCCCCTAGTCGATTCGTGTGCAGGCATTGCTTTTAGCTTTTGTGGACTCGTTGATAGCGACCATGCAAGGATTCTTTCAGTTAATGGCAAATATGTTGATGGGCCCGAGATTGACTTGGTCCGGTGGGCTAGGACAGAGCTAGGTCTGGCAATCCGCCTGGAGAACGACGCCCGTATGGCATTGCTGGGTGAGCGCTACGCGGGAGCCGGTATTGGATTCGACGACATTGTGATGATGACGCTCGGAACGGGCATCGGCGGAGCAGCCATGATGGGTGGGCGACTACTTCAGGGGAAGCACTATCAAGCGGGATGTCTAGGCGGCCACTTCACTGTGAATCGGTACGGACAAGTTTGCTCGTGCGGAAACATCGGGTGCGTGGAGGCTGAAGCTTCGTCCTGGTCTTTGCCCTCGATCTGCGCAAATCAGCCAGGTTTCAGGGAAAGCAAGCTGGCCACCCTATCAAGTATTACGTTCAAAGATGTTTTCGATTTTGCGCGCGAAGGGGATGACTGCGCCTGCGAGGTACTCAGTAGCTGTGTTAAAGCATGGGCCGCAGGGGCAGTTTCATTGATTCATGCCTATGACCCGGAGCTATTGATATTAGGAGGCGGTGTGATGAACGCGGCGGAGCAGATTCTTCCGGCGTTTACAGACCGAGTACTTCAGCATGCATGGACACCTTGGGGCAAGGTAGAAATCCGCGCCGCGACTCTCGGCAGCAACGCTGCGCTGTTCGGCGCCGTTCCGCTTGTGGAGCAAACACATTGAGCACGGGCTCTTCCTACGACAAATGGCCTTCGATCCGTGTGGATGCGGCGGCTGATGCGGCATGGGAGGGATGGCGTTCCATCAACGAGGCGATCTTACGAAAGCTCTTACAGGGCGCTAAAACAGTCGCGGTCGAGTGTTACCCGGGCACATTCACGGTTAAGATAGCTGAGCAGCTCAAGAACGCGTTGGCTCCGATTGTCCTGATTCAAACAGAAGATTGTTTCCGGAACTCGGCCGATATTGTGGCATTGACTGCGCGCGACCTTACAGACGATCCCGTTTTCGGCAGGATGAACGGCTGGCAGATTGACGACTTCTTCGATCTGAAAGCCTTGAGCCACAGGCAGCAAGAAATTTCAAAAGCAGAGGGACGAGTCCTAATCGTCGGTATCGGAACTCAATTGTTCTGTCCGCGCCCAGACGTGCTGATCTTCGCCGACCTTCCGCGTTGGGAAATTCAGCAGCGGCAGCGCCGTGGAGAGATGGGGAACCTGGGGCTGGCGAATGCTGGTGAGCGTCCAGCGCTCAAATACAAACGAGCGTACTTCCTTGATTGGCGAGTTGCCGACCGAGTTAAGAAGCAACTTTTGAGACGCGCAGACTTCCTGCTGGATACCACTGAGCATGAAAGGCCTAAGCTCGTGACGGGAGAAGCCTTTCGAAAGGCTCTGCGACACGTTGTGACTCGGCCGTTTCGGGTTGTTCCGTTCTTCGACCCCGGTCCATGGGGTGGGCAGTGGATGCGCAATGTATGTGGCTTGGACGAGAAAGCCCCGAATTACGCGTGGTGCTTTGACTGCGTGCCTGAAGAGAACTCGCTGCTGCTCGATTTTGGTTCTGTGCGCGTGGAAGTGCCGGCGATTGACTTAGTGTTTGAGCATCCGCGCGAGCTGTTAGGCGACGCGGTACACGGACGGTTCGGCACCGAGTTCCCGATACGCTTCGATTTTCTGGACACAATGGAGGGCGGCAATTTGTCGCTCCAGGTACATCCTCTTACGGAGTACATTCAAGACAAGTTTGGGATGGCTTATACGCAGGATGAAAGCTATTACATGCTGGATGCTGCGCCCGATGCTTGTGTTTACCTGGGCGTAAAAGACAACGTAGATCGCAGAGCTATGAGCCAGGCGCTTTGGGACGCCCAAGAGCGCGGTGTCCCATTTCCGGCAGATAGTTTTATAAATCGCTGGCCGGCGAAAAAGCACGATCACTTCTTGATTCCGGCAGGTACGATACATTGCTCCGGGCGCAATAGCATGGTCCTCGAGATTAGCGCTACGCCTTACATTTTTACCTTCAAGCTGTGGGACTGGGGCCGACTGGGCTTAGATGGCCGTCCGCGCCCGATTCACTTGCAGCATGGGCTTGCAAACATTCAATGGGACCGCGATACAGAATGGGTGCGCAAACATCTGTTGAAGTGCGTGGAACGAATTGGGGGAGGCAATGGATGGTTTGAGGAGCGTACGGGTTTGCACGAACGCGAATTTATCGAGACACGCCGTCACTGGTTCAGGGAGGCGGCAATGCACCGGACTAACGGCTCTGTCCACGTGCTGAATCTGGTGGAAGGCGACAGCGCAGTTGTTGAAAGCCCGAATGGTTTGTTTGACGACTTCACGGTGCATTACGCGGAAACGTTCATTGTGCCCGCTGCAGTGGGCGAATACACCGTGCGCCCAAGCGCGGCAAACAGCGGCAAGCGACTGGGCACGCTGAGAGCTTCAGTGCGGTCGTCAGCATAACGCTCTATATATGAAGTTCGACCCGGGTTTTCCGATTACGCCGACAGCCGAACCGCTGGGTTTCAAATACGGGCCGGGAGTCTTTGGACCCTCGCCGGAATTGCGCTCACTCGATTCGATCCGAGATAGCCTACGCGATCGCGAGGCGAGCGGCCCTGACCCTGTTTACGCCATTGCTATGGATGTGGGAATGACTTGCGATCATGCGGAACTTGAGCGTCGCATGCTGCTCTTCGGTGTGGTTACGTACGCCGCCGGCAGTCTGGCGGGAGAAGTAATCCGCAGCCAGGGGCATATCCACAAGGTGTCAACACACAGTGGCTGGTCTCCGCCAGAAGTATACGAGATCTGGTCAGGAGCGGCATTTATCTACATGCAGGAGTTCGCAGCGGACAATCCAGGGAGCTGTTATGCCATTCATGCAGGTCCTGGCGAAAAGGTTATTGTGCCGCCGGGTTGGGCTCACGCAACTTTAAGCGCCGACCACACGCAAGCTGTTACTTTTGGCGCTTTGTGTGACCGCGAATACGGGTTTGAGTACACCGAGATCAGAAAGCGACGTGGGCTTGCATGGTACGCCTTAGTGGACTCAAACGGCGAAATCAAGTGGGAGGCAAATCCTCTCTACGGGAAATCCGAACTGATCGTTCGAGGCCCGGGAGAGTATCGGGCCTTCGGTCTCGCCCGGAGCGTGCCTCTCTATTCGCAACTTGAGAAAGATTTCGACCGGTTCCAGTGGGTCTCAAAGCCCGGCATTCTCGAGCCGTTCTGGCGCAACTTCCAGCCCTAAACCGATTCGACACTATTTAATTTATGCACGCAAGCTCACCCGTTCCGCTGCCGTCTTCCGTTCCCAAGGACGCGTTAATTCAAAAGGGGAACGCTTATCTTTACCTGCCCGCACTTGTCGCCGCTATCGGAGGTTTTCTGTTTGGTTTCGATACGGCGGTAATTAATGGAGCTATCGTGTTCTTGAAGCGGGAGTTTGCGCTCACCGCAATGCAAACGGAGATGGCGGCAAGCAGCCTTCTGCTTGGCTGTATCGTTGGCGCGTCACTGGCGGGGTGGTCCGGTGACCGGTTTGGTCGCAAGAAAGCTTTGCTAGCAGCCGCTGCTTTCTTCGGTTTGTCTGCAATTGCCGCCGCTGTTCCGCATAATCTTACCGAATTCGTAATGGCCCGTATCGTGGGCGGCGTCGCCATCGGGCTGGCGTCGATGCTGTCACCTCTATATATTGCCGAGATTTCTCCCGCTTACATCCGAGGGCGTCTGGTTTCTCTCAATCAGCTTGCCATTGTTTGCGGCATTCTCGTTTCATATCTAGCTAATTTCTCGCTGGCAAACCTTGGGCCCGAGAGCTGGCGATGGATGTTCGCGTCTGCGGCGCTTCCTTCGCTGCTATTTCTGCTGGCTTTGCTTGCTGTCCCGGAAAGCCCTCGATGGTTAGTCCAGCATGGGCGTTCGACGGAAGCAAGGACGGCTTTAACGCGAATTTCGGGTGCAAATTATGCGGAAGAAGAGATGCGAATTTTGAGCGATCCGCCCGAGCGTGAGACCAATAGCTTGTGGGTGCCGCAGATGAGGAGGCCCATGATGATCGCGATATCGCTCGCAATTCTGCAGCAGATTACGGGAATCAATACGATCCTGTATTACGGTTCCCTGCTTTTTGTGGAGAACATTCCGCAGCAAACAGATAGCTCTTCGCTTGCTGCCAACGTGATTATCGGCCTTACAAACCTGGTCGGCACAATCGTTGCGATATTCCTGATTGACCGAGCTGGCCGGAAGCCGCTCCTCCTCGCTGCTTCAGCGGGCATGGGAGTTTGCCTGTCGGCACTAGCCATCAGCACTGGCCTGCATGCCTCCTCCACCTTCACACTTATTTGGATTCTGCTCTACGTTGCCTGCTTTGCAATCGGACTCGGCCCAGGCGTTTGGGTCGTTTTAGCTGAGATATTTCCAAACGCGGTACGCGCCAAAGCCATGTCGCTCGCTATCATTGCTTTGTGGTGCGCTTGTTTCCTTATCACCTCCACGTTTCTGTCATTAATCAATGCAATCAGTATTGGCGGGACCTTTTCGGTTTACGCTCTGCTTTCGTTTCTGACCGCTGGGTTTGTATGGAAGTTCGTTCCTGAAACTAAAGGCCGGACTCTGGAGGAAATTGAGAACTTCTGGTTAAAGCTTCCCGTTGCAGAATCCGCTTCGAGTAAGTCGGCTAATTAGCCTATTAGTGACGCAGCTCTATCTCAATAGCGCAGGAGATGACTACAAGAGCAACTGTTCGTCACGTCGGTCTCACTTACCATTCTTCGAAAGCCAGTTATAAATTCCTGTTGCAGTTCGCTGTAATATTCGCGTTGAGAGATTGCAGGGCTGGCCAACACACTATCGAGTTCGGAACCCAGAGCGCTGAGACGATCGATCAAATGCGGTCCCATGCTGTAGCCGGGATCTCTAGGAGCCGAGCTAACTTCAGTTCCATCGAGTGCAGCTGTCGCAGGTTAAGCTTCAATCATTTTGCAAAAGGAAGTGGGTTCCGCTGCTACAACAGTCGTCACTCAAGACAACGTAAGCAGTGTTTCTGTGCGAGGTTCCACAGTGTGATGGCGACCATCTCGATGGAAAGCTGTGTCGCGATGAGGAGCTCCCGAGCTTTCTGAACGCGCAGATTGCGTTGATATGTGAAGGGAGGGCACCCAACTGCGGCCGTAAACGAGCGGGCGAAGTGAAAGACACTCGCATTGGACAATTGTGCAAGCTCGTTGAGTGTGAAGGATCTGGCTGGGTCTGAATGAATGGCATCAAGCGCATTCTGGAGCCTCTTTTTAGAAAGAACCCCAGTTAAAGAAAGTCTTGATCGCTGATTAGACAAATGGAACAGGCGATAAAGTCCGCAATGGCGGCTACCAGAGAACAATCATCCGATGGAAAGCAGACTGGCGGCGCCTTCTCGCAATTGGAGCAGTTGTGCTCAAAGGCTTCGGGTCCTCCCCCTCACCCGCACACCCAAACCGAGAATTTCTACATACTGGACGGCGAGATAACGTTCTCGATCGATGGTCAGACCCTGGTTGGGAAAAAAGAACTCGTTTGTGACTGTGCCACCCGGAACGGTACACAGCTTTCGAGTAGATAGCGAAACAGCTTTGATCCTCAACAGCTACGTGCCGGCAGGATTCGAGGTGATGATCACGGAACTGGGCGAACCCGCGACCGAACGAGCTCTCCCGCCCAAGGGCATACCCATGCGGCAGTCTCGCAAAGAAGTAGCTCGCGTTATGGAAAGAAGCGGAATGAAGTGGCTCGATATGCCCGACACCTTGCGTGAAGCCGACCCGCGCAGCAACGCCCTCGGGACAGAAAGGTAGATAGAAGAATGGCAAAGAGAATCGCTATAGCTGGAGCCACGGGCAACCTTGGTAATCGCATTGTGAAAGCGCTCGTGATGCAAGGAGCCGACGTGCTTGCGCTAGTTCGCAAAGAGTCTGGTGAGGAGAAAATAAAAGCTCTGAAGACCGTTGGAGTGGAAGTGGCGCAGGTAGACCTGTCGAATATAGAAGAACTCAGCCAACCTTTGCAAGGCACAAGCTGCGTAGTCTCTGCTGTCCAAGGTCTGCGTGAAGTTATCATCGATGCTCAGACCGTTCTGCTCGAGGCTGCCATCAAAGCCGGTGTGCCGCGCTTCATTCCGTCGGACTTCTCGACAGACTTCAGAAGAAGACCTGCAGGAGAAATCGCAATTTCGATCTGCGTAGAGATTTTCACAAGACCCTCGACAAAGCTCCCATCGCGGCGACTTCCATCTTCAACGGTGCTTTCACGGACATTCTGACGTACAACGTTCCGTTCTTTGATTCGAAGAAGAAGATGGTCGGGTATTGGGATGATCCAGGCTGGTATGTTGATTTCACATCGATGGACGACACGGCAGCGTACACTGCCGCCGCCTCTCTGGATACAGAAACGCCCAAAGCACTTTGTATTGCCAGTTTTCAAGTTTCCGCAATAGATTTAGTGGAATTCACAAAGCATGTTCTTCGCACGCCTTTCGAATTAGTAAACCTTGGAAGTGTGAGAGAACTTGCTGAGAAAAACAAACGCGATCGTGCCGAGCACCCTGAAGGCGAGACACAACTATATGCAAGTTGGCAGGGCAGTCAATATTTGCAGAGCATGTTCAGCAGCCATCATGAATCTCTAGACAACAATCGTTACCCCGGGCTCAGATGGACCAAGCTTGAAGATGTCATCAAGGCAGCGGTTTAGTTGCACTTCCGAGTCATTCCTGGATACCCGTAAGAATTTCTTTCAAAACTCATCGACCTTCGGTTCTAGCTCCCGCGGACAGCATCGGAGGTTTGTGAACACACAAAGTTGCATGGTGCAGTCTGGTATTTTTGCTCGAACGAAATTAGACTAGCCTACTCTAGGCGCAAAACGGCGGCTGGATCGATGCCCATGGCACGCCGGGTTGGAATGTAACTTGCCGCAATGGAAGCGATGAGTAAGCCCAAAGTTACCGCTGCGTAGGTCAGCGGATCGAGCGGGCTCACGCCGAAAAGCTGAGATA
>CAXTWQ010000094.1:0-1011 GCA_964248065.1 uncultured Bryobacteraceae bacterium | reverse complement strand
GAGCGGCCGCACCAAGCAAGCCCAAGAACACGCCAAGAAGGGCAAGAACAAATCCATGAGCGACGAAAAGGCGCGCTAGCTGTCGGCGGCTAGCGCCCAGTGCCACGCGAATACCGACCTCGCGCTTTCGTTGCGACACAGCGTACGAGATCACGCCGTACACTCCTACCAAGCCGATGGCCAGCGCCATGGAACCTGCAATGGCCAACAGAACCAGCGTGAATGACGTTCGCGCGAGCGACTTATTGTAGATATCGTCGAGCGTACGCACTTGATCGAGCGGGAGGCTTCGATTGTACGACCAGACGGCTCGCTGGAGATCCTCAATCAGATCTTTCGAACCTACTCGTTTGCTCCGTACGACGTACGCTACAGAGCGTACAGCAAGCGAGGGAACTCCCTCGAAATCGTTCATTAGGAGCGGATAATAGGCAATCTGTGCGGCTTTCTCCTGTACGCCGTCTTCTCGGAGATCTCCGACGACTCCGATTACCTCACGCCAGGCGTCTTTGGGACTGGTATTGATTTGCTTCCCGATGGCGAGGCGCGGCTCGCCCCACAGCTCACGAGCCAAATTCTCGGACAACATCGCAACCGGCCTACGTTCGTAGACTTCTGGCCAGCTAAAGTCTCGACCGGCAATCAGATGGCTGCCTAGGCTGACCAAAAAACCAGGCGAGATAAATTTCACGCGGCGCAGCGGTGGAACCGATTGGTAGGTCTTGTCACGCGCGTAGACCTGATAAGACCCGTGCGCTCCATCAATCGGAACGGAGCTTGCGATTCCGGCAGAGCTAACTCCTGGAATAGCGCTGATCTTGTCCAAAATGCTCTGCTCCAATCGCATGACCGCCGTATCATCTTTCACCTGCGTCTGGGGGATCGCGATTTGCATTGTCAGGGCGTCTTTCGGGTTGAAGCCCGGATCGACGCGGCGCAACATCTGAAAGGTCCGAATCATCAATCCTGAGCCGACAAGCAGTATGAGCGCGCGCGCAACTTGGGCTACGC
>CAXTWQ010000093.1:0-22446 GCA_964248065.1 uncultured Bryobacteraceae bacterium | reverse complement strand
AAGATCAGCAGACCAACGATTGGAAGGAAGAAACGAACTGGACCAATGTGTCGGTTTGGCGCCAGGAGAACCTGGCAAACTATCTGACAAAGGGTAAGCAGGTTTATGTGGAGGGCCGTCTCCAAACTCGTAGCTACGACGATAAAGATGGCAAGAAGGTCTACAGCACAGAGGTAGTTGCGGAAGAAGTGATCCTGTTAGGCGGGCGAGGAGACGGGGAAGGTGGAGGCGGCGGGGCAGAGTTTGGTGGAGCTTCCCGCGCTCGCACCGGCGCACCAGCCGGAAGCCGAAGCAACACCAGTTCCTCAGCCAACGCCGATGATGACCCGTTCGGAGGCAGTATGGGCATTACGGACGACGACGTTCCGTTTTGAGGACCTCATTCCGGTTATGCAGGGCATCAGCTTTGCCCCGACTAAGGCTTCTGCTTGTTCGACGAAGCAGGTACGGCTTGCAAGCAGACTAGAGGAATGGTGCGCGGGACAGATCTGATCTACTTGTTCCCGCCTTCAAAACTCTTTTCCAAAAGCCTGTTTTCGTTTTCTGCGCGGACCGCGTAGAATCGGCCACAGCAGGCGGGGGCTGGTTGGCAATCGGTGTTCCGGCCGGCGAGGCTGGATTCTCGAGTTTCAAACGATGGTACATTTTGACCGCATAGGGAAGCCTGTATCCGGCTGTGAAGATCGCATGGGATGCCATATTTGCCGCCGATATGAACATGGCCGTTAGGAGCGAGCCGTTACTCTTTTCTGTCTCGGGAGGGGCACGGAATTAACAGGGTAGCAGCCCAAGATTTCTATTCCATTACACGATAAGACGAGCGTTGTTAATGGGTGAAAGTAAATGTTCAAGACCGTCTTCGCTCGGGATCAACCCTGGTAAAAGAGGGTCAACCGTTTTCCAACAGCATTCTTAACAATGGCAGCTTTCGAGCGAGCGTTAGCTGGTGGTCAAATCAGGTTCGATCAAGGATTTGAAAAAACTGAATGGTTCCTGAGAACCTACACCAGCCGTCAATCCATGAACCCACGGTGATTGGGCCAGCAGTATCTGCCATCCGCGAAGGCAGATGCATTCTGTCCACCCCAGTCCCGTTACAGCGTAGAAATACATCAGTGCCGTTTATTTCAATCGACAACCGCGCAAGCCGTCCCGGTGGCAAGAACATCGGTTGTGAAAACTCCCAATTCTCACCTGTGCCCAAAATCAGCTGATAGCGATTTGCGCCTATACTTTGGAATCGAAACCCTCGAAAGCTATGCGGCACAGCTTCATTGTTAAATACTGTCGCATTAGCAGTTTGCAATGCCACAGGAGTGAAGTCTGCCTCAATCAAGGCGTGAAATGGCATCTCGACTGAGGGTAGATTTTTCACCGCCAAAGTTGTAGCACCCTCAACAAAGGTTCGAGCAGGCATGTCCACACAACGAAGAGCATCGGGCGCACACAATCTTGGCAGTTTGATCCCTTGAACTCTGCTCGCGAGATCCTTGCGCAAAAAATAGTGGTGGTCGTAGGCGTTGGTGAGGTGAATGTAGTTGTGTTCCACAAATGCCGCAATGTCTGCAAACTGCTGAAACCCAAAAGCATTTGGATCCTGAAGAGACCAGGAATTGGGTCCGACGGCGTCAATGAAAAGCGCTGCCGGTTCTTTCTGTAAGTCACTCAGGAACCTTGCCCGGTAATAAGCACCAATTTGCTCCGGACCAAAGAAGTCGAGCATGTTAAGGTCACGAGTTCCTGCGACGCGCCCGGACCCAAGGTATGGATCTACAGACCATCCCCAAACAACGATTCGCTCGCCAGACTTGGTGATGGAGCGTATGAAATCTCCTTCTAGCGGACGGATCGTCTGAACCACATCGCTGAATAATCCGGCGTCCTGGGCACCCCAGACAAAGGTCTGGTAAGTGACCGAAAGAACTACAAACAGCAACGAAAAGGCAAGCCTCAAAGGATTTCGCCCCTCTGTTAACAGGTCAGGTCCGCCGGTATTAGGTCCTGGTTTGCGGTCGCCAGTTCGCTCCATCAAAATCCAAGCCATGGCAGCACAAAGCGGAGTGAATAAGAACAGGAGGTAGTGCGGAAACGTACGGTGAGGTTTGTAAGCGGAGAAAACGGCAGCCGCCGTAGCCGCCAGTGATAAAATTCCGAACCACCGTTTGGGATCCGCTCCTACTCCTCCCGTTTTGCCAAATAGCAAGAGATACATGGGAGCTGAGAAGAGGATGAGGAGCGTCAAGTATGAGGACCCAGCTGTGAGTTGCGCTGAATAGAGGCTTAGGGACAAGGCTATAACCGCGAAGCTTATGAAGACCAGCCGCAAGAAACTACTCTGCTCGTCAGCGGGGTCACGGCGGGGCGCCGAAGCAACGTACGCCAGCGTGAGCGCCAGAAAAGTAAAAAGGAAGAGACGTACCTCAATAGTTCCAATGGAAAATTGCAGGAATATTGGTAGTTGGGTAACGAAGTTGTTTCCTATCTCAGAATACACTTGGTTGGTTACTATGTAACTCATCCAGAAGTCTTTCGAGACGCGGCCAGACAAACACAGAGCTGTACTGATTAGCAGCAAGGGGAGGGTGCCGCAGATGACCAACATGCTGGGGCGCCACAACTTTCCGGCATTCCCGGCAAAGTGTACGCAGGTCAAGCTGACGGCTGCGAGAGCGGCCAGAATTGGAAGTGACTGCATTTTAGAGAGAAACCCCGCTGAAATCAGCAGTCCCAATAAGAGCAGAAAACGGCTATGCCGCGACGGTTCACAGAAGATACGAACGCTCGCGTAAAACGCTATCCCGACCAGTAACATTGGAACGTGCTCGGAGCTGTAGTGCAGCAGGTTAGGATTCTGGAAAGTCGAAAAGGCAGCTACAAGAGGCAGAACGGCTATTCGGGAAATTGCATCGGAAGCCAACAGGGAAACGGTCCGATATAGGAGATAGATAATTAAGAAAAGAATAACCAAGACCAGCACTCGCGTCGATGCAAAATCCGGCGAGATACAAAGAATGGCCGGAAGCATGAGTGGATAGACATTCAAGGGCCCGCTTGTGCCGCAGTCCACGGCTCGAAAAAAATTTCCGTCATAGAACAGCTTCTGAGCGGCGGCAAGGTATCCTCCCTCATCTGGGTTGAGTTCAAACCTCACTAGAGTGGGAAACCGGCAAACTGCGAGTGACGTGGCGATGCTCGTTAGGAACAACGTTCGTGAACATAGTAAGCCCGCGACCCGGCCAGGCAGATTCAGAAGCTTACTCTCAATTGCAACAGCAAAAACGGCAAGCGAGGGAGGGACAAGCAGAAGAAAAAAACAGAACGTCTTCCAGCGTGCGTAGGCCAGTTCGGGGCTGTGGTTATGGTTGATAAACCCAATTAGCCACCCGTTAAATATCGGGCGCAGAGTACCCGGAAAGTCGAGTGGTTGAGGAGTAAACACAGCCAAGCGGTAAAAACACCAAATAGCTGCAACCAGCACAGCTGATAAAACAAAGCGGCTTTTATTCGATTCAATTCTGGTGCTAGTTAGCAAATGGTCCAAGTTAGCTTGGCGGTTCAGGAATTCACCTAACATTCAAGCAGGGAATGATACCACTTCAGCGAGCCGACTTAGGACGCTCTCGGCCCTAGAATCGGGTCTTAGTCACCTCTTACTGTAAGTCCAAATTTTGAGCGACAGATGGGAGTTTGGATCGAATTACAGCCGAATGGAATGTAATAAATTTACAAACTTCTACTATCAACGAAGCTCAACATCTTCGTTCTATCCAAATGCATATAGTAGCCGTAGCTGAGTCTCGAGTTCGACTTCCAAAGCCCGTCGCTATCCGGGACGCCAATAGCTGCAGGCTGCGCCTGTACCCGTGAGTTGGCTCAGACCTAAGTATCTTTGTGACGAAGTTGCAAAAGAAAAAACAAGCTTTGTCAGTCCTACGAAGCTATTAGACATGCTATGCTGACTTGGTATTTTGCTGCGCCTATAGTGCACAAATCAAGGAAATATTCGGCAATGCCAACGAATTCTTTCGACCCTGTACCTGACGGTCTTGGTCCTGTCTCGGTGGTGTTACTCGCCCATAACGAAGCGGAAGTTATCGAGTTCGTCATTCGCGGTTTTCATGACAAGTTAGTGTCGAAGCTACCAGGGTCGGAGATTATTGTCGCGGAGGACGGCAGCACTGATGGCACAAAAGAGATACTCGCGCGTTTGATCCAGACGATTCCCAATCTGCGTTGGGAAGAAGGCAAAGAGAAGCGCGGTTACGTAAATGCCTTTAAGAGCGCCATGGCGCTGCCCGTTAACGATCTCGTGGTTTTTTGCGACTGCTCCGGCAAGCACGATCCCGACGATGTCTGGCCCATGTACCGGATGATGAGTACGCAAGACATGGTGCTCGGCTATAAGGTTCATCGAGCCGACCCGCTCTATCGCAACCTGATGAGTTCGGTTTTTAACTGGATGGTAAACCGGTATTTTTCAGTTGGATTCAAAGACATTGACTGCCCATTGCGAATTTTCCGAAAGTCGGCTTTTCTCGATATAGCAGGCATGCAGTGGCATGAAAAGGCTCTGATTAATTTCGAGCTGACACTTCGGTTTCGGTATCGGGGTTACAAAGTTTCGCAAGTTCCCGTGCGTCACTTCCCAAGGCAGAACGGCGAATCGCGAGGATTGCCTCTCAAGAAAATTCCCCGGGTTATCGTGAACACATTGAAGAACTTTTCAATCATCAAGGCGGACATTACCCGCGCTGACTTCAGGCGAGTCTAATGAGGATCGGAATTTTGGGAGGAGGAGTTGCCGGCGTGAGCATGGGCCGGTTTCTCAGCCATGGGCATGACATCACCATTCTGGAAGCCGAGTCAACGAGTGGCGGCCTAGCTCGATCTTTCAATTTTCGGGAGTTTTCGTACGACGTTGGTCCGCACATCGTGTTCAGCCGAAATCCGGCTGTTCTTAAGGACATGCTCGCGATTGCTCCAGAAGAGCTAATCCCGCATGAGCGCAGCAACCAGATCTGGTACAAAGGACGGCTGATCAAGTATCCGTTCGAGAATTTCCTTGGGTTGTTACCTCCCGAGGAGATTGAGAATTGTGTAGAGACCTTTCTGCATAATCCTTACGAAGAGTATGCTCCGCAGAACATGTTGCAGTGTTTCCTGCGAACATTTGGATCCGGCATTACCGATACATACTTACGGCCTTACAACGCGAAGATTTGGAAGTACGATCCGGCCTTTCTGGATCTGCAAATGGTGGGTCGCATCCCAAAGCCTCCGGCCGAAGACATTCTTTCCGGGGCGCGAGGCGATTTTAAGGAAGGCTATACTCACCAGGTTCATTTCTACTACCCGCGATCGGGTGGAATTCAAGTCTTTTTTGACAAGATGGTCCAGGCTCTGCCTAAGAATGCCAAGCTGGTTACGGACCAGAAAGTAGCCAGCGTAGAGCCCAAGGGTTCAAGATGGCGAGTCGACACTGAAGGCGGTACGGAATGGGAATTCGACCGCATCGTGAACTGTATGCCGTTGCACGAGTTTTTTCCGCGCTTGCAACTCGAGCCGCCGTTCGCAGTTCAGGACTCTTTGTCGCGCCTTCGTTACAACTCGATGTGGTTTGGTTTGGTCGTCTTCCGGAAAGACAGCGCCGGCCACAACTTCGCCTTCAATATCCCCCAGAAAGAAGTTCTGTTTCATCGTATTTCAAAGCTAAACTTTTTGGGTGAGGATCAACGGTCCGAATCGGGTTTTCTTTTCGAGATCACGTTTCGGGAAGACTCTCCGGTCGCTGCGTTTACGAAAGAGCGACTCACTAAGGAAATTCTCGACGGCTTCGAATTTATGGGCTTAGCTAGTCGCGAGGACTTCATCGATATCGATATACATCGTGTGAAATATGCTTATGTCATTTACGACCTTCAACACCGGCAAAACACGGATGCCGTACTGAATTACCTGCGTACGTATGACGTTCCTTGTTCCGGTCGCTTTGCGGAGTTCGAGTACGTAAACATGGATAACGTGATCGAGCGCGCTATGAAGCTTTCAGAGGAACTCAATGAGAGATGGCCAGCAGCCAAAGCTCAACTTTCTGCTGCCGCTTACAGCACGCGTGCTTAGAGCCACGTCTTTTAGTGACATGCAATTTTGCTCCCTTGATCCCAGTCGTAGCTACTGGATCTCTGGTCGTGCAAGGTGAGAGTTCTTGTGACAGGCGGCGCCGGCTGTATTGGTTCAGACCTCGTTGCGGCCTTGCTTGCGAAGGACAACGAGGTGATTGCCTTTGACAATCTAAGCAGCGGCAAAGCCGAGCACGTCCAGCCATTTCTCGACGATGAGCGCTTCCGTTTCGTAGAAGGCGATCTGCTTCAGACCGGCGTATTGGATCCACTCCTTCCAGGCTGCGATCTGGTGTACCACCTAGCTGCCAACCCTGACGTCAAGTTTACGCCCGGCGACCGAACGGACAAAGATCTTCAGCAAAACATTCTTGCTACCTACAACTTGCTGGAATCTATGCGGAACAGTTCCGTGCGCAAGCTGGCCTTTTCGTCCACTTCCGCGATCTACGGTATTTCGCCCATTCAGCCGATCCCGGAGAGCGCTTTTGTCCCAGCCCCTATTTCTCTCTATGGAGCGACAAAACTTGCCTGCGAAGCGATGATCTCGGCATTTCAGCATCTGTTCGACATGCAGTGTTGGATCTTTCGCTTCGCTAACATTGTGGGTCCGAAGACCCGCAAAACAGGTAAGACCGTGACCTCGGATTTTGTGAGCCGGCTTCAGCAGGATCCCGCGAAGCTGTTGATTCTGGGAAACGGGTTGCAGGCGAAGTCCTACCTGTTGAGTGAGGAGTGTGTGGAGGCTATGCTGCACATCGTGAGTCATGCTGCAAGGCCTCTTAACGTCTATAACATCGGCTGCGAAGACTCGCTCAGCGTGAATCGGATTGCCGAAATGGTCGTTGGGGCAATGAGCCTGAAGAACGTACGCTTTGAGTACACCGGCACGGAGGGTGGCTGGCCCGGGGACGTTCCGCGTTTTCAGCTCAACGTAACTGCGTTGAACGAGCTTGGCTGGAAGGCACGCCACACCTCAGAAGAGGCCGTTGCGGGAGCTATACGGTCCATGTTGAGCGAATTGCAAGTCGTGCAAAGCACTGTCTGAGTTGGCCGCCTGATAATGCACTGCGCGATCCTTGCAGGCGGGATGGGTACACGGCTACGTTCCATCGTCGGCGACACTCCAAAGCCAATGGTGCCACTCGGAGGCGTGCCGCTTCTAGAGCGCCTAATCGCGACATGCCGAGATCATAGAATAACCGACATACACCTGCTGCTTGGTTATAACCCGGAGGTCATTCGCGAGTACTTCCAAGACGGTTCGGCTTTCGGCGTCCGAATCACCTATTGGATAGAGAAGCAGCCGCTTGGTACAGCGGGTTGTATGCGCGCTCTTATTCCTGCCATTGGAGAAGAGGACATTCTGGTCCTCTATGGTGACGTCTTCATTGAGATGGATCTCGGCAGACTAATCAGCTTCCATGTCCATCACAAGCCCTCTGCGACTCTCGTCGTGCATCCAAATGATCATCCGGGCGATAGCGACCTGATTGAAACGGAGGATGTTAAGATTCTTGCCTTCCATAACAAGCCGCACCCTGAGGATGCCTATTATGCAAATGTCGTCAACGCAGGCGTTTACGTAGTCAACGGTCGCTTGCTACACAAAATTCCATCTGATCGGGAATCGGATTTCGGCCGAGAAGTTTTCCCAAATACAGTTGCGGCGGGTGAGTTCCTTGCTGCTTACAATACTCCTGAATACATCAAAGACATTGGAACGCCGGAACGCTATCGGGAAGTTGAACGCGACCTGGCCTTAGGAAGACCCCAAGCCTGTAGTCTCGCTCATCCCCGGAAGGCAATCTTTCTTGACAGAGACGGAACGTTGAATACACTAGTTCCTTTGCTGAGCCACTTAGAAGAACTGGAGCTTTACCCTGACGTTGCAGACGCTGTGCGGACCATTAACGGCAGCGAATACTTAGCTGTAGTAGTGACTAACCAACCACAGGTGGCGCGCGGGTTGGTGAAAGCGAACCAGCTTAAGGCTATTCACAACAAGCTGGAGACCTTACTCGCGCGCAAGGGAGCAAAACTGGACGCTATTTACTACTGTCCTCACCACCCTGATGGCGGTTTTCCCGGAGAAGTGGCAGAGCTCAAAATTGCGTGCCGCTGCCGAAAGCCGGGCACCTTGCTTTATGAGCGTGCTGCCGAACGCTTCAACATAGATTTGACTCACTCGGCGGTAGTTGGTGACTCCGTTCGTGACTTACAAGCTGCTCGCCGGCTGGGTTGCCGTGCCGTCCTGGTCGAAACAGGGATGGGTGGGTCTGACGTGCCACCGAACGAGAAGCCTGACTATACTGCCGGCGATCTAAGCCAAGCGGTGAATTGGATCCTGGGAGAAAGTATTGATCATCGCAAGAGCACCTCTTCGAATTAGTTTTGGCGGGGGAGGCTCAGACCTGCCTGTTTATTACCGCAAATGGGGCGGGGCGGTTCTCAGTGCTTCCATCAACAGGTATGTCTATATCCACATCCATCCTGCCTTCGATGAACGCCGTATTCAGCTGAAATACGCACAGTCAGAGGATGTTGATGACCATGCGCTGATAACGCATCGAATTTTCCGGACGGTTTTACATCGCTTCGGCCTGTACGGCGTAGAACTGGTAAGCGTCGCGGATATTCCAAGCGGCACTGGCCTTGGTTCTTCCAGCAGTTTCACAGTGGCGCTGCTGCAATGCATCTACGCACATTTGGGGGTCCACCGGTCTCGTGGAGCTTTGGCAGAGGAGGCATGTGCAATCGAAATCGATGAACTAGCAAGCCCAATTGGCAGACAAGACCAATACGCCGCTGCTTTCGGAGGAATCAATCACATACGCTTTGAGAAAGATGATTCCGTTTATGTTGAGCCAGTCACCATCCCACGCGAAAGGTTACGGGAGTTCAACTCGCGCCTGCTTATGTTCTACACGGGCGTCACGCGCGACGCAAACGATATCTTGACTAATCAAGCCCATGGCCTTGCTGACGATAAAGGCAAGGAAAAGAGTATGCACGAAATGGTGACTCTTGGGGGAGACATGCGGGTATGTTTACAGGAGGGTCGGTTGGATGACTTCGGAATGCTCTTACACGAATCCTGGAAGCTGAAGCGCTCGCTTTCCCGGCATATCTCAAATCCTCACATCGATGCACTCTACCAGCGCGCTATCTCTGCTGGTGCAACAGGCGGAAAAATCCTTGGTGCCGGGGGAGGCGGATTTCTGCTGTTGTATTGTCCTCCCGATAAGCAGCCGGAACTCAGGCAGGCGCTAGAAGCTTGGCGAAACTTTCCGTTCAGCTTGGAGAGCGGCGGAACTCAGATCGTCTACTACGAGCCGTAGCCTGTTTCAGCCAAGTTTAACAACGAGCCCCTGATTGCCCCCAAGCTCAATAATCGGCTCCGGCTTATCAGCAAAGAAGTCGTTGAACGAGCGGTAGACACCCTCCGTCCGGGCAGCGTAATCGTGCGTCAGTATGATCCCTCCGCGAGCCATGCGTGGATAGAAGAACTCAAGGCAAGATTTGGTACTACTATACAGATCCACGTCCAGATGAACAAATGCAAAGGTCTTGTTCTCGATCGGCCCTGCTGTAGACGGGAAGAGACCCTTGTAGATATGAGCCCGGAACTCTTTCAGGTATGCTGCCACTTCCTTTTCACTTGCCCGATATTGGCCCGAATAAAAGCCAGCGCTATCTTTGGATCCAGGTTCTGGTAGACCTTCAAAAGTATCGAAGATGTGCAGCGTGCGGTTGCGATCGGTAACAGCGAGTAGTTTTGCGCTAACGCCCTCGAACGACCCAACCTCCGCCATATCGCCAGGAATCTTGCTTACAGCTTCCAGAGCGAGCATTAGCTGTGCAGCTTCAATTGGCTGAAGCAAGCATTTCCGCTCTCGGAGACAAGACAGGAAAAGCTTCATCATCTGCCTGCGTTCAGGTGATTGAGAAAACTTGGTAAGCGTCAGATTAAACTGGGCAACAAGGGGAGGAATCCGGTTGAGCCAAGGGTAATCTCTTCGTTGCACAGACGGCGAGTATAGCAAACAAACTGAGGGTAGAGGCTCTGACCTGAATGTTCCTATATGCGCAGGTAAACCCTGATGTGGATTGCGCAATGAGAATATGATATTCGGATCGAGCTCTCTGGCTACGGATGATGTAGCCTACTATTCCGGAACCACCAGCGATAGAAGTCCTATGGTTACCGGGCTTACTCATCCCGATTTGCGAGCGTACCCACCGGCACAAGCGATAACAAGCCGGAAGGTACTGGAACTTACACCAGCTTACTCAAAACAAGCTGTTACGTGTTACTTTTAGGAGCTTAGCGGTCGTCAGCTGGGGCTGTGAGAAAATCTTGTCGGTAACAGACCAGGCAATGTTATGACTACGGAAGGACGCTCAGTTACGGAAGATATCAGCAGACTGGATGTTTTGGTTGTTGAGAATGATCCGGCAACTGCTCGCCTGACCATGGAAGCTTTTCGCGAAGCCGGCCTGCACCATGGGGTTGTTTGTCTTCCCGATGGCGATGAGGCTCTTGCTTACTTACGCCGCGAAGGCAAATACCACGCCCGTCCTCATCCTGACTTAATCTTTCTGGATCTGCATATGCCTAGGAAGTCAGGCCTACAGGTATTGACAGAGATCAAGAATAGCCACCGTTTAGTCGTGATTCCGGTCATTGTCGTCTCAGGCTCTGAAGATCCCAGTGAGGTTCGAAAAGCGTATGAGCTTCACGCCAGCTGTTATATCCGCAAGCCGATTGACCTTCACCAATTCCTGCAGTTCATTTCAGTTTGTTATCAGTTCTGGGGTGGTGTTGTCACTTTGCCGCCCAAGGCCGAACTGACTTCCAACCTGGCCTGATCTGAGGTTAGTGCGAAGGCGCTCTCACCGGTATATCAATCCCCAAATATTCGATCCCATCGAAAACCGCTTGTGGCAGCGCGCGCTTTCCACTACCATTCCCTTACGCCATTGAGAGTGCATACGCTTTCGCTCCTCCCAGCTTTTCTATTGGTCCACACGTGCGTCCATGCGCAAGAGACCGCGACGGAAAAAACCGCGGCACACGATGTGATTAGCAGGCTCAACACACTCGAGTCTTCGCTAGCCATTCCCGCGCTGGTCGCAGAGCTGACCGGTCCTAATGCAGACCGCGATCAGGTAACCGCGCGAGCGCGTCAGCTAATGACTTCAGAGCTTTTGATGCTAGGCGACCAAATTACACGCGATCCCGAAGTAGGCTTTGCCGAGGACCGGGCAGTGCAGGCCCTGACACATCGGCTTCAACAATATGGATTTGAAACCGAGGTGGGCATCGCAGGCTTGCGTACGGCTTTTGCGGGCAGGTATAAGCGTAAGGCCACCCTGCCCGGTGACCCCGGGCCAACTCTTGGCGTAATTTTGGAGTACGATGCGTTGCGAGGCACAAAGGGCGCCTTCCATGGCGACCAGCACAGCACCCAGGGGCCAATCGGCATCGCTGCCGCAGTCGCTATTGCTGAGTACCTCGATCGCAAGCATCTGCCCGGAACCATCGTCGTCTTTGGTACGCCTGGCGAAGAGCGAATGCCGCCCGTTGCTAAGGTCGACATGTTCGAAGCCGGAGTGTTCCGCGGTGTGGACGTACTGGTTCGCAGCCATGCCGTCAATGCAACGGTGCGGCCCGCTGCCGGTTTCGGTACATGCTGCCTGAATATTGATGGCGTGAAATATACCTTCAGCGGAGCTCCTGCCCACCAGATGACGCCTTGGGCCGGGCGCAATGCTTTGGAGGGTGTAATCCAACTCTTTAACAACATCGATAGCGTGCGTGCCTCCATTCGACCCGAGGCAAGAATTCAAGGCGTGATCACCGAAGGCGGCGCGGCCCCGAACGTCGTTCCGGATCGAACATCGGCTGATTTCTACATTCGCTATCCGGACGAAGTCTATTTGCGGCAGGTGCGTGAATTTGTCGATAATTCGGCAAAAGCGGCCGCACTTGCAACCGGCACCAAGGTAAAGATCGACAACTATGGCCAGCTGCGTGACGGGATCTCAATCTCAACCTTGGCTGAACCGGCGTTTGCCTACATGAAAATGTTCGGCGCACACGGCATACAAGAAGGGCCAGGCAAGCCGGAAGGATATGAAGAGACCGGAACGGTTTCAAGGGAAATACCGGGTATGGGCTTCGCCGTCAAAACTTCTAACGCGGCCAATCACACCTACGAGATGGAAGCGGATGCGCTCACTGCAGTGGGACACGATGGATTCGTGACTGATGCTCAAGCGATGGCGGCACTCTTATTTGACCTGGCAACAAGGCCCGCTTACCTGCAGCAGGTCAAGAAGGAGTTCGCCGGCGTCAGAGCTCTTTTCGGCGAATATCAGGGCGCGCTGGAGAAGACTTATGCCACGCCAACCGTGCCAGAGCCAAAGTAAAAATCCGAGTTAGATATAAACGATAGGGTTATGGCAAACGCGAATTGTGACATCGGGCTTATCGGCCTCGCCGTTATGGGTCAAAATCTGGTTCTGAACATGAATGATTGCGGCTTTAATGTCGCCGTGTTCAACCGCACAGTTTCCAAGGTAGATGAGTTCATCGAGCATGAGGCGAAAGGAACACAGGTTGTCGGTACTCACTCGATTGAGGAACTAACACAGTCGCTGAAAACTCCGCGCCGCGTGATGCTGATGGTCAAAGCCGGCGATACGGTCGATCAGATGATTGACCAGATCGTTCCTCATCTAGAGAAGGGCGACATCATCATTGACGGCGGAAACTCGCATTATCCGGACACCAACCGTCGCACGAAAAGCCTGAACGAGAAGGGAATCTTATTTATCGGGACAGGCGTTTCGGGCGGGGAAGAGGGTGCGCGCAATGGTCCTTCCATCATGCCCGGCGGTAATCCCGAAGCTTGGCCGCACGTGAAAGATATCTTTCAATCGATCGCAGCCAAAGTAGAAGACGGAACACCCTGCTGCGATTGGGTCGGCGAGGATGGCGCCGGGCACTACGTCAAAATGGTGCACAACGGGATCGAATACGGCGACATGCAGCTGATCTGTGAAGCCTACCAGTTGCTCAAGGACGGCTTGGGTCTGAACACCGATGAGCTGCACCAGGTGTTCAAAGAGTGGAACGAAGGCGAGCTGGATAGTTTTCTCATCGAGATCTCGGCTGAGATTTTCAGCAAAAAAGATGACGAGGACGGCCAGCCGATGGTCGACAAGATCTTGGATACAGCCGGCCAGAAGGGTACAGGCAAATGGACCGCCATCAGCGCGCTTGACTTGGGGATGCCGGTGACGCTCATCGGAGAGGCAGTATTTGCTCGCTGCTTGTCAGCTTTGAAAGAGGAACGGGTAGCTGCTTCTAAAGTATTGGTTGGACCGAAACACTCTGGTGAAGCGCTTGACCGGAAACTCTTCATTGAAGACGTGCGCCGAGCCCTGTACTGTTCCAAGATCATCTCCTACGCGCAAGGCTACATGCTGCTGCGCGAAGCAGGCAAGGAGCAGGGCTGGAATTTGAACATGGGCGGCATTGCGCTAATGTGGCGCGGGGGCTGCATCATTCGCAGCCGCTTCTTAGCTGAGATCAAGAAAGCTTACGACAAAAATCCTCAGTTGCACAATCTTCTTCTCGACGACTTTTTTTCCAGTCTGCTGAATGAATATCAAGGAGCATGGCGGCACGCGATTATCAGCGCGATTGGCTTCGGCGTGCCTACACCTGCGTTCTCAACGGCCCTGGCCTTCTTTGACGGTTACCGCACGGAACGGCTGCCGGCCAACCTGTTGCAAGCGCAACGCGACTTCTTTGGCGCGCACACGTACGAGCGGGTCGACAAGCCCCGTGGTCAGTTCTTTCACACCAACTGGACAGGCCGTGGCGGACGCGTTTCCTCCGGCACTTACAACGCCTGATTTTTGCACCAGAATGAACACAAACAAACGGAGAATGGTATGAGTTACGGTTTGAATATCCGCCCGGACGGCGCCCTTGATTTCCTTTCGATTGGAGGTCTGGTCCATCGGTTGGACCCCGGCATTATTCCTTTCCGAAAGGCGAAAGAATGCAGAATTCACGTCAGCGGTGGTGAGTTTAATGTCGCCGCGAACCTGTCTGACTGCTTTGAATTGAAGACCGGTGTTGCCAGCGCTATGGTTGACTATCCCATTGGCGACCTGATCGACGAGCAGGTACGCGCCATGGGCGTGAAGCCGTTCTACAAGCATTTCAAGCACGACGGCGTGACCGGGCCGAATATGGCAACAGTCTATAGCGATCGCGGGCAGGGTCCGCGACCTCCGGTCGTGTTCTATAACCGCAGCAATGAGGCGGCCGCTCAACTCAAGCCAGGCGACTTCGATTGGAAAGCTATCTTCGGCCAGGGTGTTCGCTGGTTTCACAGCGGAGGAATTTTTGCAGCACTTTCGGCTAACACTGCCGAGCTGATCATTGAAGCCATGCAGGCGGCCAAAGAGTCCGGTGCGGTTACATCGTTCGACCTGAATTACCGGGCCAAGTTGTGGAACGCACAGGGCGGGCCGGAGAAGGCAGTCGAGATGATTGGGCGTATCGTCAAGAACGTTGATGTCCTGGTCGGCAATGAGGAAGATTTACAAATGGGTCTCGGCATTCCCGGGCCCGAAGTGGCGGCTAAATCCAAGCTAGACCCGAGTGCTTTCTTCGGCATGATGGATTCGGTCCGGCAAAAGCAGCCGCAAGTTAAGATCGTAGCCACCACTCTGCGGGAGGTGCACTCCACGAATCGGCACAGCTGGAGCGCAGTCGCCTGGATCAATGGAACCACTCACCAAGCGCCTACCATCGAACTGGACGTCTACGACCGGGTTGGCGGTGGGGACGGCTATGCGGCTGGCTTTTTCTATGGATTGCTGAGCGGCGTTTCGGAGGATGAGGCTGTCAAGCTGGGCTGGGCTCATGGAGCTTTGCTGACCTCATTCCCGGGTGATACTACGATGGCCACTTTGGATCAGGTAAAAGCACTCGCCGGTGGCGGCTCAGCTCGTATCCAGCGCTAACTTCGGACATCTTTCGGCGGAGCCGATGTTAATTTAAGCCTCGGCTCTGGCTTTAAAGGGGTATAGCCCCGCTTTCCACTACGGTCTAATTTCGGACCAGCTTTTGAGGTGTTATGATCGAGGCAGAAAGCCTTACATTGCGGACGCGTACTTGGACTAGCACTTCTCTTTTCAGCGTCTTGCGTCGAACACGAGCAGCAGGATTCCTTGCCTTGAGCGCGGCAGCTACCCTTGTTCTCGCTCTAGCTGCCACGCACGCAGCCGACGAACCTCGGCGGTCGTCGGACATCCGGGTTAATAAAACCTTGGTGCTCATCAACGTCACGGTTACCGACCCGCTTAACCGATTCGTAACAGGTTTGGAAAAGGAACATTTTCGGCTGTTCGAAGACAAGGTAGAGCAGCAGATCAGTGAATTCTCAAGCGAAGACGCTCCTATATCGATCGGTCTTGTCTTTGACACCAGCGGCAGCATGGGGTCGAAGCTCCAGAAATCGCGGCAGGCAGCAGCTGAGTTTTTCAAGACATCGAACCCTTCAGATGAGTTCTTCCTGGTTCAATTCAATGACCGCCCTGAGCTAGCCGTGAAGTTCACGAACGATACGGACAAGATTCAAAGTACACTGACGTTCACCCAATCTAAAGGCCGGACCGCTCTGTTGGACAGCGTCTACTTGTCGATGAACGAAATGCGGCATGCTCGTAACCCACGAAAGGCGCTGCTCATCATTTCTGACGGCGGCGACAACAGCAGCCGCTATACCGAAACTGAAATCAAGAATGCAGTGCGAGAGGGCGACGTCCAGATTTTCGCTATTGGCATCTTTGAGTCGGCAGGCGGACGTGGGCGAACCCCGGAAGAGGCAGCAGGACCTGGCTTGCTGAACGAACTGGCTGAGCAGACTGGGGGCAGGGAATATGCCGTGGAGAACATCGCTGAATTGCCAGACATCGCGGCGAAAATAGGTACTGAACTTCGCAACGAGTATATTCTCGGATTCACCCCTAAGAACCGCGAGCGTGATGGAAAGTATCGGCGAGTGCAGGTAAAGCTCAATCAGCCCCGAGGCTTACCGCCACTCAAAGCGTTCTTCAGACTTGGATATTATGCGCCTACCCAATAAACTGTCGGCACTTGCCGCTTTGGCAGCGCTCTCCTTTTCATTGCCTTATGCGGCGGCGCAGTTTCGGTCCGACACGCGACTTGTAGTCCTGCATGCCAGCGTGAGCGACAAAAAAGGCAAGCTGCTGACCGATCTGAACCAAAAAGAGTTCCGGATATTCGAAAATGGTCAGCCGCAGGATGTAAAGATCTTTCGTCGCGAAGACATTCCGGTCTCCCTTGGCATCATCATCGACGACAGTGGCAGCATGATGACCAAGCGGGCCCGGGTGGAAACGGCGGCCCTAGCTTTGGTTCGCGCTTCCAATCCGCAAGATGAGGTCTTCATCGTCAATTTCAACGACGAAGCATTCTTGGACGTGCCATTCACCAGCGATCCGAAACGCATGGAGCAAGGCTTGGCTCGCATCGACTCGCGCGGAGGAACGGCCATGCGTGACGCCGTAAGCATGTCGCTTGATTATGCAAATAAGGAAGCAAAGAAAGACAAGAAAGCGATCCTGGTGATAACGGATGGTGCTGATAACGCCAGCGGTATCTCGCTCGAGAAAATTGTTGCACGAGCTAACCAAAGCGATGCCATTGTGTACGCGATTGGACTATTTTCAGAAGAAGAGAAGCGAGAGGCTTCTAAAGCTAAGCGGGCGCTTAACGAGTTAACAAGTGCAACCGGTGGGCTAGCTTACTACCCAAAGGAAGTGTCTGAGGTGCAGGCGCTGGCAGTCGAAATTGCACATGACATCCGGAACCAGTACACCATCGCATACACGCCAACGGTACAGGCCCTGGACGGAAGCTATCGCCAAATCAAAGTGATGGTGGATGCTCCGGGAAAGCCAACGGTACGAACACGAACCGGCTACTACGCGTCGCCCGGCATGGCGGAGAATAAGCAGACAGCCCGCCTTGATTCCCATTGACGAATGTTGCGGTTCTTGTGGATCGCCACTCGCGGCTACCGCCTTCATCCTTGGAATTCACCGTATTTGCGCTGGCGGATAGAAACTTACTCCGGCATCCCGGCTGAGTCCATCACTCGTAAGATCTTTTTTCAATTTGTTTGGCAGGAGCGTAAGTCGCTCTTTCACTACTTACAGTGGGTGAGCCGGATGCAGCGATATCTGAGATGATTTTCAATTGCACATTCAGCAGCAACATACCCTCTTTCTGATGGTAGCTGTCGTTCGACGCTTTCACGCCGGGTTGAAGTCTCTGGCACAACGCCTATCCAGCCCGGAATTCCTTCGTGTAGACGCCTGGGCCTTGTGGTTTTACCTGGTGTGCTGCTTCGGGTTCCTGACCGCATCTATTGCGAATCTGAATGGTTCTTCTATCTCCGCATATAGCTCCATCTATGGCCATGGCGCAAAGCAAGTGCCGCTAATTGGGCAGGCACGAGCCATCCGCAGCGACGAGTACACCTACGCAACCCCGGCCATCTTGAACCAGAGCTTACGGGTCCGGCCCTTCAGAGCTTCAACCAGCAGCCTCGGAAATCACTCAGTTAGTCTCTTCAGTAACATTCCGATTGCGCATATCTCCACCTTGTTCCGGCCACAATTCTGGTCCTTTTTCCTCCTGCCGATAGACTACGCGTTTGCTCTTTACTGGCAATTTAAGGCACTTATTTTACTGACTGGAATTTTCACCTGGCTACTTCTCATGACAGAATCAACGTTCTGGTCTGTTACCGGTAGCCTCTGGTTCTACTTTTCGCCTTCCACGCAGTGGTCCTATTCGTGGCCAAGTGAGCTGCCTGAGATGATCGGCTGCGTCTGTTTTGGTTGTGTCGCAGCGTGCTATCTGACGGTAGGAAGGAATAAGGTCGCTCTTGGGATCGCAGCTGTCTCTTTATCGGTTTGCACTGTCAATGCGGTCATGTGCGCCTATCTTCCACACCTGCTGCCGATCGCCTATGTCGGAGTTTTTTCGTTCCTCGCATGGTGCCTGGGTTCCAGTTACATCTTCCGTAAACAAGAAGCAGGAGCTCGTTTAACCGCAGTTGCTGTTGCACTTTTGCTAATTGCAGTTCCTGGAACTGTCATTTTCTTGCAAGGTAGTTACGCAATGAAGGTGATCTCTGATACTACATATCCAGGTCACCGGATCTTTCCTGGAGGATCGGTCGTCCTCTCAAGCTACATCGCTCATTTTCTTAATTGGTCAGAGTCCGAAAATCGCTATGCTCCTAATCAAGGCAACATCTGTGAAGCCGCTGGATTTCTCTGGCTGGCTCCGGCAGTTCTGGCTTGCCTCGGCCGTCTCAGTCCGTCGAGAACTCAGAAGCTTTTCCTAGTATTTCTCTTTACATGCTTCTTCGGCCTTTTGAGTTGGAGCCTTCTCCCTGTTCCGTCCTGGGCCGGAAGGCTGTTACTGCTGAACCGCTCTGGCAGTTCCCGGCTCTTTCCTGCTTTAGGCCTTGCAAACATCGCAATCGTCTGCTTGGCCGCGAGCTGCATGAAGGCGAGAACGCCAACTCGTGATAGTTCAACTATTGCTCTGGCGGGCAGGACCTGTGCTCTGTTCTTGATACTTGCCGCGGTCTTTTCTTTGGCAAATTGGTCTTACGCGATGTTCTTCAACCGCGGAGAAGTGTTGGCAACCGTCATCTTTGTGACTTTTGCTACAACGTTTCTACTTGAAGGCTATGGGCGTCTGCTTGCCGCCTTTCTGGTGCTGCCCTCGATATACTTCTTCGCCGGAGTGAATCCTGTTCAGCGTGGACTTGCTGTGATTACTTCTTCAGAAACTTACCAATTCGTTCACAGCAATAAAGAGTACCTTCGCAACCGCTGGATTGTTTTCTCCGAGGGGCAAGCACCGCCAGGGTTCTTCAAAGCAATTGGCTGCGATGTATATACCGGGCAGCGCTATCTTCCCGACGTAGATCATTTCCAGCTATTCGCGTCCCGCCACTTGGATGTGAATCTTTACAATCGGGCAGGTTATACACTGGCCGGGCCCATTCCCGTAACTAAGACGACCTATCTGGACCCAGTGGCGGCTCCAATACAAGTAAACTGGCGAGTTAGTCCCGAGGACCCAATCCTACGGCAATTAGGCATTCGGTATGCAGCGTTTGAGACCAAACCGACAGGGGAAATAGCAGCTAAACTTACACCGCTGCTCGATCATCCAACAGATAACTTCTGGCTTTATCGCTTGCCTGAGTAGAGGAGTATCCTGTAACTCGTTATAGCGGGACTACAGTGCTCCACTGGCTCAAGCATGACTGCTAAGAGGCCCTCAATTTCGGTCAGCTGTGAGCGCAGAAGCCGATTGATCAGCGAGTGAACATGTCGCCCAGGTTAGTTCTTCGCTTCGTGCTTTTTCTCTGCCAGCGCTTGCCAGCCGGCTGCACACTGGTGCTGCACAGAAAGTGGCAGCTGAAAAAATTTCTGCCATGTTACCGATTCCCTAATCTCGGGTCTGCGCCAATATTGAAGTATCTCTCCCAGGGTCAAACGGCTAAACTCCTGGGCTGATTCCTGCGAAACTCCAGAGCGAAAGCCGTTTTCAAGTTCAGAGGAAAGCCAGGCGAGCGCGTAAATCGGGTTGAAGTTAGCGGACACTTGTATGTCTTTCACCTCGAACTCTTTGAGCCAGTTTCTAAGGCCGAATTCGGTGCAGTTATAGAAGTGATACGGTGCTTCGTGCTGCGGCTGTAGGAAAGCCGTTCGCATCAGGAGACGACCACCGGGCTTCAGGATGCGCAGGATTTCGCCCATTGCGGCTTCCGGTTCCCTGTAGTGTTCGAAAGCATTCATGCACACAACGGCATCGAAGACAGAAGCCTTAAACGGCAACTCATGTACGTCCCCGACTAACGTAGTATTTCGGAAAATTGCGTATTCCAACTCGATAACATTCGCTGGACAATCAGCGCTGCCCCCCGCACTTAGGTTAAGAACCAGGCCGGAACTGCATTCTTGAATAAGATCCAACGCCTCTTGAGGTAATGTATTGCTAAGATGCGCGTCAGGGTGAATCGTTACTTGTAGCCCATGTTCGGTGAAGATCGGACGGCCCTGAATGATGGGCCACTTTGTGCCGGTGACACTGCTGATAAGCGTTTCCGCATCTAATTCGACCAGCTCCTCATGAGTTTTCGGGCATTGCAAGATCGAAAGCAAACGGTCAAGGTTCCCGGGCTTGGCGACCCTATTCCGTACGACGTTCCGAGAGGCCTCACTTCGGTCCGCAAATGACCGCTTTGGAACCTCCAGCGCCAACCAAGGATGCCGCGTTTTCAAATCTTTTAGCACTAACGGCTTGTTCGCGGGAAGCTCAGTAATAGTTCGTAGCATCGAGCTTTCGTGCACGCGATACTGCGCAATTACTTCCGGAACTCTGGTCCCAAAGAAGCCCCGTTCGACTAACTTACACCAGAAATCATAGTCTTCCCAGCCCACCGGTTCTAACGGGCTGTACCCACCTGCACAGATCCAGCAAGCCTTTCGGACCATTGCCATCGCGTCGATGTAATTGCCCGATCGTAAGATGGCCGGATCGAATTCAAGAAGCCCCAGCATTCCAGCGTGATCGCCGAACACCTCGGTTGTCGGATAAGCAAATGCCGCGCCTGTGTTGTCCAGAGCTTCAATGCAAGCCTCGACACAACGCGGGAGCAAACGGTTATCAGGATCAAGCGGCAGAAATAACTCACTATCACTGAAGGCGACCGCAGCGTTTCTACTCCGACCGAGCTTGGAATTCACTTTGTTTTTCAGGAGCGCGACATAATTGAAGTAAGTGCAATTCTCCCGGAGCCAAGCTTCCGCAACCGCAGCCGAGCTATCTGTGGAACAATCGTCGACAACAACCACGTCAATTTGTTTGTAAGTCTGTGTCTTTATGGAATCAAGCGCTTCGGTAATCAAGTGCTCGTAGTTGAACAACGGGATTACCACCGAAACCCGGCTAACGTCAGCGCGAATCGATTCGTAGAGAACTTCGGATGCGGGCACGGCCGGCGGCTGCAGCTTGTCAGAGGCCGTCCTAGTATCGAGTGCGAAAACAGCTGAGCGGAGGCTCGGCGTTGATGTCAGCGAGTAAATTACCTGCTGTACTAGTTGGCTGCGGCGCTCTGGTCCGTACAGCCACAAACACTCCTGGTACGCGTGTTGCGCTAAATTTCTGCGGAGAGCAGCATCCGGAATCAGCGCCGACAGATACTGATACCAATCGTCGTCGGACGAAGCAAGAAATCCGCTCTCTCCGTTGCGTATTGCAGCTGCATACGGAGCGGTCGGCGAAGCAATGGTCGGCACCATGGCCAGCGCTGCCTCGAAAAATTTCAACTCACTTTTGGCCTCGCAAAAGCGGTTCCCAACCTCAAGTGGAGCAATATTGATATCAAAACGAGCATACTCACCAGCGAGCTCGGAAACCGGCACTTTGTCTCGCCACTCGATCTGTGACTCAAAGGGCGTTAACCGTGGGAACTCGCCAATGTCTATGGCATTCCGAAATAGAACTAAGCGAACTTCCGGGTTCTCAGACAAGACTCGAGCCAGACTATCTGCTGCAACAGCCAGATCGCGCTGGTGCGTCATCGAGCCGGCAGCATAACCGATCCTGATCGGGTCGCCAGGTGTGCGCAGCTTCTCCCGCTGTCGAAAGGCACGCCGAAATCTAAGCAGCGTCTCGCTATCAAATCCATTCGGAATGACTGTGACCGGCTTCGCATCGCCTGCTATCTCGCGAGCAAGGGTAGTGGTTGGAGTTGTGCAATGGTCCGCCTGCATCAATACGGAGCGCACCCGACCGAAGAACGCCTCCACTTCCGATTCGGTTAAGCCCTGAGTTCGGATACCATCGATGATCGAAGTTTTGGCCAAATCAGGACGGAACATCAGGTCGTCAACATCGAAAACAATCTTCGCCTTTGCATCCCGCGCATTCTCAACCACTTTTTGGATCAGGTCCGAGTAGGTAGCGCGCCATATCCAGACAACATCGGCTTCTGCAGTCTCTCGTATCCTTTGTGCGAGGTCTGAGTCCTTGATTACAACCACGTCAAAGTAGCAGGAGGGGAGAGCACTCGAAAGGTTCGCAACCCGATATTGATGCCCTGGTGTAGATCCCTCGCCCGAGATGAAGACAACTCGCTTACGGCCAGTTGCCTCTGATTGCACTGGAGTTGTACGCGCG